>JAHZFJ010000017.1 GCA_019421365.1 Lachnospiraceae bacterium
ATTTTGCCATCTTATCCACACCTGCTTTCTTGCTATTTATGCTGACTATATTCCATGGTGGCACAAATTGTCAGATACTTTCACACTTATTTACTATATTTGTTGATCTATGTACAATCCCTGTTAATCTGGGGAATTATCTTCATTATCACGGAAATAGGGCATTATGAGAATGCCCTATTTCCAGTTACATCAGTTTCTTACTAATTCTATTGTTTTAATTAATACTTAATTATTCAGTTACTGACATATAGATTAATGATAATCCAAGACCGAATGTATCATCACCAACATATCCTTGAACTTTTGGATTGAAGAATGTATGGTATTCATCTGAATAAAGAGGAATATTTGGCATTTGTTCATTAAGTTCTTTTATAATAGCTTCCCATTTATCAAGGTATCCTTCTTTATCACTTGGATCTGTCTTAGTAAGATCATAACCCATGTTCATAAGCTTATCATCCATCCAGAAGTTTGTATTATAATTTCCTAAGAAGTTCTTAGCTGTATTGTAGTTATACTCAAATTGTGGAATTGGAGTGAATCCAGTTCCTAAGTTAAACATATGGAATTGAGGTTCATCAATACCCTCACGATAATAGTTGTTAAGTAATGTAGGGAAGTCAACTACAGTAGCAGTTAATTTCATACCTGCTTTTTCCATCTCTCCTGGTAACATAGTTGCAAGTAATTGAGCAACTGAGTTATCAGATGAAGCCCATTGAATTTCACAAGACATTAATTCGCCATCAACTTCTTTGTAACGTAATGTATCTGTACCATCTACATAAGCTTCACCTTTTTCGTTAAGGTTCCAGCCATCTGCTTCTAGAACTTCTTTTGCTTTATCAATACTATATGAATAAGGATTTAATTCACTATCAATAACATCTTTTCTTTCTTGGTACATCCATTGTCCAAGACCATATTCTGCATTAACTAATGATCCGAAACCACCAGTATATTGACTAACGAATGTTGTTCTATCTAAGCAGTATGAAATTGCTTGACGTACTGATTTGAATTGAGTTGGACCAAAATCAGTATGGAATGCTAATTGACCATAACCATTTCTTAAGTAAGTTGCATAATCAGCTTTTCCTTGATCAACTAAATCAAGACCAGCATTGATTTTATCTCCACCAGAGATACCAACAAGTAAATCTACATTTCCTGCTGCTAATTCATCAAGTTGAGTAGCTTCTTCTGTATATTTCATAATAACTTTTGCAATTGTAGGTTTCTTTCCTTCATAGTTACCTTTGAATTTATCATTAACTTCAAGAACAACTTCTTGATTTGTTGCATCATAGCTTACAAATTTGTATGGTCCACAAGTAACTGTAGGATTATATCTTTCAGCAGTCATAGGTTCTTTGATAAGTTCTGATGTGTAATTATCTGTTAAGTAACAACCATTACCATCATCTTTGATTTCTACACCAGGAGCATATACTGTGAAAGGTACTGGTGTAACTGCTGAAGCATACGCTTCAAAGTAAGTAGGAATGTTCTCAGAATTAATCGTAACAGAGAATGTATAATCATCAATCAAATGAATTCCTGAGAACTCTTTTGTATCGCCAGTATTATATGTATCAAAACCAACTAATGTACTACCAGCAGTATTCGATCCTTCAATCTCAGCAAACTCAGGTGAAGCATAAATCATAAGATAACCAACATAATCTTTAGCAGTTAATGCTGAGCCATCAGACCATACTAAATCTTGGTTTAAAGTGAATTTGAAAGTTTTCGATCCATCTTCATTCAAGGTAGCTTCTGGATCAGATACTAGTACAGTTGGATTATATACATACTCAGCTGCACTACTAAGTTCTGCTGTACCATAGAAACCTGGGTATGTTCCAATTAATTCCTTGATTACGTAATCAGCACCATTATTTCCCCAACCTTCAATAAAACTACCATTGAATTCAGTAACATCACCAAGGATAATTTGTCCTGTAGGTTCTGTATTAGTTACCTCTTCTGTTGTTGATTCTTCCGTTGTTGCAGAATCATCTGTTGGAGTACCATTTGTTTCTTCTGTTTTTGTTTCATTCTTTGGCTCATTCTTTTTAGAGCATCCAGCCATCATAGAAGCTGTTAGTGTTAACGCAAGTAATAACGCTAAGCCTTTTTTCTTCATAAATCTTCCTCCTTAAATATTTTATTTTATTAAACAACACTAGCATAAAACACAACAATAGAAATAACCTCGCAAGTAAACCTATTGTAGATGCATGACCTTTTGTTAACCAGTCATTTTCTGCATATATATAATATACCGTGTGAATAATCACCACTTTAACATGTACTGTATCTTGATAAGATGTTATCATTATGCTATTTTATCTCATCTCAGCTTTACAACTATAAAGCATTAATTGAAAAAAATATATAAGAGACAAAAGGGCGTTCCGGAATCCCCAGAACACCCTCGTTCAATATAGTAACAGATTCTACCATCTTTGTAATTGTTTGTCAACTATGTTTTATTCGGTTTTTTTTGTAATTATTAAATTATTTTTTCTAAATTTGCATATTTATTAAGTTATTTGCAACATTTAAGTCAATAATTCTAGGCATGTAGCTAATTATAATTTAAAAAAATCAAATGTAATTTATACTCTGTAATTACCGATGTTTATGTATTTCCGCCATACTACTTGTATATTGTTTTATATATTCATTTCATTTTTAAATTATACATACTATTTAATAATATTGCAACCAAAATATTGAAGTTTTCCATGTTTTTCATTAAATTACTTTTAACCACCAATGTATATACACATTTTCATCCATTTATTTATACATTTATACATATTTTTTTACTTTGTTACTTTAGTACTATGCTTCTTTACTTAATTAGTGCATTATAATAAGAAGAAACTACACCACAATTATAAAGCCAAAAATGCTATCAAAGGGAAGTTAAAGGTATACCTTCAACTTCCCTTTGATAGCATTCTCTGATTCAACGAATCTAACATTTCACTAAATTCTTTTATCGCTGTTAATGGATATTCGTAATTTCCTTTAACAATATCTTTAAACGTCTCATTATCCAGTGACGAAACCATCATATATATATCATTCGTTCTGCAACTAAAAATATATGCCGGATCAACGGATAATAATTGGTCCATGGCTTGATTTATTCGAAACATAAGTGTTTTTAACAACATAAAAGCTAAGTCAGGTTCTTCTCGAAGTAATAAACGATACTTACGGTTATCAAATTCTAAAACGACTGTACTATCACTACCTGCAACTACACTTGCATTTCTTTTTTTTCCTTCGATAAGAGAGGATTCTCCAAAAACTGTTCCTGTCAGAATATTAGCAATATGCTTATCTGCCTGATGTTTTCCAACTCTTTTGTATATGTCAGCTTTCCCTTTAAGCAATATATACACATACTGTCCAGTTTCATCCTCACGGCATATAACTTCATTTCTTTTATAAACACGCAACTGCCCATTTTTCTTTAATACTTCAATATTCAATTTTTTTCTCCTCTAACTAACTACACACACCTTCTACAGCTAATTTCATAATAGCATAATTTTTCAAGAATTAAAAGTAATACATAGTAAATTAGTTGTATAAATATTTACATTTTCGCTATATACTTTATTTTATCTCATCAATATATTTCTCAATATATTTCTTAATAAATTCTATATATAATTTTCCAAGTTCACTTACCTTCCCATTGTTATGCGTTAGATATCCAATTGTAATATTCTCTTCTACCGATAGAGGAACCGCAATAATATTCTCTCCATTTAGTTTCGCACTAATAATACCCGTCGAGATGGTATAACCATTCAGACCTATTAGTAGATTGAACAAAGTTGCTCGATCACTGACATGAATATTCTTCTTTCTTGATAATGTACTCAAAATCTCTTCTGAAAAGTAGAATGAATTATTATTTCCTTGTTCGAACGAAAGATATGGATATTCCTCTAGATCCTCTAACGTCACACATTCCTTGACCGCCAAAGGATTTTTAGAACTAATGAATACATGGGGCTTGGCTACAAACAATTCAGTGAATGTCAAATTATTATCTTTGATCAACTTGTTCAAAACCTTTGAATTAAAATCATTAATATAGATAATTCCAATCTCACTTCTAAGATTCTTCACGTCATCTATGATTTCATACGTTCTTGTTTCTCTTAAGGAACATTCATATTCTTCTAAACCATATTCTTTAATTAACTCAACAAAAGCATTCACCGCGAATGCATAGTGTTGTGTAGATACGCAGAAAACTTGCTTAGTAGGCTTTGTATTACAATATCTATGTTCTAACAAGTCCGCTTGTTCTAAAACTTGTCTGGCATAACCTAAGAATTCTGCACCTTCAATCGAAACTTGAATCCCCTTATTATTTCGTATGAAAATCTCTATCTTAATCTCATTCTCTAATTCCTTAATAGCATTTGATAACCTTGGTTGCGATACAAAGAGACGCTTTGCAGCCTCACTTATGGAACCTAATTTTGCAACCTCAACTGCGTATTTTAACTGTTGTAGTGTCATGGTGCCCCTCTATACTCCTCTCCAATAAAGCTAATCTCTGCTAAGCTATCTCTTTATGTCTCTTCTCTCTAAGAGCGAATGTGATAATCACTGCCAAAGTTATACTTTCAACAAAAATCATAGTCATCCAAATACCTTTTATTCCAAGTATAATTGGTAATATATATACTAGAACCCCACTCAATATCAATCCTCTCAATACACAAATAATAAGTGCATAGATTGGTTGCAACGTCGATTGGAAGTAGTTACTATAAAAAATATTTGGAACCATTAAGATAAATGATATGAAGTACATCTGTATGGCCATTGGAGCTAATTCTTGCACTTCTTTAGATGGATGTACGAATAATCCCACAATAAACTCTGGGAAGCAAAATCCTATCACTGCAAAGATGATTCCTGTCATGAACGAAAGAACTAATCCAAGTCGTTTCACTTGATGAATTCGATCATATTTCCCTGCTCCAAAATTAACTGCTAACAATGGCTGTGCTGCTTGCGATATACCATTACTTAATGAAGATACAATAATTGCTGTATTGGAGATGATACTATATACAGTGACACCAACATCACCGATATAACGCAGTACTTGGTTATTGAATATGAATATAACGATTCCTGATGACATCTCAATTAGAAAACTAGAAAATCCATTTTTCATAACGTCACCAAAATAACGTAAATGTAATCCCTTCTTTACCAAATGCAACGTATTTGATTTTGATAAAAAGTGAGTTGATAATATGATACATGAAACTACAGAACCAAGCACAGTAGCTAATGATGCACCGCCCATTCCCATATCAAAGATATAGATAAATACATAATCAATTATAATATTAATAACACCACCACTAATAACTGCTATCATTGAAAGCTTCGGTGCCTTATCATTTCTTACAAACGCTTGTAAAAATGACGAAAAACAGAAGAACGGAATACCCCAGATAAAATACATACCGTATTCACGTATATAACCGATTGTGGTTTCAGAAGCCCCTAACCAGTAAGCAATTTGATCAAATGCTACTAAATTAATAAGTAAAAAGACAAGAGATACAATACCATTGGAAATAAACGCTACCGTAAAATACGTATTAGCTTTCTTCTCATCCCCTTGTCCTTTTGCTACTGACAATAATACTGATCCACCAACGCCAAACAATAATCCCATTCCAAAATACAACGAAAATAATGGTATTATTATATTAAGCGCAGCTACCGCAATATCTGATATTCCCTTGCCAATAAAAATCGTATCTGCTAACACATAAATCGAAGTAACTAGTGTAGCACTAACCGATGGTATAAGATAACGAAAAAATAGTATTTTCACATTATCATTTAATAAATTAGGTTGTTTCATCTTTTTTCCTCCGTAAATTAACTGCCTTATATAATAAACCCCATTTTCACTCTATAGTCAAGTATAATTTAGTATCTCTACTTAATTAGAACAATTAAAATAAATAAAAGGCTGTAACACAAAACTAACAGAATTTATATTCTATCAATTTTATGATACAGCCTTGTAGTAGATACTAGTTATTTACAACAACTAGCTTCTGGTTTACAGACAAAGGATTTACAATCTGTACATTCTACTTTAGTAGGATTTGACTCGTGTGTACCCACTTCAATTTTATTCAAAGTACAGTAATCTTCGCTTTGTGCATGATATTGACAATTGTTAACCGTACATCCGATACTCGAATTCTTTTCCATAATAGACCTCCATTAATTTGCTTATTTTGAGTTTTGATGGCTACGAAACAACGTAGCACACAGTATTTATTATGACAAAAAGGCTACATACTATACGAGGAATATTTTACTTTCCGGTTTTAGTCAATTACAATTGCCTATTACAATTCTTTTTCACATAATTTTTTGTATAGTGAATCAATTAATATTGCCCCAAACGGTGCTGTTATCAGTATGGCTAATACAGCTACAGTCAATACTTTGTTACCGCAAGCAAGTCCCATTGAGAGTGGAACTCCTCCAATAGCAGCCTGAACTGTAGCTTTTGGTGTATATGCAATCATACAGAATGCCTTTTCCTTGTTGGTTAGTTTTGTTTTAATTAAACAAACTAATACTCCTATCATACGGAAGATAAGTCCTCCTATTACTAATATGGCTGCAAATATTCCTGATTGGAATACGTACTCTAAGTCTACTGTTGCCCCAACTAATACAAAAAGCAACACTTCAGCAGCTATCCAAAGACGATTATACTTTTCTGACAAACGTTTGGCTAGCACTTCATACGAACGATAAATCGTAATTGCCAACACCATTATTGAAATCAAACCAGACATTGGTATATATGGTTTTAGAACTTCTTCAAAGGCAATTAATAAGAATGATATGCTCAGAATGATTAATAATTTAACAGAATCTCTCATATGAAATTTCTTAAAGATAAATATCAACATCTTACCTACCAACACTCCTAATAATATACCTGCGATGATAGAGATTGGTATCTTAATAAAATTCATAATAGATACGCTTCCACCTGTTTCTAGTGAGATAAACGAGGTAAATAATACAATAACAAAGACATCATCCACAGAAGCACCCGCAAGTATTAATTGTGGGATACTATGCTTTACTCCATAACCTTCCTCCATTAGACGAATCATTCTAGGTACAATAACAGCCGGAGATACAGCAGCTACCACTGCCCCTATAATTGCTGCTTCAATTATTGTCACTCCTAATAATTTAGGTGCTAGAAGGACAATACCAGCAAGCTCAAAGCAGGCTGGTACAAAACACATAAGTACAGCAGGTCTTCCCACCTTCTTTAAATCTTCTAGATTTAAGGATAATCCCGCTCTAGTTAATATAATTACTAATGCAAGTTGCCGTAAATCAGGTGATATAGATAGAATGGAGTCATCTAGCAAATTAAAAGCATGAGGACTCAATAGTATTCCAGTTAAAATCATACCTAGCAAAGCTGGTAGCTTTAACTTCGTAAATATAGATCCTAGTAATAGACCTAGTAAAAAAATTAGTGCAAGACTCGTTAACATAATTCTTCTCCTCTTTTAACAATAGTTTAAATCGCATAAAAAAAGCTGATATCCCCTGTGAGTATTCACAGAAGTCATCAGCATACATGCGGTTTTGATTATACATCATGGGAGAACCTCATTCCCAATCTTTATTCATTTTTAAAAGAACTGTAGTAAATATACTATGAATCAATCTTTCTGTCAATATCCAATTTCATGAACTCTTCTGCACTCAGTTGGTGTCATTCCAAATTGTTTTCTAAATATCCGATAAAAATAACTGGTATTAACATATCCAACTGACTGAATAATATCTGAAACTGATATCTTAGTATGTACTAATAGATACAATGCTTGGTTTAAGCGTTTCGTCTGTAAAATCTCTTTATATGTTTTCCCTGTTAACTTCTTAATCTCACGACTTAGCCAATATACATCTTGGTTCATCATGATGGCTAATTGTGTAAGTGTTCCCTCTTTGTAATGTTCTTCTACATATGCCAATGTTTGATCAATTACATTCTTTTCATAAGGATTTTGACCATATTCTATCTTGTCCATATGATTGAGTAGTTGTAAAAACAATAATCCCATCGTGATCTGATTAATACTTCTCTTATTCTGCTGGTCATTCCATACTGTCCAAATCATATTCTCCAACAAATTTTGAATTGGTAGCACTTCCGATACATGGAAATATAGATAGCTCGGCACTATCGAGTCCTTTCTTAAACAGCCAATCAAGAACTCTCTTAGTAGATTTTCTTCCTCCCCCATCATCGAGAACGTCACATCAAAAAACTGCGGTAATACTATAAAATTAACCGCTATATCACCATTTCCAGCCGGCAAGACTTCTTGACATGCATTCTGATTAAGAAAAAGTAAATCTCCTTCTCTAAGAACAACCTTATTCCCATCAACAATATGTGTTGTACTTCCTTTACACATATAGATTACTTCAATATAATTATGTGTATGCTTAGGGAAATGTACAAATCGAGTAAGTGGCCTAACTTGAATTAACTTTCCCTTTTGTAATAATTTATCACAATCTACTATCCAATCATTTCTCTGGGTATAGATTGATTGATTAATATCATGATGCCCATCTAATATTTTCTGTTCTTCTACTGTTACCTTGGATAATTGTTCCAGCAAAGTATGATCCATTTCCCATCCTCCGATTACTTAACAGATATTTTTAGTATATCATACATGCATCATGATTATCAAAGATATTTTGATATCCAAGCCACTTCCCCAAAACTTATGCATATATTGAATATAAAGTGCTAAAATTGGAGGTACTATTTTGGAAGTGAATCATGTAAGTATTGGCATGACGGCCCCTGACTTTACTGCTCAAACAACTTTTGGCCCAGTCAAAATGTCTGATTACAAAGGAAAGTGGGTTGTGTTCTTTAGTCATCCTGGAGATTTTACACCTGTCTGCACTACGGAATTCGTAGCTTTCTCACAAGCATATCCACAGTTCGAGGAGTTAGGGGCTACTCTACTTGGTCTTAGTATTGATAGTAATCCTTCGCATCTTGACTGGGTATACACAATTAAAGAATTGACAGGCATCACTGTTCCTTTCCCTGTAGTAGCAGACCGAAACGGAGACGTTGCAAGACTCTATGGTATGATTGCCCCTAATGTAAGTTCAACAGAAACTGTTCGTAACGTCTACTTTATTGACCCTAATCAGGTAATTCGCGCTATCTTAGTCTATCCTTTAACTAACGGTAGAAGTATTCCTGAAATTCTTCGTCTATTACTTGCATTACAAACTACTGATGAATACAGTGTTGTAACCCCTGCTAACTGGACCCCTGGACAGCCTGTCCTTGTTCCACCCGCAAAGACATTCGATGAACTCATGTCACGTCAGACAGATCCTAATGCACTTGGTTTACAATGTATGGATTGGTTCTGGTGTTACAAGAAAATTAAAAGTTAAAGAAAGAGGCTGACATTAAGTAGCCTCTTTCTCTCTATAATTAATTTCACTGTTTTACGTTGTAACCATTCGTTTAATCTATTAACATTTTGGGTAACAATTTTTAGCAACTTTTTTCTTTAATTCACAAATGCATTTGTTGAGCTCTCTAGCTTCCATTAACTTATCCACTGCTGCCTTGGTGCACTCTAAGCTTTCTTCTTCCAGCTTATTCATATTACAAATCATTTCCTTTAATTCTTCTCTCATCTTCATACATGGATCACACTTATGCATTGTTCTTGACATACAGCTGTTGTTGCAATTTGTGTTACAACCACAGTTCATGTTACAGCCACAGTTATTAGTGTTTCTTGTGTTATCTGTTTCATTCATTGAGTCTAAGAATTCGTCCATACAAGTGTAGATTTCTTTTGCTTTCTCGTTATAGCATAACCCCATCTTGATACAATCCATAGCATCATTAAGACCTTTTTCTGCTCCCATGAATTCTCTACGAGCTTTATCAGCAGTACAATTGTACAAGTCATATAATCTCATAAATTCTTGACAAGAACAATCATTTACAATAATACTCTCCACAACTTCTTTTTCTGGTGCACAACTACGAGAAGGTCTTACACACTCATTATGTGGCATTTCACGGCCACAACTTGGTCTCATTAATTCATGCATTGGTCTTTCGCGGCCACAACTTGGTCTCATTGATTCATGCATTGGTTTTTCACAGCCGCAACTTGGTCTCATTGATTCATGCATTGGTCTTTCACAGCCGCAACTTGGTCTCATTGATTCATGCATTGGTCTTTCACAGCCGCAACTTGGTCTCATTGATTCATGCATTGGTCTAACAGCTTCACATCTTGGCATTTCCCTTCTTGGTTTTTCACAACATCTATTCATTCTGTCGTTACAGGAATTATTTGATCCACAATTCATATTTATCTCCCTTTTTCTATAATTCATATTGCATAATATATCTTATTCAACATAATATTGATTGGGACTAAATTTACATCGTGCCATTATTCCATAAATCGACGTCAAAAAACTGTAGCACACCATTATTAAATGGCATACTACAGTTTTAATTATTCAATCTATAACTTTGGATTAATTATTCTTCTTTGAACTCATAATCTTTACCTGGAAGTATCGCATTGAGCAAGATACCTGCAAGTGCTGCGACAGCTATTCCCGATAATGTAATGTCAAATCCACCAATTGCGAAATTAATACCAGAATTAATCACTTGAGCGCCTACTTCATTGTATACATATTGATATTGGATACCTAATGCACTAACAAGGATAACTGCTGCTATGATTAGATTTCTACTCTTTGTAAAATCTACGGTATTCTCAACCACGTTACGTACACCAATTGCTGAAATCATTCCGTATAAGATTAATGATACACCACCAATAATTGCTGTTGGAATTGAACTTACAATGGCTGCGAACTTTGGAGAAAATGATAATACGATTGCGATACAAGCTGCAATTCTCATTACTACTGGATCATATACTTTTGATAATGCAAGTACACCTGTATTCTCACCATAAGTTGTATTTGCTGGACCACCGAATAAGGCAGAAACACTTGTAGCCAGACCATCACCTAATAAAGTTCTATGAAGTCCTGGATTTGCAATATAGTTCTTACCTGTGGTTGCACCAATAGCTGAGATATCTCCAATATGCTCCATCATTGTAGCTAAAGAAATTGGTACAATAGTAATAATTGCACTTAAATTAAACTTTGCAAAATTGGCTGTTTTCAGCGGAACGCCAAGCCACGCTGCTTCTTTAACTGAAGTAAAATCTACTTCTCCCATAAAAAGTGCTAAGATGTATGCACCTACGATACCTAGCATAATAGGAATAATTTTGACCATACCTTTTCCCCAAATATTGCATACAATTACTATGCCTACTGCAACTATCGCAATAAGCCAGTTTGTTGAAGCGTTATTAATTGCTGTAGGAGCAAGAGTAAGTCCGATTGCTATAATAATAGGTCCCGTTACAACTGGTGGGAAGTAACGCATTACTTTCTTCGCACCGAATGCCTTAATAAAGGCAGCTACCACCAAATACACAAGACCTGCTACAAAAACACCACCACATGCATATGCTAATTGAATCGGATCAGCCACACCATCTTTTAGTGGTGCTACAGCAGCATAACCACCTAAAAACGCGAAAGAAGATCCTAAAAATGCTGGTACCATTCCCTTTGATAATAAATGAAATAACAAAGTTCCAATACCAGCCATAAATAATGTTGTAGAAACACTTAAACCTGTTAAAATAGGAACCAAAACAGTTGCACCAAACATTGCAAATGTATGTTGAAATCCTAATAATAACGTCTTCGGTAAACCTAGATGTTTTACACTATAGATACCCTCTTGTGCTACATTTTGATTCTGATTGCTCAGTTCTTTCATTGAAGTACTTCCTCCTACTTTAAATTCATTTGTGACTTTCCTTTGACCAATGAAACATTGGCCATATATACATCCCTTGTATAAATTGCCATCAAACATATCGGCTTATTATATCATATAGCATTTTTGAAAAGCAACACATAAAAAGTATTCGTAATACTCCCTCATAAGCCTTATAATCTTATAACTTCTCCAATTACATAAGCAAATATTTATATTTATTAACAGAAAAATAATCCATTTAGTATAAATTTTCATGTTTTTTGTCAATTATTCTGTTATTTTGTAAATTCAAAAACTAATATACTTATATTCTAAAGCAATTGTAATGCATTATGTTTAGTGAATCTAGCTAACGATCTATCACCTTATTGACATCTATCACTGGTGCCAGTGCTGTTCTATAATTTCTTAGTGAATATCCGTCAACAGATATTCTCGTCATGTATATAGAATGTCCCTCCTCATACTCTCTTTGATAGAAGAAATTACTCACCGAACAAAATACGCGGAAACCATATTCTAAGAGCAAATCATACTTATCTTCTTCTGGTTTTACTAATTTCCCATAGGGATATACAAAGATCTTAGTCTCTCCAATGATTGGTTCAACCTCATCGCGAAATCTCTGCAAATCCTTCTTAAGACTATTATATGTATGCTTCGATACATCATAATGTCCATAACTATGACTAGCAAAGTTATAACCAAGTTCTTTCAGTCTTTTAACTACTCTTTTTGCTTTTACAATCTCGGCATCACGATCTCCATCATAATCTGCATCTGTTCGGTAGCCAAATACCCCTGTAAATCCAGTCATACATAAAGTCATTCTCGATCCATGCGATGAGAATTCTGGATATTTTTCTATAAATTTCTCAAGTATTGGTACAAATTCATTATCGTCCGAATACACTACTGTACCATCTTTTTGATAAGTACCTGATACAATTTGATTCTCCTCATTTACTGTAAGGAAGTCCACCATTCCATTACCACGTTTCTTGACATCATACACCACATCATCTACAGAGAAAATCAATGGCTTTCTTCCTTTTGGTACTTGTACACTTTCAGCTAGTTTAAACTTTCCTTCTGAGTCCTCATAATAAGTATCATTAATATCAACTAAGCTATACCCATTCTTATATAATTCTTCTAGTAAATTCTTAAATTCCTGTACATTAATACAATCATTATCATATCGCATTAATCCGTTCTTATCTTTAAGCTCAGGATATGCAATTAGAGTATGAATGAATATATGTGGAATTTCCCCTGAATACTCCTCGTATTCTACACTCGGTATATGGTTTTCCTCTGTAGTTTCACTACCAACCGTCTCATTCTCTGTGTTAGTATTGTTACTCTCTTCTTTTATCTGTTCTTCTTTTAACTGATCTCCTTCATGTTCTTGATCTAGTGGATCTTGCTGTCCCGCTTGATTTTCTTCATTTTGCTCTCCTTTGCCATTGTCCTCTTGTGCAATATCCGGAATTATAGATTGCTTCTTACTATCTTTTTTGCAACCGCCAACGCTCATGCATATTAAAACTAAAACGAGATATACAATATACTTCTTCATCACTTAACTCCCCCTACCTTAATAATTTGGTAATATTATTTATAACACAGAAAAAGAAGCTGCCTCTTTGTTTACATATATCACTCTACATAAACTAAACCTAAACAGCTTCTTTCGTATATTAGAATCCTCTTATTCTGTCGTTTTCATCTTCCTCAGTATTCGTAATTGACTTAACCACTACATCATAGCCATATTTATCATTAACCCGGACATGTACACGGTCATTAACACGATGTCCAACAATTGCCTTACCAAGTGGCGATTCAATACTGATTAGACCTTTTAAAACATTCTCACGTACTGTTGTTACAATGCGATATGTCTCCGTTGTATCATCTTCTTCAAAATATAATTCAACCGTATTATTCATTCCAATTACATCATCTTCCGATGTATCATCAATCACCTTTGCAGTTTTAATCATTCTCTCAAGGTAACGTATACGGCTTTCATTCTTGTTTTTATCCTTTTTAGCAGCATAATATTCGAAGTTCTCACTAAGATCCCCATGAGCTCTAGCTTCCTTAACAGCATCAATTGCTTCTTTTCTAACTACTAATTTACGATAATCAATCTCATCTTGAATCTTCTTGATATCACTCTGAGTTAATTCATTAAACATGTTTGACTACCTCCATATACTGATTTATTTCGGTATTTTGTGATTGCTACAAGACCTGCAGATACTCTTCCAACCAACAATTCTCTTAACTCTCTTTGGTAATTCTTTTCCATTCTTTACTTTATATGATTCCTTGATAACGCATCCGCATTCTTCATCAGATATTTCATTATTACTTAATATTAAACATTTCATGGTAAATATTCCTTTCTGTGTATCGCTGTTACTATGCTCTAGAACTTCGTTCTATCGCTAACTTATCAGGTGAAATCAAATACTCACTTCGTTCGTGCTTGATTTCCTGCTGATAGACTGCACGATCGGAACAAGTTCCTTCGTGTAATAGCTCTAGAACTTCGTTCTATCGCTAACTTATCAGGTGAAATCAAATACTCACTTCGTTCGTGCTTGATTTCCTGCTGATAAGTTACATTATACCATAATCGTAGTATAACATGTATACCGAATAGTTTGTATTTTATCAAAATAAATATTTTGGCTTTATCATACAAGTTGGGATAATGAACTTTTGTTCATTACCCCAACTTGTAATTTGTATTAAAAAACTTTAATCTCTTTTTATTTCTCAATATAATTATAGTTCCATCAAGGATATAAGTTCTAATACACTCTAACGAATATAATTCGTTCTAACCTTTTCTTCTCTTACAGGCATTGCAACACCGGCTTTCTTACCTGCTTCAATACATTTTAGGAGCCATGCCATGTTAGTTCCAAGTGTTCTCATAGTTTGCATACCTTCTTCATCTTGAACAACCTCCTCTGGAGTATTGCCATGAACCATGTTCCAGTATTGAGATGAAACTATCGGCATGTTACAGATTGTGAAGTACTTATTAATCTGGTCAAATGTTGCAGTTGCTCCACCTCTACGACAGCTTACCACTGCTGCACCCGGTTTATCTTCATATATGTTTCCCTTACCATAGAATGCACGATCTAAGAAGGAAGTTAGCATACCTGAAGCTGCTGCATAATGAACAGGTGAGCCAAATACGTATGCATCTGCTGTAGCGGCTTTTTCAACAAATTCATTCACTGTATCCTCCATAAAACATTTACCAGTCTTCATACAGACACCACACCCTATACAGCCACATATTGGTTTTGCTCCAACTTGAAAAATCTCAGTTTCAATGCCTTGTTCATTCAACGTCTTAGCAACCTCTTGTAATGCGGTATATGTACAACCTTTTGCGCGAGGGCTTCCATTAACTAATAAAACTTTCATAATAATAACCATGTCCTTTCCATAGCCTGCAAACTTTGGGCCGCAGGCTCAAATTTGCGTGTGAAAGATTCATCTTTCACACTATACTCCTTCCAAACTCTAAAGACTTTGTCGTAACTAAATTCTCAGTTAAAAAGCAATCGTCTTTCAACCTAAGCTCATTATAATCCCTACTTCTGTTATATGCTAGTTAATTTGTTAGTATTATACTGAAAAAAGGCCCTTTGCTAAATAACTGAGTTGACCTTCGCCCTCTCAATTATCTAACAAAGAACCCTATTATTATGCGAAGTTTGAGTTATAGGTTAGAGTGTCAAAAGCCTCACACAAAACTCGCCTTCGTCAATTTGCGCTAATTATTGATTATATTTTTCTTCTAATCTTTGTAGAATTCCGAGATACTTACTCTGTACCCCTTCTTTCGCGCCTTCTTCTTCGAGTATCTTTGTCTGTTCATCAATAAAAACTAAACTTTCTTTTTTTAGATTCTTTTCAGCAAAAGTAAATACAACCTCATTCTCTTTTGTAGCGTGACGTTTGATTAGGTACGTATATGCAGTTGTATTAACGATAATATCTAGTTTTGCATCTGTATTCGTTTCGTCTGCCTCATATGCTCTTAATGCTTGTTCTAGTTCAGTCATGTGCAACCTACCAAGGTCATGTTCTACTAACATTCCATGGGTAACAAGATTCTTACCAATATTACCGAGCTCCTTAACCATAAAATCAAATAATAGGTTTTCTTCCTTTTTATGATGATGCTTGTCTGCATAATTTCTAACAAAATCCACCATGGCATCAAAGTCTGCCACCACTAATTCTCCACCGTTCATTACGTGTAAACTAGCCTTTCTCATTACCTCTGCCATACGTAGTATAGCATCATGTTCCTTAACAAGAATATCCACTCCATACATAACAACAAATATCTCCTTTCAAAATTATAATAACTGGCTTAAAATCAAATCTAAATCAAGACCATGAACCGCACATGCTTCTTCTAATGTTTCTGATCTTGAAGAAGGGCACCCAATACAATGCATCCCTGACATTAACAATACCTCTGCATTCTCTGGGTGATGTTTTATAATATCACTAATAATTGATTGTTCTGTAATTTCATCTTCGTAATTCATAATTATCTCATGCACATCGTAAGCTTGCTTACTATATCTTATCCATAAATCGGATTATAGACGTGCATATCTCCTTTCATAAATTTTAACTATAGTTAATTCTATATAATTTCACTTGTTGGCATTTAAACTTTCATTACTATGTCCCTATTATAACTTATTATCTTACAAATATATGTTGTAATTACAACGAAATTAATATTATTTAATTTTATGCAACTAACTTATTCGAATAAATCATGAATCAAATTCAAATACTATTATTTAAAATATATTAGGAGGCTATACTTATGTCAATAAATCCTTTTGAACTACAAACAAAAAACGTTAATGAAACGTTTATTGATTTTAAAGGCTTGTATCCTAAATCCTATGACAAAGATGCAACAGATCCTTATACCAAAACTCGTATTATCTTAATGAATGGTGCGGAATATGAGGCAGTTTGGTTTTCTCATCAATTCTCACGTAATTGTAACAATAACGACATCCGGCGAGAACTTGCATCCATGAGACGTGTGGAACAACAACAGCAAAAACGTATAAGTAACCTAAAGCCAATCAATGAAACGATCCTAGAAACAACTATTGGATATGAACAATTAGCAGTTGACCTTACCAGCATCATGGCTAAAGACGAAAAAGATCCCAATGTTAAAAAAGCTCTTGATTTCGCACTATTAGAGGATTTCGATCACTTATATCGTTATGCGAATCTACTCGAAATGGAGCATCACATCTATGCCGATAAGTTAGTTGGAAAATACACTGAAATTATGCCTGGTCGTCCAACCATCGCTGAGCATCGTTATCCTTTTGATGATGTAAAACATTTCATCAACAGTAAAACTGCTGACCCTCTTACTAAACTACATGTTAATATAATAACTGCTGCCGAACAACAAACCATGAATTATTACATGAATGTTAGCTGCTTCTATACTTCCGATATTGGACGTAGATTATATCAAGAAATCGGCCTCATTGAGGAAGCACATGTTACCCAATATGGCAGTTTACTTGATACCAACTGTACTTGGCTTGAGAATTTGTTAATGCACGAATATACGGAATGTTATCTTTATTATTCTTGCTTCGAAACAGAATGTGATCCTTATATCAAAAAGATCTGGGAACAGCAATTTGAACAGGAAGTAGCACATCTTCATAATGCAGCTGACATGTTGAAGAAATACGAAGATAAGGAATGGCAACAGGTAATTCCAGACGGCAAGTTTCCTAAACTTCTTTCCTTAGGCTCTAACATTGAATATGTCCGCAAAATTCTTGAATCTGTACGCCTTACTGGTAAGCTTGAAGATTATGCCCCAGTTTCAAGTCTACCAGATGATGATGATTTCTTCAAATACCAAAACAGCGTGATTAAGTCTGCCGAAGATGTTCCAAGTCACGATATTATTGAAAAATATATTGCTGAAAAAGGACAAGATTATAGATTTCAAGTTGAGCCACATCCAATTGAGGCATTGCAAGATCGTAAAACGGATAATACAACTATTGCACGAACCAAAAACGAATAATAGGACTGTCGTATAGTTTTAGATTAATATCAATAAAATACAAAAAAAGATCTCAAAAAGTTCAATGCCAGTGGCGAATATGATATCTCCGCCACTGACATTCAACATTTTGAGATCGTTTTTACCGTTTTGTGATTGCTTTTACATCTTATTTTTGTTCTAATAATCTAATATAGTGATTCGCTTCCCTTAATACATGATCTGCTAATAATGGAAGAATCAAACTCCGAATCTTACAATCTGCAATTCCCATCGTTCCAGCCATTTTAAAATCACGATATTTCATAGTTTCTTCAAGTGTCTTATCCGTGACAGAATCAATTGTCATATCTGTTACATTCATTGCTTCAGCCAATAATTCTGCATAATCCATTGCAAAATCATTTGCAGTCATTATCAATTCATTCTCTGTAGGATCCAATAATCCTCTAATGAATAAAGCGTGCTCCATCATAATTTGATTCCAAAACAACTCTATATCTCTCATATTTTCCTGAGCGTCAACATTACCTTCTTCCAGATTCATAATATAATTTTGATATAATTTAGCTTCTCGAATGATATGTTCGATTAACAACGGATAATTCATTGTGAACATTTTACAATCCAATACATTTTGTAAAGTCTGTTCTTTAAATGAAATTAACCCTGCTAACAATTTTAAGCTTCTTCTATTAATTTGTTTTACCTCTTCAGTTATATCACAATCTACTTTCTTCGCTCTCCTAATGTTATTCCGTAATTTTTCTTCAAGAATCGTAATATTTTCATCAAGCTGACTGCCCGTTAACATACTTGTTTTTCTCTCTGCACCTAAAGTAAACTCTGTTACTACTTCTCCCGATTCAAATATCGTAGCCCCTACTACTCCTTGGCTACAGCAAATAACATCATATAACAAATTTTCAAATGCCATTTTATAATTCTTTGCTTCATTTATATAGTCTTTATTTGCCTGCGTATATCCAACTTCTAAGAAAAATGAATGTTCTTTCATGATTCTCCCAAAAAACAAATGTAACTCCAGCGAGGATTTTACATAGTTATTCATATCTTCTCCTTGCACAATATAAACTCTCTATTTAGTATATGCATATCAATTATATAGGGTGCTTATAAGATAGGATGCTTTATTAGAAATTATAAAGTTTATTCATGTTAGAAATGTAGTATATATTAAAATAAGGTTGTCACACGAACTCAATACGTTCGTGTGACAACCCTATTTTCATAACTAGTTCAATCCATTATTTTTGATTACATTCTTATACCATTCGAAGGATTTCTTCTTGTAGCGTTTCAACGTTCCATTCCCTTCGTTATCTTTATCAACATAGATAAATCCATATCGTTTTTTCATTTCTCCAGTTGATGCGCTTACTAAATCAATACATCCCCATGGTGTATAGCCTATTAAATCAACACCGTCTATCTCTACAGCATCAGTCATGGCTTTTATATGCGCTTCCAGATAAGCGATACGATAATCATCTTCCACCGTACCATCTTCCGTTAAGGTATCCACTGCACCTAGTCCATTCTCAACAATAAACAAAGGCTTTTGATAACGATCATATAGCGCATTCATTGTTATACGAAGTCCTAATGGATCAATTTGCCATCCCCACTCACTTGCTTTCAGATGAGGATTACGAAGCCCAGAGATTACATTGCCTGCAGTCTTTTCACCTACATCAGGATTCGCGCTTGTAAGTCTAGATGTATAATAGCTAAACGCGATATAATCAACTGTATTCTCTCTTAAGATTCTCTCATCTTCTGGGTCCATCTCAATATGAATCTGATTTCTTTCTAAGAATCTCTTCGCATAATTAGGATAAGCTCCTCTTGATTGTACATCAATAAAGAAATAGTTACCTTTATCCTTCTCCATTGCATCAAACACATCTTCTGGATCGCATGAATATGAATAATATTGTCCTGCTGCTAACATACAACCAACTTTGTTGTTAGGATCAATCTCATGTGCTAACTTTGTTGCAAGTGCAGAAGCTACCAGTTCATTATGCGCTGCTTGGTATTTTACTTGTACTTCATCTTCACCATCACGGAACATAATTCCTGCTCCCATAAAAGGAAGGTGCATCAACATATTGATTTCATTAAAAGTCATCCAGTACTTAACTTTTCCTTTAAATCTCTTAAAGATTACCTCACAATATCTTACATAAGCATCGATTAATTTACGACTTCTCCAAGAACCATATTTTTGCTCTAACGCAAGAGGTACATCAAAGTGGCAGATTGTAACCACTGGTTCAATATTATAACTTAACAGTTCGTCAATAAATGCTTCATAGAAAGCCAATCCCTCTTCATTTGGTTCTGCTTCTTCCCCTGTAGGGAAGATTCTTGACCAAGCAAATGAAAATCTGTAGCATTTGAATCCCATCTCTGCGAACAGTTTGATATCTTCTTTATAATTATGATACATATCAATGGCTTCATGAGATGGAAAATAAGCATCTTCTGGTAGCTCATTGTAATGTAATTTTCCTTGCATTACCGCACGACGATGTTCTCCCCAAGGAATTACATCTACAGTTCCAAGCCCTTTATTACCTTCTAGGTATCCACCTTCACACTGGTTTGCCGCCGTTGCGCCTCCCCATAAAAAATCCTTTGGTAAACTCATATAATATTGCTCCTTCCGTAATCTAGTCTACTTCAAATCTAAGCAATTGCAGAACTCTTTGTAATGGCGACAAACATATCAATGTGTTTTATGTCTGCCGTTACAATTTCCCGAATTGTGTTAAACGTCACATACAATGTTATTTATTGCATGGGTAAGTAACACAATTTTAGGAAAATTGTAGTAGGTAGCCTTAAAACACAGATATGTTTGTCGACATGGAGAAGAGTTTTGCAATTTCCAATCTTATCTACTTAACAACTTTGATTATTTCTTCGCCTACAACTACTTTTCGGTCAGTTACTGCTAATACTTCCTCATAATCAGCTGTATTACTAATAATAACTGGTGTTACTACTTCAAAACCTTGGCTCTGTATTCCTTTTATATCAAAATCTAACAAATGTGTACCAACTTCTACACGGTCACCCGTCTTAACATGAGCTGTATAATATTTACCTTCTAAACGAACCGTATCAATACCAACATGGATTAAGATTTCAATACCATCATCACTTGTGATACCAATTGCATGCTTTGTATCAAAAACCATCGAAATAGTTCCATTAACAGGTGATACTACTTTACCTTCTGTTGGGATAATCGCCATACCTTTACCTAAGATTTCTCCTGCGAATGTTTCGTCGCTAACATCTTTTAACTCAATTGCTTCCCCAGTAATTGGAGCGCAAACTACATCTGTATTATTAGTTGTTTTTACTGCTAAATTATTCTCTTTCTTGTCTACTTTTTTATCTACTGTTGCATCTTCTGTTACAGGATCTTTATAGATAATAAATGTTATAACAAATGCAATTACAACACTGATTACTGCACCAATACATGCAAAATAGAATGTTGACATTGTATCTCCACCAATATAACTTGGTAATGTTAAGAATCCCGGAGAACCACCTGCGTAGTTAGCTACTTTGAAGATTCCCATGAATAAACCACCAATTGTTCCACCAATCATAGATGCGTACAATGGAGTCTTAAAACGTAAGTTAACACCATATAACGCTGGCTCTGTAATACCACATACCCCTGTGATACCCGCTGACATTGCTAGTTGTTTGATATCAGATTTTTTTGATTTAAATGCTACAGCAAGTGCTGCACCACCTTGAGCTACATTTGAAGCTAACATACCAGGATAAATAATTGCATCATATCCTAATGTCATACGATTGTTAATACCGATTGGAACTAAGCCATAATGTGTACCTGTCATAACCAATAATGGAGTTAATCCACCAAGTAATGTTGGAACTAACCAACTACAATATGATTCAATTGTTTTAATACCATTTCCAATAAGGTTACTAATGTTGTATCCGATTGGTCCTATAACTACTAATGTTATGATACCAGTAACTGCAATTGTTATTAATGGTTTTGAGAAGAACTTAATTGCTTTTGGTGAAATCTTATCAGCAATTGGCTCCACATAAGACATAAACCATACTGCTAAAATAATAGGTAATACAGATGATGAATAACTAGCAAGTGAAATTGGTAAACCAAAAACATGAATACCAGTACCTGCTTCTTTTGCTGTATTTACCATTGATACGAAGTTTGGATGTAATAGAATACCACCAATCATCATTGCCAAATACGCGTTACATTTAAACTTCTTAGCAGCTGAATTAGCAAGTAATATTGGTAAGAAATAAAACGCTGAATCCGCCATGAAGTTAATTACTTGGTAAGTTTGTGCTTCTGTGGAAATCAATTTAAACGCTACTAAAATCGCAAGTACTGCCTTTAACATACCTGCTGCTGTAATTGCAGGTAGAATTGGTGTAAAGATACCTGTGATAGTATCAATTACTTTAGCACCTTTTGATCGTTTATCTTCTTCTTTAGCGCTTTCAGTTCCTACATCTAAGTCTGCTATCTTTGTAATCTCTTTATATACATTACCAACATCACTACCAATAATAACTTGGTATTGACCTGCATTACTAACAACCCCCATAACACCTGATGTACTCTTTAATGCGTCTGTATTTGCTTTACTCTCATCTTTAAGATTAAATCTTAATCTTGTTGCACAATGTGTTAATGAAGCAACATTTTCTTTTCCGCCTACGAGTCCTAATATGCTCTCGCCTAATTTCTTGTAGTCCATATCCTTAACCTTCCTTCCTTTGAATAAAAAAATACCTAAACTAATCCTTCTAGGTAAAATCTAGCGAGATTAATTTAGGTATAGCCTACTTAAAGTAACAATCCTATTAATCGTTTACTTCGATGTAATTCTTTTAATATGCAGAGTCAGATAAATCATCTCATCCTCTGTTAAATCACATCCATATTCTTGTTTGATGAATTCTTTCACTTTCTTCGTACATGCGTACTCTTCTTTACATTGTTGTTTTAATACTGCAAGGAAATGTTCATCTTGATCTTTGATCACAGTTCCTGATAAAACACGCTGTGCAAAAAACTTTACGTGCGTAATAAAACGCTCATAATGAACGGAATACTCATCTAGTTCCATATTAAAATGATACTTCACTATGTTAATAATTTGTTGCATCATCTTTGCCATAACCGTGGCTTTTTGCATGGATATCTCATCCATAGATGCATTAACCAGATGTAGTGCAATGAAACCAGCTTCATCTTCTGGTAATTGAATCCCAAGTCTTCTCTTTATAATGTCTAAAGCTTCTTTACCTATTAGGTATTCATGATTATAGAATTTCTTAATCTCCCATAACAAAGCATTCTTTATTGCTACTCCATTCTTATTTCGTTCAATTGCAAAATTTATATGGTCTGTTAATGATATGAATATATTATCATTTAACTTTTGTCCTAATGATGCTCTTGCAAAATTAATGATCTCATTAGTAACTTGAATATGCTCGAATGGAATCTTTTCTAAAATCTTCACTAACTGATTGGTATTTGCTTTATCATTACATGTATATAGCTTCTCAATCAGACTTGAATCAATTTCATCACCTGGGCTCTTTTTAAAACCTAATCCACAACCCATGGCTAATACTTCGTTACCATTTTCATCATAAGTTCTAATTAAATTATTGTTAATTACTTTAACAATTTTCATAATACCTTCGTCTTCCTTTTGTTTGTGCTAAAAGTGTTAACTGTTTACTTCCTAGTTAAGGGTCAAAAAAAGGCCATACTTCACTTATGAATATAAAATAGTTTCATAAAGTGGTATAGCCTGCTTAACCAGTAACAATCCAACTGTTATTTGATAAATACATCATATCACGTGATTTGATATATGTCAACAATATTTTATCTTTTTCAACACAAATTCTATATCTTTTTACTAGTATACATATAATTTCTTTACTTTATCTTTATTATAATGGCATAAACTTATTAAAACTATGCGAAATATATTAACACGTAATAACCATATAAGAAACTCCCAACTTAGCATAAGCTAATCGGGAGTTTCTACACAATAATTTATTATGATTATCTATTACTGTAATTTACTTAACAACTCTTCCACATCAAGTCCATGAACCATACAAGCTTCTTCTAATGTTTCTGCTTGTGATGATGGGCAACCTAGGCAATGCATTCCTGATTCCATTAACACTCTTGCATTATCAGGATTTAATTGAAGAACATCTCCAATAATCATATCTTTCGAAATTACTCCCTCTTCTACCTGCGCAGTTTTTACTTCATCTCCGAAGAATAATTCCATGTCTTCTTCTACTGTAGAGATTCCAGCAATTCCGAAGTTATCTACTAATACTTTCGCTACATTTGGAGAAAGGAATCCAGGAAGTGTTGGTCCTAAGTGAATTTCTTTTACTCCAAGATATAATAAACTCAATAATACGATTACAGCTTTTTGTTCATACCAAGCAATGTTATAGATGATTGGTAACTCGTTGATATCTGCTAAACCAAATACTTCTTTTAGTTTAAGTGCGATTAGAGCTAATGAGTATGAATCATTACATTGACCTGCGTCAAGAACTCTTGGAATACCACCGATATCCCCTAGATTTAACTTGTTGTATTTATATTTTGCACAACCAGCTGTTAAGATTACAGTATCTTTTGGAAGCGCCTTCGCAAAGTCTGTGTAATAGTTTCTTGATTTTGCTCTACCATCACAACCTGCCATTACTACGAATTTCTTAATTGCACCAGATTTTACTGCATCCACTACTGCGTCTGCTAGAGCAAATACTTGTGCATGTGCGAATCCACCAACGATTTCACCTGTTTCAATTTCTGTAGGAGCTGGACATTTCTTAGCTAGTTCAATGATTTCAGAGAAATCTTTTTGGCTTCCAGCCTCACCTTCAATATGCTTGCAGCCTACATAGCCAGCTGCTCCTGTTGTAAACATTCTATCTTTATAAGATGCTTTTGGAGGCACAATACAGTTTGTAGTCATTAAGATTGGTCCGTTAAAGCTTTCGAATTCTTCTTTTTGTTTCCACCAAGCGTTACCATAGTTACCTACTAAGTGGCTATATTTCTTAAGTTGAGGATAGTAATGTGCTGGCAACATTTCTGAATGTGTATAAACATCAACGCCTGTTCCTTCTGTTTGAATCAATAATTGTTCAAGATCTGATAAATCGTGGCCAGAAACTAAGATACCAGGGTTCTTGCCTACACCAATATTAACCTTTGTGATTTCTGGATTTCCGTAAGTTGTTGTATTTGCTGTGTCTAGTAATGCCATACCATCTACGCCAAATTTACCTGTTTCTAATGTTAATGCTACTAAATCATCTGCTGTTAAAGAATCATCTAATAATTTTGCTAAAGTATCTTGCATGAATGCATCGATTTCTTCGTTGTCATAACCTAGCGCGTTTGCATGTTTTGAATATGCTGATAATCCTTTTAATCCATAGGTAATTAATTCTCTTAGAGAACGAATATCTTCGTTTTCAGTTGCTAATACACCAACATCATCAGATTCCGCTTTTTCTTTAAGAATTTTATTCTCATCACCAGACCATAATGCTGCGTCAGATAAACCTTCTTTACTTGATAGTTGTTCCATTAACTCATTCTTCTTAGCAATTGTTTCTTTTACTCTTACATAGAAGATTTCATCATCAAAGTTTGCATTCGTAATTGTTGTGAAAAGGTTTAATGTGATAAAATGATTTACTTCTTTGCTAATCTCTTTGCCTTCTTTTCTTAGACGTGTAGTAACATCTGATAGCCCCTTAGTAACATATACTAATAAATCTTGCATGTTTGCTAAGTCTACACTTTTACCACAAACCCCACCTTTAGTACAACCTTTGTTACCTGCTGTTTCTTGACATTGATAGCAGAACATATTCTTATCCATCCTTAATTCCTCCATTTTCTATTCATTAATTTTAAATGTATTCTTATACGACGCTAGCGCCGTTCATAACTCATGTGCTTATTATATTCAGATCCTCTTTTAATTTCTGTTGTTTTTACAACGAGGTATAATTTATTAAATAATTTTATTATGCTAGTCATTGTATTGTAATTAAACAAAATTGCACTTAATCTACTTTCCCTTAATTGTAAATTCACAATTTTCTTTGTTATCATAATCCAATGATGTCATAGCCAGACACCCCTTAACAAAACTATCTCTCACCAAATCATAACGATTCTCTAGTCTAGATTCCTCAGACCAAAATTCCTCATGTAAGTTAGCCGTACGAATCCAAACAACTTGATTGTCCTCCTCCTGTTGTATCATGTTTACATGATCACATGGCATTCCATCAAGTAATGTATTATTTAAAAAGGCGAAGGCTTCTTTTGCGGTTGTTTCCATAGTCAAGTCAGTTATCTTTTTCCCAACCTCATATGCGACCTCTTCTATTTCTTCCATAGTAATATTAGATTCTACTAATCGTTCTACCGCGAAAGCTAATCTTCTCTCAACCAAATGTACTTTTTCTTGTAACCAACCATGAATATTATCTGTTTGGATAAAGTTCTCAAGATCTCCTTCTGGTAAAGTTTCAAAGTCTGACTGTAATACTGGTACTACCGTATCCTTTCCTAAACGATTTGCTAACTCATTTGCTAAGTTGTTTTGAATCTCTATTTTACGATATAACCAGTAATGAATTGGTCCTAAAAATGCACTCATATTGTTCTCCTATTCTTCTTATCTTTTTATTTTAACTGTTTTATTTGCTTATGTGGTTATTATAATGTACTTCTTGATAAAATTCTGTTGTTTTTACAACAAAGTTGTTATACTATTACTTATAACTCAAAATATCAATACGAAGGAGCGAATATGAATACAATAAAACCAGAATACATTAATATAATTGCATCTTCTAAATTATTTGAAGGGATATGCGCAGATGAAATCGTAGGGTTACTCCCTTGTCTATCTGCTACAGAACAAAATTATAAAAAAGACAGTTACATCTATCACATGGGGGATACTACTACAAAGATTGGTTTAGTGATATCCGGATGTGTGCATCTTGTAAAAGAAGATTACTGGGGAAATCACACCATATTATCAGAAGTTATGCCTGGTGAATTCTTTGGTGAGGCATATGCTTGTCTGAAAACAGAATCATTAACAATTAGTTGCGTTTCGACCGAACCAACTACAATCTTATTCTTAGATATTCAGAAAGTTATAACAGTTTGTACCTCTGCTTGTAACTTTCATACGAGATTAATTCAGAATCTAATGATGGTATTAGCACAGAAGAATGTCCTACTCACACAAAAACTTGACCATATTAGCAAACGTTCAACAAGAGACAAATTACTCTCCTACCTTTCTGCACAAGCAACAAAACAACACTCAAATACATTCACTATTCCATTTAATAGACAACAGTTAGCGGATTATCTTTCTGTTGATCGAAGTGCGATGTCAAATGAATTGTGTAAGTTACGTGACCAAGGATTATTAACTTTTTACAAAAACTCGTTCACTCTTTCACAATTATCTATGGCAGAATTAAAATAATGTTAAGGTTCTGCTAAATTTTTATAAATTCAAACATATATGAATTTATTTTGATATAATGTATTATGTAAATCTATTTTACATATACTGAAATCAAGGAGGCTTTTAATTACTATGGACGAATCAGATAGTGATGATAGTGACGCGGATCATCTAAACATATGCATAGACGGTAGCATACCTACTTTTTTCATAAGCAAATGTAGGCATGCTTTTTTGTGTGCTTTTCTACGCAAACTATCATATAATATACTACAACCAATTTCTTTCAATACTATTTTTCTTTGTTTGCCTAGGGTGGTTTTCTTATGCTGACCCATAACTAACACCGTAGCAACAAAACTAAAATAAAAAAAGAAAGTGAGTTAAATGAATAATACAATGATGCAAATCGTTTTACAAATTATATTAATTTTATTAAATGCAGTTTTCGCCTGTGCAGAAATTGCAGTAATATCTATGAATGACAACAAATTAGCTAGCATGGCTGCAAATGGGGATAAACGTGCTATTCGCCTAGCCAGACTTACTAGCCAACCCGCCCGTTTCCTAGCAACTATACAAGTTGCAATTACATTGTCTGGTTTCTTAGGTAGTGCATTCGCAGCAGATAATTTCTCAGATGCTCTTGTTAATTGGCTAGTAGGTATCGGAGTTACTTTACCTGCCGCTACACTTGATACCATCGCTGTAATCCTAATTACAATACTACTCTCCTACTTCACACTCGTGTTTGGAGAATTAGTTCCAAAGCGAATTGCTATGAAGAGGGCCGAGAGCCTAGCTCTTGCTATGTCAGCTCTCATTACATTCATATCACACCTATTCGCTCCAATTGTATGGTTTTTAACCTTATCTACTAATTCAATTTTACGTTTATTCGGAATTGATCCTAATACAGAAGAGAATAACGTTAGTGAAGAAGAAATCCGTATGATGGTCGATGTTGGTAGTGAAAAGGGCGTTATAGATCAAGATGAGAAAGAAATGATTCAGAATGTGTTTGAATTTGATGACTTAACAGTAGATGAATTTGCCACACATCGTACTGATATCTCTTTATTATGGCTTGAGGAGTCCGTTGAAGAATGGGGCAAAACAATACACGAAACTAGACACTCCCTATACCCAATCTGTGATGAAACCGTTGACCAAGTAATTGGTATTCTGAACGCCAAAGACTACTTCCGTTTGGAGCCAAAGACAAAAGAAAACATATTGGAAAACGCTGTAAAACCAGCTTATTTTGTTCCAGAGACAGTCTGTGCCGATGTTCTTTTCCGCCAGATGAAAAAGACACGTAACCACTTTGCCGTAGTTTTAGACGAATATGGTGGTATGGTAGGTATCGTTACAATGAACGACTTATTAGAACAATTAGTAGGTGACTTAGAAACAGAGGATATTGAAATCAACTCAGAACAAGATATTGAGCGAATTGATTCCTCAACTTGGAAAATTCGTGGTTGTGCCACATTAGATAAAGTTGCTAAGGAACTTTCTATTACTCTTCCTGTTGACGATTATGACACATTCAGTGGTTTTATCTTTGGTTCTTATGGCTCAATACCAGAAGACGGTACAACCTTTGAACTAGACGCTAACTCCTTACACATACAAGTTCTATCTATTGTAGACCACAAGATTGAGAAAACAATCGTATGCACAGAGCCAGTACCTACAGATGTAACAGAATAATATAGACATAGTGAAAAAGAGACGTCAAATCAGTTCCGATAGGAGGGTGATTTGACGTCTCTTTTACTAACTCACTAGCTCTTTTACATCACTACTTCGCATGTTATATCTCCACTTTGCTACTGCTGTACTAATAATAATAACATATCCAATAATACTTAACATATCTGGTATTTGACCTAGGAAAGCAAATCCTAGTAATGCTGCAAAGACAACCTGAGAATAATCAAATACAGATATTTCTTTCGCTGGTGCTTTCGTATACGCAGCTGTAATGCAAAGTTGTCCACCTGCAGCAAAACAACCTGCTATTAACAGATAGGCCAATTGCCACCAAGCCATAGGCTTATAATTTATAATGAGGGAGGGTAAAGTAGCTAGACAAGAGAACAGCGAGAAGAATAACACAATGACAGGTCCTCTCTCTCCCATCTTACCAAGCTTACGAACAAATGTATAAGCCATTCCAGCTCCTAACCCACCCACAACACCAATCATTGCATAAACAAACTCCATACTAAATGATGGTTTTACAACAAACAACGCACCTACGAATGCAAAAACAACAGCACTCCATTCTACCTTATTCGCCTTTTCTTTCAGTATAAAATATGACATAATAATAGCAAAGAATGGTGATAACTTATTCAACATGTTTGCATCTGAGATATTCATGTGATCAATTGCGTAGAAATTACAAATTAATCCAATGGTTCCACAGATACTTCTAAGTATTAGACACGGAATATTCTTTCTCTGTGCTTTTAGTTTTTCCCCACTTCGTAAAATGATTACTAAAGACGAAATTGCAGCAACAAAATTTCGAAAGAATGCCTTTTGCATGGAAGGTAAATCCCCTGACAGACGTACAAAGAAAGTCATTAATGCGAAGAAAAATCCTGCTGCAATAATTAATAGTATTCCCTGTTTTCTCTGTTTCACTGTATATTCAACCTTTCTCTTTTAGACTCGTAATATTAACCTAACAGATATAATACAACTCACCAATCATTTTTCTCTTTGGTGCATCTGGACTCTCAGATGGATACCCCATAGGTATTAATGCAACCACTTCTCTCTCTTGTGGAATCTGGAAGTCTTCTCTGACCTGATCATAATCAAAGATCCCTTGAATAACAGTTCCAAGTCCATATTCATGCGCAGCTAAACACAATGTCTGACTTGCTACACCAGCATCAAACATTTGCCAAGAGTCACCCTTTACCGTAGAATAACTTCCGTCTCTTTCAAAACCACAACGTTTCGAAATTACTGTCACTATTACAACTACTGCAGCTTCTTCAATTGCTTGTCTATTGTAACTTGGTACAGTTTCTAATAATTTTCTTTTTCCTTCTTCGCTTTCAACAAAGATATATCTTGTAATCTGTGTATTCTTCCAAGATGGAACATATGCAGCTGCTGCCACAACTTGATCCATAACCTCTCTTTCTATTGGTTGTTTCTTAAAACTTCTAATACTTCTTCTACTTGTTATACATTCAATTGTATTCATCTACTAGTCCTCCTATGTCGTTGACAACTACTTATTTATCAGTCCTACTCTTACTACATATGACGTATTATACCAATTTGTTTCGTATTTTACAAATTGAAAAGAAAAATTGTAATGCTCTTAATAATATGTTTTTATCATGCCGGTGATCTTAACTGTTGGACATAGGATCTTAATACAGAAGAAGAGATGTTTCATCTGTTTATGCCATACACTGTTGGGATGAAACAGTAGGGCGTGTTGCAGATAAATGAATCTTCCAACACGCCCTCTGATTTTACTTATATTCTACTTTTAAATTGGATGTCTAATTACAGTCTTTAATTTATCAGGGCTACACTATACACAAGTGTTAAATCCACTACCTGATTGCTTGGATCATTACAAGGCATGGATTCCATTCATCCCAAAGAGTCTTAAAACATTCCATTGGCCTAAATCCCATAGCTTCATAAAAACATCTTGTTTTAGCATAATAAGGATCCCTATTTGAATAATCAAGTGTCTTAACTTGTAGATACTCAACGTTATGCTCATTACACCACCTATAGCAAGCATCATATAATTGTTTTCCAATCCCTCGTCTATGGGACTGTGGATGTATGCCCATAACATAAATCTCCGCTGCGTAAGGGGACGTCTCTTTAATTGCAAGGAATCCTACTGCAAACTCACCTTCATACGCTACAAGAAAAGGCATTGACTTACTCTTTACTATATATTCCTGTGTAGATTCCTCAATTCCAAACCAATCTGGTAGCATATGCAAGATCTCATCAGCTATTTTTGTCTTTTCTTCTTCATTAACTATTTCCTTGATCGTAATCATTGATTGGATCTCTCCTCTTGTATAATAATGTTACACTAATAACATTATTATACAAGTATTAGGACCACAAGACCATAGCTAATATAGCTATATCTATTTTTGTCAGTAGTCTTAATTTATTTAGCTCAACTAAATCTTAAATTTACCGATTGCTTCTTGTAATACTTTGGCATCACTTGTAAGTCCCTCTGCTGCACCTGCTAATTGTTCAATCTCTTCCGATTGGCTTATTGCAGTAGCGCTAACTTCCTCTGATGCTGCAGCTGATTCTTCTGAAACTGCAGAGATATTTTGTATAGAATCCAACGTATCATTCTTAGCACTTTCCATGCCTGCAACATATTGCTTGATTTTATCTAATTCTAATACTAAATCTTCTACCAAATTATTAATGCTTCCAAATACAGAAATCGTGTCTTGTAATGCCTTTTCTTGCGTAAGGACAATTTCTTCTGCCTTCTGTGTTGTCTTAGCTGTTTCATTAGTTTGATATTGTATTGAATTAATGATTTCTTGAATCTGGTTTGCTGATTCCATTGACTTAGTAGCTAGATTTCTAATCTCACCCGCTACAACTGCAAAACCTCTGCCAGATTCTCCTGCTCTTGCTGCTTCGATAGACGCATTCAATGATAGTAAGTTAGTCTGTTCAGAAATCTCATTAATTGCATTAACGATACTCTCAATAGAACGTGAATTTTCTTCTAGATTTTTCATTCCCGTTGATATCTCTTTCGTTATATGTGAAGTAGCCTTTGCCTTGTCATTCAGATTGTTCACTATAGATAATCCATTTGCAACGGTCTCCCTTGTATTCTCAAACAATCCGTCAATTTCATTGGTTTCATCATATACTTTATTCACCATATCTGATAATGTCGACATCTGTCTCAAACAAGCATCTGTATCTACAACTTGTTTTGAGGAACCTATAGCAACTTCATTTACAGCAATTGATATGTTTTTTGATGATTCTAACACAATTGAAGAAGTATTCGATAAATCTTCGGCTGAAATATTAACCCTATCACTAACCTCCGCAACTTCTTTAACTAATTGTTGCATATTACCAATCATATGAGACAGACTGTTTTCTAAAATCTTAAACTCATCTTTACGCTTAGTTTTAAACTGAACTGTTAAATCACCTTGTGCTACACTCTCCATTGTGTTTTTCATGTCGCCTATTGCTTTACCGATACCTTTTGCTAAAACTGTACCAATAATCAATGCTATAATTGCTGATACGATAGCAAATGCTGCACTTGTGCTACCAATCGACGTCGCATTCTTAAGAATAATAGTTTTTGGTATCAAATTACATAATACCAAATCAGTTGAACCAATTTTGCTGTAGCTAAATAGATACTCAACTCCACCAATTGTTGTATACTTATAACCGTTCATTTCATGCGATTCTAGTGCTTCATTATAATAATCTTGACCACTAAATATATTCTCTTCTCCAACTTCTGACTGGGAAGAATATATCTCTACTCCATCCTTTGTTACAAGTGAAGTAATAGCACCATCTTGATAGATGTTATCTAACATAGTTTGTACATATTTATAATCAAGATCTGTTATAATGTATGTATCCCCATTCACAGCTTCTTTGATATATGTTAAGGCATATCCTCTCTCTAATCTCACATCGATTGCACTATGTAGACCGTACCAACCATCTTTTTCAGAATTGCCTTCTATTAAATCTGTAGAGTTAAATAATTCGAATGCCGAATCTTGAATTGCATCACTCCCTGTAACGAGTGGCTGTTTTGTCTCATTAATAATATACATATTTCTTATTCCATCTATAAGTACACTATTCGTCATAACATCATTCTTTAGATTTCTCATGTACTCTAAATCCTCGAACATGTCATTATTTTTCATTTTATAGTAATACTCGAAATTCTTACTCGTGATGAGCTTTACAACTTGTGTATCAACCTCTTCAAATGCACTCTCCATATATCTAGCATTTGCTTCTAGTACTTCACTAAAAGAACTTTCATAATTCTTAATCATTGCATCTGACGCTAAATCATAAGATATAACACCAAGCGCAACTATCAATATTACAGGTGTGACAAAACCCATTAATAAAGCTGTACGAAGCTTTCTTTTTCTAGACCCTTTTGTTGTAGTCGTTTTGTTTTGTTTAGCATTCTTCTTGGATAGCTTAACTTTTTCTTTTGGTAGTTTTAGCTCTTGTTTTTGTTTCTTAAATTGCCATTTTAATCTTTTCATGTCATAAATCTCCTTAGCCATACGTCGATTGTAATTAATATAAGCAATAAAAACACAATTCCCCTATTCATGTTTTAATCACTATGTATGTGACATTTTTATACAAAAAATGCACTTATTTCTAATTATAACATATATTACACATTTCTTCTATTGTTTTGTCGAATAAGTAAATAAAAAGACACCTATCAATTAAATTGATAAGTATCTTTCTATTCATTCATGGCATATAACTTATTCCTTTACAGCACCAGCTGCAATACCTGCCAATATATATCTTTGAAAGAATATATATATAATAATCGTCGGGATCATTATTATTATAATACCTGCTGCTAGTGTCTGCCAAGACCCTTGTTGTGCATTCGCATAATTCATCAAAAATGTAGTTAATGTTCTTAATTTATTCTTTGGCATATAAAGATATGGTATATACATGTCATTTATAATGTTAATAGCTTTAATTATACATACCGTAGCTGTAGCTGGTGCTAGCAGAGGGAATATAATCTTTCTAAATAGCTTAAAATAGGAACAACCATCTATCAAAGCAGCTTCATCTAGTGACACTGGAAGCGTAGAAATAAACTGCCTATATATGTATAATTGCATTAAATCAGATGCGATATATATAATAATAGGTGCTCCTAATGTGTTGTATAAATTAAGCCCTTGTATCACTTTGAATCTAGAGATTTCAGTTACGAATGTAGGAATCAACATACCAATAAAGAATAGGCCAACTACAATCTTCTTTCCACGAAAATCAAATCGTTCAATTATAAATGCTGTAATCGTTCCAAACATTACATTAAAGAACAATGATATTACTAACATAATTCCTGTATTTTTAAAACCTATTAATAGATACTTATCCGTCAATACCTTTTTAAAATTATCAAATGTAATATTCTTCAATGGAGGTAATAACAAAGGTGAAGTCAACACCATATCTGATTTTGTTTTTAATGATGCAAATAATGTTAATAGAATCGGCGCCAGAACAATTAATACCATCCCTATACATATTATTTGCTTTACGACCTGATTAGTAACTCTCTTAACCATGCTGTCACCTCCGATCCTTCAAAACGAAACCATGAATGATTTTATTTTGAATTATATAAATCACAATAATTAGTACCATAATGGCAACTGCCATTGTTGATGCTAAACCAAAGTTAGAGAAAGTAAAGGCTGTCTTGATTGTATATAGGGTAAAGGTAGATGAAGCATAACCTGGCCCACCTGCTGTCATAACAAATGGAATATCAAACACTTGTAGAGCACCTCTTATATTATCAAACAAAACAAAATCTACCATCAACATGATCGCTGGAACCTGAATGAATTTAAATATATGAAATGTTGTTGCTCCATCCACTTTCGCTGCTTCTTCAAGATCCTTAGGTATGGATTGTAGGGCCGCCATAAACAAGATTACATGGTAACCACTATACTTCCACACGGAAACAAACGAAAGAACATAGTTTACAATTTTAACATCTGATAGCCAATTACGAATCAAACCTTCCAAATTAAGCACTTGTAAAATAGAATCAAACGCACCATTGATTGGTGAGAAAAAATAAGAAAATACGTAGGCAATCGCAACACCGTTGATTATGTATGGCATAAAAACCATTGTCTTATAGAACTTAGCGGCTCTTAATTTACTTATAAGTAAAACTGCAAATCCCAGCTCCACTGGTATCATTAATAAATGTACTACAAAGTAAACCGCATTGTTTTTTAACGAAAGCCAAAGGTCACTATTCTTTAACATGGAGATATAGTTATCAAATCCAATAAACTTACTTGAGGATGAGTATCCATCCCAATTCGTAAAACTCATTTTAAACAAATCAATCGCAGGAAATACAACAAATGCAATTAATAAAAGTAGCGGTATTACAAGTGAAATAAATATAAATTGCTTTCTCTTTCTAGATAATTTACTCACAGCAGCCTCCTTGTCTTAGGCCAACGTGCCAATCTCATTTCAAATTGGCACCGTCGACCTATATAGAAGCTACGAACTATAGCTTCTATGTTAATAATCGTTTTACTTGATTCCGAGGTTCGCTCTCGCATCCTTCCATGCAGCATTCAATTTTTCAAATTCCTTATTTAGATCAAAATCACTAATAGACATTTGAGCTCCAAGCATCTTATAGTCAAACGTAGTCTCGTTTTGAATTGCAGTGAAATCATCTCCACCGCCATCATACATTACTAAAACTTTATCTGGACAAAGTGTATCTGCTTCTGCTAATACTGGGTCTTTTTCTTTCGTAAAGTTCTTCATAGCAGAAGCTGATGAAACGTAGTTAAGGAAATCTGGGTACCATGCATCTGAGTAAAACCATTCAACGAAAGCAGTTGCAGCTTCTTGATTTTTTGAATGAGTAGTTACTCCCATAAAAGAGTCTCCCTGTACAATTACATTGTATGGATCTGACTTTGTATTTCTTGTTGGCAAATAGAAAGTACCTAATTGAGATGAATCTTCCGTTGCACCCTGAATGTTTTGAAGTCCCCAATCACCTAATGCAATCATAGCTGCACCTTTTGTCGCGAATAAAGTAGTGGCTTGATCATTACCTAGGCCTAATGGATCTTTTCCTAGAACCCCAGAAGTAAATAAACTATGTACTTTGTTATATGCTTTATATATATCTGTTCCCTCTGAGAATGGAGTATCTTGTGTAGCCATCGTGTTCCAGTTTTGTCCATTGCCTGATTCCAACGCTGGCATGAACTCCATATATGGATAATCTGGCCAAGAATCCTTTAATCCACAAGCTATTGCCATGAAATCCTTATTATCTTTAACATAATAAGCTTGTAATGTTTTCGATACTTCTTCTAATTCACTCCAAGTAGTAGGAACCTCAACTCCTGCTTCTGCAAAAAGATCTTTCCAATAGTATACATATTCATATCCAGAAGTCATTGGAATTCCAAGTACTTTTCCATCAATCGCATACCCTGAAGCTAATTCATTATTGGAACAAGCAACGGTATCTTTTAAATCAATTAAATATTCTTTGAATCTTGATAATGTAAATGTCTTATTAAACATAACATCTGGTAATTGATTTGCAGATGCTCTTATCTTCATAGTGTTCCAATATTCACTGTCATCCTTTATTTTTTCAACCTCAATATCAATATTAGGATATTTCTCTTGGAACTTACCTACCATGTCATTCTGTTCAATAAAATCATTTAGGTTATTATCCCAGATTGCAAATGTAAGTGATGCTGATAAATCTTTATCTTGTTCTTCTCCTTCTTTATCAGTATTCGTAGTTTCTGTTGTTTCTGAATTAGAAGGTGTAGCCCCGTCCTTTTTGTTATTCGTTTTAGAACAACCTACTATAGAAGTTGTTAAAAGAATACACGTTAAAATAGTTACTATAAGTTTTTGCTTTTTCATAAAATTCCTCCTTTTTATTGATAGCTGTATCATAACAATCTTTGCTTCCAATCACTATGGATAATCTTCATATTTCTTGATTAATTTTCACATGTTACTGTTTCTGATTCTTGATATATGGTTAGTTTTTCTGCTAAATAGTAAGAAAAACGCTGTTTAAGAATAAAACATAGACACTCCACATACGTTAGTATATTGAGTGTCTATAATAATTCTATACTACTTTTCGATACTGCGCCGGGCTTGTACCTATATTCTTTTTGAATACACGATTAAAATTCTCAACATTGCGATACCCGACCATCTCTGCAATTTCATAGATTTTAAAATTCGTTGTCATTAACAAATCTTTTGCTTTCTCAATTCTAAGGGATGTAAGATAATTTATAAATGTTTCTCCCGTTTCCTTTGAGAATTTACTTGTAAAATATTTCTCATTCAATTCCACATAATCGGCTATTTCTTTCAGCGATAACATAGAGTTTGCGTAGTGGTTGTTTATGTATCTTTTTGCTTTAAGTATAATATCATTTTCCTTAATATGTAGTTTTTCTACGGAATAATCGATAATCCAATCTATATAATTCGTCAGCCATAGCTTTAAACTTCGAGTATCTTCAACCCGTTCTACCTTTTCAAAATAATTATACTGTTCACCAAAGATCTCATTAAAATTAGCATGGTTTGTATAGAACTTCTTAGCAATAGCAAGAATTAATCCTAATACATGTAGTTGTCCCTCTTTAAGCAACTCTTTGTTTAGCACTTCAAACAATTTTTCTTTTTCTGGTATGATAGTTCTTTCATCAGCTATGTATAATGCTTTGGAAAATTCCAGGTATTGATTTGAATGCTGTAGTAATTGATTAATACGCTCATCTTCTTTATCACAATCAATAATAGCATTCTTCCCTTTCAAAAAACGGAGGTCAAAACTCTCTTTTAGGGATTCTAATTCTACTGTAAAATTCCCATAACCAAATTGCTTTTTGCTAATACAAGCAGTTATATCAATCCCATATTCGCTATATATAGACTTTTGCACTTCTTGTATCATAGTGTTGATATTACCAATATAATCTCCCTCTGTTACTCGATAGAAGGCATATAATGTTGTAGTATTCTCAACGTAAACAATACATCGTGAACTAAACCTAGGATTACGTTCAAAATTACAAAGAAGCTTTTCCATCTCATTATATTCGTTTTCACTGCTTTTACTCTTATTAAGAACAAAGCCTAAGATAACATAACTCTCTTCAAAAAAATATTTTGACTTCATGTTTACCTCTACAGGGGCTATATCTCCAGTAATCATTCCACCAAAATAATCCTCTAATGATTTTTCACTTGTCTTTACCTTCTCTTCATATTCAGAGATTAATACTTGTAATCTGCGAACCATTGAGTTAAAGGAATGGATCATAGTACGAATTTCATACTGTCCATCTGGCTCAATATGTATTTGTAATTCTCCTTCTTCAATTTGCCTTAAACCACAATTAATTCTTTGTAATGGCTTTACGATACTTCTTAAAAAATAACTAGAATAATAACATACTAATAGTAATACCAAAAGTGCAACCAATATAACCCATAGCGCAACCCTCCAAAAATTAGCACTTAAATCACTTGTTTTTATATAACTGTTTATATACCATGTATCAGAATATAATTTTAAAGGGGTTGTAATATGGGTATACTTTGAAGATTTATAATCGTCTGCATCTAACGTAGTGAATATATTCTCCCCATCACTTGACTTCATTTCCATAACACCAAAATTGTTATTCCCCTTTAGATATTCTCTATTATAATTCTTAATAGTCTCAGCAACCCCTGAATTTTGAAAAAACATAACCATCTCTATCTTCTCAGACCGGTCGGTCTTTCGATCAGGGGCGAAAGCAAATATTACTATTAATGAGTTTTTTTTTGCTCCAGTGTATAGACCGTTATTTACATCATTATTAATGAATCCAATTACTACCTGGTTCTTATTTTTAATTGCAGTTTTATAACTACTACCACTACTCATTTCTTCATAGGATTTATTGATTGTATTCTTATAATATGAGATTCTTTGATCCTTCATAAAAAATCCTACTGAAATTATATTAGATGCTGGCTCCAACGCTAAACTGCTTGCTTGATTTAATTTTTGAGTAGAATCATATCTTGATTTAAGGTCATCTGAATCTGTTCCTGCGGCATAATCTAATATTTCATTGTTATTGCTGTAAATAAGATGAGATAATCTCATAGACATAACTTCAATATCCGATGTCAATTCCGTTACTATTGTTTCATGCACTTGTTCAATATTAGCAATTGCTTGCTTTTTAAATTCTTGGTTGAGAATATTTAGTACCGTGATTAACACAATTAAAATTGGACAAATTATAAAGCTAAAGAACGATATGTAAAAAACTGTCTTTAGTTGCATTTTAGACCATTTTATACGCTTTAATTTCATAAGAATCCTCCCAATACAATTACATAAGTATTTTAGATGTTTTATTTATTTTCTCGTTCAAAGTATATAATAATTAGCAAATTAGTATAATTATATGTGCAATAATCTTTTATCAATTATTCAATATTACCATATATACCATCTATTTACAAAGCATTTTTTTCTAATAAACGAATAGGAGGAGTTTCACCTTAATCCTCTGTATGCCTTTCATGGCGCACTACAAAAAAAGACAATTTCTAGTGCTACTAGAAATTGTCTTTTTAAAGTTACATATATATTCAACTGGGGGAAGTTAGGCATAGTTTTTATCTTATAATCATTTATGTTCAGAGTTTAAATCGATCAATCTGTTCTTTAATCGGGATAAACATTAATTCTTTAAAACAAACTGACCAACAAGATGTCTCAGACCTTCTGACTGTGTAGTCATATGAGTTATTTCATTACCTTTTTGAATTTCCTGTAAAGAATTAATGATTAAATTCTTTGTGTCTACAGCTGACTTTGCACTTTCCGTTGCCAGTCTTACTGCCGTAGAACCTGAACCAAGCCTCAATAATTTTCATATCTGGTGTAGGAAAAATGAAATTTTTTGCATGTTTAGTAATGAAAATCCAGAACAAGTTTTAATCAGTGAAGATATGACTTTTGTCAATTCCATAGCTGATGGATTGGATAGATTTTTACAAGAAAATCAACAGGATTTGAAATCCAAAAAACGTTGCGCTTATTCTAACTAATTTATAGAAAATATAGAATCCGATACCTCGTTCGTTGCTTGGAAATTTTCTCTGTTGAATAAAATAAAAATGGTACTTTACTAATATTTACACGCATTAGCAAAGTACCATTTATTAGTTAGCTGTAGTCACAATATCCCCTATCAGCACTCTTACGTTTACCTAAGTCAATTATCTATATCTTAAATTTACCGATTGCTTCTTGTAGTACCTGTGCATCGTTTGTAAGTCCCTCTGCTGCACCTGCTAATTGTTCAATCTCTTCAGATTGACTTATTGCAGTGGCACTAACTTCCTCAGAAGCTGCTGCTGATTCTTCAGAAACCGCCGAGATATTCTGTATAGAATCCAATGTATCATTCCTTGCACTTTCCATTCCTGCTACATACTGCTTAATTTTATCAAGTTCTAACACCAAATCTTCTACTAGGTTATTAATGCTACCAAATACATTAATTGTATCCTGCAATGCCTTTTCTTGAGTAAGAACAATCTGTTCTGCCTTCTTTGTTGTCTTGGCTGTTTCATTGGTTTGATATTGTATTGAATTAATGATTTCTTGAATCTGATTCGCTGACTCCATGGATTTAGTAGCTAGATTTCTAATCTCACCTGCCACTACTGCAAAACCTCTACCAGAATCGCCTGCTCTAGCTGCCTCTATGGATGCATTCAGTGATAGTAAATTAGTCTGTTCAGAAATCTCATTAATTGCATTAACGATATTCTCAATGGAACGAGAGTTCTCTTCTAGATTTTTCATTCCCGTCGCTATCTCTTTCGTTATATGTGAAGTCGCCTTTGCCTTATCATTCAAGTTATTCACTATTGTTAATCCACTTGCTACAGTCTCCCTAGTATTCTCAAACAATCCATCGATTTCATTAGTTTCATCGTATACTTTATTAACCATATCTGATAACGTTGACATCTGTTTCAAACAAGCATCCGTATCTACTACTTGTTTTGAGGAACCTATAGCAACCTCATTCACAGCAATTGATATATTCTTTGATGATTCTAACGCAAGTGATGATGTATCTGACAAGTCTTGTGCCGAAACATTAACTCTGTCACTAACCTCAGCAACTTCTTTAACTAATTGTTGCATGTTACCAATCATATGGGACAAACTATTCTCTAATATCTTAAACTCATCTTTACGCTTTGTTTTGAACTGAACTGTTAAATCCCCCTGTGCAACACTTTCCATTGTATCCTTCATGTCCCCTATTGCTTTACCAATACCTCTTGCTAAGACAGTACCGATTATCAATGCAATGATTGCCGACACAATGGCAAATGCTACACTTGTACTACCAATTGAAGTCGCATTCTTAAGAATAATCGTTTTCGGTATTAAATTACATAATACTAATTCTGTTTCGCCAACTTCACTGTATGTAAATAGATAATTCACATCGTTTATTGTTACATATTCGTAGCCGTTCGTCTTACCTAATTCCAAAGCCTTTTGGTAAAACTCTTGACCAAAAAATATATTTTCTTCTCCAACTTCTGACTCCGCTGAATATACTTCTACTCCATCCTTTGTTACAAGTGTAGTTATTGACCCTTCTTGATAAGCATTATCAAGCATAGCTTGTACATATCCATGGTCTATATCCGTTATTACATATGCATTCCCCTTTAATGCTTCTTTAATATATGTTAATCCATACCTTTTTTCTTCTTTCGCATCAATTGCACTATGCGCACCATACCAACCATCTTTTTCAGGATTCCCCTCAATTAAGTCTGTTGAAGTAAACAAATCATATGGTGAACTTTTAATTTGATCATTACCTGTGACAATAGGATCTTTCTTGCTACTTATAATATATATACTTCTTATTCCATCTATAAGTACACTATTCGTCATAACATCATTCTTCAAATTCCTCATGTACTCTAAATTTTCGAATATATCATCCGATTTAGCATTATAGTAATAATCGAAATTCTTATTCGTAATAATCTTTATTGCTTGTGTAGCAACCTCTTCAAATACACTTTCCATATACCTAGCATTTGCTTCTAATATTTCATTAGAAGAACTCTCATAATTCTTAATCATCGCATCCGATGCCAGGTTATAAGATATAAGACCTAATGCAACTATCAATACTACAGGTGCAACAAAACCAAGTAGTAAAGCAGTACGTAGCTTCTTCTTACTTGATTCTTTCTTAGTTGTTTTATTTTCCTTGACTTTCTTTTTAGATTGTTTTACTTTAGGCTCTTTCAATCCCCTATTCTCTTTTCTTAATTCCTTTTTTCCTTTTTTCATAACATGAACCTCCTTAAGCGCAGATATATTATGCACACTTACAACAACGACAAAACACCTTCCCCTTGATTTTGTTAATATCGCTTATATATAATATTTTTCTACATAATTTTTATATACATTTAACATTGTATCACACATTACATAATTCTTCCATCAATTTTGGAAAACAAAACAAAAAAGATACTTATCGTTACAATTGTAAGTATCTTTCTATGTTAGCTATATTTTATTATTAATTCATCTCAATAAATCGCCTTACAATTTATGAAAAACAGGAATATACATTATTAACGTAAACAGCATTACACCAAGACATAAAATAATCAATCCATTTGCAAGCATAATCGGTATCTGTGGGAATAATATCAATACAAACATTACAACGAATAATGTTGCAGTACAAACCTTACCATACCACATAGCCCCATCTAACTTCTTTCCTTCCTTCATCTTAATCATCCCCATAACTGCCATATAACCTTCTTTAACAACCATTAATACTATTACAGCAATCATTAAAGAATATTTTCTCGCCAAACAAATTACTAATGCGGCATGTGTAATCTTATCTGCTACTGGATCGATGAACTTGCCTAGTTCCGTAATCATATTAAATCTTCTTGCTACAAGCCCGTCAAGAAAATCCGTAATAGTGGATAATAAAACAATTCCCGCTACTATATAATAGTCCTTATCAGAGTCTGCATTAAAATACAAAGTCATAAAAATAGGCACTAACAGAACTCGAAAATACCCCATTATATTAGGAATCGACCAAATCTCTTTTTTGTCGAAATGTCTCATACTGTTCTTCTTCATATACCGTACTCCTTCATCTCCTTATACACAAAATAAGATAGTTCATATTCAAAAGATTCAAATATGAACTATCTTAGTATATCATTCTAAATATCTTTGTCAATAAGATCTACTTCTCCATTACTGGCATATATAGCGCCATATCTGTATCTCCTTCAATCTTATAATCCGTAATAAGATATTCCTCCATAAACCAATGCTTTCCAAACTGATAGGTACGGTTTTGTTTCATCCAATCCATAAAGTTAAACCAGGTCTGTCCATTATGTTGATAAGTCGTTATCCTCTTAATATACAATCCACCTTGAAATTCTCCTACTTGTAGGTTCTCATTCTGCTGTTCTTCCTTAGTTAATGTAAACTCATTATCGACACTGATATGTAATGTATAGAAAAAATCTTTCTTTCCAATTTGTTCAAAATTATAATACGCAAATACTTTCGTATTAGGGTCATTAGCTTTAATTCCGTGTTCAGTTACTAGCGAAAACAAAAACTTACGCACCTTATTCTCTGCATTCTTACCTTTCGCAGTATATGAAACAGTACGCATTGGATATTAATTCTTACATTAAAGATCGATACAATTCCATAATATCTTCTAATGAAGCTTCTTTTGGATTTCCCGGTGCACATGCATCTGCTACAGCTGATTCTGCTAAGAACTGTACATCCTCTTCCTTAACGATTGCTTTCAAATCGGCTGGAATACCAACATCAGCTGATAATTTTTTCACAGCATCTACTGCTGCCTTTCTGTATTCTTCTTGAGACATATCGTCTACACCTTCAACGCCCATGGCTTTTGCTATATATTTGTACTTGTCACCAGTAGCATCCGCATTGAATTCCATTACAGTAGGTAATAAAATTGCATTGCCTACACCATGTGGTGTATCATATACTGCACCTAATGCATGAGCCATAGAATGTACAATTCCAAGTCCTACATTCGAGAAGCCCATACCTGCTATGTATTGACCTAAAGCCATACCTTCTCTACCTTCCGATGTGTTAGCAACCGCACCGCGAAGAGAATTTGATATTACTTCAATCGCCTTTAAGTGGAACATATCCGTCATTTCCCAAGCTGCTTTTGTTGTATATCCCTCAATTGCATGAGTCAATGCATCCATTCCAGTAGCAGCTGTTAAACCTGCTGGCATACTCGCCATCATATCCGGGTCAATAATTGCTACAACAGGAATATCATGTGTATCTACACAAACAAACTTTCTTTTTTTCTGAACATCTGTGATAACATAATTAATGGTTACTTCTGCCGCCGTTCCTGCAGTAGTTGGTACAGCAAGGATTGGTACGCAAGGATTCTTAGTTGGTGCTACCCCTTCAAGACTTCTTACATCTTCGAATTCTGGGTTAGTAATAATGATACCTATTGCCTTAGCAGTATCTATAGAAGATCCACCACCAATCGCAATTATGTAATCCGCTCCTGAAGCTTTGAATGCTGCAACTCCAGACTGTACATTTTCAATTGTTGGATTAGGTTTAATGTCCGAATATACTTCATAATCAAATCCTTCTTTATCAAGTACCTCCGTAACCTTTGCAGTAACTTTGAATTTCACTAGATCTGGATCAGAACAGACGAATGCTTTCTTAAATCCTCTTGCATTTACTTCATCTGCAATGTGATTAATTGCACCTGCCCCATGATACGATATTTCATTTAATACAATTCTGTTTGCCATAAGAAACTTCTCCTTTTATATTATATTTATAATTCAAGTGTCAAAAGCTTATTTTTTGGTAAGCTTTTGACACTCGATTCCTATGTAAATTACTTCTCATATAAAAACGCTTCAGGTAGTGTAACCTTAAAATCTCTTGCTAAATCTTTGAAATTCTGTGGTGTGATTGTCTGTAATTTGTCTGGGCGAATAGATAACATCTTTACAAGAATCTCTGCCGACTTTTCTACTGTGTGCATCAATCCAAATGTTAAATCGAAGTCCTCACCCGAACAAAACATTCCATGATGTGCCCAGATAGCCACATCGTACTTCTTCATTAATTCACTAGTTGCAACTGCTATATCTCGTCCACCTGGAACCATCCAACCTACTACGCCTACTCCATTAGGGAATACAACTGGACATTCTGTAGCCATCTCCCAAAGCTCTCTTGTGAATACCTTATCTTCAAGAGGCAATACAAATGTTAATGCAATAATGTTTGTTGTATGTGCATGGTAAATAACTCTATGCTTACCTGCAGATGCCGCCTTCTTTACTTCATGATTCATAAGGTGGGAAGGTAATTCACTAGTAGGGCGTCCACCCTCAACTAACCCCCATACAATTCGGTAGTTCTCACCTTTTTCATCCAATTCAATTATAGCAATGTTTGATGCTGGATCAAGGATTACATTTCTAAAATATTTGCCACTGCCAGTTACTAAGAAGTATTCTCCTGCAAGTGTTGGTACTACAGTACCTATCCCTGTCCATTCTTTATCTAACGTAAATTCTTCTTTCACAGATTCTACTTCTTCAGGCTTGATTCTATATGTAAGGTTTCCTCCATTTCTCTCATGCCAGCCTTGCAAAAAGCCATCATTAGCCATACGTATAAACCCTTGTACAAATTGTGCTTCTAATACTCTCATATCGTTATATATTCCTTTCTTATTCGCTTTCTCTATTATCTATTACAAAGAACCTCTTCTTCATACTTCTTAACTTCTTCAAACCAATCTTCTTTTTGTGGTACTCCATTACTCTCGCAGAAATAATTCCATACGTCACCAATCGGATATAATTTTAACTCTTCTTGTAACATCATAAGTTCAGTTAAGTTGCGTTCTTCTTGTAATCTTGCTAATCTTTCATTTGGCGTAAGAAGTGCATTCAGTAATGCCTTTTGCATATTTCTCATACCAACAACCCAGGCACTTATTCTGTTAATGCTTGCATCAAAGAAGTCAAGTGCTAATAATACACGGTCAGCCCCATTACGGATTATCTCTTTTGCGATTTCCTTGGTCTCATCATCGAACAATACAACATGATCACTGTCCCAGCGAACTGGTCTCGTTACATGTAGAGCTACTTTTGGCGAGAACAATAACATCGACGAAATCTTATCTGACACCATTTCAGTAGGGTGATAATGTCCATTATCAAGTAAGCATAAGATATCATTTTTCGCTGCGTAATTCATATAGAATTCATGTGAACCAACTGTATAGCTCTCCATTCCTATCCCAAATACTTTTGATTCAACAGCTACATACACTTTACTTTTATCGTAATTAATGGATAATATCTCATCAAGTGACTTCTTAAGTCTTGCTCTTGGTGCTGTTCGATCAGCAGGAATATCCTTAAAACCATCTGGAATCCAGATATTCATACTGCATGGCTTACCAAGTTCAGTTGCAAAATGCTCAGCTATTCTAAGACAAGCCTTCCCATGCTCTACCCAAAAAGATCGGATTTCTTCCTCTTCACTAGATAATGTAGCTACTGTCGCTTTAGGATGAGAAAAATAAGTTGGATTAAAATCAAGACCTAATCCTCTTTCCTTGGCAAATGCAACCCATTTACTAAAATGCTTTGGTTCTATTCGATCGCGGTCAACAAATCCATCTTCAAAAATCGCATAGCTAGCATGAAGATTTATTCTATGAGTACCAGGTATTAGACTTAATGCCTTATCCATATCTGCCATTAATTCTTCAGGATTTCTTGCCTTACCTGGATAATTTCCTGTTGCCTGAATCCCTCCTGATAATTCACCGTCACCTTCGAATCCTGATACATCATCTCCTTGCCAACAATGCATAGAGATTGGTATCCCCTTTAATACCTCCATTGCTGCATCGGTATCAACACCAATTGCTTTATAGATTTCTCTTGCTGATTCATATCTTTGTTTTGTCGTCATATACTTCTCCTTTTCCTTAGAACGATGGTTTAAGCTAAGATCACATTTGAGGCGAGCTATCTTAGCCCATCATTTATTTTAACTGGTTTTAAAAGTTTTAATTCTAAATGAATGCATTACACATCTTCTGGCTTCTTCAACGCTCTCAAACTTTTTCGCGTAAAGCATCTGTGTTAAGATATTCCCGATAGCAGTTGCCTCCGATGGTCCAGCAATCACTTCCTTCTTTGTGTACTGTGCTGTCAGTTGATTCAGATAATCTGCATTAGAACCACCACCAACGATATGTATTGAATTAAATGTTTTACCTGTTAGTTCTTCTATTTCTCTCACCGTGTCAGCATAACATATTGCAAGACTGTTGTAGATGACTGCCGCAACTTCTCCTACGGTTTCCGGGACTACTTGATTACTCTCTCTACAATACTCTTGCACGACCTCAGTCATATTCTCCGGTGCTAGAAATCTCTCATCATTACAATTAACGGTTGATGCGATTGTTTCCTTCGATGCCATATCACATAAGGTTCCAAAAGATAAGTTCTGCGAGGTCCCATTCTTCACCGATTGAATCATCCATAACCCCATAATATTCTTAAGATAACGGAAACGATGATCATATCCCCCTTCATTGGAGAAGTTTCGTTCCCAGCTCTCTTTAGAACAATTTGCTTCTTTTATCTCAGTTCCCATTAACGACCACGTTCCAGAACTGATATATAGTATATCTTCTGTAACTGCTGGGACTGCCAGCACTGCAGAACCCGTATCATGGGTAGCTGGTAAGATTACCTTACAATCAAAGCCTACTTTTTCTTGAACCTCTTTTGTGAAATTACCTACTAGACTTCCCGGCATAGAAAGTTCTTTAAAAACACGAGACGGATACCCAAGTCTTTCAATAAGTTCTAAGTCCCATTCTTTTGTCTTAGCATTCACCAATTGCGTAGTCGTTGCATTGGTATACTCCATCATCTTAACACCAGTTAATAAATAATGGAAATAGTCTGGAATCATTAACATACAATCCGCATTCTCTAAGGACACGGGATCTTGTTCTCTTATCGCCATCAACTGGTAGATTGTATTAAATATCTGCTTTTGTATTCCCGTTCGCTCATATAGTTCTTCTGAATCTATGTATGATTTAACGATCTCGTCCATTCTTTCAGTTCGTTTATCTCTGTAACCAACCGTTTTACCGAGAATCTTATCCTCTTTATCAAGCAATACAAAATCAACACCCCATGTATCAATTCCCATATAACTAGGAATCTTATTAATCTCTTTACACCTACATAGACCTGCGATAATATCCTGATACAGTTTTAGTAGATTCCAACATAATGTACCGTCCTGATTCTCCATTCCATTTGGGAAGCGATACACTTCTTCCAACTTAAGTTCTCCGTCTTCTAAATAGCCTAAGATATGTCTTCCACTAGAAGCCCCAATATCAATAGCCAAATAGTATTCCATCTGGTTTTGCACCATACTTCAATCGCTCCTTTTCTTTGTAACTATATCCATTTTAATCGAAAAGGGTCAAAAAAATAAGGACGCTATTTATATTAAATAGCGTCCTTATTTGCAATTTCTTAGAAACAACGTCCTGTTTCTTTCCTCTGACAATTCTCGATTACTTTACCTGACTGGCAATGATAACATACTTCATTTGATAAACATTCGCCTGCAAAGAACTCATCAAAGTTATCAATGGTAACCTTAGCGATATTCTCTAATGCTTCATTTGTTAAGAAGGCTTGGTGAGAAGTTAATAATACATTTGGCTTAGATACAAGAAGAGATAACATATCATCTTTCACAATAACACCAGACATATCTTCAAAGAAATAATCTGCTTCTTCTTCGTATACATCAAGACCAGCACCTGCTACTGTTCCATCATTTAGTGCTTCAAGTAAAGCTTCTGTCTCAATTAAAGCGCCACGAGAAGTATTGACAATATATACACCCTTCTTCATCTTAGAGAATGCATCTTTTGATAAAATATGTTTCGTCTGTTCTGTTAATGGACAGTGTAATGAGATAATATCGCTTTCCTTGAATAAGGTATCTAAATCTACGTATTCAAGGTCTGTATTCTTAGCAGGATACAAATCATATGCAATTACACGCATACCAAAACCACGACAAATCTCAATAAATGTCTGACCAATCTTTCCTGTTCCAATGATACCAACTGTCTTGCCATATAAATCCATTCCAGTTAATCCACTCAGGCTAAAATTGAAGTCTCTTGTACGATTATATGCTTTATGAATCTTACGATTAACTGCCAACAAAAGTGCCATTGCATGCTCCGCTACCGCATGTGGAGAATATACCGGTACACGTACCACATGAACTTTACCAAAAGCTGCTTTAAAATCTACATTACTATAGCCAGCACAGCGCATTGCAATAATATTAATTCCTAGATCATAGAGCTGATCAATAGTTTCCTTACAGATTTCATCATTTACAAATGCGCAGACACCTTGGCAGCCTTTTGCAAGCCCTGCTGTTTCTTTATTAAGTTTACTTTCGATAAATTTGAATTTATAATCCGTTCCTAACTTTTCAAGCCATTCTTTGTCATATGGCTTTGTATCAAATACTGCGATCTTATTCATAATCTCACCCCTATCTTTCCATATATATATTACTTTTCTATTCTAATTCGTCAAAATCAAAAACTGCTGCCTTTGTATAATTAGTTACTTTTGCTTCAAAGAAGTCTGTCTTTGTACTATTTAAGTTAGAGAAAGATTCAATCCAAGACATTGGATGCTCTTTAATCTCTGGATATAATTCACTGATTCCAATTGCTCTAAGTCTTAAGTTTGATAAATACTTGATGTATCTATCAATTAATTCATTGTTGATGCCAAGAATCTGGTTATCTGTTACGTACTGTCCCCAAGATATCTCGTGTTCAACCCCTGTCTTCATCATTTGACGAATCTCTTCTTCAAATTCTGGTGTAAACAGCTCTTTGTTCTCATTTCTCATCTCCTTGATGATATCTTGGAATAATACAAGATGAGTTACTTCATCACGGTTGATGTACTTGAAAATTGTACTTGTCGCTGTCATCTTTCCTTGTCTAGCTAATGTATAGAAAAAACTAAATCCTGAGTAGAAATATATTCCTTCTAAGATATAATTTGCTATAATCGTACGAACAAAATTCTGCTCGTTAGGATCTTCATTAAATCGTTGATAGATATCTGCTATAAATTTATTTCTTTCTAATAGATGCTCATCTTCACGCCACATATCGTAAATCTTATCACGAGTAACTGGATTGGTTACTGTATCAAGAATATAAGAATAACTCTGGGCATGAATCTCTTCTTGAAACGCTTGTATATTCAATAGCGAAGTAACTTCCGGTGCAGTAATATATCTCGAAAGATTCGGAAGATTTTCACTTTGTATAGAATCTAAGAAGTTAAGGAAAGAGATAATCTTATCGAATGCATTTCTCTCACCATCTGTTAGGTATGGAAATTGCTTTATATCTTCATTCAATGCAATTTCTTCTGGAATCCAAAAATTGTTTAACATGGTTCTATATAAAACTCTAGACCAATCATACTTGATTCGATTCCATTCTCTTAGATTTGTTGTATTACCATTTATCATACTTTGTGTACCACGTACACCAAATTCATTAAATATTTTCTTCTTATCCATATAACTTTCCTCTCTTATTAATAAGAACTTACAAAAACTATATCTAGCTTCTTAGCTGACGCATTGTGGCTAAGATGTCTAGCTTAGCTTGAACAGCTTGTGCATTCATCCATCTCAAGTGATTGATTTCTTATATAGTAAATCGTCTTAAGTCCTTGCTTCCAAGCTTCTACATATAGGTTAAGAATGTCCTTTGCCTTATATTCAGGAGTGATATAGAAGTTAATGGATTGTGACTGATCAATATGACGTTGACGAATTCCACAAGCTTTGATGGAATATTGTTGATCAACTGTATGCGCTTCTTTGTAGAACCAATAATTTTGATCATTTAAATCTGGTGCAGTTTTTGTTATAAAACTCCCCTTCTTCTCTTCTACGAAGAAACGTTTGAAGATTGGATCAATTCCTGCAGAAGTATTGGCGATATTCGATGTACTTCCTGTTGGTGCAATCGCCATAATATATCCATTACGTAAACCATACTTGGCTACGTCTGCTTTTAGCTTTTGCCATCTTTCGCTTGTATATCCACGTTTATCAAAGTAAGCTCCAGTCTGCCATTCGGAACCTACGAACGCCTCATAGGCTCCCTTTTCCCTTGCTAATTCCATAGATGCCTTAATCGCTTGGTAGGCAATTTCTTCGAACAATTCATCCGCTTCTCTTAGATGTGCTTCACTTTCCCATGGAATTTGGTTTTTCGCAAGATAATGATGATATCCACTTGTTCCAAGCCCGATCGCACGGTATTTATCTGATGTAATTCTAGCATCTAGCTCAGGTACTTGATTCAATGTAATAACATTATCCAACATACGAATCTGTAGAGGAACATTATGCGCTAAATCTTGCTTTTCTATTTTACCAAGGTTTATAGAGTTAAGGTTACAAGTAACCATATCACCCGGCTTCATCTTATGAATAATTTGTTTCGAACCATTTTCATCATCTATTATAACTTCTTCTATTAATTCTGTCTCACTCATATTCTGTGCAATTTCTTGACATAAATTCGAAGCATAGATCATTCCTTCGTGCTTATTAGGATTTGCCTGATTTGCTGTATCTCTAAAGAAAAAGAAAGGTGCTCCTGTCTCAACTGCACTCTTCATAATCTTCTTCATAACCTCAAGAGCTGTTACTGTGATTCTAGATAGTTCTTCACAGGCTTCACACGCAAGATATCTTCGTGTAAATTCTTTGTCATCTATTTCATCATAACTATCTTCTAAGGAAAATCCCATAACTTTTCTTACCATATAAGGATCAAATAAGGACCACTCGCCTCTTGCTTCTAATCGTTCCATAAATAAGTTCGGTATGCTTAAGCCTGTAAATATATCATGAGCCTTTCTACGGTCATCTCCATTGTTCGTCTTAAGTTCAAGGAAGTCATATAAATCCGCATGCCAGATATCAAGTGTAATTGTTGCACCACCTTTACGGCGACCTAATTGGTCAACTGCTACAGCGGTATCATTATATAGACGCACCCATGGGATTACCCCTCCTGATGCATTCTTGTGTCCACGAATCTCACTATTCAAACTGCGAATCTTACCTACGTAGATACCTAAAGCCCCACCATGTTTACTTACCTTTGAGAACTTTTGGTTAACATCATAGATGGACCAAAGATTATCCCCTACTGTAGATATAAAGCAACTACTTAATTGATAGAAACTAGTTCCTGCATTGGCTAAAGTAGGAGTAGCTACTGTCATCTGCAATGTACTTAATACATCGTAAAATTCTTTTGCATATTTGACTCTATTCTCTCCTTCTGGTATTGCAAGATGCATTGCAATCACTAGAAAACGTTCTTGTGGAAGTTCGCATCCTTCCCCTTTTCTACTACGTATAAGATATCGATCTGCTAGTAACTTCACACCTTCATAGTTGAATAGATAATCTCTCTCAGGTTTAATGTACTCGCCTAATTCCTTAATCTGTTCTTTCGTATAATTTTCTTTGAGATAAGAACCATATTGATCAGATGCTGTCAATCTATCAACTAAAGTTACAAAATCACCATATCCAAAATGTTTATATCCCCTACTAATTGCTGCTTCCTTATATAAATCAAATACAAACAATCTCGCCGCTACGTACTGCCAATTAATATTGGTACGATTTATTAAGTTCCCAAATTCATCTCTTGTTGCATGAATTACTTTTTCAATTGCTGTCTGGATTAATACTTTTTGAATAGCTTTGGTTGTCATTCCATCTACAAACTGAATTCTTGCATCTAACTCCAATTCAATCGGATCACAACCGTCTAATCCTTCACATGCAAATGCGATCATTTTTTTGGTTTTTTCCACGCACAATGGTTCTATTGTATTGTTTCGTTTACGTATGTTAATTGTCATTACAGACGACCTCCCAGACTCTTTACTTCTTTTATTTTTTATCTATATATTGATTTAATCTTTTGTTTTTATCTTATAAAACACATTATATAGTATTACAATAATAATTACTATTACTATATACTTTTTGAAACAAAATATCAAGTACTAGTTTTCATCCATATTATTTTATTTATCCGCAAAACGAGGTTGTACTATACATATATAGAATGCAAAATCAACAAAGTCCAGCAGATTTCTTGCTGGACTTCTAATAATAAATAAAAATAGATATAGAATTCAGCATTAATTTATACTAAATCCTATATCTATTGTTTATATTTGAATTTATATTCTCTTATTTCAAGGAAGTTAGCTTTTAGGCTCTAATCTCTCAAAATTATGGATCCAATCAACTTTCTTGTAATAAATCAAGAATATGATAGAACTTAATGCCCATGTCAACGGATAAGCCCAGTAGATTACCCCTATCTTCGGCACAAGATGAACTGCCACAGTGATATACGTGATACGAATCAAGCACCATGTAATCAGCATCGTTATCATTGGAACAATTGCTTTACCTGCACCACGCATAATTCCCGCTATACAATGAGAAAATGCCAATAAGAAATAAAACAACGCTTCCGTTTTTGCCTGTTTTATACCAAAGGCAACAACAGATGGATCATCATTAAATAGACTTATTAATACTGGTGCACCAATCCATATAATACCCCCAACAATTTCTGCCATAGTTACAGAGCAGATAATACCGAATTTGGCTCCCTTCTTTACCCTGTCAAGCTTCCCAGCCCCAAGATTCTGTCCGACAAAGGTTGTTAATGCCATAGAAAAACATGTTATTGGCAAGAAGGCAAATCCCTCAATTTTCGAGTACGCTCCACCACCGGCCATCGCATTAACACCAAACGCATTAATATTCGATTGCACAATAACATTAGCAAAACCAATAATGGAATTTTGTACACCAGATGGTAAACCCAATTGTATAATCTGTTTGAGCATTGAGCGATCAAAGCGGATTTTACGCCATGAAACCTTATATACGGTATCATAGTGCATTAGCCGATAGAAACATAATATTGCACTAATCGCTTGAGAAATAATTGTTGCTAACGCAGCTGAACCAACACCTAGTTTCAATACTGCTACAAAGAAAAGATCTAAAACTACATTTACAATTGAAGATATAATCAGATAGTAAAGCGGGTGCCTACTATCTCCTATTGCTTGCAGAATTCCAACAGCTATGTTATACATAACAACTGATGTGGCTCCAACAAAATAGATACGAAAATAAATAATTGAATTTGGTAAGACTGACTCTGGCGTTCCCATCCACGTCAAAATCTGTGGGGTGAATACAATTCCAAGTATCGTTAATATCACACTCGCAACTAAGCCAAATGCTACATCCGTATGAATTGCTAATTTTAATTTCTTATAATCTTTAGCCCCAAAATACTTTGATATGATAACACCAGCTCCCATAGCGATACCATTGAAGAAACCAACCATTAAGAATATTAGATTACCAGAAGAACTTACTGCCGCCAGAGCATCATTTCCTATAAAATTGCCAACAATCAGTGAATCCACTGTGTTGTACAACTGCTGAAATACATTTCCTATAAAGATTGGTATTGCAAATATAATGATTTTCTTCCAAATACTCCCCTCCGTGAGTAATGTTGAATGATTCTCTTTCACAACTACAGATCCTTTCGTATATTAATCCACACAATAAAATTGATGGCACCAATTTGTAGTGAACACGAATTCGTACCATCGACTTTCAAGTATAACAGATTCTATACGATATAAAATGTATTTTCTTATAAATATTAAGTAGTTTTATGTAGAAACGTAAAATCTAAACTTCAAAAAAGGTCAGTACGCATCCATCAATTGTTGTAACAGAACAGGCTTTTCCTCCCTACACTTAGCTACTGCTTTACAAAAACTACATGGTGAGTAATAATCTTCTGCATTAATGTTAAGCCTCTTTTTCCCCACAATTTCAACCAATCCTTTTATACCATCTTCAAGCAAAGCTTTAGTAAATACATTCTCATAGGGATTGTATTTTTGCAGTATCGATACGATATCCTCATTCAATATATTACCTATAGAGAAATTACAAGGTAATACATCACCATTACAATCGATCATGATTTCAGATACCTGATCAAGCGGTGTGGTATACAAGGCCTTACCACATTGAAAGGAATAGTCAATCGGTTGCTTTTCGAAGTAATCCGCTAAATAAATACATGCATTTCCATCTGGGAATATAGCATCTCCTTCATTTCTTTCAATATGCAAATCATCGAAATAAGCCAGGCACTCTCTTGTCTTTTGATTATATGGGTTGTCATCTTCTTCCGATATTAACCAAGATGGTTGAAGGCGGAATCTACCTGTATAATGTTCGCACAATGCTGTGGCAAATTGCCTCTCCCATTCAAGCGGGAGAAATTCACTATGAAAACAATCAACTGATAGCAAGATATCATTCACTCCGCTATCCTCTAACATCCTGGCAACTTCCTTTATTCGTTTTTCATCCTTTGAAAAACATCCATTGGTTATTAATTGTCTCTTGGGTATCCCACATTCCTTGGCTGCTCTATGAATATCACATACTATTTCCGGATAAATCAATGCCTCTCCACCAAATGTCATGATGGAACCAATCTGGTTACATCTTGATAAATCCTTAAGTGCCTTAGCTGCTCGCACTCCATCTAAACGATGTGTAGCTGGTAGTTTTCCTTCTGAGCAATGCTTGCATCTACTGGTACAAAAATTATTAATCGTAAACTCTACTCTTTGAATGTTTTTAATATATGTATTATTTATCTGCATAAACTGTCCCCTTCTCTATATCTAACATAGTTAATAGGCTAAACGTATTTAGCAATCTGCTACAAATCACCTTATTATACCATTTTAATATATCGAAGTAAAACATATAACCACTTGACTTTTATATATGCTAGCGTTATATTGTGTATAGTGTATATATACAATATCAAAAAAAGGAGTGCATTCTATTGGATATAATTATCAACAATTCTTCTGGCATTCCCATATACGAACAGATCTATAACCAGCTTAAATCATTAATCGTAACTGGCAAATTAAAGGAGGGCGAAGCACTTCCATCGATGCGATTATTAGCCAAGGAATTACGAATTAGTGTTATCACTACCAAGCGTGCTTATGAAGAATTAGAACGTGACGGATTGATTGAAACCATTACTGGTAAAGGAAGTTTTGTGGGAAAACAAAATATCGAGGTAATTCGCGAAGAATACCTAAAAGAAGCAGAAGATTATCTAAGCAAAGCGATCGAAAGTGCAAGACATGCAGATATGTCGCTTGATGACTTAACTGATTTATTAAAGATACTTTATGAATTTGAATAGGTAATTGAAAAACTATTATCGACAGGGAAGTAATTTTACAATTGACTAATGAATTTGAATAAAGAAGGGAGAATATCAACTACTATGGAATACTGTCTCGAAATAAAAAATCTAAACAAACAGTATACGAATTTTCAACTAAAGGATATTAATTTTAATTTACACAAAGGAACCATCATGGGATTTATAGGAGAAAATGGTGCTGGCAAAACAACTACAATTAAATCTATCTTAAATCTTATTAATATTGATTCCGGTGATATTCTTTTTGAAGGCAAAGATATTACCAAAGATATGAGCCAACAGCAAAAGGAAGCAATTGGCGTTGTATTAGATGAATGTTGTTTTCACGATGTGTTACGCGTGAAGGATGTTCAAAAGATTATGAAGAATATGTACAAAAACTGGGATACTGCTACTTTTCAAGCATATATTAACAAACTCAGAATCCCTACTGATAAGACACTAAAAGAATTCTCGAAAGGTAATAAGATGAAACTGAACTTGGCTGTTGCCCTTGCTCACAATCCCAAGTTACTAATCTTAGATGAGGCAACAAGTGGACTTGACCCAGTTATCCGAAATCAGATTCTTGATGTTTTCTTAGATTTTATACAAGATGAAGAACATACTATACTACTATCCTCACATATAACTACTGATTTAGAGAAGATTTGTGACTACATTACTTTTATCCATGAAGGACAAATCGTATTCTCACAGACGAAAGACGAGATCTTAGAAAACTATGGTATTGTCCGCTGTTCGAACAGCGACGCAGATACTTACGATTCTTCTTATATCATCAGCATGAAAAAGACTCAATTTAATACTTCTATACTTGTTGAAAACAAACGACATTTTAAGAAACAATATCCTAGTTCAATTGTTGAACCAGTAACACTAGAAGAAATTATGTTGTTCTATTCAGGAGGTGCTCACACATGTTAAAAGGGTTATTATTAAAAGATTTATTCATACTAAAGAAAAGTTTATTATTTGGACTCGCATTTCTCGTATTTTATGGTGTAATAGGTATGTCCTCCAATGATATTTCCTTCATTAGTACTTATTTTGTAATATTCTTTACGCTTATAAGTGTGTCTTCCTATGCACTTGATGAACAAGCAAGATGGATGCCTTACGCTCTTACTACAACCAATCGGAATAAACTTGTACAATCCAAATACCTACTTGCCTTCATTATGGTCATCTTTGGATTCATTTGTTCCTATGCTTTAACCTTACTACAGCAGGCAACTCAATCAGGTACGTTAGTATTAACGATATCACCAACTGCTTGGGCTGGAATCTATGTTAGTTTACTTTTTAATTTTATAATACTTCCTATACTCTTTAAACTTGGTAGCGAGAATAGTCGAATAATTATGTTTGCCATAGTGGCATTACCAACTATTCTCATTGCTATTCTTTCAAAGAATAACTCGCTACCTTCCATTAACCAAGCAACCCTAGAGAGTCTAATAAGTTATCTCCCTTACATTGGTGTAATATCGGTTCTACTCATTGGATTTTTTTCTTATTTCATTAGTTTGAAGATTGTAAAGAAGAAAGATTTCTAAACTCACGTTTTATTAGGATCAGTGAGATAATTGTTGCAACGAAATCACTTACTGGTTGTGCATAGAATATACCAATTTGCTCAAAACATAGTGGAAGTATATATATCAAAGGAATTAATAATAGCACTTGTCTTACTAGAGTAATAACTGTAGAAGCTGTTGGCTTACCAATGGATTGAAAAAATGTTGTAGCCAACATAACAAAACCTAGTACTGGTGCTATTATAAAGTTCACGCGAAGAGCAGGAATTCCAATTTTCATTAATTCGTTACCTCCACCAAACATTCGAATTATCGCACTAGGAAACAACTCTGTGGTTAACCAAATTATCAAGGTAACTCCCACTGATAAAGCACTTGCTTGATAGAATATGTCTTTTACACGTTTTGAATTTCCTACACTATAATTGTATCCTACAAGAGGTTGAATGCCTTGGCTTATGCCTGAAGCTGGCATGATAACAAACGTCATAATACTTGAGATAATGGCATATACACTAATTGCCACATCACCACCATATTTACCAAGTTGGCTATTATATACAAGCGCTATAAATCCCATAGCAATCTGCGCTACCCAGAATGCAAAGCCACAATTCAGTACTCTTCTCGAAATCTCTTTATCAATCGCAAATGAATCTTTTGTAATTCGAACTAAGGTCTTCCCTCCAAAAACTAGATATGCACCGAAAACAGCTGATACAACTTGTCCAATAACAGTAGCATACGCAGCACCTTCTACTCCAAATCCTAAAACACCCACAAAAATAGCGTCTAAGATAATATTCGTTACCGCTCCTATCCCCGTTACAAGCATACCTATTACAGGCTTCCCTGAAACACGAACAAAATCACAGAATACTAAGGTTAACCCTTGGAATAAACAGCCTATAACTACTATTTTATAATATTGTTTCGCTAATACATATGTTGTCTGTGTAACGCCGAATATCTTCAAGAAAAAATCTGCAAATACCCACAATATAATGCTAAGTAAAACTTCAAAAATAACCGTTAACCAGAATGCTGATGCGAATGATGCATTTGCTTTCTTTGAATCATTCTGCCCGCGATATAATGTAAATATAGTAGATCCACCAGCACTACACATTAAACCAAAAGCAATCATCATAAAAGATAATGGGAAACAAATTGATAACGAAGCTAGTGCCGTATTTCCATTAAAGTTACCTACAAAGATACGGTCTACAATATTGTAAACTGCTGTTATTAATAATGATATAGCAGCTGGTATGGAAAATTTTAATATTAACGGTAATACCTTTCCGGTTGAAAAGTCTGATTTATTCTTCACTAGTATCTCCTCCTTTTGGCATAGATTTTAGCAACTGATCGATTACTCGTATTGTAATTTCAACCTCTTCATCTCTTATATCACTTAGGTTCTCTGCCCATTCCTCATGATATTCTTTCACATATTGACGATAATACTCCTCACCTAAATCCGTTAGCTTAAGAAGGGTAACCCTCTTGTCTTCTTCTAGCGAATATTTCACCAGAACCTTCTTCTCCTCTAACTCATTAATTAATTTGGTTACGCTTGGAGTTGTAATCTTTAACCTCTCACTAATATCACTTACACGTACTTCTTCACATTCTTCAAGCAATTCATGAATACAATCGATAATGTGAATATGTCTAGGCTTAAATCCCTTTGGTAACTCTTTCATTGTTTCTGTTACTCGTTTGGCAACAAAACAACTATCTAATAAACGTTTCATATTATCAACTTTCATAATTAAATGTATCTCCTTTTTCAACATTAGTTACTAATAGTAATTATCTTTAGTAACTATATGGCTATAAGTGTTTTTTGTCAAATGTTTTTTTATTATTAATAAAATAGAACCATGATGAATCGTCTATTCTAAATCGATTCATCATGGTTCTATCTAAAATTGATCCCAAAATTCAGGAATCTGTTCTAAGATTTCATTAGCAGATTTTACAGTCGCTACAACTATCTTTTTAAAATCACTTAATTCGTATAGTAATCATCGATGCCATTACAGATACCTTCCACCATCTTCGCTTGATAACTATCTTGTTGCATCTTCTTATCTTCTGATGGGTTACTCATAAAACCCATCTCTAAAACAATAACAGGAATAGTACTCCAGTTTGTTCCCGTTAGATCATCTCTTGCAACCGTCCCTCTATTCTTAGCCCCCGTCTTATCACAAAACTTAGTAATTACTGAGGAAGCTAACTTCTTACTCGCTTTACTTAGATTAGATACATATGGATTCTTCGTAGATGGATATAATGCACTTGCTCCACTTGCACTCCCGCTTGTTGAACCATCGGCATGAATACGAATACAGATATCTGCACCGCTTTCGTTCGCTAATATTGCTCTTTCTTTGTTGCTTATATTCACATCATTCTTTTCACGAGTCATTACAACCTCATATCCTCTGTTTAATAACTCTTCTTTTAACTTTAAAGAAACTTCTAATGTTAATTTATACTCTGGAACTTTCGTACTAACTCCTGTTGTTCCAGATGCTACTTTGGCTTTCTTCGTAGTGGCTCCTGGACCAACTGTCTCTGTGGCACTATTCCCTTTACTCTGATGTCCTGGATCTATAGCTATAATCTTCTTACCTTTTACCGTAACTTTTACTTTGGCTGAAGCCGAACCTGCATTGGCAGTTATCGTTACCTTACCTGCCCTCTTTGCTGTGAATTTACCTGATTGTGTGATGGTTCCAATCTTTTTATCAGATACCGACCAAGTAATTTTCGAAGTCGTTCCTTCTACTTTAGCGCCAAATGTATAACTCTTACCTACTGCAATTGTAGTCTTCTTCTTCGTAATATTAACTTTAGCTTGTCCTTCTGAAGCACTCGCTATATTCATGTAACTACCTACATTTCCAATTAATACAACACAAAGCACGAAACTTAACATAATTCGAATCAATTGTTCTCTTACTTTCATACCTTCCCCCCACAATGCTCATTCTAATGATCTTTCAATCTCTAGTCTGCAGTATCTAATTAATCTTCTTGTTCTTCACCTGATTCTTCTTGCACATCAGATGGCTCTACCATTACAACTTGCAGTTTCCTACCATTTCGTAGATTAACATCGTCGCGTAATAAGGAATATACGGTAGAAACAAGAGGTATGAAGAATAACATACCTGCAACGCCAAACAAACTACCGCCTAGACTTACCGCTACTAACACCCATATAGATGGTAATCCAACTGAGTTACCAACAACTTTTGGATAGATCAAATTACCTTCAATTTGTTGTAATACCAAAAATAGAATAACGAACAAAAGTGCTTGTGTAGGGCTGTTTATTAATATCATGAACGCTCCGACAATACATCCAATAAATGCACCTACAATTGGTATTAATGCTGTAAATGTGATTAAAGCTCCTATTGTAGTCGCATATGGCATCTTAAATATTGTCATTGTTATTATAAACAATGTACCAAGGATTACTGCCTCTAGGCATTGTCCACATATAAAATTAGTAAAATTACTATACAGACGAGACAACACTTCTCTTATTGCAGTACTTACTTTCGTAGGTAGATATGCTGATAAGATTCGTTTTCCTTGATCTGATAGTTTCTCTTTTTGAATTAAGATATATAAAGCAAAGATAATACCGATAGTAAAATTAACTACTCCACCTATAATACTACTAGCTACCGATACTGTTGAATATAGCGTAGAGAACAGCATATTACCTACACCATTCTTCATAAAATCAACAAAATTAGGGATAATCGTCTCCCACTTAACTTCAATATTTTCTAATTGCATAATTTGTTGTTTTAAACCTGGATACTCAACACTCCATTGTTCCAACTTAAGTATAACACCCTCTACAAACAGTGGAATCTTATTACCAAGTTCTGTAGCTGTCTTAGCTAGTTGCGGTATCACAGCGATAATTACAAGCGTAATTATTAATAATACCGTAATTATTGATAAGAGTATACAGATTGGTCGCTTTAGCGTTCTAGCAGATTTGCCTGTCCACCCTTTAAAGACCTTAGTCTCATATGCCCTCAATAGTATATTCAATACAAATGCAATACCCCCACCATAGATAAATGGTTTCAATATTCGTACTCCTATACCTATACCATGTAGAACAGTAGAGCTATTCATAAGTGCTAATATCATAACTGCAGTAAAAACAATCAACCAACGAATTTGTTTTAGTTTCGTTTTATCAAAACCCAATATTATTTCCCTCCATCTTATATTTAAATAGTAAATTTGAAATACTTAAAACCTTATAAAATAAGTACTTTTCCAAACTTGATTATTGAACAAGTACCGTATTTATACATAATATCATTATTAAATGGGGCAAGCAATTAAATTAAATTATTTCTCAATTAAATTTTAATAAACTACCAAAAGCAGCGAAATACTCACTATGAATATTTCGCTGCTTTTGTACTATATATTATTTTCCTATATTATTTCCCTAAAATTATCGGAATGCTATTGAATTCCATCTAAGTTCGTTCTTAAATCCACGTATTGTAGTATCTTTGTCAATAACAACACATTCAATTCCCATCGCTGCTGCCCAGTCTTCCATCTGTTCAGTAGTTAAATCATAGGAGAATGCTGTATGGTGTGCTCCGCCAGCTAAAATCCATGCTTCTGCACCAGTATTCAAATTAGGCTGTGGTGTCCAGAATGCAGTAGCTACTGGTAATTTTGGCATTGGTTTTTCCACTTGCTTACACTCTACTTCATTTACGATCAAGCGGAAACGATTTCCCATATCTATTAATGAAGTAGCAATGCCTGAACCTGATTTAGAAGTAAATACTAAACGTGCAGGATCTTGTCTATCCCCCATTGTAAGCGGAACTACTTTGATTCCGATCTTACTATTCGCTATAGAAGGACAAACCTCTAACATATGCGCCTGTAAAATACCTTCTTTTCCTGAAACAAGATTATATGTATAGTCCTCCATGAATGAAGTACCTTTCTTATCTTTCATATCAGCAGTCATGATCTTCATTAAACGAACCATTGCAGCTGTCTTCCAGTCACCTTCTCCACCAAATCCATAGCCTTTTTCCATTAATCTTTGAATAGCTAAACCTGGAAGTTGTTGTAGTCCACCAAGATCACCAAAATGCGTAACTATTGCTTGATAATTCTTCTCTTTTAGAAACCTTTCAAAACCAATTTCAATTCCAGCTTGCACTGCAACGTGCTTCTTGAACTCATCTGGGTTACGTCCCTCTAATAGAATATCATATTTGGAATAATACTCTTCTACTAATGTATTAATGTCGGCAGCCGATACGTCCTTCACATAATCCACGATTTCATTCACTGGATATGCGTCAACTTCCCAACCGAATTTGATTTGTGCTTCGACTTTATCACCTTCTGTTACAGCAACATTTCTCATGTTATCCGCAACTCGACAAACACGTATATGAGAAGATTCCATTAAACCGATTGCAGTTCTCATCCAACTCGCAATTCTTTCTTGAACATTCTTGTTATTCCAATGTCCAACAATTACTTTACGTTCAATTCCCATACGAGTCACTATATGCCCATATTCACGATCACCATGTGCAGATTGATTTTCATTCATGAAATCCATGTCAATTGTATCGTAAGGAATCTCTTCATTAAACTGTGTATGTAGATGCATCAATGGTTTTCTAAATTCCTGCAATCCTAAAATCCACGATTTTGCTGGGGAAAATGTATGCATCCACGTAATAACACCTGCACACTCTTCGTCTGCATTTGCTTCGTTAAATGTTCTTCTAATTAGTTCATTCGTAATTAAAGTAGGCTTCCAAATAACCTCAAAAGGTAAAATTCCAGATTTATTCAAATGCTCTACTATAATCCTAGAGTGTTTTGCAACATTTTCTAAGCACGCATCACCATACAAATCTTGTGAACCAGTTGTAAACCAAAACTTATAATTTTTGCTTCCTGTCATAACCATACCTCCGTAATATAATATTTATATTACTATTCTAAAACTTGTACGGTCATCCTGTAAAGTTGTCGTAAAGCAAACATCTTTGCAATAGCCTCAATGATTTTAACCTTTTATAGCACCCATAGTAATTCCCTGCGTAAAAGATTTTTGGAAAGCTAAAAATACTGCAACGATTGGAACTGCTGACAGTAACGCCCCTGCCATAATTAACCCATAATTGGTTGCCATCTCTGCCTGCATAGTTGCTACACCAAGTGATACTGTAAGCTTTTCCCTTGATGATAGCATTACTAACTGCATAAAATAGTCGTTCCACGTGTTAATAAATGTAAAGATTGCTAACGCAGCAAATCCTGGTTTTACAATAGGGAAAGCTATACTAATAAAAGTTCTTATCTCATTACAACCATCAATTTTCGCGGATTCCAAAAGCTCTCCTGGAATGTTTTCACTAAATTGCTTCATAAGAAATACGCCAAACGGCCATCCTATCAAAGGAAGAATTACAGCCATTAACGTGTCATGAATTCCTAGGAAATTCACAATGCGTACTAATGGTACCAATACAACCTGCTTTGGAAGAGCCATTGCCGCTATAAACATAGAAAATATAAGTTTCTGTCCATAAAATCGCTTCTTGGCTAAAACATATCCTGCCATTGATGCGGTAATACATACTGCTAACATTGTAACTCCAGAAATGAATATACTATTAAAGAGCCATTGCTTAGCAGGATTTTGTACAAGTAACTTTTTAAAATTCTCTAGTGTCGGTGCTGTCGGCCACCACTGAGGTGGAACTGCAATTGTAGCTGGCTGAGCCTTAAACGCCCCTGTCATAATCCAATAAAAAGGAAAGACAAAAATAATTGTTAACATACACAAAAGAATAATCGTGACCACATTAAAAGGTGTTACTTTTTTCTTCATTATCATATTCTCTCCTTTCTAATATTCTACGTCATTTCCTAAAATCTTAAATTGCGCAAAACTAATTAATCCAATTAAGACAGCAAGGAATACACCCATTGTATTGGCATATCCATATTCCGAAAGCTTAAATGCTTTTTCGTACAAATAATACATAATGGTACTAGTAGAATAATTCGGACCACCAGATGTTAGAAGCTGAATCAATGCAAAACATTGAAATGAATTAATCGTTGTAATAACTACTATATAAAGAGTGGTTGGTAATAAATATGGCCATTTAATTTTCCAAAACACCTGATATTCTTTAGCACCATCTACCCTGGCAGCTTCCACTAGGCTCTTGTCGACATTCCCCATTGAAGCAATATAGAGAATAATCGGTTGTCCTACGGAAGTAGTCAGCAAAATAACAATGATTGCTGCCAATGCGTACCTCTTATCACCTAACCAACTAATATTTTGATCAATTATATTTCCTGCTTTTAGTATGTAATTTAATATTCCAGATAGTGGGTCATAAATCCATTTCCATACAACAGTAACAGCAACACTTCCTGTAACTACTGGAAGGAAGAATACGCAACGGAAAAAGGAACGTACAAATACATTTTTCTCATATGTTTGAGAAGCAACAAACAATGAAAATCCAACTACGACCGGTACAGAACCCACTACAATAATAAGTGTATTGATTAAAGATTTGGTGAACACCTCATCTTTGAACATTCTTACATAATTATCGAATCCAACAAAAGAAAAGTCTGTCATCGTATAGTTAAAGAAACTTGTTACCAACCCCATAACCATAGGTACCAGAATAAACACTATGAAAAATACTAATACAGGAGCAAGAAAACAGTAAGATACTATTGTTTCTCTCATCCTTATTTTGTTAACTTTTTTCACGCTTCCACTCCTTACTTGTTATATATCTTTTTAATAAATTCACTCCACACACCTTACAACGTGTGTGTGGAGTAGTATTTTTAGTTCAACATCTATTTATTCTGTGCTTTCGCAATTGTAGCATTAGCCTTTTCTGTGAATTCTTTCAACGCTGTAGCTGGTTCTACTTCATTATTAGAAACAGCCTGACTCATTGGGAACCATAATGTTCTCATCTCTGCGAAACCATCAATTGTATTGTAATATGTAGTATAATATTGGGTCCAACCATAAATAGTTATCATTCTAGCATCTTCGTATAAGTTACCATAAGATGTACGAATTGGGAATGCACCTGTTCTCACAACATTCTTTGGTCCCCATTCTTCATCATCACAGATAAACTGAATGAATTTTTTCGATGCTGCTATCTTAGCTTCATCACCATTGTTAAATACGCAGAAACCGTTTACTAAGTATTCTAATTCTGGTACTGCATCATCAGATGGGAATGGAACTTCTAGGAAATCTACTTTACTTGCTTCTAATAATTGAGCTTGTGTTCCCGCTTGAGCAGGTGACCAAAGAATTGTAAATGCTGTTTGCCCATTTGCAAAATTCTGAATATCAGCTGAACCATCATATTGAGAACCATTCATCATTAGCCCGTCTTTAATTAGCTTTTGAATTAACTCCATCGCTTTTATGGAATTTGCATCGTCTGTTGTATATTTTGTAACAGTATCATCTGTAATACTGCTGCTGTATAGATTTGCAAAAAATGCTCTTGGCCCTTGATCTCCACCTTGTCCGTTACAGAAGAATGAACCTGGATTATAACCTTTGGTTTTTAATGCTTCCAGTACCTTAACAAAATCATCTGTAGTCCAACCTTCTTTTACTAAATCAAGTACACCCGCTTCTTGAAGCATCGCTTTATTAAAAGCCATATAAAATGGTGCTGAACTGATTGGATACATGTAAGCTGTATCTCCTGCTTTGCATGCCTGTAATAATGCATCGTTGTTAGCATCCTTAACAAATTCGTCAGTAAACAAATCATTCAAATCTGCTAACTTACCTGATTTACCATATGTGATAATACGTCCTGGAGCATCAAAAAGAACGTCAGCCATTGTTCCTGCCTCTATTGCAGTGGTAATTTTTTCAGGTCCTGAAGTAAAATCGATTGTTTCCAACTTCACAGTAACATCAGGGTTTTTCGCTTCAAATGCAGATATAATCTTCTTCTCCCAAGTTCCTACTGCATCGTCCGCATTCTCTTGCGTAAATGTTGGGAATGTCCACCAAACAATTTCTGTTTTTTTACCCGTACTTTCATTGCTTTCTGTGTTAGTGGTCGTGCTACTTTCTGTGTTGTTAACAGCAGTATTAGTAGCTTTGTTGTCACTTTCCTTCTTCCCACAAGCAGCAAGTGACAATATCATTGCCCCAGCCAACAGAACTGATAATGCTTTCTTTTTCATACCTTCTCCTCCTAGTATAATAGTGTTGTTAATGAGTTACTATATAAGATAGAGGAAGAATGCTCTTCCACCATCAGATATTAAATTTATTAATTTCTTATCCATCCTGTTCTAAATAGTCTTGCACAAGATATTACAGAAAATAATTTTCATTTTTTCATTAATATTATGTATATTTTTCATCAATGGCTATTTTTTTACATTTTGTTTGTTAATTATGTATTTATTTTAAATACTATAAAATTTATTTTTGTAACATTTGTCATAATCAATATAACATATTTGGAATATTTTTTCAATATCATTTTCATAAAAATATTTTTTTTATTTTATAGCCGGTATTTTCTTTCTTTTGTAACCGATTTATAGCAATTCCTTATTGATTCTTAATCGATTATTGTACGTGCAAAGCCTAATGATTGCACTCCTGATCAAACAATTAGATATATCACTCGATACCTTGGCAGACCAGTAATTGCTGCCTCACGTATTGACCACTATGATGGTGAACAAGTTACTTTTTATTACAATAGACATGAAGATGATTCTCTTGTAACAGAAACAATACCTGCCCTTGATTTTATTAAGCGTCTCATTATACATATACCTGAGAAACATTTTAAAATGGTGCGATATTACGGCATTTACGCCAAGCATCACAAGCAAGAAAAACATCTTCACAAATATCTTTCCCATGAAAAACGTAAGTTTTTACAATCCTTACTTGATTGGAGAAACTCTATTCTCTTAACTTTCGGATATGATCCTTTAAAATGTCCGAAATGTGGCGCTTCCATGTTGGTTCTGGAAGTTTACCATAAAAAAACTGCACTATTTGAACAATATCGAAAGGTAATGGGATATGGATAACTCCAATCTCCTAATTTCTTTCTCAAACGTCAAATAATGCAGTTCGAACCAATAACAAAAAACCTCATGTTCAAAGTCATCGCGAAGTACACCCTTCAACCATGTTGAATTTGTCATAGAATTCACCGTTAAGATATTTTCGTAACGAGCAGTCAGCCCATGTTATGTCTTTATAAGTATCATGGTAAGCGCGTTGTTCTATTATTTCTTCAGTTATAATCAAAGCAGCGTTATTTTGTATGTCAAGCACACGCCAGTTGTAATAACCGAATGATATTATCGAACCAATTTCATAATCTTCCATTTTCCTTCTCCTTATTAGGGGATAATAAATCAAGTTGTAAATACCTCATCTTAGTTATTATAGATAAAATACAGCTAATTACGACAATAATTTCCCATGTAAATATTGCATTTGACATCCACACCCAAATGAAATGATAATTATAGTTAAATAAATATGGCCAAATAATAATAAATACCAACAAAATTATTCTTACGATAAGGCCATTTATTATTTTAACTATTTTTTCCGTTTTAGTATTTTCAATTTTAATCATTTGTTTTTTCCGTATAGTCAAATTTAGAATCTTTAAAAGTAAGCTCACCAATGCTATTGTGGTTAATATTGAAAATATCAAATCCAATACTATAGTAAAATCATCATAACTAAATTTACTCATCTGCTTACCATTCATATTTTCATATATATTATAAGCTATTTGTGTTGGCACACTAGAATTTAAATTTGCCAATACAAATAGAGACTCCTGTTTTTCTAAATCTATAATAACTTGTGAAGAATACAAACCAAGAAATGTAATCTGTTATGCAATCCGAACCAGCTATAGATCCTTCTTCTTCCAATAGAATTATAGCCAAAGCCGTAAAAGCTTTTGTTGATGAGCCTAGTTCAAATAATGATTCTTCATCAACATTCTTATGACTTTTTACATCAGCATATCCGTAGCATTTATATTCTAAATCACCTTGCTTGGATATCACTATAGCTACTCCTGGAGTCGTTGATTTATTCATCATGGTTTCCACCATACTATCCACATCTCTATCACTACTTGATAAAAATAAAGTACCAAGTTCATTCCACCAGATTGCCAATATAATGATTACAACAAATAAAATAATAATTGTTGTTCCTGTTCTTTTTTTTATGTTCACCCTTATAATCCCCTTTATTATAAGCTTCCTAAAAATAAACCTTATAAAATCATAAGTCAAATTTTAGCAATTCTATTTTATAACAAATTCTATTTTGTCTCAACTATTGTTTTTACAATATATTAATTATAAAACTAATCTTTCAGTTTACAAAAGCACCCTACCATTTACATGATAGGGTGCCAAGAAGTAATTCCTACTTATTTTTCAATATAATCTAAGTCTAACCTAAGCCGACTTCTTAAAAACGTTGAAATTTCAACTATTTTTCCTCATTTAGAGCTGCTTGAGCTGCTGCTAAACGAGCGATTGGTACGCGGAATGGTGAACAAGATACATAATCAAGTCCAAGCTTATGGCAGAATTCAACTGAAGAAGGATCTCCACCATGTTCTCCACAGATACCGATATGTAAGTTAGGACGAGTAGATTTTCCTAATTTGATTGATGTTTCCATTAATTTACCTACACCTGTTTGGTCAAGTTTTACGAATGGATCGTTTTCAAATATCTTAGCATCATAGTAAGCATCTAAGAATTTACCAGCATCATCACGAGAGAAGCCATATGTCATCTGTGTTAAATCGTTAGTACCGAAGCAGAAGAATTCAGCTTCTTTAGCGATTTCATCAGCTGTAAGAGCTGCTCTTGGGATTTCAATCATTGTACCAACTTCATATGACATATCTGAACCAGCTGCTTTGATTTCAGCATCTGCTGTTTCAACAACCATCTTCTTAACATAAACTAATTCCTTCGTGTCACCAATTAATGGAATCATGATTTCTGGTTTGATTGTCCAATCTGGATGAGCTTTCTTAACATTGATTGCTGCACGGATAACAGCTGTAGTTTGCATCTTAGCGATTTCTGGATAAGTAACAGCAAGACGACAACCTCTATGTCCCATCATTGGGTTGAATTCATGTAAAGAAGCGATAATTGCTTTAATCTTCTCTACTGGTTTACCTTGCGCATCAGCTAGTTTCTTAATATCTTCTTCATCAGTTGGAACAAACTCATGTAGTGGTGGATCTAAGAAACGAATTGTAACAGGGTTACCTTCAAGAGCTTCGTATAATGCTTCAAAGTCACCTTGCTGTACTGGAAGAATCTTAGCAAGAGCTGCTTCTCTTTCTTCTACCGTATCTGAACAAATCATTTCACGGAATGCATCAATTCTGTCACCTTCGAAGAACATATGCTCTGTACGGCAAAGACCGATACCTTCTGCTCCAAGTTCACGAGCTTTTTTAGCATCTGCAGGAGTATCTGCATTTGTTCTAACTTTTAATTTTCTATATTTATCAGCCCATGTCATAATTCTTTCTAATTCACCAACGATTGTAGCATCCACTGTTGGCATAGCACCATCATAGATATAACCTGTAGAACCATCGAAAGAAATAATATCTCCTTCATGGTACTCTTTTCCAGATAATTTGAATACTTTGTTATCTTCATCCATAATAATTTCTGAACAACCAGATACACAGCAAGTACCCATTCCACGAGCAACAACTGCTGCATGTGATGTCATACCACCACGAGCTGTTAAGATACCTTGAGCTGCTTTCATACCTTCGATATCTTCTGGAGAAGTTTCAAGACGTACTAAAACGACTTTTTCTCCTCTATCTGCCCATTCTTTTGCATCATCAGCAGTGAATACAACTTTACCACAAGCTGCACCTGGAGCTGCTGCAAGAGCTTTTGCAATTGGAGTTGCTTTCTTAATAGCATCTGTATCAAATTGAGGGTGAAGTAATGTATCAAGATTTCTTGGATCAATCATCTTAACTGCTTTTTCTTCGGAAATCATTCCTTCATCTACTAAATCACAAGCGATTTTAAGTGCTGCTTTAGCAGTTCTTTTACCGTTACGAGTTTGTAACATGTAAAGTTTTTTATCTTCGATTGTGAATTCCATATCTTGCATATCTCTATAATGATCTTCAAGTTTATCACAAATTCCAATGAACTCATTATAAACTTCTGGCATAACTTCTTGCAATTGATCAATTTTTTGAGGTGTACGAACACCAGCGACAACATCTTCACCTTGAGCGTTCATTAAGAATTCACCCATAAGTTTTTTCTCACCAGTTGCAGGATTACGAGTAAATGCAACACCTGTACCAGAAGTTTCACCCATGTTACCAAATGCCATCATCTGAACATTTACTGCTGTACCCCATGAGTAAGGAATGTCATTATCACGACGGTATATGTTTGCACGAGGGTTATCCCATGAACGGAATACGGCTTGGATAGCTCCCATTAACTGCTCTTTTGGATCAGCCGGGAAATCAGAACCGATTTTTGTTTTATATTCTGCTTTAAATTGGTTTGCTAATTCTTCCAAATCTTCAGCTGTTAAATCAACATCTTGAGTGATGCCTTTCTCTTCTTTCATTTTATCGATAAGCTCTTCGAAGAATTTTTTACCAACTTCCATAACTACGTCTGAATACATCTGGATAAATCTTCTGTAGCAATCCCAAGCCCAACGAGGGTTACCAGATTTGCTTGCTAATACGTGAACAACTTCTTCATTTAAGCCAAGATTTAAGATTGTATCCATCATACCTGGCATAGAAGCTCTTGCACCTGAACGAACAGATACTAGTAATGGATTTTCTTTATCACCAAATTTCTTTCCTGTGATCTCTTCCATCTTCGTGATGCTTTCCATGATCTGTCCCATGATTTCATCATTGATTTTTCTTCCATCTTCATAATACTGTGTACAAGCTTCTGTTGTAATAGTGAAACCTTGTGGTACTGGAAGTCCTAAATTAGTCATTTCTGCTAAGTTTGCTCCTTTACCACCAAGCAGATTTTTCATTCCAGCATTACCTTCTGTAAATAAATATACCCATTTTGCCATTATGTACCTTACCTCCTAATATTTAATTCATATGACCTTCTAATTGTTAGTAACCACAATCATCCTTTTATAAAGGAAATATCAAAATTTTTCATGATATTGTAAGTCATATTAAGAATTACCAGAAATTTGATTTTGATACACTCGTGTACTCGTACTTTATTCCCATAAAAAGTAAAAACACACGACATAACAACAATAAAAGTTATGTTTTTTGATATTTGTTATTATAGCATAGATTGTATAATTTATAAACATCAATTTTATTATTATGCAACTACATGTATAGTCAGATTACATTCTTACCCATTATAGTTATGCATTTTGACTATTTTACAATAATATAATTATTTTTGTTGTGCAATTTATCTTTTGTAATTTTAAAACAATTCAATAAACAGTATTATCCAATCTATTTAATTTGAACAATTTGCTTAAATATGGCAATTTGTGAATTATTTACCTAACAGCTGAATATCCAAGTTTATTTTTCTTGTAATTCCTATTAATTGTATTTTATAGGATATTATATCATCAAAAAACACAATATATTGTATACAATATATTGTGTTTTTTATAACTTGTTAATAATTTAACATTTATAATTGCTTTTCTCTACTTCTTTCACCAGAAATATTGATACCATTTTCAGATAACTCAGAGTAAATAGCTTTCTCCATAACTAATTGGTTCTGAATCTAACAATATCCCCCTCATCACAGCTTTGTAAGCCTAAGATAAATTTTGCCGTAACACAAAAGCCCCCACAGAAAACACAATTTTCCATGAGGACTTCTTTACTCTATTTATTTAATTAGAATTCTAATTTCTTTTCAAAATACTCTTTTAAGTCAGCGATCTTAACTCTTTCTTGTTGCATTGTATCACGATCACGAACAGTAACTGAAGCATCTTCTTCTGATTCAAAATCATAAGTGATACAGAATGGAGTTCCGATTTCGTCTTGTCTTCTATAACGTTTACCTATGTTTCCTCTATCATCGTATTCGCAGTTAAAGTATTTACTTAAATCTGCATAGATCTTTTCTGCACCTTCAGCTAATTTCTTAGACAATGGAAGTACACCAACTTTAACTGGTGCTAATGCTGGGTGGAAATGTAATACAGTACGTACATCTCCTTCGCCGATTTCTTCTTCATCATATGCGCCACATAAGAATGCTAATGTTACACGGTCTGCACCAAGTGATGGTTCGATAACATATGGAACGTAGCGTTTGTTTTGTGTATCATCAAAGTAGCTCATATCTTCTTTTGATACGTTCTGATGTTGTGTTAAATCATAGTCTGTTCTATCAGCGATACCCCATAATTCACCCCAACCGAATGGGAATAAGAATTCGATATCTGTTGTTGCTTTACTATAGAAGGAAAGTTCTGCTGCATCGTGGTCACGTACACGCATCTCTTCTTCTTTCATACCAAGATCTTTTAACCATTTGATACAGAATTCTTTCCAATATGCAAACCATTCAAGGTCTGTATCTGGCTCACAGAAGAATTCTAATTCCATTTGTTCGAATTCTCTTGTACGGAATGTGAAGTTACCTGGAGTAATTTCGTTTCTGAATGATTTACCAACTTGGCCAATACCGAATGGAATTTTCTTTCTTGAAGTTCTTTGAACATTCTTAAAGTTTACAAAGATACCTTGTGCAGTTTCTGGTCTTAAGTAAACAGTATTTTTTGCATCTTCTGTTACACCTTGAAATGTTTTGAACATTAAGTTGAATTGACGAATATCAGTAAAGTTATGCTTTCCACAAGTTGGACAAGCAATTTGATGCTCTTCGATATATTTAGCCATCTCTTCGTTTGACCAAGAATCTACAGAACCTTCAAGAGCAATTTTGTTTTCGAACATATAGTCTTCGATAATCTTATCGGCTCTGAAACGTTCTCTACATTCTTTACAATCCATTAATGGATCAGAGAAGCTTCCTAAATGTCCTGATGCAATCCATGTTTGTGGATTCATAAGGATGGCACAATCAACACCTACATTGTATGGATTTTCTTGGATGAATTTTTTCCACCATGCTTTTTTTACGTTGTTTTTTAATTCAACACCTAGGTTACCATAATCCCAAGTATTAGCAAGCCCACCATAGATTTCGGATCCAGGGTAAACGAATCCTCTCGCTTTGGCTAATGCTACAATTTTTTCCATTGTCTTTTCCATTTGCTATTCAACCTCTCAAATCTTTTTTATATATCTTTTTCTATATTTATCTGAAATTATATATGATATTTTTATGTTTGTCCAATCTAATATTATAATAAAGTAAATTCAAGTCTAAATCCTTCATTTAGTCTCTTATTTTACTTCTTTTTTGCAAACACTACGACAGTTATGTTTTCTCCGCTGGCTTGCAATACATTTTTATCTACTTTTTCAGCATTACTATAATATAAGATGGTTCCATCAATTTTAATCTCTAACGGTTCCTGAATGATTAGTACAGTCGCATCTTCCTTATTAAGAGCAGTTTCTCTTGATACAGTATCACCACTTTTGACTTCTACAAACTCTGATAAAGTAAGAATAGAATCCTCCTGCAATGCCTGAGATGTAGTAAGTAACTTGGCACTTATTCCATTAAAAATAGAATAATCATCTATATCATTATAATTGAATACAACGCTTGCTTTTTTATCAGCAACATGAATTGAATGCATTTTTATTTGGTCTTCTCCATTCTTCTCGTTGTAATCAGTTACTTCTTCTTTAATAAATGTTTCTAATTCTTCCTGGCTATAATATTCCTTATCAAAATCCTCAACTATCGACGATTGCACCGTGTTATCTTCCTTTATTACTATTGTGTTCGTAGTAACATCCTCAGCTGTGATTGACACTTTGTTCTTCCCACAACCAGTCATTACTACAAGAATTAATGTTCCTAACAGCACAAGTGTAATCCTTTTCATTCAGTTGTACCTCCCCCATTCGTTATATATCCATCCCCTGTAATTGTAACCTTAAATAACCATATTTTCAATAACTATTTATAACATATCTAGCATTTCCAAGGTTTTGAATTCCTTATCAATATACATTGTTAGATAATGTTTCATACAATAACGTAGTTCTGCTAATACCGAATCGGATACCGTAAACGTATATAGTTTTTCAATATTTGATGCAATAATAAACTGCATTGCATAAATCGTAGAATCTTGTAGATGCATAACACGCCCTACCTTCGTTAAGCAATCAGAACAAACCAATCCTCCGCTAGATAAACTTAACGCATTTAATTGCTCCTTCTTACCACACTTAACACATTCAAATACTTGAACCGCTTCACCGTTCAATGTCATAATTTTAAGTTCGAATATGTATCGGATTAGAGTATATGGTATAGTTCCTTTCGTTAGCGCTCGTAACGATTGGTAGAGGAGTTTTAATATGGCCGATTCATCCACGTTCTCTCTTGTAAGATAATCCGCAAATTCACAAAAATACAGCCCATACGTAACTGCCTCTAAGTTATTACGTAGCTCAACAAAGTAATTCTGTACATCGCACCCGTTTACCTGGTAGGACGTTCTTCCTTCATAAACTGTAAATTGACCAAATGTGAACGGTTGGGCACACGCAAGTAAGGCGCTATTTTGTTTCCTAGCGCCTTTTGCAAATGCTGTTATCTTTCCACGTTCTTTTGTTAAAAGAACAACCCTCTTATCATACTCACCAACTGGCATTGAAGCTAGTACTATTCCCGTTACAATCACTGGTGAAACCACTTTCTCCACCTTCTCTAACTTGATTATTTGATTCCTCTACATCATTCATTTGCTCGCTTGTACAAGCAACATAATTCAAATAGTCCGAAATATTTCCTGACTTTTCAAACTCTGACCAATAATTTTCTTTTTTCATATATTAGCGCCCCCTAATTCTATGGTAACTATTCTGTTTATTGACTTAATTATTTTGAATAGTTACTTTATGTTCTCTCATAAACAACGTTATTGTTGTTCTATTCATTAGGTTGCCCATTTCTGTACTACCTTATTCTAATTTTTTATGATTCACTAATTATTCGATCTCTCGTTTGCTATATCCATAATTCTTAAGTAAGAAGTCGCTGTCTCTCCAATCTTTCTTAACTTTCACCCATAATTGAAGGTTTACTTTCATATCAAGTAAATTTTCAATTTCTTGACGAGCTAATGTTCCGATTTTCTTTAACATTGCTCCTTGCTTACCAATAACGATACCCTTATGAGAATCTCTTTCACAAACAATCGTAGCATCAATGTCCACAATATTGCCCTTCTTACGTTCCTTCATGCTTTCTATAGACACTGCTATACCATGAGGAATCTCTTCATCAAGAAGACGAAGTGCCTTTTCACGTATTAATTCTGCAACAATTTGTCTTTCCGGTTGATCTGTTATTGTATCTTCATCGTAGAATTGTGGACCTTCTGGAAGATAATTAAAGATTGCTTTCATTAAATTTTCTTTGTTTTCACCATTAAGTGCTGATACTGGTACGATTTCTGCAAAATTACAGATATCTTTGTATGCAGCAATAAATGTTAATATTTCTTCCTTCTTAACTGTATCAATCTTATTAATTACTAAGATAATTGGAGTTTTAACACGTGTTAATTGTTCTGCAATGTGTCTTTCACCTGCTCCGATGAAGGTTGAAGGCTCAACTAACCATAAGATTACATCTACTTCATTCAATGTTCTTTCTGCTACTGTTACCATATATTCTCCAAGCTTGTTTTTTGCTTTATGAATACCTGGTGTATCAACAAAGATAATTTGTCCGTCTTCACATGTATATACTGTTTGAATACGATTTCTCGTTGTTTGTGGTTTATCCGATGTAATCGCAATCTTTTGACCTATTATTTGATTCATAAGTGTAGACTTACCAACATTTGGCCTACCTATTAATGTAACAAAACCTGATTTATATATATTCTTCATTCTATGCCATGCTTATCACAATTCTCTTGCGATATTGCCATATTATTAACTTAAAGTGTGAAAGGTGGCAACGCATGGTTCCTTTCTTTAGTGTAGTTTTACCTTTCACACTATCATTTCTTTATATGAGACTTTTTATATCTCCAAACATATCTGCGTTATCCTGTAATTTCGTTTCATTACCGATTACACATAAGTTGTTGTCTGCAAGAATTGCTTTAACTAAACCTGCTAAAGCACGAATATCTTCCTTTGAAGCAGATAGAATCTGATCTCTTTCTCTTTGGAAATCCATTGTTGTCATATCACTTAGATATGATGCAAGAGAACGACCACCCTTTGCGGCTGGATTTAATGGTGTATCTACATTACTGATTGTTCCAATAATATATTTTGTCATATCACGATCATCTACGTCAAAGTTGGCGATATAGTCAACAACTTGATCATAGATCATATTCGTTTCTTTGAGGTTAGGATCACGGTACGATGTAAAATATCCATTACCATCGAAACTAAATCCACACATAGCGCCATAAGCTCCGCCTTTAACACGAATATTATTCCACAGATAATCAAAGCTTAAGATAGACTTAAGAACACGTAATACCCCAGTGTAGGAATAGCCATCTTCTCTATAATTACCAGTACGAGCTACATATTGAACCTTAGATGCTGTCTTGAAACCTTCATTCAACTTCTTACAGTCAAACTTACCTAATGAGGTATTAATCTGTGCATCACTTAATCTGTCGATGAAAGGTTTAATAAATGGATCAAATAGTTGATATCCCTCATCATCCGCAGTAATACTTAATAATACCGTATCTTTTCTAAATAAGCAATCCTTAACTTGCTCTAAATTATTAGTAATTTCTTCTTGTTTATTATCAAAATCATTTACAAGGCTCTCAATAAATCTGTAATAGGAGATTCCACTTGTTAATTCATCAAACATGGCCGCTTGTGAATAGTACGAAGTAGCACGGCTTACCGCAATAGAATGTCCAGAAGAATTTAATCGCATCTGAAGACGTGATTTAATTTCCATTAATATCTCAAGCATTCTCTTACGATCACCAAGTTTACTTTCATGAATAATCTCATTTAGTAACTCCATTGCCATACCAAGTTCTTGATACAATACTTTTACTTTGAATGCAAGAACTGGTTTGTAGTTTGTAATATCGTTTTTCTTCACATAAGTGCTAATGAACGTATTAATTCCACCAGTATGGATATTGATTTCATTGAATAATTCTAGGAAGCTGTGTTTTTCAGTATCCACATAACCAAGGAATGTTGACAATAATCCTATATAAGGAACCAAATCATTTGGTACGTATTTAGCATCGAACAATACTCTTAGATAAGCAATTTGGTTGGTAAAGATATCATGTTGTACAATAGTTGTGGTATCAACCATCTTAATCTTATTATAGATTGGTTGTGCTTCTTTACCTATATCTTCTCTTGCAAGTAAAGGAATAGACTGTAATTCCTCCGCAGTTGAAGACTGTTCTTGATATCTTGTTAATTCTTTGGTATTCTCAATAATTTGATTAATCATATCATCACTAAGGCTTGCCTTATATGAATCAAGTTTCTTCTTAATCTCTTCTTCAACTTTTGCTGTCAAGCCAATTTCAGGTTTAACTATGACTACACTCACATGGGTATTATCAATAAGATATTGCCTAATTAAATCTTCAAAATATCCACTACCAATCTGCTCTTTTAAGAATGCGAATATCTTATTTGCTTCCATATGAGCAAATGGTTTTGCATCATCGTATAGCCAACTTTCAAGTAATTGAATACCATACATAAGTCCTTTTGGAAACTGCCCAAAATCTGCTTCTCTGTATTTGAATTCATAGAAATTAATAGCCGCGCGCAATGCCTTTTCATCAATTCCATCTTTTACAATCTTCGCTAATGTCTCATCAATAACATCAAGGAACTTATCCTTATCACTTTCATTAGCATTCTTTGCTATAATACTGAACATTGGTTGCATAATACTGCTATCATAGTCACTTAGGATATCTTGACCAATCTTGGCATCGAGTATTGCTTGCTTTAATGGTGCTCCTGGCGCACTAAGAAGTACATATTCAAGTATCTTCATAGACATAACTAATTTAGCATCTAATGAAGTACCCACTACTGCGTTATAACTTACATACGTATTATTATCAACTGGCTCTTCTGCTGAGATGGAGTAGCTAGTTACAACTTCTTTTGGTTTATCAAATGATTTTTGTATATCAATATGAGAATCCACATTTATTTGATCAAAATCTGATAAATACTCTTTGTCTAACCAGTTAAGTTTTTCTTCTATATCCATATTACCGTAGAGATAGATATAGCTATTTACTGGATGATAGTACTTCTTATGAAAATCTAAGAATTCCTCATAGGATAAGTCAGGAATGTTGTCAGGGTCCCCGCCAGATTCCGTTCCATAAGCAGTATCAGGGAACAAGGATTTCTTAATCAAACGAAATAAAACTTGCTCAGGAGAAGAAAAAGCTCCTTTCATCTCGTTATATACAATACCGTTAATCTTTAAATCATCCTCTTTGTTCTCTAATTCGTAATGCCAACCTTCCTGTTCAAAGATCTGTTTTTTGTTATAGATGTTTGGATATAAAACAGCATCCATATATACATGCATTAAATTTTGAAAATCTTTATCATTACAACTTGCGATTGGATAAATTGTTTTATCAGGATACGTTATAGCATTAAGGAAAGTATTCAATGAGCCTTTCTCTAATTCAATAAAAGGGTCCTTAACTGGAAAATTCTTCGATCCACATAAAACTGTATGCTCTACAATATGAGCTGCACCAGTTGAATCCATTGGTGGTGTTTTAAATCCAACGAAGAATACCTTGTTATCATCATCATTAGACATTACAACAACACGAGCTCCACTTTTCTTATGTTTTAATATAATTCCTAATGTTTTTAATTCATCTAAAGATTGAGATGTTACAATTTCGTATTGAGACATGGTATTTAATTCATCAACACTTTTTATATTTTTTGACATTCTGTAGTTCCTCCTAAATTCTGAATGGTCGATGGAACCATCATCCTAGGTCAACGCACTGCCAACCTTGATACAATTATGCAACTAACACATAAATCCAATAAACTTCTATATTTTTTCATCAATATCAGTATTTACCATCGATTACGATTATAGCATACTACTTACATTTTGTCACCAAAACCCCATATTTAAACGCTTTTGATATATTTTTTTTTAATGGTTTTTTCTCTTGATAAATTGACTTTTTTCGATGTTTATGGTAAATTTAAGTATAGCTTTTCATTATGTCGAAGGCTTCTCTTTGAACTTTGTTCAAATTAACCATCGGCTTTCCATTAAGGATATGATTTGTCTAAATCAGAGAGGGATATAATACCCGCTATAATGTATTAGGAGGCACTATTTATGAAAAACGGTACTGTAAAATGGTTTAATGCTAGCAAGGGATTTGGATTCATTACTGATGAAGAAGGAAAAGATATCTTCGTTCACTTCTCAGCTTTACAAATGGATGGATTCAAAGTTCTTGACGAAGGTGACAAAGTTGAATTTGAAGTTGTTGATGGTGATAAAGGACCTCAAGCTACTAACGTAGTTAAACTATAAAATCAATAATATGTTACATAAAAGAGGTGGGAAAATTATTTTCTCCACCTCTTTATCATTTCTCTACCCATGTTCTTGCATACTCTAGAATTACTTAATTTCTTCCGGATTCTTAACTATTAAAGATTCTACTTTACCACAAGAATCACAAAAATTAATTAATAAATCCGATCCTCCAATCCCTACCTTTGAGTCCAAAGAATGAACAGAGGCAATTCCAAAAACCTTACCTGTCTTGTAACTACTATTACCACATTTACTACAAACTTGTATTGATTCCATATTACTCCTCCTTGATTAAGTTTCTCAAACATACTATCATAACCTTCCATTATTTTCAACTCATTGGTTTCAATAGTATTTTTCATCTATATTATCCCATTTAAATTTATGGTATATTTATTTCGTTAATTTAAAATTCAAAAAGGATAGTGTGAAAAACGAATTGATTTTCTTATGTATTTTCTTGTTTCTCCACTTCCTATTGTAATAATTGCTGACTTTATAATTAATATTCTTATGAAGAAAGCATTCATCACAAGTCACGCTAGATCTTCGTTTGACTTTGATGAAGCAAGAGGCTTGATTTCTTCTTATCCTTTATTAATTTCTCTATCTAAAAACATATTTCCTGAGTATGCTAAGCGTTCTTTTATTCCTTGTTGGTTTTATGTTTTTATTAGTTGCATTCCAGCAATAATACGGATATATAGGCCTACAAAATTATATTAAAAAGCTGAAAACCAAATGCCTTCATGTAACGTTGCATTTGGTTTTCAGCCTTTTCTTATATTTACACCGCCAGTTAATTCATTAATTCTAGCATATATCTTTTCTTAGTGATAAAAAAGAACATGCTTTGCAGTATGAAATATATTCCAATTACTACACTAGCAGTTTGAATAAACTGTTTAATGATGTCCCCCCCACCAACGATAAAGGTCATTAGATATATTAATGACACTCCCATATAACTTCCGAATAGCAATGGCAAATAAAATATAATTAATAATTCTTTACTTATTATCTGGCTAATTTCCTTTCTTGTAATTCCTATCTTATACATCTGAAAGAAGGTCTTTTTCATCTCTTCAATCTCCGAAAACTGTTTAAAATACAATACACTTCCACTAGCAACAAAGAAAAGAATACCAAGTACAGTTGTTACAAATAAGAACACTGAGTATCCTTTCTTTAAGTCATTGTATCCCGTAATTGTTGAGTTAATTGGATACTCGGCTTTCTCATTAAGTTTCTCTTTTAGGGCTACAACACTATCATCAGACTTCTTCCAATCTCTAAACTGTAATCCATGGTAATAATACCGATTTTCCTCACTAGCCATTCCTTGCAACTTGTCGTAGTCCTTGTCATTTACGATAATAATACCGTCATTTCCAAACGCTATGATATTCCATGTACTCCTTGTAGAATCCTTCATCGTTACTGCAATATTCATCTCTCCAACAAGTAAATCATACTGTTCTCCAGGCTCAACGTTATGCAATCCTGGAGTCCAATCAAGTATATAATGAATCCCCTCTCCCCCCTCTAGTATAATGTTCTGGTCTACCATTTGATTGTAATTAGAAACAGACATAATTGGTTTTTGCAGAGTTTCTTCTTTTCCATTCAATCTAATCTCCCCTTGAATGAATGGAAGTTCCAATGACTTATAGATTTCATACTTAGAAAATATTTCATCTAACTCTTCAGCACTAATATCATAAGCATTACTTCCTTCAATAAGTTCTAGATTATAAGGATCCATCAATGCGATATCTTCTGATAATCGCAATAATGCAAATGGGGATGCAACTAAGAATATTGTCATTGTACTAAGTATGCTTAAGATAAAGATAATCCTGAAATATTCATGGCAATTAAAGAACTGATAAGTTCCATAGCCAAAAGTTG
>JAHZFJ010000018.1 GCA_019421365.1 Lachnospiraceae bacterium
AGTAACAATGCGGTTCGAAGCACCATTAGTAGAAACTAGATGAATAATCTAGGATTATTTATATACATACTAACTTATCTTAGAACTTTTCTAATAATAATTTAGCTCTTTCAATTGCTTCGTCAACTTTAGCTTGAACATCTGCTCCTACAACATCAACATTTTCTATTGCAATTGTTTCCATGTCTGTCACACCAAAGAATGCGAAAATAGTCTTCAAATATCTATCTCCCATTTCATATGGAGCATTCGCATATTCACCACCTCTAGCCACGATATGAACTGCTTTTTTATTATTTAATAATCCAACTGGGCCTTCTGCAGTATACTTGAATGTTATTCCTGTAACACTTACATAATCAATGTAAGCTTTTAATATTGCAGGCATACTTAGATTCCACATTGGTGCTGCTACGATATATTTATCTGCTTCTGCAAATTGATATGCATATTTTAATATTGGATTATTCTTACTTTCTTCATCCTTAGGTCCGAATATCTTACCTAAATCTTCTGGTCTTAAGAAATCTATATTTTCCTTATATAAATCCAATTCAATTATTTCATCTTCAGGATTTCTCTTCTTATATTCTTCTACAAAATTATCTGAAACCTTAAATGTTCTTGATTCTCCATCATTCTTAATATTCGCTTTAATATATAGTACTTTACTCATCTTTCTTCCTCCGATATAATTCTTTACTTGTATTTTTTTATTTATATTCAACTAAAAGTCTTGTTGTCCAAATTTATTATTTTCAAAATCTTCATATGCTTGATATATCTCATCTGTTGTATTCATAACAAATGGTCCATACGATGCAATAGGTTCATCTATTGGTTCCCCACTTAATACGATAAATAGAGTTTCCTCTGCCACTGACTCAACTATAATCTCACCAGGTACATTATCAAATAGAATAAAATCTTTTTCTTTCGCTACTCGATCGCCGTTTATTTTAACTTCACCTTTTAATACGAGCATTCCTGTATTAAAGTTATTTGGTTCGCTTAGAGTAACTTTTCCATTCATGTTCAAACTTACGTTATAGATATTCATCTTAGTAAAAGTACTAGCTGGTCCATGTACCCCTTTTACTGTTCCTGCAATAATATTAATTTCTCCTTGATTATCATCAAGTTTTATCTTTCCCATATCTTCTTTTAATAAGGTTTGATATTTGGGCTCCGACATCTTCTTATCTTTAGGTAGGTTAACCCAAAGTTGTATCATATGAAGCGTTCCACCTTGTTTGCTAAATTCTTTCTCATGATACTCTTTATGCAAGATTCCTGATGCGGCTGTCATCCATTGAACGTCGCCAGGTCCGATAATTCCATGATTTCCTTTGTTATCGTGATGCTCTACTTTTCCTTCATAGGCAATCGTTACGGTTTCAAATCCACGATGTGGATGCGCTCCGACTCCACGAACACTAGATGATGGTTCGTAATAATGTGGTGCATGATAATCTAATAAAAATATAGGAGATAATCGTTTCAAATCATTTCCTGCAGGTAGATATTGTGCTACCTTAAACCCATCTCCAACCATATGAGAGTCTGCTGTTCTAAATATCTTTTCTATCGTTCTAAATTGCTCCATTCTATTTCCCTCCTTTCTTCAATAAATAATACCAAAAATATTACTAATTAGTGATATCTATTTAAATTTTTTATCTTAATGTTCTTTAAACTTTTTAAGTATTGTTCTTAGCATGATTTTTTCTTCATCACTTAAAACCTTAAAAATCTCTTTGATATTATTAAAATGATTCGGTAAAATAACTTCCATACATTGTTTTCCTTTATCAGTTAGTGATATGATACAGGATCGCTTATCTTTGGGGTCCACATTCCTGTGTATGAATCCATCCTTTTCTAGATTTTTTATTACTACCGTTATATTGCCAGATGTCGTTAATATCTTTTCTATCAGCTCGTGTATCCTAAGATCACCTTTGCTATATAGTGCTTCTAAAACTCCAAATTGAGTTGGCGTAAGGCCACTCTCTTTAATTGTCTGATACTCTTTCTTATGAATTGTATGTTCTGCTTTTGTGAAGACAACCAAAGTAGCTAAATCCAGTTCACTTTCTTTCATCAGTTCTTTTAATGTTTTCATGTATTTAATATATCACTAATTAGTGATATTGTCAAATTAATTTTCAGACTATTTCAAATTTATTTTTTTAATTTACTGTTTATTAATAAGCATCAATAAAAAAACAGCACATAAACCTATGCAAGAAAATGCTACTGTTCTAACACCTATAATATCTGACATTATTGCTCCTATCGCTGCTCCTATAATAAAGATAACAATGATACCTATGTATTCAAGGCCGGACTGTAACTCTCTTCTATCTTTAGTTTCTGCATATCTACATAGGATTTCCGTAGCACTTCGCAGATTTCCCGTACACATCGTTGTTGCCATTGCATTCCCATTGAATTTACGGAAACTTTGCACTTGAAGGGAACATACAAATGACACTAAAACATTAGCTAGCGTATCATACCAACCTCCATTTGGTATGAATGCAATACCAATAAGAACAAGCATTTCACAAACAATAATGATCTGTCTCCAATGAACCCTCACACTGTTTTTGTATCTTTTTCGAACAAGCTCTGCAATTAAGACTCCAAGTACGAATGCTATAATTGGAATTAAATATTTCATACTTTCAAGGAAGTTTCCCTGTGCCAGCTTTATTCCTAACAGTACAATGTTCCCTGTTTGTGCATTAGCAAACACGCCACCTCTGCAAATATAAGTATAAGCATCAAGGAAACCACCAACACAAGCAAGTATCATCCCTAACATAATTTTTTCAGACATCTGTTTATTTTTGTTTATTGTATTCATGTTTTCGCTTCTTTCATTTGGTATATTTCATTTCTCTTAAGTTTATATATATAACACACTATTCCCATTCCATACGAATAACGTAATCTTTAAATCGATTCGAATTAGTAGGAAGGCCAATTTTCTTATTCCAGCCCATATAGATATTCTTATAACCAATATCATCCTTAATTTTGATTATTGATATCTTATTTGTATTAATCATAGGGGTATTTACCACAATTGCAATACCCGCACCAGCCGCAACTAAACCTGTAAGCATATTATCCTCACTTGGTTCCACCGATATCTTAGGTGTATAACCAAGTAATTCTGTGTATGATACTTTTTTGCTAAGGTTCTTGCCGCTATAAGCGATAAAATACTCGTCTTTTAGATCTTTCAAATAGACCTCTTCTTGTTTTGATAAATAATGATTTTTTGAAACTATTAAGACATACTCTTCCTTCTTAACTAAAACCGATTCTATCTCATTATATTTATCAATACATTCTTTTTTATCGAAGAAACCTAAATGAATTCTTTCATATCGTAAATCGTTTAAAAGTTCATCTATATCCCTAATATTAAAATTAAATTTGATATGACCATGTTGATTTAGAAATTCACTGATTACAAACGGTATAAAGGATATTCCGATACAATTAGTTGCAGCTACTGATATAACCTGATCATTACCATCCTTCATTTCTTCAATTTTTTTAATACCTCTTTCGATATCAGCAAGAGCTGATTCTGCATATTTAAGAAACACTTCACCGTATTTGGTTATCTTTATGTTTCTTCCGTCTCTTTCAAACAATTTAACATCTAACTCTTCCTCTAGTTTCGATATTGCTTTACTTAAAGCTGGTTGACTTACGGATAACGCATTAGAAGCAGCAGTAATCTTTTTAGTTTCGGCTATCACTTTAAAATACTCTAACTGTTGCAAATTCATAATTCCCACTCCATGTTCATTGCATATTAAGTGATCATTAACTTTTAGTTATATATCTATAATTATTATCAAATAGACTAAAGTCCATATATAATGATATAATCTCATAGTCGTAAAAATCTATAACTTAGTATTATAGCTAAATTATAATTTTTAGGCATACTTTTGTCAAATTATTTAATACCTAAACCTGTACTTGAGTGTCATCAATGTAAATTAGCAAAACTCTTAGCCACATACAATTGCTTCACTGTTGACGTACTATAACTAAAAACGATAGCAAAACACCTATAGTACTTCTTAGTGTGTACTTAATAACCTAGGAAGGCGAGGCATGGACGACGAGCCAGCCTGAGCTGAGGCAGGAGGCCGAATCGAAGGCGGTTCCATATTATGTCGATACCTTTCTATACACACTTAGAAGTACTTAGGTGAGTAGCGTGTTTTATGTTATAGGACGACAGCAAAGAAGCTCTGAAAACGTATAGGAGTTTTGCATCAAAACTATTAAAGGAGTGATTTTACATGTTTTCAGTAGATAAAGAAAAATGTATTGCCTGCCAGCAATGTATCAAAGACTGCCCTACACACATTATCTCACTAAAAGATGGTAAGGCAGACATCTATGGTGAAAATTGTTTAAAATGTGGACACTGTGTTGCCGTCTGTCCAGTTGAAGCCGTATCAACAGATGATTATAATATGGATGAGGTAAAACCTTATGACAAAGATACTTTTTCCGTAGATCCCGACTCTTTATTAAATTTCATTCAGTTTAGAAGAAGTATTCGAAGATTTAAGGATAAAGATATCGAGCAAGAAAAAATCCTAAAAATTATTGAAGCAGGACGTTATACTCAAACCGGAACGAACAGCCAAGATGTATCCTATATTGTTGTTAGAGAGCAATTAGATGAATTGAAAAACCTTACTTATGAAAGTTTAAAACAAAAAGGTGAGTATATACTTGCAAATCCAACTCCTGAAACAGAGTACTTAAAACGCTATGCGAGTATGTGGGTAAATATGTACAGTAAGTTCAAAGAAGACCCACTTAATAACGACACGTTATTCTTTAATGCTCCACTTGCAATTTTTGTTACATCACCTTCACCACTTAATGCAGGATTATCTTCGTCCAATATGGAACTTATGACAGATGCACTAGGCCTTGGAACATTCTTTAGTGGCTTCTCAATCGCTGCCGCCAAAGATAATAAAGAGATTTTAAATTTACTTGGTGTTGCTAATGGTAATCACTTAATTTCATGTCTAGTAATTGGTTATCCTGATGTAAAATACCAAAGAACTGTTCCACGAAAAAAAGCTAACGTAAATTGGATTTAATAAAATAGTTATAATAATCAAAGGGGAATTCACCTGTACTAACAGTGAATCCCCTCTTAATTACATCTAATTATAAGCATATAAAAAGGTTGTAGTATTAACCACAACCTTTAACAATCAATATTATCTTCTTTTTTGATCTTTTTTAGCTTTTCTACAAGACGTACATCTTGTTGGCTCATTGTCAAATCCTTTTTCTTTGTAGAATTCTTGTTCTCCTACTGAAAATATAAATTCGCTACCACAATCTCTGCATGTAATATTCTTATCTGTCATAAATAATCCTCCTAAAATTAAAGAATTTATTTTGATATAATAATCTCTAACTTTCGAGAAACTATTTACCTAAATGAAACTCGTTATTGTTAGCATATTTGCTACTAACTTACAATAACATATTATTCTATTTATTACAATACTTTTCTAAATTACTTTTAAAATACTATTCGATAATGTAAGCACCAACAATTTCGCCATAGTAAGCTGTATGGAAATCTCTATTTGCTCCATGGAATGAACCATCTACATCTTGAGGATAACAATCTTTCAGAATTTCCTCTGTAATCTCATTCTTGTCTTGCTTTTGTTTATATATAACTTTACATTCAAGTGTTAACGGAAGTTCTTTTATCCCTGGAACAGAAATATTTTTGGATTCTTCAAGTGTCAAATTAAGTTCACTAATTTTATCAGTGGTATGACCTGATTTCGTTCCACATACACCTAAAATCTTTCTTTCAAATTCACCAATTGGAATATTTACAGTGAATTCAGGATTTTTTTCAAGTTGATGTTTTGTAAAACGATTTTCTCTTACAAAAATTGTGAATATAGGTTTTCCCCATTCAATCCCAAGAGTCCCCCATGAAATTGTCATTGAGTTAACTTTATCCTCTACCTTTGTTGTTACCAAGACACCCTTCTGAACAGCTTTCATAATTTCATTAGCATAATCAAATACTTCTATTTCTTTTTTCATAATATCGTCCTCCTTGAAAATCTATTATCACTATAATAAATTATTATATAACCAATAGCAAGTATGCACTTTTATGTTAGATACTATCTTAAAGGTAAGTTAGATTAATTCTTCTTTAACACTCTCTTTCTTGATAGTATCTATCAAAAAAGTGCATACTATCTATATTTTTTTATTTATTATATAATCACTCACGAATAGAAAACACGAAAAGGAGCAAGATTAATTTGATTAATTTATTCGAGAATACTAATATAGGTGGCTTAAAAACAAAGAATCATTTTATACGTTCTGCAACAGCTGATAGTAAAGCGTCAGATAATGGCCATTTAACAAATGCACTTAAAGAACAATATATAGCTTTTGCAAAAGGTGGGGTCGGCACTATTATCACTGGCTATTCTTATATCTCTGAAATGGAAAAACCAGAAAAGAATATGCTTGGTATATATGATGATAGCTTTATAAACGAGTATACAAAACTTACAGATATGATTCATGATGTTGGTGCGAAAATTGTAATGCAAATTGTTTATGGTGGTTCATTTAGTCAAGGTAATCCTGATAATAAGAGTGTTTGGGGTCCATCACCAATTAAACATCCAAGTTCAGGAATTACACCAATAGAAATGACGAAAAATGATATTACACTACTAATTAAATATTTTGTTAATGCCGCAATACGTGTAAAAAATTCTGGCTTTGATGGTGTGCAAATCCATGTGGCTCATGGCTATGTCCTTAGTCAGTTTCTTTCTCCACTATTCAATAAACGAACAGATGAATATGGTGGTTGCATAGAAAATCGTGCAAGAATTGTTATTGAAGTTTATAATGCAGTACGTAAAGAAGTAGGAGCTGATTACCCATTATGGGTTAAAATTAATTCTAATGATGAAGAAGATGGCGGTATGACTACGGAAGAATGTTTCCTCGTATCAAAAATGCTATCTGATGCAGGGATAGATGCAATCGAAATCAGTGGTGGAGAATGGCGAAAACATAGCATTACAGAAAGAAACTACTATAAAGATGCTGCTATAGAACTTGCCAAAAGAATTCCTACACCAATAATACTAACAGGTGGAAATAGAGAATTAGAAGCTATTCAAGAGATAGCTGATAACAGTAATGTAAATTTATTTGGATTTGCTCGCCCATTAATGAAAAATCCAAATTATATAAATGAATTGAAAGAAGGGTTATAGGTAAACACAAAATCAGGGAAGAAATTCACAAAATGAATTCTTCCCTGATTTATATTTATATGGTTTGAGCACACTCATTAACTAAAATTAATCTATTTATATATTCCCAAAATCCATATATAGTTTCTTACTCTTTTACGTACATTCCACTTGGTTTGTCAGAAAGATTGATTATGATATTCTTCATTTGACTATAGTGGTCAAGTATTACTTTGTGTGTTTCTCTACCAATGCCCGAATCTTTGTAGCCTCCAAAGGATGCTCCTGCTGGGAAAGTATTGTAAGTATTAACCCAGACACGTCCAGTTCTAATACCTCTTGCAACTCGAATCGCTTTATTAATATCTTTTGTAAATACACCGCCTGCTAAACCAAAATCACTATCATTAGCCATGTCGATAACTTCCTCAATAGTCTTAAACTTAATGACAACACCTACTGGTCCAAAGATTTCCTCTCTAGCAACTCTCATATCGTTTGTTACATTTACTAATAGAGTAGGTTTCATAAAGTAACCGTTTGCTGTGTCTCCTTCAACAAATCTTTCGCCGCCTGTAGCAACTTTTGCACCTTCGTTTTTACCGATTTCAACATAATCTAAAATTTTCTTTAATTGTTGCTCATTTACTTGAGCGCCCATCTGAGTATCTTTATCTAGTGGATTTCCTACTTTCACTTTTTCAAAAGCAGCAACCGCTTTTTCAATAAATTCATCGTAGAAATCTTCTTGTACAAAGATTCTTGATCCTGCTGAACAAACTTGTCCTTGGTTGAATAAGATACCTAATTGAATACCTTCTAGAGCAATATTCATATCAGCATCACTAAAGAATATGTTTGCAGATTTACCACCAAGTTCAAGTGTTGCTGGTATTAAATTCTGTGCAGCGGAGATACCAACCTCTCTACCAACTTCTGTTGAACCAGTAAATGCCAGCTTATCTAGTCCTTTATGATGTTGTAGATATTCGCCACTCTTAGAACCTTTACCTGTGATAATGTTAATAACTCCTTTTGGTACAACATCTCCAATTAATTTCATTAATTCTAATACACTAAGTGAAGTTGTACTAGATGGTTTGAATACACTAACATCACCTGCTGCAAGTACTGGTGCCAACTTCCAAGCCGCCATCAGGAATGGGAAATTCCATGGTACGATTTGACCAACTACACCAATTGGTTCTCTTAGTATTAAATTGAGAGTATTTTCATCAATCATTGTAGATGTCCCCTCTTCTGCTCTAATAACCCCTGCAAAATATCTAAAGTGATCTGATGCTAATGGAATATCTGCACCAGCAGTTTCTCTAATTGGTTTACCGTTATCCATACTTTCAACAGTTGCTAATAATTCAGCATTCTCATCAATGATATCTGCTATCTTATTAAGCACGGCTGCTCTTTCTGCTGGAGTAGTTTTCCCCCATGTTTTGAAAGCTTCTCTTGCAGCTGCAATCGCTTCGTCAACGTCACTATTTGTAGCATCTGCAATTTCTGCTAATAATTCTCCATTCGAAGGATTGTAAGTTTTAATGGTAGCACCATCAGCTGCCTCTCTCCATTCTCCATTAATATATAATTTATAGTTATCTTGTAATTGTAATTTCATAATTTACCTCCATATTTCATAATAGTTATTCTCGAACTATTATGCTTTATAATTGTGCGACAATTTGTTATTGTAGTTGCTATTGTAACACACAATGTTCTATTATGCAATTTTGATATTAAATTAACTAATTATATGTAAAATTACAGTAATTTTACAATTTTTATACAAAATTAGCTTATATAAATGCAATAAACAACTATATAGCTTCCTAATACATTCTCTATTCCATAAATACTTGATAATCTCTTATCACACCCAATTTTCTCTATATTTTCTTCTATTCATGACTTGAAGAATGAATCCCCTTAGTAGATTTCATATTGATTGGATAAACCATAAGATTGCTACTAATATTAAGAATAAAGAGGAATAAAAAAGACAATCTTTCAGGTGGTTTATGTGTGGTTCAAGGATATCTAATATCCGTTAATTCACACATAAACCATGAAGATTGTCTTTGTAGAGGTGTTTGATTCATTTATAATCTAGAAATGTACCATTTTGATATACTCTATCTATTCTTAATCAATATCAGCTTTCCATAATCCATGAAGGTTGCAATAAGCATAGGCAGCAATTGCTTTGTCTCCGTCTGCAATTTGAAATTTAACAACTGGCTGTACATCATGAGACAAGATCTGATATTGTCCACCTTTTTGTGTCTCTAATATTACGGTAGTAATAGAATGTTCTTCTGTCATTGGATGTGTAACACTTCCAACGTTTACAGTTACCGTATTTCCACTACAAGTGATGACTGGAATATGTTTTTCAGTAGCTGCCTCTACGGTATTTGGTGTGATTTCATTGGCATCTGTAAGTGATGTAGCATCTGTATAGCAATTGCAAATTGGAATTACTAGACCATTGTTACTACATTTAAAAAATTTAATCATAGGATAAATCCACCTTTCTTTTAGTACGTTACGTACATAGTGTGGCTTATCTGTTCAAATCTATTCTATTGATTTTGTATTATATTATTTACATAGCCGAATTTTACCATTCTCTATTCTGTAAATAACATCCACCAAATCTAATATTCTTTCATCATGAGTCACCATAATTGCCGCCCTGTTTTGCTTCTTAACTACTTTCCTAATCATCTCAACTACTTGTCTTCCCCTAGGTCCATCTAAGCTTGCTGTTGGCTCATCTGCTAGTATAACATCTGGTTTATTCATAAACGCTCTTGCAATTGCAACACGTTGTTTTTCCCCACCCGATAATTTATTAGGATATTTGGTCTTACTATTTTCTAATCCTAGATCTCTTAATAACTCATCTGCATATGCTTCAAATTCCTTTTTGTTTTTATTCTTCGATATCTTAGCTATTAAATTCAACTGGTCTTCTACATTCAGATAAGGAACTAACTGATGTGATTGAAAAATAAATCCAATCTTTTCTCTTCTCACAAGGTTCCAATTCTTATTTTTGTTATCTAGTTTTGTATCTCCAATAATTACTTCACCTGTCGTACTTGAAAGTAATGCTCCTGCGATGGATAACATTGTACTCTTACCTGAACCAGACGGCCCTACAATTGCTGCAAACTCCCCTGGTTTAACTTTTAATGATACATTATCTAAGACAGTTTTTTCATTTTCTCCATCTTGATACACTTTTGAAATATTGTTTAATTGTAATGCGTATGTTGTCATTATTCACGTCCTCCAATCGCCATTAATGGATCTATCTTTGCAACTTTTCTTAACGATACTAAACTAACTAATACGGAGATAATTACGAAGACTATGGAAATCAGCACCGCAGATCCAAGCAGTAAAGAAAATGGCATACTACTTGGTAAGAAACTTGATACGGCAAATGTTAGAACATTACCAACAAGCATACTACCTCCTGCTAATATAAGTACTTGAGAAATAATCATTGCAGATAGAGTTCTCATCTTCATACCAAGTGCCTTCATCACACCAAACTCCGTTAATTTTTGCATGGTAATAATATAGAAGAATACCCCTAGAATAACTGCAGAAACAATCACTAGAACCCATAATATCATATTAATGGACATTTGTTCCTGAGCATGTCCTGGTATGTTCTTAATAACATCTTCTTTTGATAGAACTACTGAATTCTCTAACTCAATATTGTCTATATCGTCTCCCTTGATAGCAATAGCATTATAAGCTGTTTCATCATTTTTATTAATTTTTGTTCTTATGTTTTTGAATGTATCTAAGGATATAATCCCTACTGCAGAATGTCCATACATTTCGTCTTTGACAAATCCCGCAACTTTCATCTCAATACCAGAAGCTGAGTCTATTATTGTATCTCCAATAGTAATTTCTTCTTCTAAGAAAGATTTGTTTAATAGAATTGTATTTTCATCTGCTGCTATTTCACTACCATCAATTACTGTTGGCATCATGAAGCTGTCTGTATCTACTGCTAGATACGTAACATCTAATTTTTTTTGAGTATCTTCTTTGTACATACTCATTCTCATAAGATTAATTGGTGTTACCTCGCTACTTGTCATACCACTAACTTCTTGTAATTGTTTTTTAGTTAGTGTAGATCTCGTAATTATAGAATCTGAATCATCACTTAATATATAATGATCTGCTTGTGCATTTTTAATCGAAGCACTGGTTGCTAAAGATAACCCATTCGCTAATCCTGATAAAAACAAAACCATAAAAGTTAATAATATCAGCATAGACACGATTAACGAATATCTTGATTTGTTGTACTTTAAATCTTTAATTGCTAAAAACATATTTTTTCTCCTTACTAATGTATTTTCTTTTGTTTATTAGAATATACATCAGCAATGTGACCTCAATATGACCATATAAAATTTAAAGTGGATTTATAAAAATATTCTTTGATAATTCTCTAAGCATCTTATCATTTAATATGTATACTTTTTTGTCCTCACATCTTATGATAGATTTTGATTCCATCTCTTTAAATGTTCTATTTAAGTGTCTATATGTTGTTCCTAAGAATTCAGCAATTTCTAGATAGGACGAACTCAAAATTATATAATTTTCATCTGTTATATGCTCCACTAGATAGCTAGCCAATCTATTAATAAGTGGATATACAAAATTATATGAACTATTATTAATAGTTGCACTAAGTTTATCACTTAATGAATTTACTAGGTGGCGCAAAAGTTTTGGATTATCAAGAAACTTTCTTCTAAGTATATCTGAAGATATGGCTATCATAAACGTATCCTCTACTGCATCTATGTTGCAAACTATTGGAGTATCTTTTAAAAGTTCCATATCTCCTATCGTAATAAAATCGTTGTAGAATTTTAAATTCGAATACTTCCCATTTTCTAAAATATAATAAATTTTGATTTTCCCTTCTACAAGCAAATAATAATTTTCAAGTTTATTACCTGCTTCTAATATGAAATCTCCTTTTTCATAAAAATAAAGCCTCGCATATTTTAATAAATCTTCATCTAATATAGAATCTATATTATGTTTTTTAATGTAATACTCCAAAAGACTACTGTCTGTTATTTTTCTCATAAATACTCCTAACATGACCTATGTCATATTCTACTTCTTTTAAATATAGTATCTTATTTATAAAGTGCTGTAAAGGATAGGCGAATTTTAAATAATACTTTACTTATCAGCAAATTAACATTATATTAATCATAAAACTACCTCGAAACGAGGTAGTTTACAACTATATGGAGGACATAAATTATGAATTATGAAGTTATAATATTCGACGCAGATGAAACATTATTTGATTTCAAGAAGTCTGAAAGAGAAGCTTTTAAAAATGCTATGCTTGAAATCGGTGAACAATATGATGAAACATATCATCTAAAGATATATCAAGATATAAACACAGCTATATGGAAAGAATTCGAAGAAGGCCTTATTACTCAAGAAAAATTAAAGGTAGAGAGATTTGAAAGATTATCTAATAAATTAAACCTAGAGTTTGATGCCTCAGAATTTGCAAAGTCGTATATGAAACACTTAGCTGACGGTTCCTTCTTACTCGACGATAGTATAGAGCTTGTAGAAACTCTACATAACAATTATACACTCTCTATAGTTACTAACGGTCTTACATCAGTTCAAGAAAAAAGAATCAGAAAATCGGTTATAGCGCACTACTTTAAAGATATCATAATCTCTGAAGAAATCGGAGTTTCTAAACCAAATCCTAAAATCTTCGAGTATGCTCTTGAAAACATAAGTCAAGTAGACAAGACCAAAGTATTGATGATCGGCGATAGCTTAACTTCTGATATACAAGGCGGTATTAACTTTGAGATAGATACTTGTTGGTACAACCCTAACAAGCATGTTAATGAAACGGGAATAAAACCGACCTATGAGATTGCTAACCTTATGGATCTTATTGATCTACTTGATAATCCACAAAAATATTACTATAAGTAAAATTATAAAGGGAATGAAATTACTAAACTCATTAAAGAAATAGAAGCTTGATCTGTTAAATATTACTCTGAATTAGAGGGTAGTTGTAAATAAACATGCCCTGAGAATTGTTTTGATTCATAAAAACTAAAAAACTCACTAAAAGACTATCCTGAAACATTTTACTTACAGGATAGTCTCTTTTGTCTGGAGTCGGCAAAATACCAACAGACTAATTTTGTTAATAATATTAGAAAGTCAACCGCATATCATACCAAACAGCTCCACCGTGTGTTGATTCTGATATTCCTTCATTTTTAAACCCAAATTTCCCATAATAATGCAACAGTTTTTCTTTACAGGTAAGTACTAAGCCCTTACGCCCCTGATCTTTGGCATCAGAAATTACCTGGTTGATTATTTTTTCTGCACAACCTTGTCTACGATATTCTGGGAGGGTATTTACACCGAAAATCATTTGCCATTGACCATCTTCGTCATGCATTCTAGCATCTTCAAACATTTTATCCTGTAGTATGGATTCATTGGTCACCATTCCATTCACAAACGAAACTACTTTCCCATCATCTTCCATTACCCAAAAATGATTAGGATATACAGTTAATCTCTCTTTAAAATCTTTTTCTGTTGCTGCTTCCTCTACAGGAAAACATCTTAACTCAATAGCCGCAATTTCTTCTAAATCTTCAATAGTTGCCATTCTTATCTTCATAGTTAATAACTCCTTCTATACTTAATCTTTGGATAAGAAAATCATCACATGCTTTAGTTATTGCCCCAAAATAACAATAAGTAAAAGTGGTAAAGCATTCCATTACATAAAGATTCTTCAATCAATTTACCTTTGTCCATCAACATCAGGACGCCATATTGCAAATCGTTTTAATGCTTCTTCATCACGACCATAGAAAGGTTGATTTTTATCAATTGACGCAATTTTTATCATATCTTCCTTTGTTAATGTAAAGTCAAAAATATCAATATTCTCTTTAATGTGTGATTCTGTCTTAGAGCCAGGAATTACGATAATGTTCATCTGAGTATGCCATCTCAATATAATCTGAGCTGGACTCTTTTGGTATTTTTGAGCCAATTCTTCAATGACTTTTTCTTTTAAGATTGCCTTGTTGTCACGGCCTCCCAATGGATACCAAGCTTGAATTTCTATCTTTTCTTTCGCTAGAAATTCTCTAAGCTCTGTCTGTGGATAATATGGGTGTGCTTCAACCTGAATTAGAGCAGGTACAATTTCACAGTTATCCAATATTTCCTGAATTTCCTTTTTATTAAAGTTAGAAATACCAATTGCTCTGAGTTTTCCCTCTTTATATGCCTTTTCCAACTGTCTGTAACCAGCTATATAATTTCCAGAAGGCTGATGTAAAATCATAAGGTCAATATAATCTGTATCAAGACGTTTCAATGTCTCATCGATAGCGTGGTCATCTTCATAATACACTGGCCAAAGTTTCGTTTCAAGAAAAATTTTATCACGCGGTATCCCTGACTTCTTCATCCCTCTACCTACAGCTTTTTCATTAACATATGCGTTGGCGGTATCTATCAATTCATACCCATTTTTCAAAGCAGATATAACCGCATTTTCAGCATCATCTGATGAAAGTAAAAATGTTCCTAACCCAAGTATTGGCATATCAACACCATTATTTAATGTAATATAATCCATAATTTTATTCTCCTTTTCATTATTCTTTTTGTTCTGTAGAGTCCTGATAGCGTATCACTTTTGCTGGGACACCCCCAACTACAGCATAGTCAGGCACATCTTTTGTAACCACTGCTCCTGCACCAACAACAGCATATTCTCCAATAGTTACACCCGGACAAATAGTTACGTTCATACCAATCCATGCATTTTTCTTTATTGTAACTTTTCCATAAGTATAGATAGAATGTCTTTCATTCATATCATGGTTGATTGTGGCAATACGAACACCTGGAGCAATCATAACCTGATATACATAACCTTTTTCGTACTTCACTTTATATCCACCTCTCAATTATTTTTTGTGCATTATCTACTGAGCTTCCAGTTATCGCAAGACCGTTTAAAACTTTTGCCCCTTGAGCTACATTTGCAATATCTTTCTCCGTTGATGAAAGCCCACTACCCTCGTGTGTACAAAAAGGATGTATCATCTTTCTGGTAAAATCAAACGCTTCTAAAAATGTATATACTGCCATAGGCATAGTTCCCCAGTAATTACTAAGTCAAGGTGTTTTCTTATGTTTTTTTGTATTATATTTATAAGCCTAGCATTTGTAAAGAGTGCCAAAGCATTGCTTACGTAACAAACCCTTGGCCAACCATAAGCTGATAAGTCCATAGAAAACAAGCAGTAATGAAATAGTAGCTGTCTCATTGTCATAAAAAAGAGATACTGGCACGTTTATGTAGTATCTCTTAGTTATATTTCAATATTCTAAAAATTCTTTTTCTGACAATTCACTATTATTATTCTTAAATAGTTTCGCTATTGGCTTTAAACTCAGCAGACATTTTTTTACCAACTAATGCTCCTATAATTCCGCCAAATACAACGGATAATGAATTAATAATTACTCCAACTGGCATCTTACTATTCTCCTAAATCTCTTTTCTTCAGTACGATTATTTTAATACGGATGACCATTTTTCTTGATCGATATCCATGAATTTTGCTCTCTCGAATCTAGCCTTTTGATCAAAAGGTACGGTACAGTCAAAGATTGCTTTGCAAGCAACACCTCTTGCACGAATCCCTTCTGTGTATTCTGGCTGATTAGATGGATCTAATGGATGACACTGTACCCCTGGTATTGGTATCATATCAACATTTGCTTGAAAACGTGTTGTCATTGCCCACATTACGTCGTTCATATCAAAGCAATCTACATCCTCATCAACAAGGAATACATGTTTCAATTCAGCAAATGCACTGAATGCTAATAAGGCAGCTTGTCTTTGTCTTCCTTCATCAGATGGAACTGACTTTTTGAACTGCATTACTGCAACATATTTCCCACCACCTGATGAAGCACAGTAAACATTTAATAGTTTACCAGGCATTGCTTTATCTACCATACTAAGAATACTTGCTTCCGTAGGAATACCTGCCATAGAAACATGTTCTTCGCTAGGTCCGATGCAAGTTTGCATAATTGGATTCTTACGTGTAGTTACTGCTTTAACTTTAATAATAGGTAATGATGGATTAGCAGGTCCACAATATCCTGGGAATTCTGGCATTGCTTTTCCTATACCTGAATTTACATCTTCTCTTATTCTACGATTTGGTAGTATTTCACCCTCTATAACATATTCAGCGTTTGCAATTGCTTTTTCATCTATAGTAAGACATTTCACCATCTCAACTGGTTTATTACGAATAGCTCCTGCTGCTTGCAATTCATCATAACCTAATGGTGTTGTTGGTGGCTCAAAGCAAGATGCTATTTCAATTGCTGGATCTACACCGATACTAATTGAGATTGGAAGTGGTTCCCCCTTAGCTTCTGCTAATTCTCTAAAGTATCCAATATGACGAGCTCCTGGTTGTAAGAAGATAGAGATCTCATCTTTTGATTGTAAGCACATACGATGAATGGTAACATCAGATTCTTTCGTATCAGGATTAGAAGCATAACACATACCAAGTGTAATATATGGTCCTGCATCATCTAGTGTGTTAGTAGGAGCTGGAACAAGCTTACGAATATCAAAATCTGGATCAGTTGCAAGATGAACTACCTCTTGACATTTTGCCTGTTCATTCGGAATTACTACTGGTGGAATTGGATTAGCTACCGAATCCTTTAATAAGAATCCAAGCTTTTCTGGCTTGCAATTTAATAAATGCCCTACTCTAGCTCTACTTGCAAGTAGCCCTGTAACAACACTGGCACCTTCATGTCCTTTTATATTATTAAATACCATTGCCGGTCCTTCTTTGGTCGGTCTCATAACAGTTCCGCCTGCTCCCACATGGCGATATACACCTGAGAGTTCTCCCATTGGATCAACTTCTACATCTGTTTGCGCTAGTTGCCCTGGTATTGACTCTAATGCTTTGAGTGCAGATCTTAAATCATAAATATTATTCTCTGACATTTTTGTTTCCTTCTTTCTTTAACTAATATAACAAATTGCGAAACTCTTAATATGTTTAATTAGCTTTGCAGTTATCTATGTAATCTAAATCAATTAAGATTTAGAATTACCTCATTTAACAATTCTTCTGACTGTTTTACTACTTCTTGAATTAAACATTTGGATGCATTGTCATAGTGTATTCCACAAGCGACTGTGACTTTCCCATCGTATAATAAAGATAAGTGTTCTGCCCATCGTTTGCTCACAAACTCATCTTTATGGCCTTCAAATTGAATGGATTCTACTTTGTTTCCATTTTCAAATACACTAATAGCACCAATATGAGGACAACACCCTCCGGTAACTACTATGTGAATATCGTTAGGCATCTTCATCACACATGCCTCCATCATATATCCTTCTACTAATCTTTGGATTGAAAACTTATGCATTATTGTCATCCTTCCCATCGTTTAAATGCTACGCCTTCAAGATCAAATTGATCTAGTATCTTTCCAACAATATGTCTAATACAATCATCGATACTTTCTGGGCGGTTATAAAAGCTCAATACTGTTGGCATGATTACTACGCCCATCATGCTTAGTTTGTGCATATTCTCTAAGTGAATAGTAGAAAACGGACATTCTCTAACGCACATCACAAGCTTTCTGCGTTCTTTAATTATCACATCAGCGGCACGTAACAAAAGATTATCACTATACCCACACGCCACACCTGCAAGTGTCTTCATGCTACATGGAAGAATAATCATTCCTTTTGTTTTAAAACTTCCACTGGCAAGTGTTGCTCCAATATTATTATTATCATATACAACATCTGCTAAGGAACATAATTCCTCCATCGTCATATCTGTTTCTTGTTCTAACGTCTGTTTTGCCGCATTAGAAAAAACTAAGTGTGTTTCGATTGTATCATTGGCAGCTAATTGTCTCAACAGCTCTACTGCCATAGATGCTCCAGAAGCTCCACTAATACCTACAATAATTTTATCTTTCATTCTTCACTTCCACCTTAACTCGAAATTCTCACTTATTGTACTCATAAAAATCGCTTTAATCAATTCTAGTTTCGTGCTATACTATTCCAAAATGGAATAGGAGATATCTGAATGAATATAGATTGTTTCAAATACTTTCAATCTTTGAGTAAAACACTAAACTTTACCGAAACTGCTGAACAGTTTTATACAACTCAAAGTAACATTTCAAAACAGATTATTAATCTTGAAAAAGAACTAGACACAACACTTTTTATAAGAGAACATCGTGGTATTACGCTAACTCCTGCAGGCAAGGCGTTACTACCATATGCAACAAAAATACTGGAGGATTATAGTAGCTTAGAACAAGCACTGCTTCCTTATCAAAATTCGAAAAATACAACCTTACGAATCTGTGGTATTCCAGTTATGATGAATTATAATATTACTGAACTTATATCAAAGTTTCATAATAAATATCCAGATACACTTTTGCATATTCAAGAGATCGAGAGTATTAATCTTCTCAAAACTGTGGACGAAGGACAGTGTGATATCGCTTATATGCGCGTCTTCGAACTAAACACAGAAAAATATGAGAAGATTACCGTTGATCATGACAACTTTGTTGCTGTTCTGCCAAAAACACATCTTCTAGCCGATAAAGATTCGATCAATCTATCTGAGCTGAAAGAAGAACACTTTTATCAGCTTGATAACCATACACACCTATATCAACAATTTTCGTTACTCTGTAGCCAAGCTCAGTTTAAACCGATTGTAGCCTATACAGGTACCCACCTCCAAAACATCTTAGATTTTATCTCAAAAGGCATGGGTGTTTCTTTAATTATGGAGAATTCTTTTAACCACACTCTCCATCCTAATATTGTTTGCATTCCACTTGATACTACAATACAAAGTGAACTTGCATTTATCAGACACAAAAATTCTCATCACACTCCTATAAGTCAACAATTTTGGAATTTTATAATCAATAATATCAAAGGTTAACAGAAAAAGGAGATTGCAAGAAGTACACCTATTTCACTCCGTTCCTCTTGGCAATCACCTTTTAACATATACTTTTTCTCTTTAAACCTACTCTTCCCATAGCTTTGACTTTCTCGATCTTTTCTTTTGCCACAGGCACTTTACAACTAGTATTCCCCATGAAAACTTCAACCTTCCCAATGTTATTAGCAACATCTAGGGCTAAATCACTTAACTCTTCTATATAGCAACCAACGCAAATAACAAATCCATTCATGCCATATTTCACTCTGTTTTTTTCAAAGTGAATCATATCATTGATCTGTCGTAAATATGTTTTAACTTCCTCTAAATTTATCTTATACCATGATTCATATGCGTCTTTTTCGTTTGTACTGTACCTAATTGCTCTAACTCGTGCATTACTTCATCTAAAGTCATAGGTCCTCCTGTCTCAGTCTTTACTATTTAATTCAGCCTTTTACTATTTGTTTTACCCAATAATCTAATTTTAATACTCATACCTATTATAGATGTGTGTAGGTGATTTGCGTCTTGTATTATAGCACGTCAGCTTTTTATATCAACTTCTATATTAATCAATATAAAATGAAAAAGTAAGGACAACCAAGAAATTAATTAATTACTTGATCATCCTTACTTCTATTATACTATAATTCAAAATTTACACAGCATAGCTTTCTATTAATCACTGGTTCAGGTGTCAAAAGCCTCTCGTAAAATTTGCCTTCGTCAATTTGCACATAAAAACTTGGCTAATGTTATGCCGAACGTAGTTCGATAAGCAACTGTATGAAGTCGTTGGTACTTAGGCTCTGTAATTTAGAGCCTTATGTACCACTACGAACTTCATCCAAGCGAGAGCGCGTTGCTAGTGAACTACGTTTGGTATAACATGCTCATACATAAATTTGTGCAAATTGACGAGACTAAAATAAAAATTGGCTTTTGACGCTCTAATCAGTTAAGCTATTTCACTGTAACTTTGAAAGTTGTAGTCACTCCATTGGCTTTTGCAGTAATTGTAGCCGTACCTGCCTTTTTAGCTGTCACTTTACCAGTTTTCGAAACTGATGCAATTTTAGAATTGCTTGACTTCCAAGTAACTTTTTTACTCTTACCTGATACCGTTGCTTTTAAGGTAAGTGATTTACCTTTCTTTAAAGTAGCTTTTGTTTTATTTAACTTAATATCAGCTACAGTTATCTTACAAGTTGCTTTTTTGTTTGAACCATCTTTTGTTTTAACAGTAATTGTTGTGGTTCCAACTGCTTTTGCTGTTATTTTTCCGTTTTTCACAGTTGCAACTTTAGGATTACTGCTGCTCCATACAACTGATTTATCTGTCACTTTTGATGGAGATATTGTTACTTTTAAGGTAGTACTTGCTTTTGGCTTTAGTGTTAATGAAGTTTTAGATAACTTAACACTTGTTGCTTTTACTGTTTTAGCCTTTACTGTAATTACTGCTGTCACTTTTATGTTGGTGCCATCATTAGAACGAACCGTAATATTGGCTGTTCCCTTACCAATTGCAGTTACTTTACCATCTGCAGATACCTTAGCAACTTTCTCGTTATCTGAAGACCATGTCACAGATCGATTACTTGCATTAGATGGTAGGACAGTTGCCGTTAAACTTAGTGTCTTTCCTACTTCTAGGGTTTCTTTTGTTTTACTCAATCTAATGTCTTGTACTTGTATAATAGATGGAGTTGTGTCAGGATTATCTGTTGATGGCTTATCTGTTTGTGATGGAGTATACACTATAGTATGCTCTGCTCTATCAACCATAATAGCATCACTATTATGTTGTAAGTCAACCGTCTTTAACTCTTGTAGAACTAATGATGAGTTAAATTTACTTTTTTCATCACTTGCTATACTCATATTACCTATGGTAATCTTTCTATCCTCTAGTAAATCCTTGCTATCTACAACATAAATTCTTAGTTCACCTGTTTTTTGGTCATAAGTATATCTACACTGATTCGTCGTAAATCCCTTATTCCATTCCATAGTTACATCCTTAATTTTACTTTGATCAAGTTGTAAACAAAGCTCAAAGGATGTTATGCTTTTGTCATATTCTTTACTAAGTTCTAATGATAATGCAATAGCATTACTTCCACTCTTCTGATTGAGAACTAATGTAGCATTTTCCTTACCTACAAGATCCTCGTCTACGTACATATCAGCTTGATTATTAGAAGCCGCATATGCAATCTTATGTGGCACACTAAATCCTATAGCAGTTGACATAATTACTGACAATGTTAATACTGTTATAGCTTTTTTCTTAATCATACTCTTACTTAGCTCTCCTTCTTTTTATCTTTCAGATAGGTTAAATGGATTTATGCACTTTTTTGAAATCAACATTTATTATTTGTTAATTGTGATATCTCCAAGTTGTTCTGGTACTTCTACTGATAAAGTATCACTTACAAATCTTTGACCTTCTAATGTTACTGCATTATCCACACGATATAATTCAGCCTTTATATTCTTTGGTAATGTTGGTAATTGACCATTTTCATCTGGTTCAATAACGTAAATCCAGGTTCCACTGCTAACCGCACCAAGCTCTGCATCTACCGGCTCTTCAGCAAAGATATATTGAGATCCCTCAATTACTTCGTCAGTATCCGCATCAATTAATAGAACTACATTAAATGCAGGATGTCCGCTATAATCACCAGTAAATACAATTGATCCCGCTGGTATTACAACATTGCTTCCTTCATCAACAACTAGATCCTCTTTTAATTTACCAATTCCGTTTTGTAATAACTCAACATTATCATCTGGTTGTCCTATTACATCGAACTCATTAATACTTACTGTATTCTGTCCTTTTGCAATAAGCTTAACATAAGACACTTCTTGAATAGCAACACTAGATCCGAGTTCCGAATTTTCTTTTGTAAAGTATACCGTTTCTTCGGAAATCTCACTATTAAATGTTCCTGTCTTAATTGAAACCCAGTTAGTACCATCATTGCTTACTTGAATTTCATAATTCTTAATGGCATTATCTAAACCTTTTGTATATTTCAATCCGATGATTTGTGTTACTTCTCCTAAGTTAAGTACTACTTCCGCATTACCGCTTTTTACAGTACCTGTATAGGTATTGGTATAATTGTTATCAATTGTATCAACAATTGCTTTAATTGGATTCAAACCACAAGCATCGTCTTCCACCGCTGTATCGTTTTCAGATGTCATATTCGTAGTAACACTCCACTTATCCTTATTGATACTTCCATCATGCTTAATTTTGATAGGCTCTAAATCAAATTTTTCTGTTGTATTTAAGAATTTATCATATGCAATGATTGAATAATTAGCTACTTTATTATTGAAATTAACAGTATCTACATACTCTGTTGCCGAAGCATCTACGAAGGCTACTGTTTCACCATTTCGAATAATCTCATAACCTAATAAACTATTCTCTTGCATTCCTGTAACGCCTAAGTTAATTGTTACTTGTTTTGAGTTAGTTTGATTATTAAGAGTAGCTGTAATTGCAGCACCGCTAGTCACTTTGGCAATATCCTCTGCCTGACTGCTATTTCTTATTCTATAATCTCTTGCTTCATCTGAGATATATTGAATCTTTCTTGTTTCTTTTTCAAATTGACTCGCATACTCAGTTGTAGTCTCGTCTGGAACCATACCCCAACTGATAAAGAAATCTAACAGATTCTTCTTAGTAGCTGCAGTCGCTAATCTCATTAGTTTATTATCTGTGTCTTTAGCATCTTTTAATGTGAATTCTTTACCATCTGCAAATTTAGGAGCAAGGGAATTATTTCTTGCATATGCATCAATTCTTGCAAAGATTAAATTATTAAACTGTTCATCATACGTATCATAGGTTTTATAATTGTAACCATTATCATATGCTAAGTGTAACTGCCAATACATAGCTAGATTAGTAAATACATTATCAGATTTACCAACTGTTCCAGAGGTTACTTTATTGTAAACTTCATCATAGCTAAATCTTACGGATTCATTTGTTTCTTTCGCTTGGGCTAATATTGAGAAATAATTGTTCGTTACTTCTGCAATTGCGTAATCACTTTGGTTAATAATATGTCCAATTTCATGAGCAATACCCCAGCCAAATAATTGTCCACTTTCATATTTACCATTGTTGCTTACTACTGGCTCTCCCCCCATTAATCCTGGAATACTATCCCATTCAATACCAATGTGCAAACCACCTGCATACATAAATGCTCCTGCAAACATTCTTTGGTATCTAATGTTTAATCTACTAGATGGCATTTTATTATTTTCGCCATATTTTTTAACGAAAGCTGCATATTCATCAGCATCTGTTGGATATTCTACTAATCCTTTGTGTTGATAGAATAAATCTACCAGCTGGTCCATTGCGTTCAAGGATTGATATAAGGTCTCTACTTGTAAATCAATATTACTACTACCTGTCTTATCAAGAATACCTTTTAGCACTTGTTCTGCTGCTACAGAGTACATCATCTTATCAAGGACGATATCAGTTACATTAAAGATACAATTCTTATTATCATATTCATAATTTGTTGCTTCATTTGCTGTATGTGAACTGTTATGCTTTTCTTCCAGTCCTGCTACATAAGTGGTTAAATCCTCGATATAGGTCTTGATTGCCTTTTTCTTTTCAGACTCAGATTCCATATTACTAATATTAAGTACTGGAATATCTGTTCCTCCACTTACCCTAACATTCATATTAAGTTGATCATTGTTACCTGTAAACTCAATATATAAAGCTCCACCATGTTCCACAGCCATCGAACTAATCTTAGGTATAGTAACTTCATTCTTACCAACCTTTAGATTTGAAACAACTTCTTTTGTCCATGTTCCAGATTCTGCATGGAATTGTGTTGCAATTAATTTTAAATCACTATTTGAACCAGTTGTAGCTCCGTCTCTACCTACGTATACTACTAACTCTTCACCCTCATGAGCAGTAATTCCTAGCGGTTGCCATGCATTTAATCCACTTTGGAATCCTAGATGTCCATCTTTTGCTTTTGTTACAGTAGTATCTACCTTTACTGCACTTCTAAGTGCTTCCTGGTTTAGGATAGCCTTTGCATTTGCTAATTCAACTTCTAATATTCCCTTTTTATAATGTAGCTCCCCACTAACTGTATCAGGCGTATTCAATCGTGCTTCTAGCTTAAGAATATCATCTAATGTTACCCCTGGTTTTAAGCTAATATGAGTATCATCTTCAAACAAATCATAGATATCGGCTTCTAATGAATCATATTCATAGAACTTCATCTCTGCAATTGAGATCATACCGTCTGAATATGCTAGATAATTAGAGAAGTTTATTTGAATTTTATTCGTTGTAATTGGTGCATCTAAATTAAATTCATAATATCTTTTTCCGGCAGAATCAGTTTTATTAGTATGTCTTCCACTGATAATCTGTTCTTCACCATTTTCATCCCAGTATCTAACTTTACTGTAGAAATAATCATACGTTTGTTGGCTACTTTCTACGATAATGAATCGGTCCATCTTATAGTAATCATCAAATTCAACGATTGGCCCGTTTAAGCCTCCACTATATCCACCTGATGTCCATGAGTTAAGAATCCAATCAGTACCATAATCGTTATCAACTACTGCAAAACTGCTACTAGCTTTACCACCTGGATAACTAACTGCTTTAATATGTGCTGTTTTCCCAGACTCTTTTGGTACATTAATCAATTTATAATTACTTGTCTTAGCATACTCTAATTCAGTTGTAACTCCTACAGATACTGCTGATTTACTACCTACACCAATCTCATTGACACCTTGTAGATATATCTCATAACTAGTGTTTACTTTTAAATTAGTTAATTGATAACTATTTTTTGTAATTCCAGTAATCTCTGTGTATTTAGCAGAAGAACCTTTTTCTCTATAATATAAATTATAGCTATCCGTATCCTCCATAGCTTTCCAAGAGATATTAAGTAACTTGTACCCACCAACAACTGAGATATTCTCTGGTGCATCAGGAACTTTTGTTGTTGCTGGAATTACTTCAATAGGAGCACTATATCCACTTCTCCAATCACCATTTGTTGATTGAACGCGAACACTGAATTTTGTACCGTTTTGAATCTTATCATTCATGAACTGTTTTACTGTAATGCTATTAGTTCCAGTACTAATTACTTGTGTACCTTTTTCTGATGTGATTTCAACTTCGTATCCAGTGACATTACTTGCTTTATTCCAAGTAACTGTGAATTCTTTGTTCCCACCTTTACCAACAACATTTTGTGGTATATCCATACTTGGTGCTGGAATTCTATCTTCCATATTATTCAAGAATTCCACTTTCGCTATTTCAGCTAAGTTCTTACTATTAGTCCCCGTTACTTTAATTGATACCTTTTTGATTGCAACTTGCCCATTTAGATTAATTACGATAGAACCATCAGATTCTATAGTAGCTGTTGCTGCTGATCTTGTGCTTAAAGTTGCTGCCTTAGCTCCTTTTGCATCATTTTGTTTTGTTGCTTCATTTCCTATGAATGCCTCATATACGGTATTATTTTCATCTTCCACTGTTACAACCCCATCTGTTATGGCATTGTCTAGATTCGATGGAGGAGCAATTGTAATTCCTTCTGTTTTCACACCATTTGAATTAATACCAATATCTATTACAACCGGATTACTTTCACTAATCTCTCCTGTTTTCTCTGGCTGTAACTGAACCACTCCTGTATCAGATAAAATACTATTGATATCTCCAGTCACTTTACCAGTAGTTTCTATCTTCTCTACATTATCTGCAGTTAATATCGAAACTACTGAACTTTCAATATTCTTTCCATTCAGATTGTAAGATATATAACTTGCATCTAATATATCTACCTTACCATCTCCGTTCAAATCAAACTCATCTTGTGTGGAATTACCCTCGATAGCATCCATCAACTTTTCCATATCTTCGTCATTAATATTGCCATCACCATTCACATCACCATACCCAATAACACCTGGTCTCGTGCCATCGTTAAACATCTCATCTAATTCATGACTATTCTTAATGACTAATTTAGAAACATATTGAGCCTCCACTTTAACCGTCTGCTCAAATTGTTGGTACCCATCACCTGTTATTGTTAGGGTATATTCCCCCGGTTCAAGGTTCATACTTGTTCCAAATAATTTATTATTGGAACTATCATATTGAAACTCCATATCATAGCTAGTTCCATTCGCATTCTTTAGAGCACCCTTTATTCCGATATTATCTGAATAGTCAACAGGTAAAACTAAATCTAATTCTACCGATACCCCGCCAGTTTGAGCGTTTGCCTTAACACTCTTTTGCTGTGTTGTAGTAACAGCATTCATATTGTTCATTGTTACCGTACTAGCAGCAGATGCTAACGGTGCTGTCGTTTGTAATGTCAATGTAGCAACTAATGCAGCCGCTACTATTCTCGATTTGTGCATTCGCCTCTTCTCCTTATCCCTATGATGTAATATGATTTATATTAAAAGCTACTTTTTATTGAATCTTACTTTAAAGTTAATTCAATAACTAATAACTAAATTGTCTAATTGTATTAATATTCAATTCCACTAAATTCTTGTTTTTCCTTTTTCTATATCATTGTTTTAGATTTTCTCAGGAAATATATTTTACAAATCAACTTTTCATTTTTCAAGTATTTTCTATTACAATTGAAAGAATTATTACGTTTTGTATTGTATTATTTTTAAACAACTCATTAAATTAAGTAAATACTCACCCCATCTTCATACTTTACATAATATTATATCGAATTATGTCGACTTCTAATTAATAGGACAAGAGAACTAAAAATACCACTATGCCAAGCTTATAAAGCTCTTCATAGTGGTATCTTTTTCCTATTGATATTCTTCTTCCCTATCAGAATCCGCTTTTGTAACATGAATCGTTCCATGTGGATGATGCGGAGGGGCATAGACAGAAAATAATTTAATTGAGTGGCATCCATCATTAATAAGGTTATGCCATGTATTTACAGGAACAAAGATCCCCGTTCCAGGTGCTACTTTACATTGATAGTCAAGATTATCCTTACTTTGGCCCATCATCATCACACCAGAACCAGACTCAATATACAGAAATTGATCATTGCTATGATGAATTTCTAATCCGATTTCAGAGTTACATGGTATAGTCATGAGCGTCAGTTGTAGATCTGTTCCTGTCCAACGTGTTGTCCGGAAATTATTGTTTTGAATCGTATCTTGACAAATGTCTGTAACGAATGGATCTGGGCCTTGGTCTCTTTGGTTGTTGCTTGAATCGTAATTATTATACGATCTCATAATTTAATCACCTCAAATTATCTTATGTTGATATACGTATTAAGTGAGTAATCAATACATCTTCATCGACGTTATTTTGACACATATTGTAAATATACTACTCTTATTCTTATAAGTAAAGTCCCAAATAAGAGTGCAAATTCAAATCAAAGGAGTGAAAAAAATGAATCGCTTACAAGCACGAAAACATCTTGTATTCGTAATACTAATGACTCTACTATTTTCTATTACACCTATCAGTATACAGGCAAAAAGTTCAGCTTTCAAAATTGTTAATGGCGTCCTTGTCTCATATACTGGTAAATCTGCTACTGTTACTATTCCTTCTACAGTAACAACCATTGGATCTTCAGCTTTCTCTAATAACAAATACATACAAACTGTTACCATTCCTAAAACTGTAAAAAGCATTGAATATTCTGCCTTTAACGGCTGCAAAAACCTAAGAAAAGTTACTATGCATTCAGGTGTAACAACCATTGGATTTAGTGCATTTAACGACTGTACCCGTCTTAGTAGTATTACAATCCCTAAAACTGTAACTTCCGTTGGTTCTAATGCCTTTAATAATACCTATTGGCTAAATCATCATAAATCAACTTTTGTTACGGTAGGGAATGGTGTCCTAATAAAATATAAGGGCAAAGCAACATCCATTACCATTCCTACAAATGTAATTCATATCGCAGAAGAGGCATTTATCAATTCCAAGGTTACCAATGTCAAATGTAGTAATACTATAAAGACAATTGGAATAAATGCGTTTGCCGGCTCTACCAAGCTTACGTCTATAACCTTATCTTCCAAACTCACAAGTATAGCTTACAATGCTTTCGCTGAATGTACAAAACTTAAATCTATTACTATACCAGCCTCAGTAAAGACCATAGCTAGTAATGCCTTTTATCAATGTAAAAATTTAAGCAAAGTCAAATTTGCAGCTTCTAGTAAGTTGACCACCATCGAATCCGAAGCATTTTCGGGATGTACTTCCTTGACTTCTATTAAGCTACCAGAGGGATTATTAGAACTTGGTGCGTCCGCATTTGAGAATAGTGGGATTTCTTCCGCTACTCTACCTGATTCAATTACATATCTGAACCGCAGGGTGTTTAATGGTTGTAAGAATCTAAGTACCGTAACTTTACCAACTAACTTAAAAACCATAGACGAAGAGGCCTTCTTTGGCTGCTCTGCATTAACAGAGATTACTTTACCAACTAGCCTACGTGAAGTAGGTATGGACGCATTCACAGATTCTGGGCTTGTTCAGAATCAGACAGGCGATTTCATTATTGTTGGTGATACTATATTATTAAAATACCAAGGATCCGCTTCCAGTGTAACCATACCAGACAACATTACTGTAATTGGAGGATGGGCTTTTGTCTCGAACACAAATTTACAAGAACTTACACTTGGTCGTAATACCATATCTATAAGTGATCGCGCCTTTTTCCATTGTGAGAATTTAAAGAAAATTACGTTTAATAATTCTTTGGAATCAATAGGAGCTTCTGCATTTATGGATTGCTCTGCACTAATCTATATCACCTTACCAGATTCTTTAAGAGAATTAAGTCACTATACTTTCTACAATTGTACATCGCTTTCTACGATTGCGTTCCCGAAAGGTGAATTGACCTATGGCATCGATAGCTTTCATAATACGAAATGGTATAACGACTACAACGGAGACTTTGTCACAGCAAGCGATGGGACTCTCCTTGGTTACAAAGGAAAAGGTACCTCAATTGTATTACCGAATACTGTTAAATCATTAGCACCAAGTGCTTTTGAATATGCCCAAATAAAACATGTCACTATCCCTGGAACGATCAAAACGATTCCCTATTCCTTGTTCTATTTCTCAACAGTAGAGAATGTAACTTTCGAAAACGGGGTCACAGAAATTGGTTCGGAGTGCTTTGAAGAGTGCTATTCTCTTAAAACAGTTCGTATTCCAGAAACTGTTACCAAAATTAGCGACGATATCTTCTTCCGTGAAGAATCAGGCCCAAGTAGTGCCGTCATTATATGTAAGAAAGGCTCATACGCAGATAAGTATGCCAAGGCGAATAACCTCAATGTGAAATATGAATAACCCGGAACTCTAGCGCTTATAAGAAAAGCGGCTGTTGTATATTTTGCAACAGCCGCTTTAACGTTAGTATAAGTATTGTGATTGTTTTTGACTTGACATTAAAAAAATGTTTTTGTATAATATTCGTTTACAAAATTTATATTGAATGACTGAGAATACAAAGGTAAAAAGCTTATTATGAAAGATTTGAAAGTTGAAAATTTGTTATCGATTATTAATACATCAATGAATTATATACATAAGGATTTAATAGGTCATTGTATGCGTGTGACTTATGACTTGGTTTGTATATTAAAGGACGATCCCAGATTTACATATCAAGAAGTATGTAAAATTGCTTGGACAGTTTTATATCACGATATTGGTATTTTAGAAGAACGATCTGTTAAGGATTTATTAGAAGAAGAATTAGAAATAAAGCATACTAGCTTTTCTCATGCTGAGTATGGATGTTTATTTGTTAAATATTTTAGTGCATTTCCTGAGTACTATCAAATTATTAAGCATCATCACTCTGCATATAGAGAATTCAAAGATTTAGATATAGAAGATAAACTAAAAGATGTAATAGTAATACTAAAAATAATAGATATCATTGATCTATACACGATTTATCAACAGCAATTTGATATAGATAAAATAAATTTGGATGTATATGAAGTTGCTATTGCAAATAAAATGAATTCTTTCTTTGAAAACAAAAAAGAATTATCTCAAAAAGAAATAGAAACTAATTTAGCAAGTTTTTTGAAAAATATGATACTGTCACCAATTCAAAAGTATAAGCTGTTGCAAATACTAGCTTATTCATTTGATTTTAAAAGTCGTTATACAGCTGTGCATTGTACTACTGTAGTAGAGATAAGTAGTATGCTAGCAAAATTTTTCGAAGTCGATGAGAATACGTATAAAAATATATGTATAGGGGCTTTGCTTCATGATTTAGGTAAAATTGCAATTCCATCTCATATATTAGAGTCTACTGGAAAATTGAACGAAGAAGATTGGGCAATTATGAAATCTCATGTAACGATTACAGAAGAAATAATAAAAAAAAATGTTGATAATGAAATTCTTCAAATTGCAATTAGACACCATGAAACATTGGATGGGATGGGATATCCATACGGGATTGATGGTAGTCAGTTAACATTACCACAAAGCATTGTCGCTGTTTCTGATATTGTAAGTGCCCTATCTCAAGAAAGAAGTTACAAACCTTCATTATCATTGGACGAGATATGTACCATTTTAAATGATATGTGTCAAAATCATAAAATTTCTCCTATAGTATTAAACATGTTTTTAAATAATAAAGATACGATTTATAAAAGAATACATCAAATAAATGAAGAATACAATGAAGCTATGAGTCAAAAGGTATGACTTGGATTGCAGATTGCGCCCGTGCTGGGCGCACTAAAACTGCATCACTCTTATAAGGTGAGTATCTATAATTTTCTTGTATTTACTGATTTTATCCCATCCATAATTATATCTTCGGTTAATATCGCCATATACTCTGGTGATTCCTTCAGTCCATTTCTAAGCCAATGATCAATTAGTCCAATAGCTCCATATAAAATAAAAGAATAATATTTCTCAAAGAGATCTTTATCGGTATTATTGAATGTGATAGACCAACTGCTGTAGAATCTTTCATATATTATAGATACAATTTTCTTAACAAACGCCATATCACCTCTTTCACAAAGAATAACCATGCAAAAATCGCTGTTCTGTGCTATAAAGGTGAATATATCTTGTAATATAGGTTTTGTAATAGCAATATCAGCAGATATTTCATGAGATAATATTTTGTCTTGAAATTCTTGATAGAGTTCTTTCTCTATTTCCTCTAGCATATGAAAAACATCTTTATAGTGCAAATAGAATGTTCCCCTGTTTATATCAGCTTTTTCACAAAGCTCTTTTACTGTAATAGAATTAATATTTTTTTCCTTCATAAGAGTTATTAAACTCTTCTTTAGCACCTCCTTTGTCTTTCTTACTCTTCTATCGTTATTTACCATAAAATCATTCCTTCTTAACATATTTAGCACTAAGTGTTTATTAATCAACTTATTTAATAAAATTGATTATTGTCTTTGTAATCTTCGATAATTATAATAAATGTTGCATCAAAAAACAACACCATGTTCAATAAAATAGGTCATTACGTTATTAACAACAAAAACAATAGGAAGGTGATATTATGGACAATTCAGAACAAGACAAAACGCCATTGCTAAAGATAATTAAATATATAGCAATTATCGCAATAATTTTAATCCCTACAATTTATACTACTTTTTTCTTAGGGTCAATGTGGGATCCTTATGGAAACGTAGATAAACTACCTGTTGCTGTAGTGAATTTGGATAAGGCCTGTGATTATAACGGTAATGAATTAGCGGTTGGAGATGAACTAGTTAAAAACCTTAAGGAGGATGCTTCCCTTGATTTTAGTTTTGTTGATGCCAAAACTGCTCAAGCTGGATTAGATGACGGAACGTATTATATGGTAATTACAATTCCTGATAATTTCTCATATAATGCTACAACCTTATTGGAGGATAATCCTCAGAAAATGGAACTTAAGTACAAAACAAATCCTGGAAAGAATTATATTGCTTCTAAAATGAGTGAATCAGCAATAAAAACCATCACAAGCTCTATAGAAAGCAGTGTAACTGAAGTTTATGCAGAATCAGTATTTGATGAATTTTCTACAATAGGTGATCAGTTAACTGATGCTGCTGATGGTGCCTCTCAGATAAACGATGGTTTAATAACTTTACAAGATGGTTCTGATACAATCAGTTCAAACCTAAAACGTTTATATGACAGTAGCTTAACTTTCTCAGATGGAATAAACACATACGAAGAAGGAATAAACCAATACTTATCTGCTGTAGAGGAAATACAGAATGGTTCCGAAAGTTTAGATACAGGAATTAGTACCTTAAATGCTAAATCTTCAACTCTTGCTGATGGAGTAGACACCCTTAATAGTGGAGCAAAAAATCTATATACAGGTTTACAAAGCTATACTAAGGGAGTAACTTCACTAAAAGAAGGCGCTGCTCAGTTAAATTCAAATTCTAGTACTTTAATAGCAGGTGCTAATGCTTTGAATTCTGGAGCATCACAATTACAATCAGGAAGTGAAAGTCTTCTTACAGGACTAAATACTTTATCTTCTTCTCTAGGCACTATAGTTAATGATGAGAATAGACAAAATATCCAGCTATTAGCTTCTTCCTTAGATAAGTTAAATTCAGCTATGGCAGGAACTAGTACTACTACTCAAAGTAGCTCCAGTAATGATTTAACTTCTAAGATTACAGCTGTCGGAACAAACTTAACTAATGTAGGATCTTCTGTTCAAAATTCATCTGCCTACATTAATGAAATTAAAACCAAAATAGCTGACATTAAGGCCGCTGATTGGTTTAAAGATTTAGATGCTGCTACGCAAGCTGAGATTATAAATGATTTATCTGCTCCTTTAACTAAGTTAAGTAATGAGTTAAATACAATAGCAACAGAAACATCATCAGCATCTAATAATTTAAAATCAGCTGTAAATGGTGTAACTACTGTTTCTAATCAAAGCAATAGTGTAAATGAACTTCTTGTAAAAGCCAAAACCACTATAACAAGCTTATATTCAGGACTTGAAACTGTAGAAACTACGTTAAATTCTAAAATAATACCGGGCTCTCAAACTATTAACTCTGGTATAAGTACTTTAAAGACTGGAAGCGACAACTTAGCATCTGGACTTGAAACTTACACTTCTGGAGTTTCTACTATCTATGAAGGTGCCAAAACGCTAAATGCAAACTCTAAAACAATTGTAAATGGTGCAAAAAGTCTATCAAAAGGAACGGAGTCATTAAATTCTGCAGTTCCAACCTTAACACAAGGAATTGAACAACTTGCTAAGGGTTCAACTACATTAACACAAGGAATAAATACATTATCAAAAAATAATGCTACATTAAAGTCAGGAATTAGCACAATAAATTCATCTTCTACATCTATATCCGAAGGGGTAATGAAACTTTATGATGGTTCTCTAGATTTAAGCGATGGAGTTAATGAATTAAAAGACGGTTCAGAAACTTTAAAAGACAGTCTGAAAGAAGGTGCTGAAACTGCAACAAGTACCAAATTAACTGATCAATCAAAAGAAATGTTTGCTTCACCTGTAGAAAGTGTAGAATCAACTAATTCATATATTGCTAACAATGGTAGTGCCATGTCTGCATATATGATGTGTGTTGGTTTATGGGTAGGTTGCCTAGCTTTATGTATATTGTTCTCTACAGAAAAAGATTTAAAGAATGGAAAAGAAAATCCAAAAGCATTTTGGAGTAAGAAAATAATAAAACTTGCTTGTATAGCAATTATTCAAGCAGTTACTATGGTTAGTTTAATCAGACTATTTAATGGACTTAAACCGGCGTACGTAGGAAGAACTTACTTAGTTGCTATATCTGCTGCCTTAGCATTCATGGCTATCGTTTACTTCATGAATCTACTTTTAGGTAAGATAGGTAGTTATGTTTTATTAGTATTTATGGTATTACAATTAAGTGGTTCTGCAGGAACTTATCCAATAGAACTTTCAAGTGGTTTCTACAAAGCTATTCATAACTATATGCCATTTACTTATGCTGTAAATGGATTTAGAAATGGAATATCTACTGGGTCATCAATTGTTCCACAAATTGCTGTCCTTTTAGGATTATGTATAGTTTTCACATTACTTTCTGTTGTAGCAATAATTTACAAGAATAAAAGTAAGAAAGAAAGCCTCGCAAAATTAATAGAAGAAGCAATATAGAAAAAACTTTAAAAAGTACTAAACTCATATAAATTATGATTTTAGTACTTTTTTATCTGTTAGCTTCTGGTATTTTTAAACCATTCAATCGTTGCCTCTTCCATTTCTTTTGGGAGTATATTACCATATACTTGATTATATAGCCATTCTAATGTCTTATTGTTTAGATACTTTTTCATTTCATTTTCTGCCTCTGACATTACAACCTTAATTAAACAAGGACACTTTGTATGCGTATCCGGTAAATTATCCTTATCTAATAATATATTATTTTGTCTGATCTCTGCACATTGAAAGAATGGTTCACTTCCTTCTACCGCTTCTACAACGTCCCAAAATGTTATCTTATCTGCACTACGAGCTAATGTATATCCTCCCTTTACTCCTGGTACAGATTTTATTATTCCAGATTTACTTAATCTTGCATATACCTTAGATAGATAGCTTTCTGATATACCTTGAAATGTTGCTAAATCTCTAATTCCAATTGATTTACCATCTTCTATATTAACCATATATAACAAACAATGTAGTGCATATTCTACCCCTACTGAAAATTTCATCTGATTTAACTCTCCTTTAAAAATGTAATATCCTTATCATACATTATTATTAAAATTGATTCAAGACACCTCATCACATTACTTTCAGTTGATAATATTTTATCGTTGACATATCTATAAAATTATTATATTATAATTACAGACAATATTTATCGACGATAAACAATATCTATAATACAAGGAGGAATATAAAATGTTCACAGACAAATTTTTAGAAGTATTAAATAATGAAGGGGTTGTTTCCATTGTTACTTGTGCAAATAACGAAGCTCATGTATCAAATACATGGAATAGCTATCTAGTTATTGTGGAGGAAAATAAAATACTAATTCCAGCTGCTGCAATGATAAACACAGAGAATAATATAAATATTAATCCAAATGTTAAATTAACGCTAGGTAGCCACGATGTAATGGGCTATAAATATATGGGAACTGGATTTTTACTTGAAGGAACTGCTAGATTCTTAAAAGATGGAGATCACTTCAAAATGATGAGAGATAAGTATCCTTTCTTAACTAGAGTTTTAGAAGTCACAGTTAACTCTTGTAAACAGACTTTATAAAAGAGGTCAAACTATGCCTAGAATAATTGATAAATCTATGTGTGTAGCTTGTGGAACCTGTGAAAGAGTATGTATAGTCGGATGTATTACACCCTTAGAGAATAAAAAAAGAATAATCGATCAATCAGCTTGTGTTGATTGTGGAGCATGCCAACTTGCTTGCCCTAAGAAATGCATATCAAAAAACCGTATCACTTAGTTGTGATACGGTTCGATAGCACTTATTTGCTTTAGATAAACATCATGTTCTTCTCTGCTGCGTGTAATAAATTCATACGTAATATATTCTGGATTCATTTCCTCTATAAACTCTTCCAGGCCTTCACAGACAAAAGGTTTATGTTCGTCTAGTTGGAAGATATATTCATAAACCTGATACATACGCTCCCAATAGTCCTCTTTCAGTTCTACTTCATTATAACTTATTCTTTTTGCCCTTTCACCAGACAAAGACTGATGAAGGTGAAACCCCTTAATATATTCTTTCAATGAACTATGTTCCTTAACAACAGTTCTAATATATTGTAAGGCTTCTTCCGGTGTTTTTAAGTCTTTATTCGTATTCATAAGATGACCTGTATCAAGCATTAGCCCTTTTTTAGCATAATTCACTCCATCAATTAGTCTTTTTGTCATTAATGGATTCCTATAGTTTAATCCTGGCCACCATAGGTTTTCCATTAAGAAATCAAACTGATAAGTCTTACCATTTAACAATTCATTTATTAAACTACAGGAGACATCGATAACTTCCTCATCCGAATGATTAAATTCACCAGTAAATGATTCATAGGTCGATACATCACAAATATGAAATACTACATACTTAGCTCCAATACGATCTGCGAATTCTAATTGTTCGTTATATAATTTTAATAAGGCAGACTTATCTGTGCCGCCATAGATTTGTTCTACTACTTCCATGGTCCCATATTCATCTAATACCTTATCCATGTTACCTTTGTAAAAATCCACCCACGTATTAAAAAATGGAAGATGTATTCCAATAATCATATCCTGATGCAGATAGTTTTCTTGTAAATCCTGTGCTTTTTGTAATTCAATTCCATCTATCTCGTACTGAGAATAAAATTGAATTAGATCTTCTTTATCTAAGAAACGCTCAAGTTCTGAATCATAATTAACTAAATTAATCATTCGAAGCATCATATTCACCTATTAGTTTTCTTAATATTGTTATTCATTAGCATTATGCTAATTTTGTTTATAATATTCATCGCTGTGTTAGCGTAATAACAACGAGTAATCTATATCCCTAACCAAAGTATAACTTTTGGCTAAATATAGCTTTAACCTCTTTTACTAACTTCATCTGTTATTAATGATTTTGAAATATACATCGCTTTTATCCTATTCTTAAGGAGTGTGTGTTGAGATGTTCCTTCTGAAAATTGGGGCTAAATTTTTTCACACTTACTGATAGTTGATAATACCACTTGTAGTGCTTCTGCCAACTCTTCAGATGTATATTTATCCATGTCGTTTTACCTCCTTAAAATACTCATACATTTGAGTATCAAACCGTTATCTCAATTTGATTTCCTTCAATACCTATTATACAACTTTCATAATACCCATCACCTGTAGTTCTAGGTCCACTAATAACATCATATCCATCTGATTTCAATTGCATTGTTAGCATATCAACTTTTTCTTTACTTCCTACACTAAATGCTAAGTGAATATAACCTGTCCTCGTTAACGTTTTCTCATCTTCCATTTGTGGTTTGTTCATAATTTCTAAACGTGCTCCATCGTCAAATGTCAGAAAATATGATCTAAAATCCGTGTTTGGGTTATGATATCCAGTATTTGAATTTGCATCAAAATACCTCTCAAAAAAACTTTTGGCTTTCTCTAAATCGTTCACATACATCGCAATATGTTCTATCTTCATAACGTCCTCCAAATTCTAATTTTGTATTATATCAATTAAATTTCATTGATTGTTTTTCTTATTGTCACTATCTATTTTATCAATCTCTGAAAATTCTACAAGTCCATACTATAATTTAAAGTATACTTCATAATGATTTGTACATAATAAATTTGTAAATCAAGGCTAATCATAATGAAGAATAGGTAAAGGGTGTAAATATGAACAATAAAAGCTCAAGTGTAAGTAATAAAAATAATTCAGGTAAAGGAAATGGTAACTCTATAATCAAAAATGAGTCCACAAATGATACTGCAACTAATTATGTAAGTGGTGAGGTTCCAACTTCAACCGCCCACAAATTTAAATCAAGTAATCAAAACGAAGACGAAGAACTCGAATAAAATTATCTTTTATTCATCAAAAAATGTTACACAAGTACATTTACCTGTGTAACATTTTTTAATTTTCAACTTACATTACACGATATTATATACCTTCATGCTTACCTGATGTCTTATAATCGTCTCTTGCCCAGTTTGGAGCATTAATAGTACCAGCTTTAGCATTCCCTGTTTTAGCAGCGCCTTGAATCTCAGGTACCTGATTCTGAACATTTTTAGGGTGATGCATTTGTTGATGATTCTCTGTTCCATGATTTTTTGAGTCATAAGGACTTGGTCTTCTCATACCTGCTTTTGCCATATCGATACCTCCTATTTCTTAAATAGTATTTGTATCTTACGAAAAACTATTCATTACAGGATTTTCTTTCCCCATTTCAAACAAACAAACAAACTGTCTCGTTCATTGTTAAACATAAACGATCTTGCTTATTACTATTTCCTTAAAATCTTATCCATCGCTTTTCCTTTAGCTAATTCATCTATCAACTTATCCAGATAGCGAATTTCCTTCATAATTGGTTCCTCGATATCCTCCACTCGGACACCACAGACCACACCTTTTATTAAAGCCCTAGAAGGATTCAACTCTGGAGCTTGCTCAAAGAAGGTTTCAAAATCCGTCTGTTTTTCCAAATGTTCTATTAACCCTTCCTGGCTATATCCTGTAAGCCAACAGATAATTTCGTCTACTTCTGTTTTCGTACGCCCTTTTCTTTCCGCCTTCGCAACATAATGGGGATAGACACTAGCGAAACTCATTGTATAGATATTGCGTTTAGTCATGATACCTCCTCCTTATAAGTAAAACCTACAGCTACTTTTTCATTCACGCTCTTCTTACACTCTAATTGAAATCTTCAAAACATAATTTTCATACCCTTTTATAGAAAGATCATCAAGTAAAACATCCTCATAAAAATAACTCTTAACTGTAAGATTATTATCAGCTATGAATTTTAAAATTTTATCATAAGTCTTATCAACTGTATAGTATCCACCTTGATGATAAGCAATTAAATAAAGTCCCTCTTCTTTTATATAATTACTATTTTCATCTTCATTATTATCTAATTGCGTATAGTAATAATCATAATAACAATATTCTCTATTCTTAACACTGTCATAGCTAAGCATTCCCCCTGTAATATGAGGACTATAGATATTATTTTCCTTACAGTAATTTATATGTTCTGCTAGATAAACAGCTATATTTCTTTCATCTTCCATATCCTTGGTATTCGTTCTAACTAAATAAGTCCTAGGGACTGATTTTATTATTATATCATCAACAGATATATTACTAGCCTCATTCGTTATCTGAATCTTACGTTCAATAAAATGATGCATTTGTCTAAGTTTATTAATTTTATCTTCTATTGCTATCTTTTGTATGCTGAGTAAAGAAACAAGTTCCTCTGGACTTCTTCTATCTAGGTAATCCTTAATGTCTTTTAATGGCATCCCAAGATCCTTTAACATTGATATAACATTGAAAGTTTCTAATTGAGCAATGGAATAATATCTGTATCCATTCTCTGTTTTAATTTCAGGTGAGAAAACTCCTACATCATCATAATGAAATAAAGTTTGCTTTTTTACGGAGCAAAGCTTTGCAAATTCACCTGTAGTAAAGTAATTCTGATAATTATTGTACATTTTTTAAAATTCCTTCTTGACTATATGGTAACCGGATACCTTATTCTATATTATGCTTTCATTATAGTCAATTTATATAAGTCACAATTAGTTTTAAAAGGAGATTTTCACATGAAGGATAATATTTTAGGAACAGAAAAGATACCAAAGTTATTCATTACGTATTCAATACCTGCCATTATATCAATGCTTATATTAGGTACCCAAAGCATTATAGATGGATTTTTTGTAGGTAATTATGTTGGAGAAAGCGCTATGGCAAGTGTAAACATAGCTCAACCCTTTACTCAGTTAATTGTAGCATTTTTAATGGTAATTGTAATTGGATCATTAAGCTATATGGGACGGAGTTTAGGAGAAAAGGATATCATTAAGACGCAGAATATCTATAGAACAGCCCTTATCTTATTAATTACTATAGGTGGTGTTTTAACTATAGCCGGATTATTCTTTAGTGACCAAATTTCATTAATTCTGGGTGCTAATGGAACTTTAATAGATGATTCGTCACTATATATCAAAGTAGTATCACTTTTTACTATTCCAATGTTTTTAATGACACAATTTGCATTTTCTAATAGGTTGTTAGAAAAACCAGAACTATATTTTAGAGGTATGCTATTAAGCTTAACTATCAATATCATATCAAATGTTATTTTAGTAAAATATATGGGACTTGGTGTCCTTGGAACTGCCATCTCTACAGGTATTGCAGAGCCAATGGCTTTATTCTATGTAATATGGCCACATCTTAATAGAAAAAATGTAATCAATATTTTTGTTGGTAAATTCGATAAAAGTACAATAATGCCAGTCATTTCAAATGGAGCCTCGGATGGTATGACTTCAGTTGCTTCTGCCATTACAACTTTTTTATTTAATATGACCTTTATGAGGACTTTAGGTGAAGTAGGCGTTGCATCCTTTACTGTTATAAGCTACATTAATCTCTTTGCAACCTTTATTATGTTTGGGATAGCAGATGGGGTAGGACCACTTGTTAGTTACAACTATGGGGCTAAGAAATTCAAAAGAGTAAAAGAAGTTATGAGATTCTCATATAAAGTATCCTTTATAATTGGAGTAATTCTTGCTATTACCCTCTTCGTCTTTGGAGAAAATTTAGTAGAACTTTTCGTTCATGACAACAAGGATATCGTAAAGATTGCTACTTTAGGTACAAAGATATTTTCCATTGGTTTCTTATTTAATGGATTTAATATTCTGAGTTCATCCTATTTCACATCAATTGGGCTAGCTAAAGAATCGTTAATTATTGCTTTGAGCCGAGGATTAGTATTTATAATAATCGGAATAATAATCCTACCTGTTGCTTTTAGTGATTCTGGAATATGGATGGTTATGCCTTTTGCAGAAATTTTAACTCTATGTGTTTGTTATCTTCTATTAAAAAGAGAAAAGAATTGTATGATAATCTAAGAAGTTACAATAAGGTAATATAATAATATATGTATAATTTAGTAACAACCTCACTTAATATAGATACTATTCTTCGCATCTATATTAAATGAGGTCGTTACTATTTTTTCTGTTAGTTAATTTTATACCTGTTTAATTAGTATTTCTGTTCCATTAATTCTAATAGCCTTAACACTACTCCAATCCATCTTCTTCGAAAAAGTATATATTCCTACATAATTACCTTCTCCGTCCAAATGAGCACCACAACCAGAGAACCACTCTTCACTAAATTCCACATCATTACTAGTGGTACTATGATAAAACTCGTTAACAGATCCATCGAAAAATTCAAAAGAGATATCTATATTCGCATCTTTTTCAGTTACTTCAAGTAGCTTCCCATAAAGCGTAAACCCAAGTTCAGAATATTCCATTTCGTAAAAAGTTATTTCTTGCTCTTTAGTTGCTTCCACAGCAATATCTACTTTCTCTAACGTAGTTGTCTGTGGAATTTCAACTTTAATACAATCTCGGATTCCTTCTATAGAAAATTTTAATTCACACTTGTCCTGTTGTTTATTCGCATCATTAAACTCAAATGATACATACCGTATACTTTCTTTTTCTAATTCTTCCAACTCTCTAATGCCATATCCAACATCGCCAATATGTTCAAACTTTTTTATTATATTTTCATTCTTAAAGTTTGCCTTTGCCTCATCAGATTTTGCTTCCACAGATACCGTTACCCAACCTGTATTCGTATCAGAAGCAATATCAATTACTGTTAGTTTATAATCTTTATTCTGAACAGATTCACCAATTGTTAATACTTCTGTTTCTGAAATACCCAGCATTTCCGTAATAATAGATTTGACCTCTTCACTAGCAAATGCGTAAGTTGTCACACTACCAATACACAATATTACGACTGCTACCATTGCTACTTTAGACAGCTTTTTAGAATACTTGAAAGTATTATCCCTATTTTCCTTTTGCACTCTCTCTTTAGTTTCTTGCTTTATCTTCTTGATATTTATATCTCCTTCACGATTTTGAATTGTCTCCATCTGCACATCCTCATCCTCTAATTTCTTAAATAAGTTATGTATGCTAGTATTGATTTTCATAGTAGCCTCCCTTCTCAAATCTTTTGACAATTTCCTTTTTCCCTCGATAGATCTTTGATTTAACGGTAGATAGCGGAAGTCTAAACTTCTCTGCTATCTCCTCTAACTTAAATTCATAAAAATAGTAAGCGATCAGAATATCTCTGTCCGGATACTTAAATTCATCAAGCAACTTTCTTATAATCTCAACTTGCTCAGCCAACACGAAATCTTCTGCTATATCATTGACTTCAATTGTGATTATATCTTCCTCAAATATACTATTATATCTACTCTTCATTAGTTTCTTCTTCGTCATATTCCTAGTTATCTGTGCAATATAAGGCTTTAAACTTTCTGTCTGAATCAAATTATCTCTACTTTTCCAAACAGCATAAAATACATCGGATGAAATTTCCTCAATATCCTGATTCGTTAACAACGCCCCTCCTATACGGGTTGCAATGGTGATTACATATGATAAATATTGTTCCATTAATACTGCAAGAGCTCTTTCACTGTTCTTTTTTAACTTTTTTATAATTGTACAATCTTTCATATTACCTCCTTTCACCTAACAATACCCTGTATTCATATATAAAGTTTCATTTTATAAGATATTTTTTAGTATTTAAATCACTTGATGTTTGTCTACTCCTTTCAACAAAACAGAGCTAATACATCTTTCTAATCAATGCATTAGCCCTTACAGCTCTACTTATCATTCTCCGTTCCAAGTTTATTTAACATGTTACGATTTAATTTTTCACGGTAGTTATCGGTCCATTTTTTCGTGTCACGTATAAACTCGTCACAAAAACCAGCAACATCTTCTCCCGTCACTTCAAGAACATGCTTGCCATCTGCTGCGCTAGTTTCAAACAACTCGATCAATTCCTTCTGTGTCTTCACCATATCAGAGCCATCTCCTCCAGCGAATCCCCATATATACCCCTGTATTTTTTCAAATACAAACCTATAATCTTCTGGCAATGCTTCTATCCTTGCCATTTGCTCTTTATACTCTTTTTTATCACCAATTATTTTTTGAATAAATTTGATCATTGCTATCGCCCCTCCTTATCAAATTTTTCCTTAATCTCTTTATTTAATTTATCTCGTGCTGTTTCAGAATTAGTAATATATGCACTCATGAATTCATCACAAAACTTATCTACATCACTTCCAATGACATCAATAACCTGCCTTCCATCTGCCGCGCTAATTTCAAATAATTCTACTAAATCCGCAAACATAGTCGTATCTGTAAATATTTCCATGCTACCGCCAGGTGCACCAACAGTATACATATACTTCTGAATTTTTTTAAATGCAAAGCTATAATCTTTTGGCAATACATCTACCCTCTTCATCAGTTGTTTATATTCACGATTCTCATCAAAGTCTCCAATAATCAATTTAATAAAACTATCAAGCATTTTTTCATTCCCCCTTTAATTGGTTTATTTTCGTAGAAACAAACTCCCATTTCTCCCAGAACTTCTTCAATTCCTCACGCCCTGCATCATTAAGCGTAAAAAACTTTCGTGGCGGTCCCATATCTGATTTCTTTTTTGTTATTTCAACCAATTTATTTTTCTCAAGTCGTACTAAGATTGTATAAACGGTCCCGTCAACAACATCTGTAAATCCCAATGCATTTAGCCTTCTGGTAATCTCGTAACCATATATCTCCTCATGACTGATAATTTCAAGAACACAGCCTTCTAGTACACCTTTTAACATTTCTGTTATATTTTCCAATTAAGCCACCTCTTCACTATCTAGTATTACTTACTACTGCTATATAGTAACACTTACTAGTTGTGATGTCAATATTTTTTCGTTTATTTTAACCCTATATTATAAATAGGCACGTCCCTATCCATAGCAGTATGTTTTTAATTATCGGACGCAATTTCCTACAAAGCCAAAAAAGTAGGAGCATCTGCTCCTACTTCTAAAATTATATTATACCACTATCTTTCACTTTCAATTAAACTCTTCATTGTTTCTTTATTCATTGCACCAGGAATATATCTTGTTATATATCCTTCTTTATTTATTATAAATGTTGATGGAAATGCACTTATCCCATATCCATAAACCATTGAGGCGTTTTCATCTAAAACAACTGGGAATGTATAATTATTTTTTTCTAAGAACTCTTTTATATGATCTTCTGATCCCTCTCTCCCCAGATTAGGTGATGCTACTCCAAGAATTACAACATCATCTTGATTTTTATTATACTCTTCGTACAGTTCTTCAATATGTGGCATCTCTTCTTTACATGGCGGACACCAAGTTGCCCAGATATTAAGGAAAACAACCTTCCCTTTATACTCACTAAGTGTATGAGCTTCTCCATACTGATCATATAGTGTGAAATCTATAGGTAACAACTCATTGTTTTCATCTTCGTTCACATCTTCATTATTTTCATCATTCTCATTGTTTTCAATTTGATTACTTTGATTTTGATAATTGTTTTTAACAGCTAATTCTCGATTTATATTAATAACTCCATTTATCAGCATAATTAATCCAGCAATTATAATAATAGCACCGCTTATTTTTTTAATTACATTCATATGCTTTTTAATTGCATCAAATCTTTTATAAAGTTTACTATAAAATATAGATGCAATTATAAATGGCACTATAAATCCAATAGTATAAGTTAATATTAATAAATTCGATGTTACAATATTTTCTGTACTAGATGCCATCACAAGTACTGACGCCAAAATAGGCCCAATACAAGGTGTCCAACCGAAACTAAATGTAAAGCCTAATACAAATGCTGAAAAAGAAGACATTTTATTTTTCTTAACATTCAATCTCTTTTCTCTGTTTAACAAATCAAATTTTATTATCCCTGCGTGGAATAATCCCATAATGATTATTATAAATCCACCTAAAATCATTATAATATTCTTGTTATTATTAAAGCGTGAGCTTAAAGCGTTTATTGATGAACCTAATATGAAAAATGTAGTAGATATACCTAATACAAACATTATAGTATTCTTTATTAATACTTTGCTCTTAAAATCCGAACTCCTTATATCATCTACACTACTATTAGATAGCATACTCAAATAAATTGGCAGTATAGGCAAAATACACGGCGAGAAGATTGATAAAATTCCCTCAACAAACACTATAAAAAAATTAATATTTTCCAAACCATTTTCTCCTTTTTTTATTGTTACTATTTTTCAAGTTGCTAGATTCCACACCCTATTCCTATTAATATCTCTTCAAAAAGCTGATCTTCATCGATTTTATTAATATCCTCTACAACTCTAATTGCACCTACTAAACTATAATCAATAATTATTCCATAATTTATTTCTGTTGCTAATTTGACCGTAGTTGAAAACTTCCCATCTATATATTCCATGGGCATCATATCTCCATCGGTAGGGTCTATTATATATACATTTCTGTCTGTACTTACTTCTTCTATATTAATAGAAAAATTGTCCTGAACCTTAGCAACGGTTACAAAACTATCTAACTGTTTCCCATTGTATTTTTTATTAATTACATTTTTTTCACTTATTTCAAAGGAATAACCTGATACAATCTTCCTACTACTTTTTCTCGAGTTAACTACTATCCCTATAACTCCTGCTATAACAACTACTATTAGAATAAATAGTATTATTTTTTTCCTCTTCATCAAATCACCACACAATCTATATTTTCCAATGTAATATAGCTGATTTTTATAGATATCATATTATTTTTTATAATCCATTTCAACAGCCAGGTTTTACCACGCTACCGGTGAGTTAATCCTTGATTGATAATTTTAAATATTATATAAAATAGATTTGTAGAAATTATGTAGGCCGAACAAAAAGGTGCCAAAACACACTCTTTCACGGGAGCGGTCATAAAAAAAGACATCTGAAAACTATTAAAGATTTCAAATGTCTTTTCGAGGAAAAGCTCACCGAGCCTTCCTCTCACTATATGCAGTTGATGAGACTTACTTCCCCAAGGCTAGTGTATATCAACTTTCCTTGCTTATGCTCTGATTTCATCAAGCTAACAGTTGTTACCTTCATGAATATGGGTGATATCTTTTTTGCAAAATCCTCCTCAACAAAGTTAGAACTCATGATGCATCTTCTTCCAAGTGTAATATGCGGGCTAAATGGCTTATCATCTACTGAAAATTTATTTTCTTTTAAACTTTGAATCAAGGTGTGTTGTAACTTGAATAATGCTTCATTATCCCGAATTCCACACCAATATAAAAGTTCTCCATGATTGATAAATTTGCCCAGCCCGCCTACTTCTATATCAAAAGTCTCTCTCAAGGTAACAGTCTGATTCAACACCTTCATGATATCCGGAATCCGACTCGAAGAAACTTCTCCCAAAAACGCAACAGTCAGATGTAGATTCGAAGTTCTGGTAAAATTACCACGAACAGATTCTTTACTCAACTCCTGTATTGTTTTAGATAAATGCATATTAACTTCTGGTGTAAAATTAATTGCTATAAATAGTCTCATGTGATTATCACTTTCCACTTTGTACACTAGTAAATGTTCTCTGCTATATTTGAAATCTTTTTATAACCTCTTCACCGATTCGTTTACCGATGCTGCTTAACTGTTCTTCTCTATTTTCCTTTAAAACCTCTTCCTCATCTTTTGCCAAGATATAAATATAAAAGACTGGAAGATAATCGGAATCAAGTTGTAAGATATCAGCAATCCCACTGATATCTTTTAAGGTACAGATGGTTCCCTTATTGTTATAGAAATAAATCGGGGAATCTAATCCTAATGATATTCGTTTAAATAAAGTAACCGTATCATAAGTCTTAAGATTAGTCACTATACGGTTTGTTTCCTCTTTGACGATTTCACTAACCATCTGTTCAAAAGACTCAATCTTCATTTCCTTACTATGTCTCGTAATAAAAGATAACACAAAGCCAGTAGAATTTTTCATCGTATTCTCTAACATTTGACGAATCAACTCTGTGGATTTTTCCTCATTAGGCATCTCATTTTCTTTCCTTAGAAAAGCTAAGATCTCGTCTTTGTGTTTTATTAACTCCAGCTTCACAGCATCATCAATAATCTTGAAATTCTCACTTCGCTTAATCAAAGAATGATAACGCTTGCTATTACGCAACAATTCCGCTAGACGTTGTGCTAACACAAAATCCTCAGTACCTTCTTCAATCTCTTCATTATGATAATATTCGGTATAATAGATTTGTCTTAATACGGTCATTAACCAGGAGTCATTCCATTGGGAGAGTGCATTAGCTTTAATTGTTGACTTTTTATCCCCTAGCGGGAACCAAAGTCCTGAGATGTCAAATGGTATCAATACTTCGCTGTTACGCTGTGTTTCCGATACCGTTTCATTCAAATATTTCTTCACCAGATCTTTTACGATTCCTTCTAGAATGTAATCAGTTTTGATTACTCTATGATGATAGATAATATCTTTATAGCTATTATATCTGCGCTTAACAAAATCCTCGACCGGGCTTACTGCTTTAATTGGAACACAGAAAAAAATCTCACCATTTTCGACAAACAACTGCATATCATTAATAATTCTGCTATACTCAATCTTACCCGAATCCTTTCCCGAATTAATTACATCTCTCGTCACATAATCCAATCGGTCTCCGTCCAAACTAGAATCAATAATCCTATGAAGATACTCGAATGCTCCATCTTCTGCAAAGATTCTTTTTACACTTTCTAATACAAGCAACTCAAATAAATTCTCATCGTATCTCTCATAATCTTCTGTAATTGGTGCAATAATTTTGCTTAAGATCCCCTCACTAATCTCATCACCCATTTGTTCGTGTAATTTCTTATCGCCCTCGAAATATTTCGACATGATTTCTACAAATTCTTTTGCATTTGTTTCTTCACTAACTACTTTGTCTTTGTACTCCATATAAACGTCTTTCAACGCGTATTCCACAATATGACTGAATGGAGGATGTCCAATATCATGTAACAATGCTGCTGCCCGTATGGATTGAATGAGGATAAGATACATGCCTTTATACTGATCCGGGATATTGTTCGGGATCAGGGAATGTCTCAACCTATCCAGTTCAATCTGAGGCATTGCCTCTGGTAATCTTCCACCTAATTTTTCTTCGCAAACATCCGTCTGCTGTCTCAATTTATATAAAATCGTGGTATATTCTCTATCAAAGATTTCAAAGAATTCACTCAACATAGAATCCGTTGTATTAAGGACTGATTGGAAAAACATATCTGAGCAAAGTTTCATCGTACCAACGGAATGTTCAAATCGTTTGGTTCGATTAGCTGGAAATGTAAGATATACCGTAGAATTTTGATATACGTCATGGAGACGATTAAATCCAAGTGTTGAAACAATTCTTCTTTCATATTCTGTTAACGAAATTAATCCATGAATGGAATCATTCAAATAAATGCCTTTTTTCAAGTCAAACCTCCTACTGTTGTTTTTTATCTATTATAAAGTATCTCCATTCAAAATTCTACTAATTCAACGTAATTGAGACTCTTCCATTAGTAAATAAGATAAAGAAGTTTTACTTCACTAATGATAGCTATGAATTTTGCGTAATTTCTTAATAAACCAAAAATTACTGCCGCACTAACGATTTTGTTTTATCGTTAATGCGGCAGTTAGAGTAAATCTGGATACAATAAAGATTACATTCTCACCTCTAAATTGCCATACCTGTCCTCCTTATCTAAAATAATCTAGTTTCAATATAATTAAACTTTTTTACAAAAAATGAGCTGATACGATAAGTCTCAATATCAGCCCATACTATATGATATATATACAAGTTTATAATATTTATTTAATCCTATTAGAAAGCTTTACTGGATTCATACTTAATTTAGAAATTTTATTGAATTCTTATCTTTAACAAAATTCATTGTATTATATAGTACTAGTACATCTGTAATCCCATTCTCTTCTATAAACTCTTCAACTCCACCGTTAAAGTAACGAAAATCTATCATAAAGGTATCTTCATAATGATTAACTGCCAACGGCACAAAGGAATGGGCATAGGAATCTTTAATTACTAAAAGCCTTCTTCCATTCTTATTATTTGTTTGAACTTCCACCAAGGCATTATTTCCACCCATGTATACGGAATATTTATCTTTCCCCTCTAATTTGCTTAGATCATATAAAGTATTCGTCTCATCCGTCAGATTATAGAGTAGATGGTAATTCATATCTTCTTTGATTTCATATAGATAGATATCATCTGGCTTTACATTCACATTGACTTTTGAATGCAAGGTACCATAGAACTTGTCAGACCCTAGGGTAATATCAAATTGTTCCCTACTAAGTGGAGTAAATCCTGCATCTTTAGCCCATTTCTCATATGCATAATATGCACCAAGTGCAGTCCAATGATGATCAGTACGATAATAAATGTATTCATTTTTATGTTGATTAAGAATATCTCTTACGTCTATGAAGGTACCTTCTGGTAGAGATTCTATCACTTCTTTAAGGTAGGCCTCTTGATCATATCCAGTAGAAAAAAGAGGTAATTTATCTTTTAATATCTCCGATGCTGTAGGCACCAACATAACATTAACTCGGTCCTCCCCAAGTTTCTCTACATATCTTTCAACAAATTCTGTTAAGCGGTCCTTATTTTTTTCTGCCTGCTCTTCAGATACATCACTCTTATTATGCTTTTCAATCAAATAGCCATCTTTTGCAAAATACACAGAATTAATATCACGTTTAAGCAGAACTCTCTCTGCCATGGTTTTTAAACCAATCCAATTATCTCTAAAAACGAACTGATCATTGACATATTCATCTAGTCCATTCATATATTCCCCATTGATTAACTTTTCATTAGTGTATTTCGGTAATTCTGCTAAAAACCTATTTTCATTTTCAGAAAATGCTTTTGCTGGAGTTACAAGATTACATATGATAAGTCCTGACCACAATAAGGAAAATATATAGAAAAATATTTTGTTAAATGTAAGTTTCATATGCAACCTCCTTAGAATCTAAAATACAAAAATGGATTATATGTGCTGTCAACAAGATATGCTACACAACATACAAACACGAAAACATATACGAAAGTGGCACTAACGAAAACGTATTTCTTAGTTGCTTTCTCAGTGAAATTAATCACTTTTTTCAAATGTGGAGTTGAGAAATATGCCGCTAGGACAAATATAACCCCATAGCTTAACAAATAATATAAGCCTTCCTGATTAATTAACGGAACACCACCTAATCCAAACATTCCTAATAAATAATTCTTAAGTTCATTAAGGTTCTCAAAGTAAAAGATGGCCCAGCTAATCATAACAAGAAAAATCGTATATACATGCCTGAAGAACGAAGGTATTTTATCAAGTATTTTTAATAAGAAATACTTTTCGGCTATTAATATAACCGCAAAATATAATCCCCATAAGATAAAATTCCATGATGCTCCGTGCCAAAAGCCTGTCAAAGCCCATACAATAAGTAAATTCCTTAGATGTTTTAACTTAGAGCATCGATTACCGCCAAGTGGAATGTATACATAATCACGAAACCATGAACCTAGCGTTATATGCCAACGACGCCAGAATTCAGTGATACTCTTTGATATGTATGGGTAGTTGAAGTTTTCATCGAAACTAAGCCCAAATATTCTAGCAAGACCAATTGCCATATCAGAGTAACCAGAAAAATCAAAATATATTTGGAAAGTATATGCTAGAATACCAATCCAATATAATAGTACAGAATAATCTCCCGCAGCACCACTTGATATTTGGCTCCATAATAGCCCTACATTATTAGCTATCAATACTTTCTTTCCAAGACCTATGATAAAACGACGCATCCCAATTGAAAAACTATCTTGAGTAAGCATATGATCATCTAAGTCATTTTCTACTGTCACATATCGAACGATAGGACCCGCTATAATCTGAGGGAACAATGTAGTATAGGCAAGGTAATTGTAATATTTCTTTTCACAACTTGTTGTTCCTCTATACACATCAATGGCATAAGATATGGACTGGAAAGAGTTAAAAGATACCCCAATTGGAAGGATGATCTCTACAAATGGAGAATTCATTCCAAACAATCCAAATAAGTTACCTAATAAAAAGTTCGTATATTTAAAAAATATTAATACACCTAAATTGCTACAAACGGATATTAACATATAAATACGACGACGCTTTTTATTGTCACGATGTTTTTCCATTAACTTTGCACATACAAAATCTTCTATCGATAGAAATAACATTATTGGTATAAACCGAATTTCTCCCCATGCATAGAATACAAAACTAGCAATTATCATTACCAGGTTTTTTAATTTACTTGGAGCTAGATAGTAAATTATGATTAATGCCGGTAGGAAATAAAACAAAAAAGTTATACTGCTAAAAACCATATGAAATTCCTCTTTCCTTCTTTTGTTTTATAGTTTTATTTTAAACTACAACTACTTATTATTCGTATAATATTTTAAAAAGTTACACCTTGAAAAAAATTTATGATTTGTGTATCAAATCATTTATTTTAAATTTATACATTCTGGTAACGTAATTACTCTAGTTTTTACAGCACATAATTAACTCCTTCTTAGTTAAGAATACAGATATAATTCTTACTAAGAAGGAGTCTTTATTATGGTACTATTGAAGATTCAACTACGACAGAAATCAAAAATCACAAACTTATGCTTTTCGTAATAACTGAATATGCAAGTCTGTTCCCTCTTTAGAGACATTTGCTTTATCAACCATAGCTCCAACAAGATGAAGTTCATCACTGGAATCATCTTCTCCCACTAACTGCCAATAATAACCTTCAATTTCATATTGACGTTGCGTATTTAAGTTATATTTTATCTTTTCTATAAATTCTTCTTCATAATCACACTCATATTGAATTATGATAATTTCTGTATTCCGACCATTTGTTGAAATCTTTGTATTAACTTTAATATCAATGTTTTCTGCTCCATTTAATAGGAACAAAGTTAAAATTTCACTCACTATCTGAGCTATTTTTTTTGCTTCGTGTATCATCTATTTCTCTCCTTATGAAATGCATCTATAACTGGAATCATAATTCCTGCTACCAATCCGCCTGAGAACCCATTGTTATAGAGGTTTACACCTCCGTGCATTACTCCAACATTTGTTACAAGGATCATATGGAGAGCACCTGCTATGAATCCCATGACTGGCCCGTACGTACCAGCTATTGGCGCTAGTGTTGTTGAAAATAAAACCGAAATAATGATGCCTGTATTTGACAAATCATTTCCCAAAAGTAAAGCCATGGCTATAACACCTAGCATTACTGGCAGACAATTTTTAAAATGCTTACCTAATGCTCCAAATCCAACTACTGTGAATATTCCTGCCAAGACCGGACCATTTACAACTCCTCCAATTAGTATAACATAAAAAAGGCTCATAAATCCAAGTAACGCCATATTTAATAATGTTACACCTAAGCCTACCAAGTGTGTAAAATCCGTAATCAGTCTTCCTTTATATTGTAGTATTTTCTTGAAATCCATTATAGCATGACGATTGATATAAATTCCAGTTAAGAAAAAGCTCAGAAACAAAAACAGTAATATTATAATAATTACCGGATGATTTTTCTCTGAAATAATATTCACTTGCTCCACTGATATACCAAAGCTTCTAAGTACACTTGTCATTGCTGTTCCTAATATTCCAGACGTAAAACCAATATTATATAAATTATATCCATCATGAAATTTTAGCATATGTGATGATAGAGGCACTAGGATAAATCCAATAAAAATACCAACACTCACTGCGACAACAATAGCCCAGAAAGGACGCAATAAGCCAGAAAAGCTTATTTCGCTGACTAATGGTGCTAATGCAGTACCAAACATTACTACAATAATGATATCTTTAAATGATATTTTCTTATATAAAGTATAAAAATAACCGCCTAGATATATTGGAATTATGTTATATAGATTTTTTCCAAAGAAGGAAAAGCCGATAACTGTAAAGAATGCCGCAATTAAAATACCATTCAACTTAAGTCGATAATGGTGCAAAATATAGATATTTAAGATTCCAACTAAACCAACATTAATAAATGCTGCTTCAATCCCACCAACTTCAATAAAATCTGTTACTAATATTGTTGGTGTAATTATTATATTGATAAATCCACTAATAACCGAGTGAAAGCTTCCCTTATATACACCATAGATAATTCCAACCAATAGAAATAAAATAGGTACAACAGATAATAAGCTTAGTTTTCTAATACGGCCGATATCTTTTTCATCTACCTTGATTAACTCCAAAAATCAACCTCCTTTTTTTTCAATTATTTGATAATATTATTTTACAGGAATAGTAATGTATTTGGCAATATTTTTTTTGGAGAAAATCTATTTTAAATCTGCAGCTGTATAGGCAAACTCTTTTTTATGATTTAATTGCGCATTCCCTAGTGCTTTTGCCTCATTCACTTTCTCATTTTCAAAAAATTCTTCTAAATTCTTGTCACAAATAACACCGAACACTCGATCATCTGTTATGAAATCATGAAATTACTTATCAAGTACCTCTTCTTCTTTGGCATATAATTACCATTAACTGTCAAGCATTATTGCCTTTAACTCCTAATATGGATTTCTACCTAACTGTCCAATCAATTTCCATGTCATATTTACAAGTACTTCAGTTCTGCAACCAACTTTTTCAATGTGAGGCCCCCTTATAAGAAAATTTCCTTAGGGGATACTAATGAATATATTGTTATAACATGTTCTACTCTTGCGTATTTGCCAACAGGAATACTTGTAGCTCAAAAGTTAAAAGAATCAAAAGATGCTGCTATTACTTCTATGGAAGAAATAAAAAACAAAAATATTACACAAGAAAAAATGATAAATGATATGAAAAAAATTTCTATTACAATATCAGATAACTTTAATATATTAAATTATTTTATTAATGAATTTAATGAAAGTAATTCAGAGTTAAATCGTTCTATTTTAGAAATTAAAACAGGAGCATCTAACACAGCATTTGAGGTTGAGAGTGAAACTATTTTAATTGATGAAATTAAAAAGAAAATTGAAAATTCAGAAGAAACTTGTAGAATGGTTAATAGCTATGCAATGAATGCTAATGATGCACTTAACATGGGAATAGAAAAAGTACAAATGTTATTAAATAAGAGTGAAATTGTTAAGGAAAAAAATAATGAAGTAAATGCTACAATAAAAAGATTAGAGGATAAATTTTCAAATATATCAAACATTATTGATATTATATCTAAAATATCTGAACAAACGAACTTATTATCTTTAAATGCATCAATAGAAGCAGCCAGAGTAGGCGAATTAGGAAAAGGATTTGCAGTAGTTGCAGAACAAATAAAAAAATTAGCAGAAGAAAGTAGAATAAATTCTAAAAAGATTGAAAATATACTAATAGAATTAAAAACTGATACTACTGAGTCTGTAAATCAAGTGGAAAGTTTACTAAATGATAGTGCAGAACAACAAAAACTTGTATATGACACAAATGAAGTATTTAATCAAATAGAGAATAATATACAAATAGTCAGTGACAAGGCTAGTATAGTGACAAATATGATGAAAGATGTATTAGAAAATAGTGATAAAGTACATGAAAGCATTGAAAATATTTCAGCTATATCAGAAGAAACTATGGCTACATCAGAAAGCACAGTAATGATTTCTGATAGAAACTCAAATAAGTTAGAAGAAGTTAAAAATAGTACAAATATAGTTAGAAATGTTATTGAAGAAATAAAAGAGTATATTTAAAAATAGGATATATAGTTATAGTAAGGGCAAGGCTAAATAAGTTGGTTTTGCCCTTATTTGCATTATATATTTATTTTTACATGTCTATGGGGCCTTTTTAACATACCGTATCGTCCTAAATATAAAGGAGCATTGCTTTATGATAAATAGTTAGTCATTTTGCAACACTCCTTATATTACAATAATCACACAGGGTTCAGAAAAGACCTCTCCATGAAAGAGATTTCAAATTCTTTTCCACTTTCTATACTCAATTTTAGCCAATCACTGTATCATTCTTCATAACAATCACTGCTTCTTCTGAACCGTCTCCAATAAGATCCGGTCTGCTTAAGAGATATTTAACCATGTCATCTTCACTCTCAAACTTTGTTGCCTGGAATGGTTCGTTCCAACCATACTTTTCAATTAGCAATAATTCATCCTCTGTGTCAAGCAAAATACCTGCATGACCTACAAAACGCTTATTTTCATAATTATCATGTAAATACATGGTAATTAATGATACTTCTCCATTATCTTGAATGGATATACCACGACTCTTCCATGCTGCTGCAATTGCGTCGATATGATCTTCTAAGGTACTATCAGCTTCCACTGTTACTGGTTCAAAGATGGTAATAAACTTTTCTTTGTTAAATGTTTCAAATCTTTTTTCCATCTCAATGGCCTCAACATCAAACATAAGGTAAGGATCGTATGAGGCAAGCTCCTGCTTAGTTTCTATAAACTGTTGGAACAGTAAATAAGAGGTCAATCTACAATTCATCCCCAGCATTAATGTTCCATCTTCCCTATATTCTTCATTAATATAGACCTCACTATAATCCACTGGAGAATGATTCACGCTTTGATATCCAGCCTGAAGTACATCTGCACTTGTGACATTGTTGTTATATTCATTAACCCAATCAATGAATTCATTGGCTGTATCCTCTTGAATTCCGGCTGTAATCAATTGATTCGTAACTTCCTTCTGAGTCGCCTGATCTAAAAGATTCGTATACGTCAGATACTGTTCTTCCGATTCATCTTCCTGTTCATTCTGATCTGTTATATTATCATTTGTATTTAACATATTCTGCTGAGCCTGATTATTGTTAGAGCTGCATGCTGTTAAGCTAATTGCTGCTACCAATACCATTGCTGGAATCATATAGTATTTTTTTCTCATATCGTATCTCCTCTCTTTATTGATAAACTAGTTTTTATTCATATATGTTACAATAGAGTACTCATAGATACAATAGAAATTTACAGGAAACGAACCTTATCACTCTTTTTATTCCACAGCCATAGCCTTTTTCAATCATTTCTTGTATAAATGAAGGGAATTTTTCGATAGTATCAGCGTATTTTTGCGTATTTTTCGCTTTGATGTTTATTTGATACCCATTATTAAGTGATACATTAACTCCCCATATCTCTTTACTTTTATAAGAGTATTTAATCTTTATCCATAAATCTTTTATTTCCACATTGCATTTAAGGCCTTTATCCAAATAACGCTGATGTAGCTGTAATATAAAGTCTTGCACATTGACAGACAAAGGGTTCATAGTATCTTTTAATATAGAAATAACATTGTCGGTTTTATTATTCGATTTCTGTTAAATATAGAATGCTAACACCATTGTGATTCTCTTTACTTTGGAGATCCTTACTGTTTTTAACTGGTACACTATATCCAAAGGGCATCAAACGTAGGTTACATACGCCAGCTGATCCTTCAGCATATTTTTCGTTATAGTTGTAACCTCGTTAATCTCCATATCACCATATTCACCAGCAAGCCAGTCAAGATAAGAATATGCTATACATACTGATACCAGATCCTGTACCACTATCTTTTCGTTTTCACTATGGTCACGATTTTTTTTCATATCCAGACAAATAAGCTTCTTTATGGTTTTTCTGAATGCACTCCTGAAATCGGAGCAATTTCCTTCCTTTGCGACATAGCGAAAAAAATCTATCTCTTTATACATCAGTTCATTTAATAGATTGAAAAAACAATCCATATCAAAACCTGATTCTTTCTTTATTGCCTCAAAGATTTCCTGCTCCATATCATCAAGAAATTCGTTGAAAACATCCTCCACTGCATCATAATGAGCATAAAAGGTCATCCTGTTTATATCCGCTCGCTCTGCAATATCAGATATAGTTATTTTCTTGTAACCTTTTTCAATGACGAGGTCGATGTATACCCTCCTTATCTCTTTTTTGTTTTTTATAAATCGTCTATCTTTTGATTTCTTATACATAATTATCTCCTATAAATCCATATGATTAAATAATCATTTATATACAATGTGATAAATAACTATCACATTGTATATTTTTGCTCATTGTAAACAAAAAGTCAAGAGGATATAATTTTATCATCAAATCTATAATTTAAGGAGGTAAATTATGAATATAATTGAAAAGTTAATTTCCGGATATCCTTCAGGTAATGTCTCACCCCAAAATTTTATTGATCACCTTACAATTGGAGCCGATGGTTGGGTAGGTTCATGGATAATTGTTGCTCTGACAGCGATCTTCGGTTTTCTTGTTTACATGATTCCAATTTATTTAACCGAGAAGGACAAGGTTGGTCCTTATCCACTTTGGCTTCACACCTTTTACTGTGCAGCTGACTTTATGGGTATATGGGTATTCCTAGATGCGTGGTTAAAATATGATCACTTTTTACTATTCCTTCTGCTTTCAATTGGTGAAGCAATCTGGGTATGTATGGAGGTCTTCTGTTTGCAACGAGCTCTAACCTATGAGGCTGAGATAAACTGGAAACCGGGAACTTCCTTTAAATCACGTTTAAAGGATATTATCATTCAGTTGGTCTGCTTCTTTGTTGGACTCAATCTGCTTCGATTTGAGCTTCACGACAGCACCATGTGGAAATTCTGGATTTTCACTCAGGTTCTGGTTACTATTGTTCCGGGACTTGTCCTTGAAAAAAGAGGATACCGCGAAGGAAACAGCAAGCTGTTTCACATCATATTAATATGTGTTGCTCTGATATCCTTCAATCCATGGTGCAATATGTGGCTTGCTGTAGCACCAGATTTCTTCTCTATTTCCGAAAATCCTTGGTACTACATTGTTGGCGCTGTATGCCTGTTCTTCTCAATCAGAGGATTTATCATATATAATAAACTTCCTGAGAAAACAGATTTTATGAATAAAGTAAAGTAACATAAAAAGGATTGGATGTATTCACTTCTCCAATCCTTTTTAAAACATTATTCTCTAAATATTTCATAGAATTAGTTTTTGAAGGTCTGCCAATTGGCTATAACATCTCTACTCAATTACAAGTATAATTCAACCATCATCTATGATATAATTTGTGTAACTAATCAGAACCACTATTTTGAAAGGTGTTTTTAGCTTTATAAATTTTGGAGGGTACAATTATGATAAACAGAGAAGATATGCTGGAACTTACTAGAAGAATGACGATAAGCCGAACATCTTTTACAAGAATTGCAGGAAGCTATATCGATTCCGAAGGCTACATTGATGGAACTTTTAATACAAATTTTCTAAAACTAACTCAAAAAGACAAACAATATAATTTAAATATTGCCAAAACAATACCATTTTCCAATACCAATGAGAATCTGAAGGAATATCCATTCACAAACAATGTCAAGGGAAATAGAGGCATGTGGAAGCTTCTTCATGCAATGAGATCCTGTGGACTCAAAAATGATGCACTAATGGATACTTTCTATGAAGTTATTGCAGAAAAGTATCAAACTAAGAATGACTATGCGATCTTGGTATTTCACGATCGATATGATGTTCCATTAAAGGCAGCGGATAAGGAACGTTTAGGAGAATCAGAGGAGGTGTTTGAATATCTAATATGTGCCATATGCCCACTGATTGGGGACTATGAACCTGGTGATCCTGATTTTGGTTTTCTATATCCTATGTTTAAGGACAGAAGTAGTGATATTCATCACATCGGAATCTTTAACAAAGACAAAGTAAATTTACAAACTAAATTAGAAGAGTTCTTATTACATGGTTAAGGAGTTCTATAATTTTATATAAAAATAATTTTTAATCTCCCTTTCATACATCTTAATTAAAATAAAGTAAAAAAAAAAATGCTATATTTATTTGTAAATATAGCATTTTTTTTATGGTTTACCATACTAAAACTAATATATTAACAACACAAATTGCAATACTATTAATGAAACAGAAAGGAGATTTATTATGTCAGATCCAAGAAATCCTAAAGCAGTTCCTACGAAATCATCTAGATCCATTTATAATAATGAGTTTGGAAATATTCCTATGGAAGACAGTTATGATGATGGTGATATCCCAGAAGTTGATCTCCCAATGAACACAGAATATCAATTGCACAACCGAACACTGAAAGATATACTTCGATAATAATATCAATCGTATTAAAACAAAATCCCATGACTCTATTCATTTGAGTTAATAGATTCATGGGATTGACTACATATCAAGTCTATTCAGATTTGTTTTCCTCAATGGCTTCCAATTCAGAAGTACAGTGTGGACAACGAGTTGCAGCAATTGGAATTTCAGAATAACAATATTGGCATTTTCTAGTTTTAGGAGCTTCTTTAGGTTCCTTCTCTTTTCCTATATTGGATAACCTATTAACCGCCTTCAAAAACAAAAATATAACAAATGCCATGATAGTAAAGTTAATCACAGCTGTCAAAAAAGCACCATATCGTATTTCTACGCCGCGTACCGTTGCAACCATAGCAGTGAAATCTGTCTTGGCAAACAACCCAATCAAGGGAGAAATCACATCTTCAGTCAGAGACTTAACTATCGATTGAAAAGCACCACCGATAATAACACCAATTGCAAGATCCACTACATTTCCACGTAATGCAAATTCTTTGAATTCTTTAAAAAACTGTTTCATATTCACCTCTTCTTACACATCCCACAATAATAAAAATTGTTTCCGTTTTCGACATTATAATACCACATATTGAAGTAGGTGTAAAATAATTATTACGTTCATTTCGAAAGAAGGGGGGTAGAAAAAGTTTATTGATTACTTTTACATGTATAAAGAGAAGGATGGAATTTAAATTTATCAGTTATTCATAATTTTTAATTTATATAACAGTAAATACTTTACATTTTATACAAAATATGGTATCATACAAACATATTAAAATATTGACTGGATTGTTACTGGTAAAGCAGGCAAGACCAAATTATGTATAAGGCTTGAGGGCTTTTGCATAGTTTGGTCTTTTTTTTGGAGAATGGTGAAAATGAAAATTCATAAATTGATTAATAACAATGTGCTGTCTGCCTTTGATGAAAATAAAAAGGAGATCGTTGTTATGGGATGTGGAATTGGTTATAAAGCAAAACCGGGAGACTTGATTGATGAGGCCAGAATAGAGAAAGTTTTTCGTATTGAGAACAGCACATTATCCAGACAGTTTCAAGATATGCTTACCAATATGCCCATGGAGCATATGAAGATTTCAACTGACATCATAGCATATGCACAAAATGAATGTGGAATGAAGTTGAACCAGAGTATCTATGTAGCATTGACGGATCATATTAATTTTGCCATTCAGCGTTATCGGGAGGGCCTTGAGGTGACGAATGCTCTCTTATTTGAAATTCGTCAATTCTATCACCGTGAATATGTAATTGGAGAATACGCGTTGCGGCTTTTGGCTGAGCGGCTGGATGTGCGCTTCCAAGAAGATGAAGCAGGATTTATTGCACTTCATTTTGTAAATGCACAGTTTGATTTCAAAGCACAGGATACTTACGCAATCACTAACATCATGCAAAAATGTATTCAGATTGTGGAAAACGAATTTAGCGTGAAGCTAAACATAAACTCCATGCATTATGAGCGATTTCTTGCTCACCTAAAATTCTTTGCAAGAAGGGTCCTTTTTAGTAAGGAACTTTTGCCGAATGAAGAACCAGAATTTGCAAATATGATTGAGCAGAAATATCTACCTGAATTCGTCTGTGCAAAGAAAATGACAGATTATATAGAAAAAGAATACAATTGTGTGGTTACACGGGAAGAAACGATGTATTTTGCAATACATATCAAAAGAGTACTTTTAGAAGATTCATAATAATATAGTGGTAGAAAGAGGTGGTATCTTGTTTGGATTATTTAAGAAAAAAGAAAATAAATTGCAGATTGGTGCTCCGCTAAAGGGAATGGCAATTCCTCTTCAGGAAGTAAGTGACCCGACCTTTGGAGAAGGAATTTTGGGTAATGGTATGGCAATTCAACCGGAGGAAGGCAAAATATACGCACCTGTTGATGGTGATGTTACTTTATTGTTTGATACACTGCATGCGGTTAGCATCACCAGCGAGGATGATGTCGAAATACTGGTACATATTGGACTTGATACGGTAGTCTTAAAGGGAGAACATTTTATAGCCCATACTCAGACTGGAGCCAAAGTAAAAAAAGGAGACTTGCTGCTGGAAGTAGATTTGGAACAGGTAAAAGCTGCTGGATATGATGTGGTTACACCAATCATTATCTGTAATACTTCTGATTACGAAGCTGTAGAAGCTGTGACCGGCAATGTAGTCGCACCGGGTGACGTGATTCTTGAAATCACCAAAAAGTAATCTTGTATTTTAACCGGAACTTCCGGTTTAAATAAGAAAAGGGTCAAGAAAAAGGAGGACGAAGTTATGATGAAAAAACTTCAAAAATTAGGGAAAGCATTAATGCTTCCTGTGGCATGCTTGCCAATTTGCGGTATCCTAATGGGTATCGGTTATGCTTTATGTCCTTCCACTATGCAGGGTGGAGATGTGAATGGAATTCTTGAACTAATTGGTTTCTTCCTGGTAAAAGCAGGTGGAGCACTGATTGATAACATGGCACTTCTGTTCGTTATTGGTGTCGGTGTTGGCCTGGCAGTGGATAACGATGGTACTGCTGGACTATCTGCACTGGTATCCTGGCTGATGATTACTAATCTGCTTTCTCAGGGCACAGTTACAACTCTAATGCCTTCTATCACAGAGAACCAAAATTCTATGATTGCATTTGGTAAGATTGCCAATCCATTTATTGGTATTCTCGCAGGTATCATTGGTGCTCTATGTTACAACAAATTTAAAAACACAAAGCTTCCAGATTGGTTATCCTTCTTCAGCGGTAAACGCTGTGTTGCAATCATATCCGGTGTGGTTTCCATCGTAGTTGCTGCAATCCTGTTGTTCGTATGGCCTGTAATCTTCGGTGCACTGGTTTCTGTTGGTAATGGTATTGCCGGACTTGGAGCAGTTGGCGCTGGTATCTATGCATTCTTAAACCGTCTGTTAATTCCAACCGGTTTACATCATGCACTAAACAACGTATTCTGGTTTGATACCATTGGACTTGGTGATTTAACTCACTTCTGGGCGGGCGAAACTTCTGCAGATGTTTCTTGGAGCCTTGGTATGTACATGTCCGGATTCTTTCCAGCTATGATGTTCGGTATTCCTGGTGCAGCTCTGGCAATGATTCAGACTGCAAAACAAACGAAGAAAAAAGTTGCCATCGGTCTTGTAGCTTCCGCAGCTCTCTGTGCATTCATCTGTGGTGTTACTGAACCATTTGAGTTTGGTTTCATGTTCTTGGCTCCTGGCCTTTATGTAATCTATGCCTTACTATATGGTATTTTCACAGCAATCACATCACTGGTTGGTTTCCGTGCAGGTTTCAGTTTCTCAGCTGGTGCAACCGACTTAGTTTTCTCTGCTTCCTTACCAGCAGCACAGAATACATGGATGATCATTCCTCTTGGAATCGCAGCTTTTGTTGTATTCTACCTGGTATTTCGTTTTGCAATTGTTAAGTTCAACTTAAAGACACCAGGCCGTGAAGATGACGAAGAGGATGAGGCAGCTGTTACACTTGCAAATGATAACTACACAGAAATTGCAAGTGTAATCCTTAACGGTCTCGGTGGCAAGGACAATGTTACATCGATTGATAACTGTATTACAAGACTTCGTCTCGAAGTAAAAGACCAAACATTGGTGAATGATAAGATTATAAAATCTGCCGGAGTAGCCGGTGTTATCCGCCCAAGTAAGACTTCTGTACAGGTAGTTGTTGGAACAAAGGTACAGTTCGTAGCGGATGAATTCAAAAAACTATGTAAGTAAAATACTTAGTGATTTACATATTTACTCCTTAAACAAAGTGAGCTTTACACACTCTCAACTCCCCTCCTTAACTATGAATAGGAGGGGAGTTCTTCTTAATTAATCTGCTGCGAATTCTTTCTTCCTATTAGAGAAATGCCAAATACCCTGTAGGCATCATAGGTAATTTTACTTTAAGATAACTCTTTCTCCATGTTTTCCAACCCAAGCCTTTAAATGTGGATATTTAACCCTAAGATAACTTGTAAATAATTCTGGATTCTCACTATTTCCCGGAAACATCTCATAATGCCCTGGAACTACAAGATCCGGTTCTATATAACCCGCCAAATCCGTAGCTTCCTGATAGGTCATATTTCCAATAATATTGTTTTCTAATCGTTTTGCATCTCTACCGTTAATGGGTAGAAAGATTGCATTAAAATGACCATTTACCCTTAATTTTTCATATAACTCTGGATAAATACAGGTATCGTCTGCATGATAGATCTTTACCCCATTTCCCTCAATTATATATCCTAAACAAGGATATTCACCTGTTCTTTTATCTTGATTTAATGCTTCATGTGCTGAAGCAATTCCACTAATGGAAATTCCACTTAGATTAACACATACTCCATCATTCATACCAATAAATCGATCTTCTTCTATCTCTAAATCATTAGCTAAAGAGGGAAGGGTAATACTTGGTGTAATAAATTTAGCATTTGGTGAACTTATAGACATCTGATTCCACGATGATCGATCAATATGATCAATGTGGTCATGAGTACCTAATATAATATCTGCATTTCTTACCGCACTTGGTTTTAATAATGTAGGTATACTCCTTTCATTACTATCTTCCAAATATGCATCAATATAGAGAATCGTCTGATCTATCTTTATAGCATATCCCATCTGACCAAGCCACCAAAAAGCTAATTCTCCATAGCCTAGCTTACATTCATTTATATCATTAATTAATTCTGTTCCTATTTTCATATGCTACCTTCTTCTCTAAATTATTCTTTCATAAACTATTTATTTAGTCCTTATAGATTAAGATATTTTAATACATGTATTTACTTTAAGCAACAGAACACCTAATATTTAGTATATAAATTGCTATAGTTGTATCCGCATACACTATCAAAAAACTGCTCTGTATTATTTCCTACAAAGCAGTTTTTTGACTGTACTCTATACTATTTCACTTCTCGTATTATTATGTATGTCATATTAATTGCTAGATTTCGATCTCCTACCCCTCTAACATTTACAGTAAGAACACCATTGGTTACCGTGACATTTGCAGTTACTACTGGTTGGTCCTTTACTTCGTTATTCTCAGCAATCACAACCTCGTTTTCTTTCCCTAGATTTGCATAAATGGATGGACTTGCTGAACATCCCCATGGATCACAGAATCCAACTTCTACCTCATATGTTCCATTCTCCAATTCAAATGCGTAATCAAGGTATCGTGTTTCTACGCCGCTCTCGAACTGATTCTTTGTATAGCGGTTTGTTTCAGTTTTCGGATAACCATCCTCTGTTATAAATTCATAACTCCAAGTGTTCGCGGTAAATACTGCTGTACTTTTTGCGCTGCCACCTTGTGTATCTTCTGGTTCATCTACTATTCCCCAAGAGTAACCCGTTAACGAATCCACCTGATATACTTGGTCTGTTACACTGTTATGTGTTCCAAAACTATCCCCCTCTGATACCGTTGTAACACCTACATCTCCACAATCTACAAAGTAAACAATACTAGAATCATCTGCGAGAGAACGATAGGTATACAAGAAATTACAAACAGCTGCAGAGTCTTCATTCACAGCCCCCTGAAATGTAATTGGTAAAATACTCTTTTTTCCTTCGTCTGTTGTGATTGTTTTCATTTTTTGTGAGATAACGTCTTCTGGAATTACCACTGTAATATCATAATATTCCTCTTCTCCGGAATAATCTAACAGTAATTGTTGTATCACCACTTCGCTACCATCTAATTCTCCTGCTGCGATGTATAGACTTTTTCCGTTATCTGATTTTTTAAGTGTTGCCTTAAGATAAGTTGGTCCTTCCTCTGTTACAATCATATGATAAGTAAAATATCCTCCTGCTTTTGCAAAACGAGAAGTTCCTTCATTGGTTGATCCAACAGAGTCACTCTCAAGCATATTGTGAAGTGCATCATTTTCATATTGACCATATCCTGGCTGTACCGTATCTAGCTTTGCTTCTAATAGTCGTTCCTTCTTCGCTGCTTCATCAACTGAATTTGCTTCTTTTTCTTCTTCTATTGTCTGGAATTCAAGATAAATTCCATAACGTTTTGTATACTGCCTATAGTGGGGTGTGAAAGTTAAAGATTGATTGGTATCCTTTAACGTAAAGGTTAAACTGTCATCTGCTTTTACAAGATGATCGTTACAATTCTTCATGAAGTCACTGACGCTATCGAATTCATCGGCTAATGCAATACTCGTAAATGCAATATTTTTTGTAGTAGGAATCGTAACATTTACACCTGTTGTTCCAGTTGTCATGCCTTCTTCCCCAAGTTCTGCACTTAATACAACTGGTCCATACTTGAAGGCATATACACTCTCATTATCTGGGAGGTTATAAGCTCGCACTTCCATTGGAATATGAACCTCAATAATAGTTCCATGGTTTATTGGGCCTTCTATAACAAGATAGCTATCAACCAATGTGGCATCGTATTTCGTTCCATTGATCTTTACCGTCACGTTACCTGCTGCATAATCTGGAACCCGTAATCTAAGTTCTACATCTACCGTCTGCGCTCCATCTAACGATGTAACAAGGAATTCCACATCGGATGAATTCGGTATATCTGCTTTCTGCGTTAATAATAGATTCTTCTCCTCCCAGGTAACTTCTGAACTTACATAACGATTTATAGTAAGTACCTCATCGGTATGATAATAAATTCCATCATTTAGCTTTGTGAAATTCTCCATTCCACTTCCAGTACAGCACCAGAAATGATCATATCTAGAACCATATACTTTAAAATATCCACTTGCCATTGGCTGAAAATACATAGTCATTCCTGTTTCTGGATTTTGAGAGGATAGTATTGCATTTATTAAGGTACTCTCGTAATAATCTGCGTATTTTACCTCTCCCGTTATTTCATATAATGCTTTTGATAGCTTTAACATGTTGTAAGTATTACAGGTCTCACAATTACTATTTGTTCTTTCAGCATCAAGAACATAATCTTCTCCAAAATGTTCCCATTCACTGTTTCCACCTGTAATATAGGTATGTTTATTAACAACCATATCCCAAAAACTCTGTGCATACTTAAGATAACTACTCTCCGACTCACCAAGTACCTGATAGCGCTTTAGGGCACCTAAAAACTTAGGAATTGTAGTGTTCGCATGTAAATTATTTAACGCATTGTTAGTGTCAGAATCTACTTTTTCAAATAAGGTTTCTTCATCAAACTGATGCGCAGCAAGAGCATGGGTTTCTTTGCCGGTTATCTGATATACATCATAAAGACAATCATTCATTCCACCATATTCTATACGTAGTACCGTCTGTCTAGTTAATTCACTCCATGTTTGAGTCCGGTTATATACCCAGTCTGCAAGAGATGAAACCACTATTTTTGCTGGCTCATATCCTGTTAGATTATAAGTATCTGTTAACCCCGCTATAATCTTATGCATGGTATACCAAGGTACCCAAGCTTGTGTTGAAATATTTGTTTTATTTTCTTCAACATAATCAAACTGTTGCTCCACATTGTCTGAATTTATCACGGTTGCACCAAATATAAAACCTGATTTTCCTTTTGAATGATTCTGACATTCTAATAAGCCGTCCACAATTGATGTGATTTTCTTATAAAGTGCCTCCTTATCTTCTTTTGATACTGCATCGTTAACGTAGGCCTGAGACACTGCTGTTAGATAATGTCCTAATGTATGTCCTCCAATCAGCGAATTTTCCCAACCATCATATCGGTTTATTCCTGCCGTATCAAGCCTAGCTGTTTCACGAAAACCGGCTAAAAGACGTTCTTCGTCTAGGGATAGCAGATATGCCACTTCTAAATTAAGTGAATTCTGATAATAATCGTCAGTTACAATTACATCCTCTAAGTTAAATGCTGTCAAATTAGTAACTTTGCTTGGTACTACCTTCATATCCTCGTTTCCTTCCTCTTCTGCTTGCGTAACACTTTCTTTCGTTTCTGTTTGATCTAGTTCCCCTGTACTCGTATTTTTCTTACAACCACCTATCATGAGTACTAACACTAAAAGTAAACTTCCAATACATAATTTTTTTCTACACTTCTCGTATCCCATAGCTTAGATTCTCCTTTGATTGCAATAACCTGTGCACTTATTATTGCCTTCTTTTTTAGAGTCTCCTACTGTACAGTATGGTTTAACCATGCTATAATTTTATCATTATAAATGCTGACATTAAATATCAAATAGTACGAAAGGGTTTGAAAAAGTCCGATGAAAACATTTTCTTTTAACACTACACACCCTTTATGTTTTCACTGGGTGGGTAAGTTCCAATCACCAAATGAAAACTGGAAACACCTCTCACGGTATTTAACCGATTATGAGTTATTTATTGTCACTGAGGGAACACTTTATATTGCAGATTCCAACCACCACTATGAATTAAAAGAGAAAGAATACCTAATCATGCCTCCAAACACCAAGCAATTTGGGTATAAATCATCAAATTGCACCTTTTACTGGTTGCATTTTCAAGAATCCCCTTTTCTAGAATCTAACCAAGCAGAAAAAGACAGTTCTCTATCTTTGTCTAAAAAAGCTTATCTGCCTCATATGGAACGTCTTATTATCTTATTAAAACAATTACAAGATTCTGAACGAAGATATCATAACAAAGAATACAATTATTATTTAACTACTAGTATCCTTTATGAAATTGATTGCCAATTAAAATCCCCTATTGACAATCAACAGGTCGTACATGGAAAGATCCAACTTTTTACTGATATTACCGATTACATCTCATTAAATATCGAGCTCCCAATGAAAGTAGAGGATGTAGCTGCTAATTTTGGTTACAGCACCAAATACTTATCTTCTTTCTTTCAAAAATCATGCGGTACCAGTATGAAAACTTACATATTAAATACTAAAATGGACGTAGCAAAAGCAATGCTAACTGATACAAATCTTACTATTTCACAGATTGCATATAACATTGGATTTACGAATAGTCATAATTTTTCCACCTGTTTTAAAAAAATAGTGGGTTTAACTCCATCTGATTACAGAGATGGATATGCTAAACGGATACTGTTTCACCAATAAAGAAAAGTGTACCCCAAAATTATTATTCTCTACAAAGACCAAAATGCTTTGCTAAAGCTTCTAGCATTTCTTCTAGTGTATCAGTTTCAAAATCAGAACGTGTGTATGTAAAAAAACCTGTATTTTCCCAGTCAATTTCAATAGGTGGATGATACAACGCCCACGAATTGAAGTTTTTAAGTGTTGCATCAGGATCGCTGCACAACTTAATTTGTTCCATCATAAAATTTTTATCTGAATCATCACGATCAAAAAAACGTGTGGCACATATATCAGATGGATCACAAATCATAATTGCCACATTGTTATAATCTGATATTACACGTAATACATCCGGCGGAATATTGGTATCAACTATTACCTTCATTCCACTCGCAGCTAATCTTAATAACTCAAGTATTTCTATTTCAATGCATTCCTGTGATACGTTATTTGTCCAATTCCAATGCTCTTCTGGTGTCATATTTAACCACTCTTCCCAACCACTCATTGTATCAAAATAACATAAGCCAGGTTGTTTCCATCTTGACAGCTTCTCTCGTGGAAATACATCATGATAATTTTCGCCACAAAATATCATATCATACCGCTCTGAAAGCAACTTAACCATTGTTGATTTTCCAGCATAACTGTGTCCATTAATAAAATAAACATTACGTAAATAATGCTTAATAATATTGTCATTAATCTGTATTTTCATAATTGTCCCCCTCTAAACTTTAGTTCTATAAATAGTGTGTTCATATTTCAATATTTCTTTTTCAAGCTGTTCTTTAAAAAATACATCCATAAAATTTAAAGGTTAATCAAAAAATAGTATGCCATTTTCTTCTGGAAGAGTTCTCACAATTCTTAATTAAAATTATTTTTTCACCTTTACATAAATTATATATCAATAATTTAAAAGTTCCTTCCTTTTGGGTAGTCAATATATGTTTTAGTAACCTTACCAGATAGATCTGATTTTCAAGGTATGCGTGAGGCTGAAATGGACACAAAACTCAGTTATTTCAAGTATTTAATTGACTTTACCTAAAAAATAAATTAGTATACATAATGTCTTTTTTTATAGACTAAAAATCTAATTCGCTCCAAATAATATACTAGAATTATATTATTCTTCCATAATATAATTCTGCAAATAGAATCCCATACAATTATAAACTACTTTTAAATATTAAATTTCAAGTTACTAATGACAATTTTCGTTTTAGGAGGACTATAAATGATCATTCAATTTAACATGATTCAATCCATAGGTGTAGCCGTTGTTTTCCTTTTAATTGGAAGGGCAATCAAAAACACTATTCCTTTATTTTCAAGATATGCAATACCATCACCAGTTATTGGTGGGTTGATATTTTCAATTATTCATCTAATACTCAGACAAAACAACATTGCTTATTTCGAATTTGATGCAACACTACAAACCTTCTTCCAAACTATGTTTTTTTGTACTGTTGGTTTTAATGCAAGTTTTAAGATGCTTAAAATCGGAGGTAAGAAAATATTCATTTTCCTCCTTATTTCAACAGTCTTAGCTATCCTTCAAAATGTATTAGCTGTTGGTCTTTCAGGTGTCTTAGGAATTAGCCCACTTGTAGCACTCCTTACAGCTTCCCCTTCTTTAACTGGTGGTCACGGTACAGCTGCTGCTGTCGCACCTAGTATTGAAGTACTTGGACATCCCGAAGCTCTAACAATTGCTTTAACAGCTGCAACATTTGGACTAATTGCAGGTTCTTTAATTGGTAGTCCAATGGCCAATCACCTGATACGTAAGAATAATCTTGTGAATAAGAAAAAGACTCAGTCTACTGATGAGGATAATTTTGATTTATCCATTGTAGAACATAAGAAGACTACACTCAATACAAATAGAATTAATATGGCTTTTTTTCAAATATTACTAGCTATGGCTCTTGGAACTTATTTAACAGATGTGTTAAATACACTCATTGGAAGGTGGTATGAGGGTGTAACTTTTCCTTCCTATATAGGCGCAATGCTTATAGCTGCTCTTATAAGAAATATTTCCGACTGCACTACTCTTTTCCACAATCCGAAAGAAGAAATTGAAGTAGTAGGAGAAGTTTCATTAAATCTATTCCTTGGAATGGCACTTATCACTTTAAAGCTTTGGCATTTAATAGACTTAGCATTACCAATGCTAATCTTACTTTTAGCTCAATGTTTAATGATGTACATGTATGGTGTCTTTGTATCTTATCGATTCATGGGTAAGAATTACGACTCAGCCGTTATGGTGGCAGGTCTAACCGGATTTGGAATGGGATCCACATCAAATGCTATGGCAAATATGAACGCAGTTACTGAAAAATATGGATATTCAAAAACAGCGTTCTTTATTGTACCAATCGTAGGCTCATTATTCATAGACTTTATAAATATTGGAATTATCTATGCATTTATCGGTTTCCTTACTTAGATATATACCAAAATAATCTGATGTGAAAATCATTCAATCTGTTACACTGATTTTAAAAGAGCAGGTCTTTTTAGATCTGCTTTTTTAAATTTGCTGTCATTGAAATTCTCCCTTTCTACTTTTATTTTCTATACTATGTATTTGTTTTCACCTCTTTCCTAAATTGTTAGGGGTAAACTTAGTATAAAAGAATCCCCAAAGGAAGATTCAAGTGGGTAATGCTATTATAGCTTCAGCCACAAAGCAGGACGAATGCCACCTGTACATTTTCCATCGCTGATGTTGCCTTTCAATATGTTGTTTCCCTGAATACCAATACCACCGTCAGTTCCCCAGATGTACGCGGCTTTTATATTAACGCGTCCGGGAGACCGAAGCCACCACCACCAACACCATTCTGAACCCTGAAGTCTTGCTAATCGATTATTGTTGTTTTCATCTTTTCTTTCAAACCAATATCTTTGATTTTTTCCTTTGTTGTACAATTTAAAAGTGCTATCTCCAAAATATTTGCACACTTCATCAAGACTTAGTAAAAATATACTGTCATGCGTATCTGCTCCGCCATATGTACCATACCACTGATTATTAGGATTTTTATTTAACACCGGAATTATTCTTGATTTGTTAACTGTAGAGAAAGTGTCATAAAATTCCCCATTAAGATATTTTCGTAACGAGCAATCACCCCATGTTATATCTTTATAAGCATCATGGTAAGGACGTTGCTCTATAATACATTCGGTTATAATTAAAGCCCTATCGTTTTTGATATCAAGTACTCGCCAATCGTAACTGCCAAATACTATTTTATCTCCTACCTGCATGTTTACCTCCTCCGCCAATATAAATAATCTTTTTTTCAGTATAACATATAAATTAGATAAAATTCGTAATTTATGTAACAAAATATTATTTTATTCATAATACTGGTGATTTATTTGCAGTACAAAACTTATGCGATGAGGTAAATATGAAAAAAGTCTTAACAAAATAATAGGACGGGTTTCCAAAGAAACCCGCCCTGCTATTTGGCAAAGAGCCCTAATGCATTATATTATTTTGTTTCAAGAACTGCTTTAGCTGCATTCTCACCTGCAATCATACCAGAGGTTAGAGCCCAACCCTGAGCTGCACCACCGTAAGTTACATAAGCTTTTTTATTTGTTAAGATTGTTCCCATAGAATCAAGGCCTGCTGCATAAAGACCCTCTATTGAATTTCCATTCGTATCAAGTACATTTAAATTAGCATCTACATCTACCCCACCGCAAGTACCATAGATATATGCAGCTCCTTTAATTGCATAAACCGGTTGATCTAGTTTAATTTCATGGATAAGAGCACTGTCTTTTCCGAAAGGATCTTTTTCACCTGTTACATATGTGTTATATTTTTCAACTTCTTCCACAAGGTTTTCCATACCAATTAACTCTGCTAATTCACCAACTGTTTCTGCTTTAAAAATGATACCATTTTCCTCACCAACAGATATAATCTTATCCATAGAAGTAATTGGAGTTCCTGCTTCAACACTTCCCCCTTGTCCTAAGAAGAAAGGCGCTGAAACTTGAGAAAGTCCATTATTTTCAAATTCATTAATTTGCTCTTCAGAATATAGGGTGTAAAAATATGCTCCACCTTTCCAAGAATCAAACTCAATATTACCAGCTTCATTCATAAAACGAATGCCCTCTTGATTTACTAACATAGAGTCTTTTCCTAATACTAAAGAAGCTAATACTGCCTTTTCATCTGCTGTTAAAGAATCGTCACGGATAATAGTTGCTGTCTGTGCATTGTGTTGCATTGGAGCAACATCAATATTATATAGTGCAGCACCAACTTCTTCAGCCATAAGGATACCAGCACCCTGATTTTGTGTCATTGCTTTTGTATTCCATACTTCTCCGAAATACTGTTCCATCATTTCACGATTTCCAGCAAAGCCACCAGTAGCTAAAATCACTGATTTTCCATATATCTCGTAAGTGGTACCATCATAATAAGTAGCTTGAACACCATTTACCTTGCCATTTTCATCAGTTAATAATTTGGTTGCTGTTAATTCTAGCATATAATCATTTTTCTCATTGAGTGCTTTGGCCGCTTCCATAGCACTAGCATATTGTGCATTTACATCACCTTGATAAGTTGCCCAAACTTTCCACATCTTTGGATGGAAGAAAGCACTGATATCACCAAACTGGAATCCATAGTTATTTATTAACCAATCCATCGTATCACCAGATTTATCTACCATTAAGCGAACAATCTCTTCTTTCGCATCACCTTCACAATATTCTAACCAATCTGCTACTAATTCCTCTTCATCTAAGAATGGTTCTCCATTATTTTGAATCTCCATCTTCGTCTCTGGATTAATTGCCATTGGACCACTTGTTGTAGTAGAAGTACCGCCTACCTTACCAGCCGTATCAAATCCAAAAACAGTTGCTCCTGCTTCTGCTGCACTTGCATATGCAGACATTCCAGATCCACCCAGACCAACAACAATTACATCATACCCCTCTAATTTAACGGTTTCTGAAGATTTTTCAACTTTAGTGTACCATTCAGAACTATCACCACCAGCTGTATTAATAGCTTGTTCTACAGCTGTCTTAATAGCATTACTAGAAACAGTTGCTCCTGTGACTGCATCCGTTTCAAGAGATTGATTTTCAACTAAACGTGGAATAAATAGCTTTTTTACTGTATCAAAGATTTGTTCTGTTTCATCATGTTCAATTACTTTAACTTCTGAAATAGCGTTATCTTTAAACGTAACTGATACCTTCAACGGGGATACTATACTATGACCTGAAACTGAAACCTCTTGAACACCATCAGCTACTGGAGTTTTTTCACTACTTTGTACTCCTCCCGCTTCTTTTAAAGCTGCTTTTAATGCATTCTTTACTGCATTAGAGCTAAAAGTTGCTCCAGATACTGCATCAACAGAATCCACATCTATGGCTGAAACTTCCTTACCTACAAGGCTTTTTAGCGCACCGTTGTTTAACTCCTCGATTGCTTTTCCTCCGATTTCAGGTGTTTCAGAATCTCCTTTTGCTACTACAGAGCTAATTTTCCCATCTGCTGAAACCACAGTTATGGAAACATCTCCTCCAAAACCAGCTGCACTAGCTGTATAAGTTGTTTCTGTACCATTCGTTCCTTCTTCTGGTAACTTCTCATTCTTCTTAGAACATGCTGTTATAGAAGCTAACATTACAACTATACAAGCTCCACGTACTAAATGTTTCTTAATCATTGTCAAAAACTCCTCCTAATTATACTTGAAACTATGGTCTCTAGAAATGTAATCATTAACATTCCTTTGACATAGATTGATAATATTTTATCAAATAAGATAAATTTTTAACAATATTAATTACTGATGCACCCTAATTATTTCTTATGTCCTTTTCGCAGGTAATGACTTTTTAATCATTTGTATAAATTTAGTACTAAACTCTCCATGCTTGTTCTTATTGTATATAATTGCGACATTATATTTATGAGCAGAATTTCTAATTGGAATAAAACTTAAACGATCCTCCTGAGGATTCACCATCAAATCTTGTACAAAAGCAACTCCTTTGTTAAGTTCAACATTCATAAGTTGTGAACCTATATTCGGAGCAAACGCCTCAATTTGTAGTTCATATCCATCCTTCTTACAGTTTCGATGCATCTCATCAAAACCACGATATGAATTTTCGACATTAAGTACAATAAACTTTTCCTCATATAATTCGCTTGCTTCGATAAATTCTCTCGTTGCTTTTTGATGATCTTTAGACACACAAAGAACCATATCTCCATGATATATTGTATATTGATCTAAACATTCTATTTCCTCAGTAGTTAATGTACAGCTTATGTTGACAAATATATCACAAAGTCCATGTTTCACTTCTTCTATAAGCGTCGTACTACTTTCCTCTTTAATTACAAACTCTACCTCAGGATATAATTTTTGGAATCTATGAATTATTTCAGTTAGTAGATGTAATTCCGCACGTTCTTTATAACCAATCGTAATTACCTTTTTCTCTTCCTTATGAAATTTTTTGACCTTTTTCAAAGCTAACTCGTATTCTTTAATAATATTTTTAGTGTCTTCATAAAATACTTGACCTGCATCAGTTAATGCTACACGATTTGCTTCTCGTATAAATAGCTTAACTCCTATATTTTTCTCTAATTTGGCTATCTGTTGACTAATAGCCGTCTGTGCAACAAAGTGCTTTTGTGCAGCTTTCGTAAAACTTGATAGCTCAGCAGCAGATATAAAGTATTGAAGTGTAGATATATTCATATGTATAAAGACCTTTCAAAGTTTTAGGGTTTTAAAATAACTAGTCTATAAGGGTCATGCAATTCAACTAGTTTGCAACGACCCTTTTATATTACTCTTATGAGATACCTCCCCCTCTAATCTTAGATTATTAGGCAGAAGTACTATTTTTCTTGTTTTGTTTTATTATTATAGTATATTTAGTCATCAATGGTATATAAGATACAACAAACTTCAATGTAGTTATTGACATATTACCAAATTGCTTTCCATTGTTAACTTACCCTATCACAGAATTTGTTATAAGGTAATAGCGGTAGAACATCACTAAATATGTAATCTAACCAATGTAGCAAATAACCAATAACAATACAAACAGTTTTTTCTCCATACGTCAAGCCGCTTTTTCTGTAATCAAAGTCTGTGTATTGAGTATCATTTTTCAGCTTATATATTATACCGATTAGTTTTGATCCCCATTCATACACTATTCTAAGTTTATAATCAGTTTCTATTTGTGTTTTTTTTCTCATATGTTTACACAGTTCCTTTAATTGCTCTTTATTTAACATATTTTCAATTAATTTATCATTCGATGCAACGCAAACAGAACTTTGCATTTCTTAGAGCCATGATGATTTTTATCAGCATCAACTTACTAATCACCAACAAAGAAACAAGTTGTAGCCTATTCATCTGATGTTTTAGTTATTCAGACCATATCTTAGTTAAGTTCTTCAATTTTAAATTGACTAATAAGACTTTCCAAAGTTTCAGCCTGTTCACTCATTTCGTTGCTTGCAGCTGCACATTCTTCGGAAGCTGCAGCATTTGTTTGCACTACATCATTAATCTGATCAACGCCATTATTAATCTCAGTAAACGATGTCACCTGTTCTTTTAACTCTGCCGCAATTTGAATAATCTTATCAATTATAATTTTAGAATCAGATGCTGCTTTTTCTAATTGTCTTGCTGTCGTATCTGCTAGTAACATTCCTCTTTGTACTGCATTTATCGACGATTCAATTAATAAAGTAGACTCTTTTGCAGCCTCCGCACTCTGACTTGCTAACAAACTAACTTGACTTGCAACAACAGCGAAGCCTTTTCCTGCATCCCCCGCACGTGCAGCTTCAATTGAGGCATTCAATGCTAATAAGTTCGTTTGTGACGCAATATCGTTAATAGCTACGATAACCTTACTAATCTCTTTGGAAGATTCGTCTATATTATTCATAGCATCTACCAACTCTTGCATCCTTGAGTTGCAGTCAATAATTCCTTCTCCAACATTTTCAACTTCTTTACTTATATTACTTGCATTGTCCGCATTTTGAAGCACTTGATTGGATACAGTATCAATAGTAGCTGTTAATTCCTCTGTTATACTCGCTTGCTCTACTGCACCTTGTGCAAAATCATCCGAACCTTCAGCTACCTGTTTTGAACCATGTTTTACTTGATCTGCAGTTGTGTAAATAACTTTTATAGTATCCGCCATGTTTTTTTCGACTTCCATAATGGAATCATGAATTCTTATAAAATCACCTTTCCATTCTACCTCCGGCTTAACAGTGAAGTTCCCATCAGAAAACTCTTGCATAACTCGTGCAATGTCATCAACATATGCACCAAGAGTATGTATAGATTCTCGCAAACTATGTGCTAGACTTCCGATTTCATCGTCTGATTGATAATTTATGTTAATGTTACTATTAAGATTACCGACTGACAATTCAGCTGCTGCCACTTCTATCTCACGAAGTGGTGACAAAATCGATGTTGTAATACGTTTTCTAATTTTTCTTGAAACTAGAGTTGCACAGATAATAAATAGAATAATACATACTACGCCACTATAAAATGAATTCTCACTTCTTTTAATTGCTTCAGCTTTCATTACCTCCGTCACTTCATCAATTTCTTTCGCTATTTCTACAACTTTTTTTAGAGTTGGTGCACATTCATTAATTAATTTATTTATAGCAACATCTTTATTTCCACTCTCTATTTCATTTATGATCTCATTTCCAAGTTTACTCCAATCAGATAACGCTGTCTCATATTGCTGATAAAGATCATCGTCAACCACTTCAGTCTTCTTTAATATTTCTAAATTTTCTTCAAGTTCTTTTAAATTATCTTGAATATTGACTTTATAATTACTATATGAACTCTTATCATCATTAAGTGCCATTTCGCGTAAATCTCTTGCTGCAATATTAACATTAATTCTACAATTCTTTGTAACTGTAGCTGCTTTTTCTGAACCGTTAATAAAGCGATTTAAATTTGCATCTAGATTCGATAAGGCTATTATGCTGAAAAAACCAGATATAATCATCAATCCTATTATTACAGCATAACTAAAATTAAGTTTTTTATTAATTTTCATGTTGTCTAATTTTTTTAACATTAAAGGCCTCCTTAAAATTTATGGTAATTTTTATACGAAAATATTTAACAATAAAAACTTTTATTTGTCAATAACAAAATTTTGAGCTATGATTTTTATTATACTAGAGAGACTTTTTCCTTCAACGGCATCAATAATTATCATAGTTAGCACTCATCAACTCCTATTCCATTGAAATTTGCCTAAGGACAACACCATTTCAAACACTGTATCTTCGAACATAACTATGTCTTTTACTTAAGCTTTCACATGCATGATCAAGAGTGCAAAGCACCACCAATGGTGGCAAAGCTCTTGACAGGGCTTTTTCTTTTCTATGTTGGGTAATCAAGAGGAAGAAAGGAGCAGAGTATTGTCAAACTCATTGACAATCAGACAAAGACAACACAAATATCACAGTATGAGTTGATACTCCATAAGGATAGTAACTGGAAGATTGTAGGATAAACAGATATAGCATGCATTTCTTTCTTGATTTGCACGCTTTCACAAAATAACAAGAAAACTGTGCAAAAACATTGACTTGTAATGACTGAATGCTATAATATAAATGACAAGTGTACTTGGTATTTTTGAAAGGAGCGTTATGTAATGGATAAAGAAAAAATACTATCACAAAACAAAAAAGATAATTTATATCTTGATGAGTACGAAAAACATATTAAACTTCAAGGGAAATCTTTTGGCTTAATGTTTGTGCTATTTATCTGCATTTTAATTCTTTTCATTAAAGTAGTTTGTAAAGAACCTTACTATGACATAATGACAATTATTTGGTCTGTGGCATTTGGCTTCATGAGTTATGAAGCACATATTTCAAAAAATAAATCTAAATTTGTCTTCGCTTTATTCTTTCTTCTATTCATGGTGTATTATTTTTATAAATTTTTAACGGTAGGGTTATAGAATGGACGAACATTTAATTTTGAGAAACAGATTAAAAACTGTACGAAAAGAAAAAAAATTATCACAAACAGAATTAGCTGAATTAGTCGGGGTTTCTCGGAATACAATAAGTTCTATTGAAACTGGACAATTTAATCCAACAGCAAAATTGGCATTAGTGCTTTGTATAGCTTTAGATAAAAAATTTGAAGAATTATTTTATTTTGATTAAAGGAGAGAACGATTATGGAATTAGAGGAATTGATTGTTGAAATAGTTATAGGATTGTTTTTGCTTTTTACATCTTATCAAATAGGAATAAAAGAGAATATTACTTTGTTACATGGTTATCATTATACACAACTTGACCCTAAAGATAAAAAGATATTTACAAAAAGAATAGGGATAGGCACTTTATTGGTTAGTATTGGTATTCTTGTTATGCCGATTATCAATTTAATCTCTCATTCTGAATTGGGTTACTACATAGGACTTGTTTTGATTGTTATCGGAGTATTGTATATCATATTCATCATTGTAAAATACAACGGAAAACTTATTAGCTTTAAAAAGTAGAATTGAGGTATGAACATGATAGGACTAAAAAAACGAGATATAAAAAACAACCTTGAAGTTTGAAATCAAATGAAGTAATCAACGGTATAAATGAAGATAGGGAGATACACAGCTATTTGTGCTATCTCCCTTAGTCATTTTATTGTCATATCAAGGCTCATTCAATCGTGGTAAATTCGTGGTAAATTCGTGGTAAAATGAGTTGTTTTCTATGTATGTTTCAAATTGCTTAAAAGTATAGTGTTTATGCGGATAATCGGAAATCATATATAAAATTTATAATAAATAAACATTATAATTGCTAATATGATCAAAGGCACCTTTAAACAAACCTTTGATCTGTACTAAATAAGTAACTCTGGATTCCATTATACCGCATTAATCATTGTTTCCACTCTACATATTTGCTATAATGAATATATACCACACGATAAAATACTATTTTTTGATGCTTAATAGGAGAAATTAATATGTTAGATTTTAAATTCGATTGGTGTAAAGAAGTTGAGACAGGAATTGCTCTTATGGATACACAACACAAAGAATTATTTCGTATTGGACGTGATGTAGAACAGCTTGTAATCTGTCATTGTATTGGAGCAACGAACAAACAACTCCTTGATATTGTCTTAGAATTAAGAGACTATGTTTGCTATCATTGTTATCATGAAGAAGAACTTATGAAAGAAAACAATTATCCTGATTATGAAAAACACAAAAAAAGACATGATGAGCTTATTCAGTTTATATTAAGTGTAGATTGTAGAAAACTTAGTGAAGAACCTTATACAATTCTGCGCAAAGTAAAAACCTACTTACAGGATTGGATCTTCAATCATCTGCTAGTAGATGATGTTGATTTAGGTCAATACCTTCATGAGGTTAATCAAAGGAAATAATTTTATATGATTGATTCGCAGGTTAACCGGCTGCTTTTACGAAAGACACTGGAACAATCATAACTTTGATAATCCTACTTGTTATGATACGGCTTCCCTTTATACACCAAAAAAACTTTTTTTATTATTGTAGTAAATAGGCTGTAAGTATTGTATTTTAAAGATTTTGACCTATTTATACTTACACACACTTTTACCCGTTTTTTATTGTATTTTTACACTTAAGAGACGATTTATTAACTTTACTAATTCAATATTGACAAATTATTTCAATCTATTATATCATAATTTTGTTTTCTGTTTTCTGATAATCCCCGATGAAAGGCACTTGCTTAACAGCTTGTGCCATTTTTTTAATACCCAATACAGTGTATTATACCTGTGTTTCCTTAGCATTTGAATCCCCTAAAAAGACCTTGTTTCATTTTTGTGTCAAGATCTTTTTATTGACAATTGATACCTAATATGTCATAATATGTATTGAGTTATAATATATTAGCTCCCATAACACAAAAGACCTTGTTGCATATTTTGTAATGAGGTCTTTCTCTATATATTATTATTGACGTTCTATTATGAATCCAATATTATAATTATTCTCTTCCAAAGTGCCAAAGAAGTGCCCAAACTGCTTGCAATCATTCCATTTATATGAACCTAATTACACATTACTCCAAACTCCCACTACCAATTCACCAAACCTAGTATTTTCAAGCCTTCACCCATTCTCCCGACTCTTTCCTCAACGAAAAAAGGACTGAACCTCTCGATTCAATCCTAATCATTCTTACTGAAATCAACAGAGTTCAAATTACTTCATTGACTTTTGAATCAACTACATAAAACTACTACATTCCATCATCAAGGCACATAGGGTACTTCTGATAAAATTCTTCTAAAGGACCTTTTCTTTCCTCGTAGGAATCATAGATAAGATAAATTGTTTTATACTCTATAAATGCTTCTTCAGAACAATAACCGAGCCATTCTAGAAAGTCTACAGAATATTCTTTACATTGACTTTCATACCAGTCCTTATATTCTATCATCTCTTCTTGTGTTAGATCTTCTAGTTTTTCATTATATTCTTCAATTTTAGCTTGCAACCACCAGTCAAATCCACGAGATAAAGTTTCAACTTCATTCTCATAATATTTTCTTTCTACCTCTAACAACCTTCTTGCATAATCAGTCCATGTTGTAACTGGTATATCATAACTATCTTTTGCAATATTTTTATACTCCTCCAAATATCCATTAGAGACCTTATGATCAGGAAAGTCTTTTTCGCTTTTCAAAAACCACTGATAATCAGTTGGGTATCCAATCCCATTTGCATCCCAAGTAGCATCCACAAGATACCATTTTTTATTTATCTTTACTATATTCCATGCATGACTGCCCCAACCACCTAAACCATCTGCAATTCCGCTAACATACATTGAATCTATACCAATATCTCTACATAATACACCAAATAATTCAGCATACCCCTGACAAACTGATTTCTTTTGAATTAAAGCTTCTCGCCAACTATGTACCTTATAACTAAAATCATACTCAATATTAGCAGTAATCCAATCATATACAGCTTTTACTTTTTCATAATCCGTAGTATATTGTGAGGCATTAATCTCTTTAAGTGCTTCTTCTTCTTTAACCTCCCACAATTCCTTTGGACATTTCTTTACTATAATTTTCAGCTTAACCTTAGGTCCATATTTCTTCCATAAAGTATCCCTATCATCTATGCTTAGATTCATCATCTGAATTGTGACTGTTTCTTCATAACTGTCAGTTCCAAGTTCATCAAATTCAATTCCTTTACCACTGACTTGAACTGTGAGAACCCCATTGCTATTTTCATAAATACCAATATTCTTTTCTTTGCTTACTTGAACGACGCATAGTTTCTTATTAGATTTTTTTATTCCTAAATTAACAACACTACCGTCATACATCGTTAATGTATAATTTCCATTTTTACTTTTCTTTAAAGTTGGCTTCAGATTCGTTCCTTCAGGATATGTACCACTTGGTAATTCTACAACTTTCATCTTACCTGTAAGACTTAGCGAGTACTTTTCTGCTGCTACTGTTGTTTTAGCTGAAAATAGTCCTAGGAATACCATAATTAGTAATAACACATATAAACTCTTGATAATCCTTTTCATAATAACATCCCTTTCGTAAAATATAACTTCTTCTCACATATTACATGGACATAATTTATAACCCATTATTATACTTATTGTAACTTAAATTTAATCAATTATCAATATTAAGACGTTAATTGTCACCCTTATATAGTTGCTTAGGTATTCATCAGGTATTCAACTTCCTGACTCTAGTTACCCATACTTGCTCAATTAATCCAGCTCACAACATTCAACTCTCTAACGCACAAGCTCAGCACCTTCCCCCGTTCTCCCGACTCTTTCCTCAAGAACAAAGTGTGCCCTGCACACTCTCAACTCCCCTGACCCCTCATTCATGAGGGGAAGGGGTTTCTTTTTGTTCCATTTTCCTTCATAATTAATCTTATGAGTAAATTAAAAGATATCTTTCAAGACCATTATGAAGAAATGTTATATATTTTACACCCCCACAAGTCTGTCATTGAAAATGTAGATAAAATGATCAACTGTGGTGATTCCTCCCACGGTGGTGCCTTTTGAGGCTGCCCGGATTGTGGAGAACTTAAATTTGTTCCTTATACTTGCAAAAGCCGTTTTTGCCCTTCCTGTGGAAACATGTATAATCAAACACGGTCTTTTCGCATTTCTTCTAAACTAATTTCATGTGTCCACAGACATTGTGTTTTTACTATCCCTGAAGAACTACGCGGCTTTTTTCTAAATGATCGTTCCCTTCTTGGTGTTCTTTTTCATTCCGTCCGCGATGCTATTCTTCGCATGTTCTCTAAAATGAATAAATCCGAAAACTTTACCCCTGGTATTGTTTGTGTTCTTCACTCCTTTGGCCGTGATCTGAAATGGAACCCTCATATCCATGCTCTTATCTCCGAAGGTGGTGCTGGTAATCTTACTCCTTGGCGTATCGTTAGACACTTTGACTATCACTTTCTTCGAAAATCCTTTCGAAAAGTTCTCTTAGACCGTATGACACAGCACATTGGTTCTTCTTTTCATAAAATCAAAAATGAGATGTATACCCTACACTCTGAAGGACTTTATGTACGTGCAAAGCCTAATGATTGCACTCCTGATCAAACAATTAAATATATCACTCGATACCTTGGCAGACCAGTAATTGCTGCCTCACGTATTGACCAC
>JAHZFJ010000019.1 GCA_019421365.1 Lachnospiraceae bacterium
GTATCGCCTTGCCAAGGCGAGGGTCGCGGGTTCGAATCCCGTCTCGCGCTTAACTAATTTCGTCAGAAGTTCTTAATTTATGAAACTTCTGGCGATTTTTCATTTCTGGAGTTTTGAGTGAAAAACAAAATATTTTGAACGTTAAAAAATCCGAAGATATTGCACGTATTAATCATATTGGGAGTAGCGCGGTCGAAGGTTTGATTGCGAAGCCCACAATAGACATTTTGTTGGAAATTGACGGTTGCTGTACTGTTACAAAGTTAGTTGAAGATTTAAAAGCAATTGGTTATGGTGATGAAATATTCACTCGAAGTGATGAACCAATGAGATGATTGTTGGGTAAAGGCTATTCTTCCGATGGATATGCAGAAAAAGTTTATCACCTCCATGTTATAATAGAACGTATAGCAAATGGTAATCCAAATGGCTACTCACAAGTAAAATTAGAATTCGTTAAAAAATATACTAATTTTGCAAAACAAGAATTTCATGATAGATATAAACCAAGATAATAAGAGTAATGAAAAAGCGAATAGTTCGCTAGCAAAGGAAAAGTGAACTGTCCAAAATCAATACTACACTAAATGGTTGATACATATTTTTTTGAGATGCGAAGCAAAATTGATAATATTCATGAAATAAAAATAGTACACATCTCATATGTGCAAGGTTGTACAGATGTTACATTTTTTTTGAATTGGAATAGATTGACTTTGAATATATTGGAAAGTATAATTAAACAAATTATATTTTGAGGTGAGATTAATGGAAAAATATTCATTAAATAAATATTTAGGATTAATTACCCAAGGTGAGCTTAGAAGTGCTGTTAATTTTTAAGGCAATTTCCTAACAAAAAAAGTTTGGTCCGCAAGTATGTACGAATATTTGATGAAAATGAAAACAAACCTGTTTCTAAAAACAAAAAAGTACAATTGATTTGTAGCATATTTCAATAGTATTCTAAACGAATATTCTGGCAAGAAACAGATAAAAACGAAGCATTAATTTGGTTATGTAATAAGTTTGGAACATTATTTGAAATCGAATTTAAAAGTGATACAAAGAATGACTTAGAAGAAAGTTGGGAAAAAATAGAGAATAGATTAGCTGAAATAGTCACTTTAGAAGGTTTTCAATATCTTGGTATTTCTTTAAATAGACTTGGAACCGGCGGCTGGGCAGATGAGAATAACGAATTGTATTGTGTGGCGAAAACCAACCGAAAGCGGATGCTTTCATCCTCATTCTGGATGAACTTTCTAAAGCATGAAGCACAGCATTCATGGGATTTAAATCATATTAAAGGTATTACAGGAGGACAATTAGAATATAGAGCGAAGCTAGTAGAACTAATATATTCTAAAAGGACCTTGAAAACGTTTTACAAATTTTTATTAGAAGCCAATAAATCTGATACTGAAAACACACATTGTATTGCTTCCTTTAGACTAATTCAAGATTTATCAAAAAAGATATTTGATCGTGAATATGAAGACGATATTAATATTTGGAAAAAACATAAAAAAGAAATCAGACTCGCTTCCAGTACATTGCTCAATCAAGATACCAGCATATTAATATAATCCTTAGTAAGTATTAAATTCCAATTTATCTTATCAATATACATTCCTACCGTACTTAATCGGCTTGCAGTAATATTTACCGTGCAAGAGGACTCTTGGTCATTATGCAAACGGACTATTCATATTTGTCGAAGGAGATGAAGATATGAAAAACAAAAAATATATTATTCTCATTGCAGTTGGTTTCGTTTTTATTATCTTGTTAATCCTTTTCTTTACTCAGAGTCACCCTGACGGTTCTTCCGTTGAAAGTAGAGAATTGATGTTGAACAAGTTAAGTAAGATAAACGATAATGCTCATATTAGTTATGAAATTAAAATTGATAACTATATCGTTAGTGGATATATTAGTTCAAATAACAAGCATGGTTTAGCAATATTTGAACTACAGGGAAATGGAAAGTACAAATTTCAATCTAATTACTTAAGAGAAAAAGATGCCTTAATCCATTGGAATGTTATTATTAATCGAAAATCATATGACTTATTTTGGGCAAATAAAGCAGACTTAGATTATGCGGAAATAACATATATTTTTTCTGATAAATCAGAGGAAACCCTGAAACTAGATGCAGCAGGTAATAGAATTATATATAAAGAAGTACCTTCGAATAATTATGCCATTCAATATGTTTTTGTAGATACTAATGGAAATCGTTATGAGTAAAATGGTATGCGTAATTTTTCAATAATTATCAAAATATTTCTTTACACACTCCTGAATTTTAGATTCTATAAGAAAAACTAACATGAAACTTGAGGTTCTTAAAAGTAATGTTAGTTTTTTTTCACCCTTTTGTCCCTCAACAGAGCTGTTAGAGGTTGTGCACGAGTAAATTCTAGATGTATGAATCACTAGAATTTACTTGTACAAACTGGTATAACTATTTAATTAAATAAAATTAATCAAGGGATGTCCAACTCCTAACGTGCGCAATAAAAAAATGGATAAAGTTGCGTAATAATGGCATTTATTGGAGGGTGTGCACAATATGAACAAAAAAAGATTAGGAATTATGCGAATTGCCAAAAAAATTACCAAAAAGTATAATATATTTATAAACAAAAGCATATTTGAGCAACAAAAATATTGCGCACAAAGGGGAAGGAGAATTATGGAAACTAAAAAAAGTGGATGGAGAGGATTTTTAAAGAAACTCTACAAATACAGGGTATTTCTACTCATGCTTGCTCCTGCAGTGATTTATACACTGATTTTTGCTTACTATCCAATGACGGGAATTGTAATGGCATTTAAGAAATACAATTATGCAGGAGGGATCTGGGGAAGCCCATGGAACGGTCTTGAGAATTTCAAATTCTTTTTCCAGTCTGGGCAGGCAGGCCTGGTAACCAGAAATACGGTATTGTATAACGTTTTATTTATTATAGTTAATACAATTGCACAGATTGCAGTTGCAATCCTTCTTACAGAAATTCGCAACAAACACTACCGTAAGATTACACAGTCTTTTATGTTCTTACCTTATTTTATTTCATGGGTTATTGTAGGTGTTATGGCATTCAATATTTTCAGTTCTGATTACGGATTCCTAAATCGTATTATTACCTACTTTGGTGGAGAAAAGATTCCCTTCTATACATCACCGAAGGTATGGCCGTTCATTCTTCTATTCTTTAATGTATGGAAAGGAATTGGATATGGCTCTGTAATGTATTTGGCTGCAATCATGGGAATTGATACTTCACTTTATGAGGCAGCAAAGATTGACGGGGCAAATGTTTTCCAGAGAATATTTAAAGTTACGATACCAATGATTATGCCAACCACAATTATCTTATTGTTATTATCAGTGGGTGGTATTTTTAAAGGAAACTTTGATATGTTCTTCAACCTGGTTGGATACAATGGCCTGTTATATAATTACACAGATGTAATTGATACCCTGACCTTCCGTGCCTTAGTAAGTAGTAATAACTTTGGCATGTCAGCAGCAATTGGTCTGTATCAGTCAGTTCTCTGCTTTGTAACAATTCTGATTGTAAATAAACTTGTCGGTTTATACGATAAAGATTATACATTATTTTAGGAGGGAAAAAAGTGGCATCTTACAAGCGTTCAAACAAAATAAAAAGAGGTTCAGACGTTATTGCACTGAACATTATTGCATATGGATTTTTAGGGCTGATTGCATTATTATGCCTGATTCCATTTATTATGATTGTATCTGGCTCTTTTTCTTCCGAAGAAGCAATTATCAAAAACGGTTTTAGCTTTCTTATACAAGATTTCAGCTTAGAAGCATACAAGACAGTGTTCAAAAATCCATCTGTTATATTTAAAGCTTATGGAACAACAATTGGATTAACGGTAGTAGGAACTGTTGTTGGTCTTTTGCTTCAGACTATGACAGCCTATGTTTTATCCAGAAAGGATTTTGAATGGAGAAATAAATTTTCGTTATTCTTCTACTTTACTACATTGTTTTCAGGTGGACTTGTTCCATATTTCCTCCTAATTACACAGAAATTAAATCTGCGTGACAGTTACCTTGCTTTATTACTGCCATTAATCTTCAGTGTTTACAATCTGCTGATTATGAAAAGTTATATTATGGGAATTCCGGACTCTCTGATCGAAGCAGCAAAAATTGATGGTTGTGGAGAGTTCCGTATATTATTCAAGGTTGTTTTTCCGCTGATTAAACCTGCACTTGCAACGGTTGGACTTTTCATAGCACTTGCATACTGGAATGACTGGTATAATGCAATGCTTTACATAAAGAGCACAGAAAAATATCCATTACAGTACTTCCTGTATCAGCAGGTAAATAATATTGAAGCATATAAGAAATTACTTTCCAATGCAGCGGCTAGCAGCGTAGCCAGTGCGGTAACGCTTCCTACACAGACTTTAAAGATGGCACTTACCATCGTTGTAACAGGACCAATCGTTTTAGCATATCCAATTGTTCAAAAATACTTTGTTCAGGGTATTACAATTGGAGCAGTAAAGGGCTAAGCCCATATCAAAATCATGCATTAGGGGTATCACCCAATGTATAAATTGCATTTTAAAAATGCAGGTTAAATAGCAGATTATATAATTTAAAGGAGGATTTTATGGGAAAAAGAATGAAAAAATTAGTATCAGTTTTACTGACAACTGCAGTGACAGTAGGAATGCTTGCAGGATGTGGTTCTTCTAATACTAAAAGCACATCAACAGACAGTCAGGGAAGCACAACGGTTTCTACAGATGGAGGGGAAACAACTGCTGTTGATACATCAGAACATGTAGATTTAACTATGTATTTGCTTGGGGACAGAACACCAGATTTTGATGAAGTTTATGGGAAAATTAATGAAATTCTGGAAGAAAAATTGAACTGCTCATTGAATGTAGAATTCTTATCATGGGGCGAACATGGTACAAAGTATTCACTTCTGTTCTCTGCACAGGAAGATTTCGATTTAATCTTTACAGCGTCAAGCTGGGGTCATTATGAACAGACAGTTGCTTTAGGCGGATTTGCTCCTCTGTCAGAAGAGTTCATCCAGACTTATGCACCTGATATCTGGGAGGTTGTACCAGAAATGGCATGGAATCAGGCAAAAATTGATGGACAGATTTACATGGTTCCAAACTACGCAAACGAATTTGGACAGGATGTTATGGCTGTTCGTGGTGACTTAATGGAGAAATATGGTATTGATAATATTTCAAACTGGGATGAGCTAGTTGCTTTCTATAAAGCTTGTGCTGCAGATGGTATCTACGCTAGCCAGGGTGGTCCTTGGTTTCAGTATTTCCAGACACAGGGTTATACAATTACAGGTGGAGCGCCACAGGGTGGAGAGCTTGTTCTTTATAACACACAGAATCCAGATGATTTAGAGTTCAAATACATTGCTGAATGGGAGGGTTTCCGTGATTACTGTCTCCAGATGAAAGAACTTGCTGATGCAGGAGCCTGGTCAAGCGATGTATTAAATTCAAGTGATGAGAGACAGACAGGTCTTCTTACAGGAAGAACAGCAGCCATGATCTGGAACACTGGAAGCTGCATGACTTATGCAAAACAAGCTAATGTAGAAAATCCAGATTGGAAAGTTACAATCCTAGATCCAATCGCTTCACAGCCTAAAAAAGTTAACTCATACATTAATAATGGTGTTGCAATCAATGCAAACAGCAAGAATAAAGAAAGAGCTATGATGGTATTAAATGAGTTCTATACTAACCCAGATGTTTATGATCTTGCAATGCTTGGTGTTGAAGGAAAAAATTGGGAAGCAGTAGGCGATGACCAGTATAAAGTACTCGATCAGAGTGGCTATGGTGTCAGCAACAACTGTAACTGGGGATGGAACAATTCGGAAATCCAGAGATCAGAATATATTGAAAACAGAACAGCATTAGATGATACACACGATGCATTAAAGGAAGCATTTGACAAAAATATCAAAGCAGAGCATGTATATGATGGATTTAACTTTGACTCAACAAATGTAAGTACACAGTTTGCAGCAGTAGAAGCAGCACTTGGTAATTACTTTGATCCATTGAAAAACGGACTTGTAGATGATGTTGATAAATCTATTGAAATAATGAAAGCAGCATTGGAAAGTGCTGGAATTCAGGATGTATTAGACGAAATGAATCGTCAGGCAGCAGAATATGTAGCAGAGAAACAGGCTAATTAATTTGTTACAGTTTGTAACTGTGAATTTACTGAATAGACAGTTACAATCATTTTAACAAATCAAAAGCTATGCAGATCGAAGGGCTACTACAGAAATCGTAGCAGCCCTTCTTTAATTCATGACAATGAAAAGTTCACAAAGCGTGCTTTTCATCGTTCTTTGAAGTATTGAATAAGAAAGTGTGCAGACTAGACCTAAAATCAAGAAAAAGGCAGGAGAGCAGGAATGACATTAGATGAAATCGCACGTGAATTAGGCTTTTCAAAAAGTACCGTTTCAAGAGCATTGTCTGGAAAAGGAAGAATCGGGAAAGAAACTGTAGAACTGGTGCAGAACTTTGTAAGGGAGCATGAACATGTGGCGGAAGAAAAAAATATATTGAAAAACAGTACTCATAATATCGGCGTAGTTCTTCCAGCAGATATCTATAATGGCTGTGGAATGTATTTTCAGAACTGTTTGCTTGGAATCTGTGAAGCGGCATCCATGTTCGGATATAATGTTCTGCTTACAACTGGAAAGCAGTATGATATATCCGAACTGCAGTTGCTTGTAGAAAATAAAAGAGTAGATGGAATTGTTCTGACCAGAAGCCTTGTGGATGACAAGGCACTCAAGTATTTGACAGATATGCATTTTCCGACTGCGATCACTGGAACCTGTCAGTATGAGAATGTGATTCAGGTCGACACAGATAATGAAGAGGCAGCCGAAAAAATGACCTCTATGCTGATTGGAAGAGGATTTTGCAAGTTAGCTCTTTTAGTAAAGGATATGAGCTTTATTGCAGATAAAAAGCGACATGACGGATTTTGCAAGGCATTGTTTAAAAATGGAATTCAAAAGCAGAACCAGCTGTTCTATAATGGGTCGGTAAAAATGGAATTTTTGGATTCCATCATTGAAAATCTCATTGCTCAAAAAGTAGAATGTGTCATCTGCGGAGATGATGAAGTCTGCACCATGATTATGTCAAGGCTTCAAGCAGAAGGCTATAGGATTCCAATGGATATTGCAGTCGCTTCCTTATATAATAGCCCCAGTTTAGAGTGTTATTCCCCTGCGGTTACCTCAGTGAATGTAGCAGCAAGCCAGATGGGGAATATAGCAGGTAAACAGTTAATTCAGTGTCTATTAGGAAGAAAATATGAGACCAGAACAATGGTGGATTATGATATTTTATTCCGCAAATCTACAAATTAAAGATAATACTATTCTGTAGGTCTGTGTTTTTACCGCACAGTTACGACCAGATTTTACAGAAGAAAGGAGATCGAAGATTTATGCAGGAATTTAAAAAAGGAATGGATCTTTCCTTTTTGCCAGAGCTGGAAGATAAGGGAATGAAAATCAAAGATTTCGATGGGAATGAAATAGATGGATTAGATCTTGTAAAAAAATACGGAGTGAATGCAATTCGACTCAGACTCTGGAATAATCCAGAAACTGTGGAGGAATCAAAGGGGTATTGTAATCTGGCAGATACCATTGCAATGGCAAAAAGAATCAAAGCACATCAGATGAGCTTTATGCTGGATTTTCATTATTCAGATTACTGGGCGGACCCTGGAAAACAGACAAAGCCAAAAGCTTGGGAAAAATTAGATTTCTTGGAACTAAAAGAAGCGGTATTTACCTATACAAGAGATACCCTGATGACTTTAAAGGAAGAAGGAGTTATTCCGGAAATCGTGCAGATTGGAAATGAAATTCGAAGTGGTCTGCTTTTTCCCGAAGGAGAGCTTCCAGATTATACAGGAATGGTCGAGCTGGTGAATGCCGGAATCCAGGGCGCCAGAGCAGTTGCAGATTCAGATACCATGAAAATTATGATTCATTTGGACCAGGGGGGACGTTATTTTTATATAAAAGAGTGGTTTGACAAAGCTTTTGAGGCAGGTTTAGAGGATTTTGACCTGATGGGGCTGTCGTACTATCCGTTTTGGCATGGAACCTTCGCAGATTTAAAAGAGACATTAAACAAGCTGGTTTTGGATTATCAGAAACCGATTATGATTGTCGAGACAGCCCATGCATGGAGGAAAAGTACGAATGGATTTATCGATGAAAGTCAGGAAAAGATTGCCGGAGTGCCAGCAACACCGAAAGGACAGAAAAAGGTATTAGACTTAGTTATGAATATTACAGCTTCCCTCCCTAATCAGATGGGATGTGGTGTATATTATTGGGAACCTCTTTGTATTCCACAGCCAGGGGAAGGTGGATGGTCTGAAAATATGGGACTTCTCGATGAGAACGGACAGGTTTTAGAAGGAATTCATGCTTTTGAGTTTAGCAGAGAAAAGCTTCACAGCAAGGACCCGGCGAAAGTATATGAACCGCCATTTCTTCAGCTGCAGGAAGGCGAACACCCAGTGCTTCCAGAACAACTATCCGTACTGTATTATGATGGTACAGTAAAAAAGAAACCGGTGATTTGGCAGACAGATTTGCCAGAATGGGTGGAAGGAATATATTCCATTCAGGGAAAGATAGAGGGCGTTAAAGAACCCGTCAGCTGTAGAATTCAGGTATTCAAAGAAATTCCAATCAGAAAGAATTTGATTTTAGATCCGAACTGGGATAACGGACTGACACAGTGGAATCTGGAAAAATCAGAGGAGCAGGTTGTTGCGCAGCTTTTCCCGGAATTTGTAGATCCTTTTCCAGCGCCACCACTCAATGCGATTCGGGTGGAGTCAGCAAAGAATTTTACCTTTTGTGTTAGTCAGCAGGTGGATAATACCAAAGAAGATTATTATAATCTGCAGGTGGAGTATAAAGGAACAGATACCACGAATGTTGAGATTTGCTTATTTATAAAAACATCAGAAGAGACAAGGGAGACGATGATTCATCCGAGCGAACATGAATGGGGAATTTATGAAGTGAAACATGTCTTATGTAAACCTGGAAAAATAACCGTTGGAATAAAAATTGTATCACCGCCAGTCTATGGACTGATGCGAAGATTTCAACTTTTTTCGTAACTATTCAGTACAATTCTTGTTACATACATAGTGTCATCGGTATGTGTAGTTTCCGTACATACTGTAAAAAAATTAAAATGGAGAAATGATCTAATGAGACAGACAGGATTTATATACGGTGGAGATTATAATCCAGAACAATGGCTGGATACACCAGAAATTTTAATAAAAGATATTGAATACATGAAGGCAGCTCATATTAATGAAGTAACACTTGGGATGTTTTCTTGGTCAACCTTAGAGCCAAAGGAAGGCATCTATGAATTTGACTGGCTACAGCAGATTCTTGATAATCTTTACGAAAATGGGATATCTGTCATTTTATCAACACCGTCTGGAGCCAGACCAAAGTGGCTGACTGACGCTTATCCAGAGGCCCTTCGGGTGAATGCAGACCGTACCAAAAATTTGTTTGGTGGAAGACATAATCATTGTTATACCTCTCCTGCGTACCGTGAGGCAATTTATAAGATTGACCGAAAACTTAGTGAGCAGTTTGGAAATCACCCTGCTGTGACCATCTGGCATATTTCCAATGAACTCGGTGGAGAATGTCATTGTCCATTGTGCCAGGAGGCTTTTAGACAGTGGCTTGAAAAAAAATATGGAACGATTAAGGCTTTGAATATAGCCTGGAATACGACTTTTTGGAGTCACACTTATCAAAACTTTGCACAGGTGGAAAGCCCGTCACCAAAGGGAGAACAGATGCTTCATGCACTGAGTCTAGATTGGAAAAGATTTGTAACAGACCAGACAGCAGATTTTATCTCTTGGGAGAAAAAAGCCATTCGGGATGGTGGTTCAGAGCTTCCTGTTACTATTAATATGATGTATGATTACAAAGGCCTGAATTATCATAAGTTCAAAGATCTCATAGAAATCGCTTCGTGGGATAATTATCCAACTTGGCATAAGCAAGAGGAGATGAAAACTGCGCTCGATACAGCTTATCAACATGATTTTATGAGAAGTCTTTTGAAAAAACCATTCCTTTTGATGGAATCCTGCCCGAGTTCGACGGATTGGCAAAGTGTCAGCAAGTTAAAACGTCCCGGTATGTTAAGCGCTGCTTCCCTGCAGGCTGTTGCACATGGATCGGACAGTGTTCAGTATTTTCAGATTCGTCAGAGCCGTGGTGCCAGCGAGAAAATCCACGGTGCAGTCATTGATCATTATGGTGGTATGGATACTAGAGTGTTCAAAGAGGTCACAGAAGTAGGAAGTCAGCTGATTGAACTTTCAGAAATTGTGGGAAGTACAACAAAAGCAAGAGTTGCAATTCTGCATGATTGCGAAAGCTGTTGGGCGATGGAGGATTCCCAGGGACCAAGAAACAAGGGCCTGCACTATAAGGATACTCTGAAAAAAATATATCATGGTATACGAAAACTTGGATTAAATGTAGATATACTGGATATGGAAGAAGAATTAAAGGGCTATGACCTGGTATTTGCCCCGATGCTTTATATGTTCCGCAGTGATATTGAGATAAAAATCCGTAATTTTGTAGCTGCAGGTGGAACCTTTATCATGACCTACTGGTCAGGAATTGTAAATGAAAGTGATCTATGTCATTTGGGCGGAACACCACATCAGCTGATGGATGTTTTTGGACTTCGTAGCACCGAACTAGATGCTCTTTACGATGATGATCGAAACAGTGGTAAATCAACAGGAACATTATTTGAAGAGGATAAGAAATATGAATGTAAGAATTTCTGTAATCTGATTAGGACAGATTCTGCAGAGACACTTCTTACTTACGAATCAGATTTTTATGCAAATTCGCCGGCATTCGTAAGGAATTCGTATGAAAAAGGAACAGCTTACTATATCTGTGCAGATTTTGAAGAGAGCTTCTACGATGATTTATGTCATAAACTTGCAGATGAAAAACAGCTGTTACAAGTACCTTTTGCAATACCAGAGGGAGTATCAGTTACTTCAAGAGAGAATGATACAAAAACATTCTTGTTTATACAAAATTTTAAAGAAGAAGCATTTTCTGTCAGCATGCAGGATACAAACTGGAAGCTTCTCATGGGACACGATACTGGAATTATTGGACAGTATGAAACAGCAGTATATTGGATGGAAACTACGGCATAACAAAGGATTATTAATAGGAAAGGTGGAGTAAATGAATAAAGTAATTAAAAAATTATGTGAAGCGGGAATTTCTTTGATGTTGGTAGCTGCTATAGTACTTAGTAGCGGTATTGGTGAAATAGGAAAGATATACGCGGCAACTTCAGTTTCTGGTGTATCCCAAATATCTAATATGCCAAGCGATTTTTATCGTGGCGTGGATATATCCTCAATTCTTGCACTGGAGAATAGTGGCGTAGAATATAAGTATTTAGATGGTACCAGTGGTGATGTTTTTAATATTCTTGCAGGTGCGGGTGTGAATTATGTCAGAATCCGTATCTGGAATAATCCATATGATTCCACTGCTCCCTATAAAGGATATGGCGGAGGAAACACTGATCTGTATACTGCTAAGGTTCTTGGTAAGAGAGCAACGGATGCAGGAATGAAGGTTTTTATTGATTTCCATTATTCTGATTTTTGGACAGATCCGGCAAAGCATTATGCACCAAAGGAATGGGCTAACTACAGCCTACAATACAAAAAAGATGCTGTTTATAACTTTACTTACGATTCTTTGTGCGAATTGGTAGACTATGGTGTTAATGTACAGATGGTGCAGATTGGAAATGAGACTAATGGCTCTTTGTGCGGTGTTGGTGGCTTTTTCGATGACGTTTGGGATTTGAGTACAGGTGTTGCAGACTTGATGAAGCAAGGGTGCTATGCGGTAGATGATATTAATTCCAAATATGGAAGAGATGTACTTAAGGTACTGCATTTTACGCGTTTGATTTCTGATGGAGAATGGTTCGCAGAGCAGGTTGATAAAATGGGTGTAGATTATGATGTATATGCGGCTTCTTTCTATCCTATGTGGGATGGTACTGTTGAAGATATGACTACTGTTCTGACTAACATTGCAAAGAAATACAATAAAAAAGTAATGGTAGCGGAAACAGCTTATCCATACACTTTTGATGATGCTGATGGTTCGACGAATAACATTTATGGCACCTCAGCTATGAAATATTCTAACTATTCTGTTAGTGTTTCAGGTCAGGCTAAGGCCCTTTACGATGTATTTAAAGGTATTGCAAAAGTAAATGACTCTTTATACGGTTATGGTCTTGGTGCTTTCTACTGGGAGCCGACATGGATTGGAACTGATAGCTCCACATGGGGAACGTATGGTACAGGTTGGGCATCTTCATCTTCAGAAAGTTATGAAAGATTATTCAGTTCAACGGGATCAGAATTTTCTAATACGGATCAAGGAAGTTCATGGGATAATATGACATTGTTTGATGCAGATGGAAAGGCAACAAAAGCCTTGTATGTATTTAATGACATTCGTGGCGTGGGAAGCGTAACTTCGTCAGGAGTTTCTGGAAACTAAACAAAGTCAAGTCTTTGAATTTACATATCTAACTAAAAAAAGTATGGGTGTATAGGTGTTTATTATGAAAAAAAGTAGCATTAAATTTGGGGTATTATGTATTAGTGTCAGTCTCTGTTCTGCTTTTTTATTTGGATGTGGAGCATCTAATAAGGTATCAACAGAAACTATCGGTGAAGTAATTACATTTCCACTTCCAGATGGTCCAGAAGAAGCTGATATAGATGTTGAACCGATTGCAAACATATCTGATGACTTTATCCGAGGTATGGATGCCTCTTCTATACTTGCTCTCGAAAACAGTGGCGTTACTTATTATAACTATGAAGGTGAAGAACAGGATGTCTTCATGACATTAGCACAGTCGGGTGTAAATTATATACGCCTGCGTGTATGGAATGATCCATATGACGAAAACGGCAACGGATATGGTGGCGGTAATAATGATGTTGCTACTGCTATCGAACTTGGAAAGCGAGCAACCAAGTATGGTATGAAGGTATGTATTGATTTCCACTATTCTGACTTCTGGGCAGATCCGAAAAGACAGCATGTACCAAAGGCATGGGAAGGTATGAGTAATGAAGAAAAATGCGATGCACTCTATGAATTTACAATAGAAAGTCTTACAAAAATGCTTGACGCAGGTATAAATGTGGGAATGGTGCAGATTGGTAATGAAATCAATAAGGGGCTGTCCGGTGAAATAGGTATGCCTAGGGTAATGAATCTTTTACAATCAGGAAGTCGTGCAGTTCGTGAAATATCGAAGACTTACGAAAAAGACATTCAGATTGCCGTACATTATACGAATATTGAGAATAATGGAGAAATAGATAATATAGCTTCAAGTTTGTCAGAATCTGGACTTGATTATGATATCTTTGCGTTATCCTATTATCCATTCTGGGATGGTACGAATGAAAATATGCAGACTGTTGCTAAAAACATAATGGATAATTACGGTAAAAAGGTTGTTATTGCAGAAACCTCTTATTGCTATACTTCTGAAGATGGTGATGGCTCTGGGAATAGCTTAGTTGGCATAGATGACCTAGTTGATGGTTATGCTGCAACCGTAGAGGGGCAAGCTAGTATGATTCGTGATATTTGCGCAGCAGCAAATGAAGTTGGCGTAGTCGGTTTATTCTATTGGGAAGGAACATGGATTCCGGTTGGTGAAGCAACAGCAGATAATTCTCCTATTTGGGAACAGTACGGAAGTGGCTGGGCAAGTAGCTATGCGGCCGATTATGACCCACTAGAGGCGGGATTGTATTACGGTGGATCTTCATGGGACAATCAGGCAATGTTTGATTTTGACGGTCATCCACTTGCATCTTTAAATGTATTCAAGTACTTAAAATATGGTTCAAACGTATCTAAATAAACAGTAGGGTGGTGACATTTCTCAAGATTCTGCTTTGGAATCCCATCTCCCGCTTGGCTAATTTCCTCGGAAATCTTGAAAAAATCAAGGTCTCTGAGGATTTTTTTGGAATTTTGAGTGCCTTTGAGTACGTCAATTTAAGGTTTATGGCAAAAGAAATGATGGAATAATTTGCTAATACATGATATGATTTTAAAAGAAATGAAGAATTTCTACAAGTAGAAAATGACTTCAATGAGAAGGAGGAGTAGCAAATGAGTAATTACGAAGAAGGGTTAAAATTAATTGAAGAGAGGTGCGGCAACGGCAAAGACAATTTGATCTCACTCGCAACTATCGCGATGGAACCGAACGCTGATGGAAAATCCCGACCTTATGTCCGTGATGTGGACGCTTTTTATGAAGACGGGGTGTTTTATATTGTGACTTGGGCAAAATCAAATAAAATGCGGCAAATAGCGCAAAACCCGGAAGTTGCGTTTACGGTTTGCGGCGAGTGGTTTTCCGGTAACGGAATAGGTGAAAACCTCGGTTGGGTTTTAGATCCGAAAAACGACGAATTAAGGACTAAACTACGTAAGGTTTTTGAGGCATGGTATGACTACGCAAACAATGAAAATGATGAGAATTGCTGTATTTTGGCGATCCGCATCACAAGATGCACGGTAATTAAAGACCACGGCGCTGTGCGTTACAATATGGACTTCGTGATTAAAGTAGAGAGTAATGAAGGGAGCATTTTATAAAGCAGGAATTTGTAGTGTAGCTTATCTATATTAGGAGGTATTAGTGTTATGGATGATGAATTGAAAATCAAAATGTACTCATTTACGGTAGATTGCAAAGACCCGAATGAATTAGCAAAATTTTATGCAGAGTTGCTTAAGTGGGAAACAATATTTGTCGATGAAGAATGGGCATGTGTATGTGCTCCAGGTACCAAACAAGGAACATATCCTGGTATATTGTTTCAACGGAATCCTGAGTATAAACCGCCTGTGTGGCCGGACGAGCCTGAGGCTCAACAACAAATGGCACATTTAGACTTTGCCGTTAATGATTTAGATAAAGCAGTTCAATATGCAATTCATTGTGGAGCAAAAATCGCATATGAACAATTTTCTAATAATTGGAGAGTTATGTTTGACCCCGCCGGACACCCTTTTTGCTTATGCCAAATGAAATCAATTATCGAGAGTGAACATTTTGGGTTGTTATAGATTAATCAGTATTAATGGAGGCTACACTTATGAAGATTGAAAAGATAAGTACCCCAAGATTATATTTGAGAGGGTTTGAAAAAACTGACGCTGGATTTGCAATGAGTGTTTGGAATGACCCTGAAATGGGAGAATATCTACCAGACCCATCATTGGATAATATAGATGAAGAATATCGTAAATCACTGGAAACTTTGGGTGATGATGAGACATGTTGTTATCTAATAGCTGAATCAAAAGAGACAGGCGATAGAATTGGAACCTGTAGTTTTATACCAAGAAGTGATGGAGTTACATATGATATTGCGTATTGTGTACATAAAAGATACTGGAGAAATGGTTATGCAACAGAAATGGCACAAGGGCTGATAGATTATGCCAAACAACATGGTGCTAATAAAATAACAGTTGTTGTTAATAAGGAGAATGAAGCGTCAAATGCAATTGTTAAAAAACTTGGATTTAAGATAGTTGGAGAAAGATCCTATAAAAAGAGTGGGACAAATATAGAGTATTCAGACTATGAATATGAACTTGATTTAAATGAATAGTATACTATATTGCTAGAGCTTTATTTATAAAGAACTCAATCAAAGAATCAACGATTAAAGAAACAAATAAAAGAAATATAAATTTGAATTTTTTAGGTGATTTTATGAATGAAATAGGAATTGAGATAAGAGATAGTTTAAATGTTGATGAATATAATAATTTAAGAAAACAAGTTGGATGGGAACTTAAAAATCCAATTGTTGTAGAGAAAGCTATAAAAAATTGCACTATTGTGAAAAAAGCTATATATGATAATTGTGCAGTTGGAATGGCTAGAGCAATTGGAGATGGCATGTCATATCTTTTAGTTGATGTAGTGGTAAATTCAAGATATCAGAATAAAGGAATAGGAAAAAAGCTTGTAAATTCTATAATAGATGAGATAAAAGAAAATACAATTGCTGGAGAGTATAGTACCATTAATTTGATATCGATAAAAGGTATGGAAAAATTTTATGAAAGTTGCGGTTTTGAGGCCGTACCCTTCGGATATAATGGGAACGGTATGAGAATAAAAATTGAAAAATAATTATTCGAATTCTAATTTATAGAATTAAAAAAAAGGAGAACTTAGTAGACAGTATTTTGTGAAAAATAAATAAAAAAGGTTTATTTTGTATACTTATAAACATATTATACAGTCTGCTACTAAAAATATTATATGCATAGGGAATCAAATAAGAGTATAAATACTATTTCAATAGATATGGTACAGGAAATTATTTACTATATTGAAGACAATATTCTTGAAAGGGTAACACCAAATAATATCGCAGAACATTTTTATCGGAGTATCTCTGCACTTAATAACTTATTTAAGATTGTTTGCGGCATGACCATAATGGAATATGTAAGGAACAGGCGACTTTCACTTGCTGGAAAAGAGCTTATGGTTTCTAGCATACATATAATTGACATTGCATTTAAATATGGGTATGAAACACCAGAGGCATTTACCAAAGCGTTTACACGATTTCATGGATTTCCACCAAGTTTTGTTAGAAGGATATATCCCAAAATCAAAGTATTCAACCCGTTACTGATAAAACTTGAAATACATGGCGGAATAGGAAGAAACATTAAATGACAATAGGTTGCCACTACTGACAAAACAAAATTCTTTAAAACAGGAACAAAACCTCTTTTATTGTTATGATAAAACTACCAAATTTAAAGGAGAGATACCTATGGAGAATGCAAGGTATGAATATCACATTAATGTAAAAGATATGCAACAAAAAGAGGACTGGAGCGTACTACTATTATTGGCAGAAAAACTGAATCAAAACCAGATTAAGTTTAAAGTGGATGGCAAAACAATGATATTTGTACACGGGCTGGAATTTAAACTTGAGAAAATCTGTCTCACTTTTAAATGGAATGAGGAACAGAGAGTAAAAGATTTCTTTGATTATGGTGGAAAAGTAAGAAGTAGTTTTAGTGGATTCAAATATTTTGATAGTATGTTTGAAGGCATGAAAGTTCGATGTATGTTCTATGGAGATTGTCTAGATGATGATTCTGATGATTTCCTATTCCGAAATGCGGAACCCATAGATGTAGATGGTAAAATCATGTATGCACAGAAATTGGAATTTTATTATGAAAATGCTGAGCCAAATAATGAATACTATAAAATGGTAGAACAATGGCTTAAAAATCTAAACTAGGAGGAGAGAACATAATGGCTGAAAAGAGTAGTAGAAATAGAATCGCGATACTAATAGGGTTAATTTTGTGGCTCTTATATATTTGTGATTCTGAAATGGCTAGATACGGTATTTACACCATTTTTAGCTACAATGTTCATGAATTATTATCAGCTGTACCATTACTGTGTTTTTCATTCACAGTAGGTTGGCTGATTGTGTTATTTATCAGAAATGTTGGTGGTAAGAATATAAAATCAAATTTGTTTTTGCTTATTCTTTTATTAGTCTTTTCTGTTGCACAATTTAGCTATATTCATAATCAATCACAGACGGTATCTACTACATGTATCGCAACCATAAAGAGCATAGATACACAAAATTTAGAAATTGAAATTCACACTGGTGAAAGGATAATAACGCTAGACTGCCCAATGTTATTGATAGATATTTTGAAAACAGATGGTACCGAATATTGTATCACTTTTGAATGGATTAAAACGAAACCTAGATACGGAAAATTATCTATGATAGGTTCGATTAAATAGGAAGAATATTGGACTTGTAATTTGTAGCGAGATTAATTGGAATGTAACTAATGCGGCATTTTATATTGAAGGAATTGATATAAACTGAAGTGCCCCTAACGTAAAGGGTCACTCCGCCTGAGTGATTTATTAGATTGTTAATTTTCTATTTGTTTTAAATTATATAATAAAGCATTAAATCCACCATAAAATTCTACTGAGCAATTATTTCCCTCTTTGTATTGCATTACTACTTTGTTAATAGCTTCGGATTTGTCTTTCTCTATATTAAAAGGAAGATCAACGGTTGAATGTTTTTCTAATAATGTCCAATAATCATTTAACAAATTATAAGATGATTGATCAAGATTTTCTATTGTATCAGTACTTTTCCATGTTACGAAATTATTCTTTTTTAAATCAACCCAATAAGTTCCATCAGTTCCTACTAAGTCAGTAATTTTCTTTTTCATTTTATCAATATCAATTCCGGTAAATATGACCTGGATTGAATTTAGAGCTTCGGAATGATAAGGATAATAGGAGACGGTAATTGGAGACTCAAACTTTAATCTGATTTGAACTATTTCGTCTGTGTAATCAAGAATGCTTACCACAGGAGATAGGCTATACATTATATTACTATCGCTACCTATAGATTCGAAGGTATAATCAGTAAGTTTTTGTTTACACTCATCTACACTCATTCCCCAAGATAGTGAATTAATTGGAGAAGAGATACCATAGAAAGTTGAGCTATCCTTTGTTTTACTTGCACACGATGTAAGAAGAATAATTGAAAAGAATAATACTGTGGTAAACTTTAGTTTCTTCATCTTAAACTTATATTCCTCCTTTTTGGTAGTACTTTTATATTCTAGTATAGAAGTATGGTTTGATAATGCAAGTGACTAAGCACGATTGGAGTGTATAAAGACATGATTGGTAGATAAGAGGCTCATTGGGGATAGATTTGATAATTCGTATAATTATCTTTTTTCTGGATTATGTTGGAAATATATTATATAATTAACTACATAGATTAGAGAAAATCAGATACACATAAGATAAATTGAATCGAAAACTACTAGTATTTTACGAAAGGAGGTTAGTGTGAAAGATGAATCTTTCACACGCAAATTTGTGCCTGCGGCCCAAACTTTGCAGGCTATGGAAAGGCATGGTTATTTTATGGATTTTAGAAAAGTCTTTGACAGTATTCCAGAAGAATTCGATGAATGGAGACCGCGATATTGCGATGAGCTTTTTGCAGAGCTTATAGAATATGCAAATCTTGGCCCTGGGAAAACAGTGCTTGAAGTCGGTCCAGGTACTGGACAAGCTACAGAACCTATCTTAAAGACAGGTTGTTCTTATTTAGCAATTGATATAGGTGAGAATTTTACAGAGTTTATGAAAAAAAAGTTTGGCTCTTATGAAAATTTTCAAATCGTTAATGCTGACTTTGAAACTTATGATTTTGAAAATACCAAATTTGATTTGGTGTATTCAGCCGCAGCTTTTCAATGGATACCAGAGGAAATCGGATACCCGAAGGCGTATGGTTTATTAAAAAGTAATGGAACGTTTGCGATGTTTATGACGAAAGTTGATATACAGCCCGGTGGAGGATATACGGACGAACCACTGTATAACAAATTACAAGAAGTGTATTCTGAGTTCTTTCATCCGGAAACTGAGTACAAATGCAAATTGGATTATGATGAACGTGACAAATACGGATTTGTTAACCTTGAGCGTCGTGAGTACCGAAAAACAAGAGAGTACAGTGCAGACGACTATGTTTCTTTAATCGGAACACACGCTGACCATATAACACTTCAAGAACCATATAAAACAAAGTTTTATGATGGGATTAGAGATGCAATTCACAGTTTCGGTAATAAGATAACACTCTATGATAAAATAACGATGTACTTGGCGAGAAAACCGTAAACAATAACGATTGAGGAGAATCTTCTATGATTAGTGAACAAATAGAAATTAAAGAAACACAAAAAGATGATTTACCAAATTTACTCGGTTTATGGAATGATGGGGAGGTTATGAAGTTTGTTGGATTTCCAAATGGATTGGGTGAGACAGTTGAAGGATTGGAAAAGTGGTATATTTGGATTAAAGAAAGTAGACCAATAAGTAATCACTATTCCGTATATTCAAAGGAATTGGGATATTGCGGAGAAACATTTTATCGGATTGATAAAGAGCAAAGAAGAGGAGCAAGACATAGAATTTGTTCCTGTTTATATGGAATTATTAAGAAAATAGATAGTAAAAATAATACTTAATGTGGAGGTTATAATATGGAATTTAGAATAATATCGCTACCAGCTTTCAAGGCGGCTTCATCAGGCGTGGATAAAAATTTTGATTTTTCTCCTACAGGTGTTTTAGGTAAATTTGATACATATTTTTCATCTATTGAACCATCTGATAGAGATAATTTTTTGCCGCGTGATTTTTTATATTATGATGAAGAAGAACAAGGAATGGTATGGATTTGGGCATTGAGTGAAGATATGGATGCTGGTGGAAATGAAGTGATTGATTTTGACGGTGGTTACTACTTAACTTATGCATACAAAGATGGTGATGAAGAGTCTAATGGACAATTATATAGTGATGCATTAAAGTATATTGAAGAATCGGATATTTTTGAAATTGATGTTCGACCAAACCATTATGCAATGGGGCATATTATTACTCCTGCTGAGATTATTAAAGCGCAGGGCTGGGCGCAAATGGAAACCTTTATACCAATTAAGATGATTTAGTAGAGATCGTTTTAGTGGGCAAAAGGCCATTGATATAGCTAATCATATTGAATATATTTGAAATGATGATTGTAGTAAAAGGGAGGTATTTACATGAAAAATTGTAAGAAGATTTGTTGTATTTTTGTCGTATTTTTATCATTAACTATCGTGAGTGTGATCCCGTCTATATCTGCAAAAAGTATACCCAAATCAGTAGAAGAGGATAATAGCGTTCTTTGGGAATATAGCAAAGATAAAATAGTTACTGAAATAAGAATATACGATAATTTTACGGAAGTTAAGGATGCTGGAGAAAAAATTAAAAACAAAGATAATATTACATTATTCTTAATATCAGCTACTAGGATAGGGGATACAGAAAATTTTATTGCAATGTATGCTAGTGAGTTAAATAACAATATTAAATATTCTTTAGAAGCTGTGTCTTTGGAAAATCAATTTGTAACACCTGGGTATAAAACTTTGATACAGTAAGCCGAGGGAATTATATCTGATTTTTTGATGAAATAGACGAGGAAGGAGAATTACCATGATAATAAATAAGTGCACGAAGGAGTCCTTCGTAGTTATTGGAAAAGAAGGATCAATAAATGATGGAGAAGGTTTTATTCAAAAACTGTGGGAAGATGCCAATAGCCATTTTAATGAAGTTGAACAATTAACAAAAAAAGATGACAATGGCAATATAGCAGGAATATGGGGAGCAATGTCGGATCTATCTCGTTCATTTCTTCCGTGGGAAAAAGGGTTTACAAATGGCTTATACCTCGCCGGAGTTGAATGTACAGACGAAGCGGAAGCCCCTGTCGGTTGGACGAAATGGGTCATACCTGGGTATGAATACATTTATGTAGAAAATGAAGGCAATGATACAATACGAAAGGTAATTCAGTACTTACAGGAAAACAATCTTGCTCTTGTAGGTGCGGTTCATGATTTCAATTGCCCAGAAACGGGAAAAGGTTATATGTTTTTCCCAATTCGTAAATTATCTCATGCGAATGGAGAATAGATGAATGGCTGAATATTAGCAAGTATAATTATCGTGTTTTCTGATTAAGAGGAGAAGACCTAGATTAATTCAAGGTTTTCTCTATTTATATTTTGTGACTTATGATATAGGGGAGGGGACTGGTGGAGGTTTGGGATGGTTATAGGGAAGATGGTACTTTGGCTGGGTGCGATGTTATACGTGGAGACGTAATACCTGAAGGTATTTTTCATATTGTTAGTGAAGTAATAGTTCGTCATAAAGATGGAGACTACCTGCTAATGCAAAGGGATTATATAAAGAAGAAGTATCCGGGATTATATGAAGCGAGTACAAGTGGATGTGTTTTGAAAGGTGAAACACCACCGGAAGCGGCAATGAGAGAACTGCGAGAAGAGACAGGGATTATTGCGGAAGAATTAAAGTTAATTAATATATGTTCCGACTTAGCCACACAAGGATTATATTACATATATTTTTATGAGACAGAGTGTGATAAGAACTCAATCATTCTTCAAAGAGGAGAGACTATTTCATATATATGGCTGAGTAAAAGAGAGTTTATTAAATTTGTTCAATCAGATAAGTATATACAAGATGATAGAGATAGGAAAAGTAAGTATTTTGATAGTCTGAGAAAGAATACAGTAATTAATATGATTGGAGGTATACAGAATGAATGAAGCTATGGAAGTTCACAGTTTGCGAAATCAGTTACAGTATGAATTTTTACCACAACTTAGATATATGAATTATCTTTTGCTAGGTATCTTAATTGTACTTAGTATCTACGTTCTTTTTAAGATATATATTGGCTTAAAAAGAAAATAGTAAGATTTATAGGAGGGTTAGTGAATGAGCAAAGTGGAGATAAAGAAATGTTTTGAATATGAGGAATCTGAAATACTGGAAATATATAAATCGGTAGGTTGGAAAAATTATTATGAGAACCCTAATATGTTGAAACAAGCATATAATAGTTCGCTGTGTATTCTGGGAGCTTACCTAGATAGTAAACTAGTAGGTATTATACGGGGTGTTGGAGATGGAAGCTCAATTATATATATTCAAGACCTTATTGTATCTCCTTTGCATCAGCGGACTGGAATTGGGAGTTTATTATTAAATACTATAATGGAAAAGTATAGTGCGGTTTACCAAAAAGTGCTCTTAACAGATAATAAACCTAAAACAGTAAAATTTTATGAAAGCATGGGGTTTAATTCTGTAGATAAATATGGATGCATAGGACTTATCAATTACACAATATGAGCATTAAGTAAAAATATATAAACATCGAACAACAATTATTCGAGAAAGGAATAATATATGATAATAGAAGAATTTGATAGTAATAAGAAAGCAGTAGTGGATGTGTATGATTTAGTTAAACCAATAGAAAATTTTCCTAAAATTGCAGTGTCTTGTTTTGCTCATGTTACACTTGACAGATTGGTTAATGAACTAAATGGAAAAGTAATTGCAAAGATTAATGTGGCTAATATGGAAATACCAATCTTTAAAGCAAGGTATAAAGGTGCGGAGGTAGCGCTTTTTATGTCATATGTTGGTGCGGCTGGCTGTGTGGCAATAATAGAAGAAATTTTTGCAATGGGTGCAAAGAAACTGATACTATTTGGGACATGTGGAGTGTTAGATGCATCAATAGAGGATTGTTCAATAATTATCCCCAATAAAGCAGTTAGAGACGAAGGAACAAGCTTCCATTATGCTAAAGCAAGCGATGAAATAGAAGTAAATAAGAAATACATAAATGAATTTGTTGATATATTAAAAGAATTTGACTGCCGTTATACAATCGGGAAAGTTTGGACCACAGATGGAATCTATAGAGAAACACGGGGAAAGGTTAATTCCAGAAAGCAATCAGGCTGTATATGTGTGGATATGGAATGTTCTGCCGTTGCAGCTCTAGCAGAATTTAGGGAGAAGGAAGTATTTCAATTCTTCTATGCTGCAGATAATCTCGATAATGAAACGTGGGATGCTAGGAGTATTAGTAACGAATCAAATATATTAGAAAAAGATAGAATAGCTATGTTAGCAATGGAATTAGCCAGAAAATTAGTGGAAAAATAATAGGTAGGGGATATGTTAATGTAAACAAGACTAAATCATAGGTGGAGATATAACCATAAGATTAACTGATGAAAACTGGAATATCATAAAAGAATTTCAAACCGATGTCAATGGGAAGAAAAGATTTATTTAGAGGAGGTAAATATAACTTTAGAGTCGAAAGCGAATATTTTAAAGGTACTTATCATGTAAAAGTATATGATTAACAAGTTAGCTATATTGAATAGGTGTGAAGATTTTTATCGTAAAAGAAGTTAAGATGGGGAGGTGGATTTGTGGAAACATTAAGAGAGCTTTCCAAGAAACATAGAAATACTGCATGGATTATTTTATTAAGTTATATAGCGTTTTTTGGCTGTTTCGTTTTTCCGTTTTGTAATGAGCTATTTCCGTTTGATTTAGACAAAGGGATAATGGTTGCGTCTAGCTACGGTATTATTGGTTGGGGTTTTGCTGTTCTTCTTGAAAAACATAGAAATACTGTAGTTTTATCACTATCCTTTATTTTTACAATAATAGGTCTTGGACTACGATATTTAATTGAGTATGGAGAAGCTTCAAATGTTAGGAACTTCATACCTATTAACATCGCCTTGTACGTTATAATAATTCCAGTTTATTGTATGATAGTTTATTGGGTTATCTATAGATTTAAGACGATTGAAAGATGATAGAAAACGGGAAAAATGACAATGATTATAGGATCTGACAATTAGGGTTTGGAGAATACATTTTTTTCTGATTTTTATTGACTTCCAATATTTTGAATTATATAATTAGAAAATAATATTTTGGTTACAATAATAATATATAAAACAAATTAATCATTAATAGTTTAGGTAACTCAACAACAAGCAATCTGAAAGGACAGATATTATGATAGCAATTATAAACAACAGCTTAAGACGTAGATGCAGACGTAAGCTCTTGTGATTATGTGATTGAAATATCCCACATAGTTTCAAGAGATGTACGTCTTGTTGCTATGCGGGGCTGAATAATATCTATAAAGCAGAACCGTATTAGATTTCTACAAATCTATATGGTTCTTTTTTTTGTCTATAAAATGGAGGTCAATAAAATGAAAAAAGTATTATGTAAAATGATAATTAAGCATTTGGAAGGATATTCAGAGAATGAAGTAGAACAATTACTGGAGATTCCACCCGAAATGGATATGGGTGATTATTCCCTGCCTTGCTTTTCGTTTGCTAAAAGATTAAAAAAATCGCCTGTTATAATAGCAGACCAATTGAAGATGGACTTAGAAAAGGATCTGGATAAGTCAGTAATATCAGAAATACGAAATATTAATGGATATCTAAACATATTTCTTAATAAGAGTAATTATATAAAGTTTATATTGGACAATACTCATAATCTTGAGCTTAATTTATGTGCTGAAGGTATTGAGTGGGTCTACAAATTATTAGATACAGAATTTGATTATTATTTAGGTGAAAGTTTCTATATGGACAAAGTACCAGCTCTAGTAACAGAGTTGAAAGAAAAAGGTCTACTTGAAGAAAGTCAAGGAGCGAATATTGTGAGTCTTGAAACCTATAATATGCCACCTTGCTTAATTACAAAGAGTGATGGCAGCTCAATTTATCACTCTCGTGATATGGCAGCAGTTTTGTATCGTAAGAAGGAATTTAGTTTTGATAAGTGCTTGTATGTCACTGGTATGGAACAAAAATTGCATTTTACGCAGGTTTTTAAAGCAATAGAATTAATGGGATATGATTGGACCAGTGGTTTGGTTCACATACCTTATGGTTTAGTAAGTCTTGAAGGTGAGAAGCTATCAACACGTACTGGAAATATAATTTATGCAGAAGATATACTTCATGAAGCAATCAAGCGTTCTTCTCAGTTAATAGCAAAGAAAAATCCGAGTTTAAGTAATAAAGATCAAATAGCAGAGATAGTTGGTATCGGTGCAGTTATATTTCATGATTTATTTAATCAGCGTATCAAAAATGTGAATTTTTCTTGGGAGGAGATACTTAATTTTGATGGTACAACTGGGCCATATGTACAGTATACCTATGCGCGTGCAAAAAGCATTTTAAGGAAAGGAGATATAGATAAATTAAATTTTAATATTGATACAAATCTGTTATTAGATGATTCCAGTTATAATCTAGCTAAAGAAATTGCTTCTTATCCGGAAAAAGTGAAAGAGGCAGCAGCAAGATATGAACCCTCAGTAGTTGCTCGTTATGTTTGGGGTCTTGCAACGGTATTCAATAAATTCTATCAAGAGTGTAACATATTGAATGCAGAAAAAGATGCTAAAGAAGCTCGTATTGTGTTAGTTTATCTCACACAGAAAATTATAAAAGATGCAATGGAACTTTTGGGAATAAAATGTCCTGAAGAAATGTAGATTGATAGTTAAATGTGGAAGGGTTATTCCGTATTGTGGAAAATGCATTGATACAATTATATTAGAGTATAGCCCCTCCAGTTGAATATATGAATAAGAGGTGTGCATGAAAGCTAGAATTAAAATTTTTAATAGTATTTGACTATCCTAATTTTGGAATATATAATATGAAAAACTTAATCTTTTTAACGGAGGCAAATTATGAGAAGAAGATGAAATAAGTGGGGGAGAACATGAGAATATCAGTTTTATAACCTAACATATAGGCCAGCCTCAAGGTACTGCTAAACGAAAGATGATACGAAAGGAACTAAAATTTGAAAAATCACAATACACCTACAATAGAAACAGATAGATTAATATTAAGAAAGTTCACTAAAAATGACAGAGAAGCCTTATTCGATATATACAAGGACAAGGAAGTAAATACCTATCTACCATGGTTTCCTTTGAAATCAATTGAAGAAACTGATCAATTTTTTATAGATAAATACGAAGAAGTATATCAACAGTCAAAAGGATATAAATATGCTATTTGCTTGAAATCAGATAATGTGCCGATTGGATATGTTAGTGTGAGTAATGATGATAGCCATGATTTAGGTTATGGATTACGTAAAGAATTTTGGCACAGAGGGATTGTAACAGAGGCGGGTAAAGCAGTTATAGAACAAGTGAAAAACGATGGAATTCTGTATGTTCAGCCACTCACGATGTAAATAATCCTCGTAGCGGCGAAGTGATGAAAAAATTAGGTATGAGTTATAAGTATTCCTATGAAGAACAGTGGCAACCGAAAGATATATTGGTCATATTTAGAATGTATCAATTGAATTTAGATGGACGGAATGACCGTGTCTATAAGAAATATTGGGACAAATCATCAGTGCACTTTGTTGAAAAGGAAGTGTAAATTAATTTCAAGAACCCGAAAGGTAGAGGGAGACGTATGATGGATTATAATGAAATTCTCGATAAAATTGCATATGAATATCAAGATATCTTAAAGGATAATTTAGTTGGAATATATGTACATGGTTCTATAGCATTTGACTGTTTTAATTCGATCAAAAGTGATATTGATTTTTTAGTAGTTGTAGCTAATCCACCGGCAATTGAAGAAAAAGAAGAATTAATAAAAACTCTGTTAGATTTATCAGCAGACGCACCACCAAAAGGCTTCGAGATGAGTTTAGTTTTATCAAGTGCATGCAAAAACTTTATTTATCCAACCCCATTCGAATTACATTATTCAATTGCTCATTTGCAGCGTTGTAAAGATGACTTGAGAGAATATTGTACATCAATGAATGGTATAGATAAGGATTTGGCTGCACATTTTACAATTATTAAACATGTTGGATACACTCTATTTGGGAAACAAATACCAGATGTCTTTGGAGAGGTGCCTAAGGAGAATTATTTAGATAGCATTAAATCTGATGTAGAGGATTCAAAGGCAGATGTCATTGAGAACCCAGTCTACATAATCTTAAATTTATGCCGTGTGCTTGCATATAAAAATAATGGCTTAGTTTTATCAAAGGAGCAAGGAGGGGTATGGGGAATAGAAAATCTACCGAAGCAATATATAGCATTGGTATCAAAAGCATTGAATAATTACAAATCAAAAGAAATAGAAGAAAGTTTTGACGGAGAACAATCAATAAATTTTTGTAACTATATGATTGAGAATATATTTACTAGATAACTATGGGATAAATTTAATGGAGGAGTACTATGAATAAGAGAAATATAAAACCGGCTATGTTTTTAGCAATGATATTACTTGTATTGTATTTAGTAACAAGATATTGTTTGTCAGATTTTTATACTCCTGAGTGGAGTGCAAGACATATCTACTGGATAGTGTCTTTAATTATAGGTTTTCCTGCATTGTTTGGGAAAATTAGATTTTCTATCATTACTTTGGTTGGATACATTATAGGGATTATATCAGGTGAGATCTTTGGTGGGTTTAGAGCGAATGTTGGGCCACAGTATACACACTATGGATGGCTTATATGCATACTTGTTCTTATAGTAATTTCTTGTATAGGGATATTGATTGAGCGTCGTATGGTTATGAGAGGAGAATCATTATGAAAAAAACAGGATTTATAATCGGATCAGTAGAAATTATGCTGGGGTTAGTTTGTCTAATTGTGGCGAACATAATTAATGAGATTATTCCTAAAATTGCAAAAATGTGTTTCATGTTCAATTATGGTGGATTATCGGAGACAGCGTATAGTCTAAATTTAAGTATAGCAAATTCTGCTTCAATTTGTCTATGTGTTCTAGGCATATTAACAATTACTTACTTTGTTTTTTATAAAAAAGAACAATAGATTAGAAAATATAGCATGATTCTTTCTTGAAAATATTACGTTTTTAAACTATATTAGTATAATGTTATCATACGAAACCAACTTAGCGGAGGATTTGACAACCCAATAAGTTTACATTAAGGAGTTAGTATATGAGAGAACTTAAAAGTATAGAGGAAAAAATTCTAGATAGTGCATTATATCTAATTGGGAAACAAGGAACTTGTAATGTTCCGATTCGAGCAATAGCTAAGGAAGCGGGCGTTAATGTTAGTGCAATTAATTATTACTTTGGTACGAAAGAAGAGATGCTTCGGAATACAAAGGAATTCTTTATTAATAATTCAATCGGAATTTATTCTATTCTCGATCAGGAGGAGTATCCAGAGGAGGAGAGACTTGTCTTGTTTGCGAATGAGATTATGGAATATACCATACATTATTCAGGATTGACGGCCATTTTTAAAGAGGCAGAACGATTAAAGGAGGAGGATGAGGTATCCAAGAGCATTATTGAGGTGACCAGAGAATTACATACAAAGATGAATAGGATTTTAAATTCTGTTGCAAAGAGTAATCCTTCTGTATCTCAATATAATAGTATGATTTTTATGGCTGCGTTAACTTATCCAGCAGAAAAACAAGATTCATTTGGTTATGACCATGTATTATTGACTAATAAAGAGAAAAGAATCGAGTATATCAAACATATTATTAATCTTATAAAGAAGTAAAAGTCAGATTATAAATGTGTGAATTTCAAATCAGTTTGGTAACAAAAATCGAGAGGTGCTTATGATAGCGCCTCTTTTTGCATTGTAGGAAGTTTATTATATATGGTCAGAAATAATCCGTTCTTAAAATTCAAACAAATTGTTTTAAACAGATTGATTTAATTTCTTGGATAGTTTATAATTATAGTATGTAACATTGTTAAAAATTTAATTATCAAAGAAAGGCGAGATATTATGAAGTACAATCATCTTTTTAGCTCAATTAAAATTAGAGGACTAGAATTAAAAAACCGTGTAGTATTTCCTGCAATGGGTACCAAAATGGCAACAGAAGACAAATTTGTTACCGATCAGATTATCGACTATCATGTAGCAAGAGTAGTAGGAGGTTGTGGACTTAATTTCACGGAAGTATGTAGTGTTTATAAGAAAGCTGCACCAAAACATTTTATGGCTATATCTGAAGACAAATACATACCAAGGTTGAAGAAGTTAGCTGACGCGATTCATGAGGCAGGAGGAAAGGCAGGAGTTCAGCTTTGGCTTGGTGGTTTTGCCGTGGCTAGTGATCCAGCAGCAATGATAATTGTACCAAGTGATACTCCAGTTACAGGAACGGATCATGTGATTAAAGGTGCTAGTCTTGATACCATAAAAGAGGCAGTAGAAGCTTATGGCGAAGCTGCTAAACGTGCTGTAGAAGCCGGGTACGACACCTTGGAATTCCATGCAGGACATAATTATGTACCCCATACTTTCCTAAGTCCATTCTTTAATCGTAGAACTGATGAGTATGGTGGATCCTTTGAGAATCGTGCACGTTTCTCTTTGGAATGCATTCGTTCCATTCGTAATAATATACCAGAAGATATGCCTTTATTTATGAGAATAGACGCGCATGACGATTATTTAGATGGTGGACTTACCATTGAGGAAGTAATTGAGTTTTGCAAATTAGCGAAGGAAGCTGGTGTAGATGTAGTTGATGTATCCAGGGGTAATTTTTCTTCTTCTGCAATTAAATATGAAGTACCTCCGATCGATTTACCAAGAGGTTTTAATGTGGAGAATGCAGCTAGAATCAGAAAAGAGACTGGACTTATCACAGTAGCGGTTGGAAGAATTAATGAACCTTTGCTAGCAGAAGAAATCCTTTCAGAGGATAAAGCAGATATGGTTGTAATTGGCCGTGGACAGCTAGCTGATCCTGATTTTTGTAATAAAGCATTAAGTGGGGACGAAGATAGTATCGTTCGCTGTATCGGTTGTAATCAAGGTTGCTATGATGGATTTGTTGCACAAGATGTTCCTTATATAACTTGCATGAGAAATCCTGCACTTGGAAGAGAAAAGGAATATGCATTGATTAAGACGACGACTCCTAAGAAAGTACTAATTGCAGGTGGTGGTGTTGCAGGCCTTGAAGCAGCAATTACCCTTAAGAGACGAGGACATCATCCGATTGTCTGTGAAGCAGCAGAGCATTTGGGTGGACAATTCGTCTTGGCAGGAGCTGCGCCAAGGAAAGAAGAAATGAAAGAAGCTGCTATCTGGATGGGAGAACAAGCAAAAAGAGAAGGTATCGAGATACGTTTAGCAACACCTATTACTACTGAAGTAATTGAGAAGGAAGCACCACAAGATGTAATTATTGCAATTGGAGCAGCGCCAATGAAACTTCATATTCCTGGAGCAGAATTACCACATGTTACTAACTCTCATGATGTACTTGAGGGAACTGTACCGTTAGATGGAAAAGTAGTTATTATTGGTGGAGGCCTTGTAGGACTTGAGGTTGCAGAATATCTTGAAGGAAAGGCTAAAGAGATTACTGTTGTAGAGATGCTTGATCAGGTAGGCAAAGATTTAGGTGATCTTCGTAAAATTACAGTAATGGAAAATATCTATCACGCAGGTGTTCAAACAGTAACTGGTGCTACATGTACTGAGATTTTAGCAAATGCTGTTCTTGTGGAAAAAGAAGGACGCACTGAGAGTATACCTTGTGATTATGTAGTTGTTGCCATTGGTGCAAAGGCTCGTAATTTTGATGACATTGCGTCTTTTTGTAATGAGCAAGGAATTGCATATCATGTTATTGGAGATGCTGTTCGTGCTAGAAGAGCACTTAATGCGACAGCAGAGGCAGCAACTATTGCTAGAGCAATTTAGAGCCGAATATAAAGAAAAGTCTTAAAAATTTATAAATCCTCTTAGTTTTCATATAGAGAATATTGTAATTAATTCGAAGTTGAGTTATAATTTTAGATAGCTTTACATAGATATTAATATTTTCAGTTATTAAAAGAGTTTGTTTATCTTTTGATATAAAATAGTAAAATGGAGGATATAATTATGGAAAGAGAAGAACAAAAGTTTTATATTTGTAAGCATTGTGGTAATATTATTTCGTTTGTGAAACGTTCAGGTGCACCGATAACATGCTGTGGAGAAAAGATGACAGAGTTAGTACCTAATACTACAGATGCAGCAACAGAAAAGCATGTACCAGTAATTACTGTTGAAGGAAATCAAGTTACAGTTGATGTTGGTTCAGTAGCGCATCCTATGATAGAGGAACATTACATTGGTTGGATATATATCCAGACTGAAAAAGGTGGACAACGTAAAGAACTTAAACCAAATGATAAACCATCAGCTACATTTGCACTTACAGACGATGATAAATTAGTAAGAGCATATGAATATTGTAATCTTCATGGATTATGGAAAAAAGATTATCAATAATGAATTAATAGCTAATGTATGTTTTATGTAGACTATTGAAAGTAGTAGAAAGAGAAGGAGTGTCATCATGCTTAACCAAGAGATTGTTAAATTACTTAACGAGCAGATAAACAAAGAATTTTACTCTTCTTACTTATATTTAGATATTGCAAATTATTTTGCAGATCAGAGTTTAAATGGATTTGAAAATTGGTTCTATATACAGGCACAAGAAGAATTAGATCATGCACTTTTATTTAGAAAGTACTTATTAAATAATGGTGAATCAGTTCACTCAGCTGGAATTGCTGCTAATTTTGATAAATACAATGATTTTCGTGAGCCATTAGTAAAAGTATTAGAACATGAGGAGTCTATAACTAGTTCAATACATAACATATATGAAAAGGCTTATAAATTGAATGATTTCCGTACGACTCAGTTCTTAGATTGGTTTGTTAAGGAACAAGGTGAAGAAGAGAAGAATGCTGGCGATAATATCAAAAGATATGACCTATTCGGCGGTGATGCTAAGGGACTATTCATGTTAGATAATGAATTAAGTACTCGTGTATATACAGCACCATCATTAGTCATATAGATAGGACACAGCACCTGATTTAGTAGATAAGTTTTGTTATTAATAAAGATAAAAAAAGAAATTCCAGATTGATTATCACTGGAATTTCTTTTTTATTAAACAGAGGTAATTACACTTATAAAATAAAATGGTTGTAAAGTAAGAAATTATATATTATTATAGTAATGTCGTAAAGTAAAGTGATAAAGTATAATGAAGAAATAGGAAAAGAAAATGAATATTAATAATACTAATAATAAGATATACCGATGCAGAAAACAAAATAAGCCAATTAGTGGTGTTGTTAAAGTACCAGGATCTAAGAGTATGACTAACCGAGCATTGTTGTTAGCAACATTATCAAAGAAAGATTCCAAGTTAAGTGGTGTGCTTTTTAGCGATGATTCTAGACATTTTCTTATGAGTTTAGAACAGTTAGGTTTTAAGTTACAGATAGATGAATTGAATAAAACAGTTACGATGCAAGGTACTGGAGGCAATATTCCTAATAAGACAGGTACCATCAATGTTGGTAGTGCAGGAACCGCAGCTAGATTTTTGACAGCTCTGTTAGCACTATCTGATGGTGAATATATAATAAATTGTTCTGAACAGATGAAGAAAAGACCGATGAAACCATTATTCGATGCATTAACTGAGATGGGAGCATCGTTTACATTCCTTGAAGAAGATGGATTCTTACCAGCTAGAGTTATTGGTAATGGAGGAACTTGTAAAGATGTAACGATGGATATTAGTAAGAGTACACAATTTTTAAGTGCGTTACTTATGGTGGCACCTCTAACTAAGAATGGTCTAAGAATTAAGATAACAAGTGAGAAAAAAGACGGAGCCTACATACGTATAACCAGAAAGATGATGGAACAGTTTGGAGCACAGGTCGATTTTGATGGTGAAGTATATACAGTTTCTGGAGGCCAAGAGGTAGTTGTAGGTGATTATTATATTGAACCTGATGTATCAGCTTCATGTTATTTCTATGCAATTGCCGCGTTATTAGGAGGTTCCATTACAGTTAAGAATGTATGGCATAGTTCCATGCAAGGAGATATGAAGTTTCTTGAAGTTTTAAAGTTGTTAGGTTGCAAGGTAGAAGAGAAAGAAGACGGCGTTAATGTTACAGGACCCAAAGATGGAGTTTACAAGGGGATAGACATTAATATGAATGACTTTTCTGACCAAACTATGACGATGGCTGTTTTAGCAGCATATGCAACTACACCTACTGTAATACACAATGTTGGTCATATTCGTTTACAAGAATGTAACCGTATGGCAGCGATTGTTAATGAACTTAATCGTGCTGGTATTAATTGCATTGAAGAAGGTGATGATTTAATGATTACGCCAGGTGAGATCAAGCCATCCATAATTGAGACGTATGAAGATCATCGTATAGCTATGGCATTTTCTCTATTAGGACTTAAGAGTGAAGGAATAATTATAGATAATCCAGATTGTTGTAAGAAAACATTCGAGGAATATTTTCAAGTGTTAGATGAGTTGCTTAGTAATAACAAGTAACAGTTGAGTAATCAATTATTCAACTAAAGAATTGCTTGATAGCTTTTATCGTATGCCTTTGTTATAGTTTCGATGTAATCACAAACGAAATTATAATTAAGTCTGAAGGAGGATTCACATGTTTGAAACATTAGAAGTAGGAAGAAGAATTCGAGAATTACGATTAAAGAGAAATTTAACACAGTTAAATCTTGCAGATGAGATAGGAGTAAGTTATCAAGCCGTATCAGGTTGGGAGCGAGGAAATTCTATGCCTGATATTTCAAAGCTAGAGGAATTGGCCAATATATTAAACTGTACTATTGATGAATTGCTGGGGAGCTCAGCAGAAACAGAGACGATTAAAAAGATACTTAATGAAGATGATGGAGAACTAGTAGTAGATCTTGATAAGGTAAGTGAGATTGCTCCTTTAATAAAACCAGATAAAACGAAGGAAATAGTTGAAAAGGTTCTTAAAGAAAATATATCCATTGATGCAAATAATGTAGTTGCTTTAGCACCATATCTTGAACAAGATTATTTAGATAAGCTAATTAAAGAAAATGAATTATCTTTTAATTTAACGATATTAATTACATTAGCACCGTTTTTGAATAAAAACATCTTAGATGATATCGCATGTGACATCAATGTGAAAGAGGATATAAATTGTTTGATTGGTATTGCACCTTTCATTAGTAGAGAAGTGTTAGAGAAGTTGGTGAATACAGTTATCAATGATGGAAATGTATCGGAATGCATCGGGTTATATCCTTTTCTTTCAAAAGAATGCCTACATAGAATTGCTGATATTCTTGTACAAAAGGAAGGGTATAAATCTATTCTTGAGATAGCACCATTTTTGAATTAAGTAATAAGGTTATTAGAAGTATCTAGAAGTTGTAATAAGGAAGCAACATCTGGATACTTCTTTTGATATATGATTATTAAGTGTTACTAAAAGAGTTTACGGAAGGAGTAGTATATGAATAAGGAATATAACAGTAATGAAGATGATAGGTTTCTTGTATTAAATAATTTATCGAAAGAATATCTGAGAAAAATCATTATCGATTATGGCGCTCAAGTATGTGGATTCGCAAATATCGAGAGATTCGAAGACGCACAGAGTGGTTTACATCCATGTGATATCTATTCCGATTGTAAAAGTGTAGTAGCATTCGGTGTATCATTGCCTAAAGGGTTATATATGGTAAATTCAAGCTCCATATATGGACATTTTAATGATGATGTATGTAGTAAAGTCGATGAGATAGCCTATAAAATTGCATTATTGATTGAGAGCTCATATGGTGGAGTAGCGGTTCCGATTCCGGCAGATGGACCTTACGAATACAGGGATAAAGAACGCCTTGAGGGACGCGGTCTGTTATCAATGAAGTATGTAGCAGTACAAGCGGGCTTAGGTACATTGGGTAAGAATACTTTGTTTATGAATCAGTCATATGGTAATCGATTGACGTTAGGATGTGTTTTGACCAATATTGAGGTTGATTCGGATTCATATGCTGAAATGCTCTGTTTACCTAATTGCAATAAATGTGTTAAGAATTGCCCTTCTGGAGTATTACATGGACCTGATTCCGTTGACTACAATCAATGTAGAACAGTATGTCCTATGAGATTCGGTAATTGTGTGGTATAATCAATTGTAACGACAGACATAAAACACATTGATATGTTTGTCGTCATTGAAAAAGTTTCACAATTACTTTCAAGTAATAAAAAAGGAGTTATGTAATGGAACATTATAAATTTTCTCAAAACAGAAAGTGCGAATACTTCCCATGCCATAAGACGAACAATCCAGACAAATTTAATTGTTTGTTTTGCTACTGCCCTTTATATGCATTAAAGGATCAATGTGGGGGGAACTTTAGATATAATGATAAGGGAATTAAGGATTGTACGAATTGCCTTGTACCACATGGAGAAAAAGGTTATGATCATATAATGGCACACATCCGAGAAGTTTTGGAGTTGGGTAAACTAGATACATAGATGTAATAATATACTTGATATGAGATTCTTCTATGGGGAAAGAAATAATAGTTAACTATCATATACCTTATTAAATATGACATACTGTGTCAGGTTTAGTAAGGTATATTTTAAATATAAAAAAGCTGATGTAAGGAATGAGAGATTATGCATTATAAAGAAGTAAAAGCAATCTTATCGCCAAGTAATGGTATGAATCTATATCGAGGTTGTTCTCACGGCTGTATCTATTGTGATGCTAGGAGTACATGCTATAATATGCAACATGATTTTGAAGATATCGAAGTGAAGGCGAATGCGGTTGAACTTTTGGAAAAGACATTGGCACGCAAGCGAAACAAAGGAATGATTGGAACGGGTGCAATGTCAGATCCGTATATTCATATAGAAAGTAAATTACAACATACGAGAAAATGCTTGGAGTTAATAGATCGGTACGAATATGGACTTGCCATCCAGACAAAATCAGATCTTATTCTTAGAGATTTAGATTTGCTTAAAAGTATTAATGAGAAGACAAAATGTGTTGTGCAGATGACTATGACAACATATGATGATGAGCTCTGTAAAATTATAGAGCCTAATGTATGCGTCACAAGTAAAAGAGCTGAAGTGCTTAATATTATGCGAGATAATGATATTCCAACAATTGTTTGGATGACTCCAATATTACCATTTATTAATGATACAGAAGAGAATATAAGAGGGTTGATTAAGTATTGTGTAGAAGCAAAGGTGTATGGAATTTTGTTGTGGGATATGGGAGTTACTTTGCGAGAAGGGGATCGAGAGTATTTTTATAAGAAATTAGATGAACATTTTCCTGGAATGAAAAGTAGATATATCAACATGTATGGCAATCAATATATGATTACTAGCCCTAATAATGACAAGTTGATGAGAATATTAAAAGAGGAATGTCAGAAGTATGGAATTATATGTGGAAGTGATGTTTTGTTTTCTTACATGAAGCAATTTGAAACAAAGGTTAATATAGAGCAGATGAGTTTGTTTGATTATCTTTAAGAAAAAGACGATAGCGAATGTGTTATACACAAGGCAATCGTCTTTTGGTTATTTTATTTCTTTTTTAATAGAAATAGTCGGTTCATGCCCTCTTGCCAAGGGTAAGGGAATTCTAGATAACGTTCTACGTCATACGATTCTTCTAAGATACGATACCAAGTCGGCGTATCTAATTCACGAAGTCTTAATACGCCATCTTCTGCGTAGAGGTTATCGCCGATTGGAGTGAATCCAAGTTGTATGAGTTCATCTTTGTCTATGTAAGGATTTAATTTAAGAAAAAGGTAACCTCCAGATTGGAGTATTCTTGTGATTTCAGTAAAGATTGTATGTGCAATGTCTTTTGGAGTGACATCTAGCACATTAGAGAGTATGATACCATCAAAGCTTTCATCGTCCATCTGCTTTAGATTATCGATATCACCAGTTACAAAATCCAGGTGGCGGTAATGATTTAGATGTGCCATCTTCTCAGCGTAATGTATCCCAACTTCAGAACGGTCCATACCCATTCCATATGTAAGATAGTCAAAATCAGCACATTGGAATAAGATATCACCAGTACCACAGCCATAATCTAGTACGCGGTGCGTATTCTGTGAGAATATTCTTAGGCAAGCATCAAAGGTTGGTTCTACTTTGAGTTTTCCACCACTTATGTCTACGAGTTCACATTCGGAATATACTTGATCCCATAATTCTGTAGAAGCGTCGTATTGTTCCATTAGAATCACCAGCTTTCTGATATAGATATTTAATGGTTACGTATATATAATAGCACATTTGTCAAAAAATGAGAAATTTTATTTGGGAAAATGATAAATCGTTTATTATATAAAGTAAAATATGTATTTTAATTAATTATATTAAGTTGATGTGAATAATAAATCTTAAGAATAGTTTAAGCCTTAAAACAAATTGAATTTAATATAGCATAATACTGGATAGGTTGTTATAATTAATCTATTCAATACAAAGATTGTAAATGTCTATGATGACAGAATTAAGGAGGGAGTCAGATGAGTACAGCCAAAGAACAAAAAATTGATGAAATAAAACAGACAAATGATGACAATATAGAACAAATTAATGAGATTGAGAATAGTGAAGAAAGTAATTCAGCGTTACAGGAAGAGAAAAAGAAAGAGAAAGGTAGCTTTCTGAAAGAACTTCTGATTTATGTATGTATATTCATTGTCCTATGGAGAGTGATACCTGCTTATGTAATTGAGCGAACAATTGTTGATGGAACGTCAATGCAAAACACTTTACATGATGAAGAGCAGTTAATGGTTGAGAGATTATCCTATCAATTTTCAGATCCTAAACGATTTGATATAGTTATCCTTATGCCATATGGCGACGATGTTGATGAATATTTTATTAAGAGAGTAATTGGCTTACCAGGCGAGACAATTCAGATCAAAGATGGGGAGATTTATATTGATGGAGAGGTTTTGGAAGAAAATTATGGTAAGGAGCCGATTATAGAGGGTGGAATTGCTGAAGAACCACTTACCCTTGGCGATGATGAGTATTTTGTAATGGGGGATAATAGAAACGATAGTGACGATAGTCGTGCAGATTATATTGGACCAATCTCTAGAAATCTTATTAAAGGTAAGGCTATTTTAAGAATATGGCCATTAGACAGATTTGGTAGGATTGATTAAAATTGATAGTATTTATAGAAGTAGATAGGTAATAGATTAGAATATTAAGTACGGAGTATACGATGAATCAAATATTAATTGTTGAAGATGATAAGGCTTTGAGTAGGGGGATTACCCTTGCACTTAAGTCGGAGGAGTTAACATTTAAGCAAGCATATTGTTGTAAAGAAGCAATGGATTTATGGGAAAAGGAGAGCTTTTCTCTTATAATATTAGACGTGAATCTACCAGATGGGAATGGTTTTGATATTTTGCAAAGTATCAGAGCACATTCCTTTGTTCCCGTTATTCTGCTAACGGCGAATAATTTGGAAACTGATATTGTTGCAGGGTTAGAGATGGGGGCAGATGATTACATATCAAAACCATTTAGTTTAATGGTTTTACGAGCAAGAGTAAATACACAGTTGAGAAAGAAACAAGTAAATCATTCTGAAATTATGAGGAGCGGTCCCTTTGCATTTGACTTTGTGAATATGAGATATGAGAAGAATGGTATAGCTATTGAACTAAGTAAAACAGAACAAAAGCTCTTGCGGATTCTAGTTGAGAATAAAGGAATTACCTTAAGTCGTGCTAATTTAGTGGACCGAATCTGGACAGATGGAGCGGAGTATGTAGATGAGAATGCACTTTCGGTAACGGTGAAGAGGCTACGGGACAAACTAGAAGATAAGGATGACAAAGTGCACTATATAAAGACTGTATATGGAATTGGTTATACATGGGTAATGTAAGGGAGAATGAGTTAATAGGAAAAATAGAAATAAAAGGGGAATCGTTATGTGCGATACATTTATTATATTAGCACTTACTATCATCTTACTTGTTGTTTTAGTGCTGTATGTTTTAGAAATCTGTAGAGCAAGAAGTGTATTGAATCATATCTCAAATATGCTATTAGAGGCAAAGAACGGAACATTTACAGAATCCTGTTATGATGAAACGAAGCTATCAGCGGTAGAAGGGCAGATGAAGGAGTGGATTGCTCACTCCATTACCACTTCTAAGCAATTAGAAAAGGAACGAGATTGTATTAAAACAACCATTTCGGATATTTCACATCAGACGAAAACTCCTATTTCTAATATATCTATCTATACGGAATTGTTGTCAGAACAAGAGTTGCCAGAGGATAGCAAAGAATATGTACTTCGATTACGTGAGCAGTCACAGAAACTTAATTTCTTAATTGAAGCATTGATGAAATCTTCAAGATTAGAGACGAAAGTTGTGGCGCTTCAGCCAAGTAACTATAGTATAGAAGATTTATTAGAACAGATATGTGACCAATGTGAATTGAAAGCAAAGAATAGAGAAATCACAATTACCAAAGAGATTGAACCGTGTTCATTACAGATAGATGCTAAGTGGACGAAAGAAGCATTGTTTAATATAGTTGATAATGCAATCAAGTATGCTGATGAAACGACCATTATTAAGATTGTTGGAGTCAAATATCCTATGTTCTATCGTATCGATATTACAAATCAAGGAATTGGCGTGAAACCAGAAGAAGTGAATGCCATATTCGGTAGATTCTTTCGCTCGGATAATGTTAGGGATGAAGACGGCGTTGGTTTGGGTTTATATCTTGCAAGAGAGATTGTTACGCTGCAAGGTGGATATATTAAGGTGAAACCTGGAACAGAGCCAACATTCTCTGTGTTTATTCCTTGCTAGTACCAAAATCTTTCTAAACTGTTAGATTTCAGAAAGAATGTAGTAAGAAGAGAGTGGTATCTTGTATGTATCGAATATGTATCGTATACGTAATGTGTACTATTATATTCAAATAGGATATCATTTGGGAGGTTTGAATATGGAGATTTTAAAGACAACGAACTTATTAAAATATTATGGTAAAGATGAGAGTGAAGTAAGAGCACTTGATGGAGTGAATTTATCAATAGCAAAGGGAAGTTTTACTGCAATAGTAGGAACTTCAGGAAGTGGTAAATCGACACTATTACATATGCTAGGAGGTTTAGATCGTCCTACCAGTGGAAGTGTGACAGTAGACGGGAAAGAGATCTTTACATTAAAAGATGAAGAGTTAACAATCTTTCGTAGAAGAAAGATTGGATTTATCTTTCAAAATTACAACTTAGTGCCTGTGTTAAATGTATATGAAAACATTGTTTTACCAATTGAATTAGATGGAAACAAAGTTGATGATTCGTATGTGAATGATATTATCAAGACATTAGGACTAGAGAAGAAGTTAAATAGTCTTCCGAATAATCTATCAGGAGGACAGCAACAAAGAGTTGCAATAGCAAGAGCGCTTGCCTCAAAACCGGCAATTATTCTAGCGGATGAACCAACCGGTAACTTAGATAGCAAAACCAGCATGGATGTTATGGGCTTGTTAAAAGTTACAACAGCTAAATTCAAGCAAACCATCGTTATGATTACACATAACGAGGAAATCTCACAGTTGGCAGATTGTATTATCCGAATCGAAGATGGTAAAATTGTCGGAGGTGGGCAAACATGTACAAGGTAAGGAATCAAAAAGCGGTAAGAAGACTTTCGTTTCGCTCATTTATGGCAAATCGCACCAGAAATATGGTGGCTATATTAGCGATAGTATTAACAACGATATTGTTTACAACCTTATTCACAGTAATAATCTCTCTTAATTATACATCGCAACAACAGACGATGCGTATGGTAGGAGGCTCCTCTCATGGAGGATTTAAGTATCTTACGATGGAACAGGTAGAGCAGTTATCAAAGCATCCACTAGTGAAGGAATTCGGTTATAGTGTAATGTTAGCGATGCCAGGTGAAGAACCTTTCACAAAGAGACAAGTTGAGATGCGTTATGGCACAGATACCGCAGCCAAGATGTACTTTTGTAATCCTACGACGGGGAGAATGCCAAGAGAAAAGAACGAAGTAGCTATGGATACGGCAGTACTTGATTTACTTGGGGTACCTTATAAGGTAGGGGAACAGATTACTCTGCATTATACTTTCGCAGGTAAGGAGATTGAGGATACTTTCACGTTAAGTGGGTTCTGGGAGACGGACCCGGTAGCACAGGCAAGTGAAGTGTGGCTATCAAAGGAGTATGTTTTAGAGAAATTAGATGGATATGACACTTCATTAGATTACAATATGTTTGGCACGTGGTCACTTGACATGATGTTTGCTAGTTCCAATAATATTGAGAAAAGTCTTCAAACGATTGCACAAGATAATGGATACACAATAGACGATAGTTCTGCCGATAATTTTTTGGATTACGGTGTAAACTGGGCGTATACTTCAACTCATTATGAGAATGGTGAACAAGTAAAGATGGCAATTGCTTTAATAGCAGGTTTAGGGTTTATCATATTCATTGGTTATCTGATTATCTACAATATATTTGGGATCTCGGTTATGAATGATATCCATTTCTACGGATTATTGAAGACAATCGGAACAACGAAGAGACAAATCAAAAGAATTATTCGCTATCAGGGAATTATGCTATCAATTATCGGTATACCAATTGGATTGTGTTTAGGATACTTACTAGGAAATTCATTTGTTAAGATGATTGTATCAAGTTTATCGAATAAGACGACTTATGTTACATTTAATCCTTGGATCTTCATTGGATCTGCCTTGTTTGCTTTACTAACAGTAATGATTAGTTGTAGTAGGCCGGGAAAGATGGCAGCGAAGGTATCACCTATTGAGGCTGTGAGATATTCAGAAGGAAGCCAGTCCGTTGATAAAAAGGGGAAGAAAGAGAAGAAGGGAAAGCACGGAACTAGAATTTATAGAATGGCATTTGCGAATGTTAGAAGGAACAAAGGTAAGACAGCATTAGTTATTATCTCTTTAACATTAAGTTTAGTGTTATTCAATACAATTTTCTCTTTTACAAATGGTTTTAGTATGAATCGTTTGCTGGACCGATTCGTTATTTCGGATTATTTACTTGGTAGTGCAAAATATTTTCAAACCAATTTTGGTAGTGATGATAACATGATTAGTGAAAGTTTTATTAGTGAAGTAGAGTCGAATGGATATACAACCAGAAGCGGCCGTGTTTATCAAAGAAATGGAATAGCACAAGCAAGATTTACGCAAGATGAATTAGTAGAATATTGCGCAAGATGGGGTGGTTCTGAGTATGTGGAATATATTAAGAGTCTTTTTGATTCAGAGGGTGCTGATGAGATATTTTGGGCAATTTGCCTATATGGATTAGATGATTATCCATTGGAGAAGATGACATTAGTCGAAGGTGAATTGTCTAAGATTGAAGATTCTACCGTGAAGGGAATTATCCAGATTGTTAGTGAAGATGACTATGGAAATCCAGACACAAAAATTAAAATAAAAAATGTAGGCGAAAAGTTAACAATTCGTTATGTTGATGAATTGGATTATGATGCAGACAATAACTTAATTGAAGAGAAATCACATGATGTAGAGTATACAATTGTCGCAACTATGATGATGCCAAATACCATGAGTACACGTAGTTATGGTATTCCACAGTTTGCTTTACCAAGTAAATTATACCTGAAAGATTCGGGAGATTCCACAACAATGACATACATGCTTGATGTCGATGATACTAAGATTAATGAGATGGATGAGTTCATAAGTAGCTATACGAATAATGTTGAAAAGGATATGGACTTTGAATCAAAGAAACTCATGGGAGATGAATTCAGTAATTATAAGAATATGTTCTTGTTTGTGGGTGGTGGCGTTACTGTTGTAATAACAATCATAGGAATTTTGAATTTTGTGAATACAATGATCACTAGTATCCAGACTAGAAAAAGAGAATTTGCAGTTTTACAAAGTATTGGAATGACGGGAAAGCAACTTCGCCAGATGGTAATCATAGAAGGTTTATTCTATACGGGTGCAGCACTCATAGCAGCAGTTATGATCGGAAGTATTGTAAATGTGGTGGTGTTACAATCCTTCGAGAGCATGTTTTGGTTTTATCAATATGAATATAGTATCAGTGCTATATTAGCGTTAGCACCAGTATTCATACTGTTAGGTATGGGCTTGCCAGCAATCGTATATAAGAGTATGGTGCGTAAGAGCTTAGTAGAACGTATGAGAACAACAGAATAGTTCATCAGAATTATGAACTTTTAACACTTGAACCATAAAAGGTTGCTGCAAAATAATTTTGCAACAACCTTTTATTAATTATCGAAAAAATAAGTGTAGTTATTTATATTTTGAGTTATTAGTATTTTGGCTATTTTTATATGCATTTGTTGTTTTGTTTTCGGTATAACCGTTTGTAGTATATCCTGCTTCATCAGCAGTTTTTTCTGTAACTACACCTTTAGATGGGCTATGAGGAATTACTTGATCTTTTCTTAAACTATGATTAGTATTGAGTGACATAACATTCTCCTCTCGTATTCAAATTAATAAATTTAATATTTACCCTTTTAGTATCTTTAAAATTAATTTTTTTATGTAAAATGGCTATTTTGTTTTGTTTAAAATGTGATATCACGGTATTTATTGACACATTATTCTTTGTTATGGTATTATTTGTAAATGATTAAATTTCTAATTGTACAATAAACTAAAGTAAAGGAATGATGAAGATGGATGAAAATATAGCGGAAGAGAAGCAAAAAGTGGGATATCGAGTTATTCTAAAACAAAAAAATTATATGAAAAATATTATAGCAGCACTAATTAATCGTTTTGGGGATTCGGTGGATTCTATTGCCTTAACATGGCTAGTTTATCAAGTTACACAAAGTGCAGCATGGTCAGCTATTATATTTGGTGTGAATCGTATACCTACGATATTCATACAACCTTTCGCAGGAGCTATAATAGAAGGTAAGAATAAGAAGAGAATTATGGTACTTACAGATATTATTCGTGGCTTATGTGTAACATTTATTGCAACGTCAATGATATTGGGATTTACAAATCGTTGGATAATCTTAATTATGACGGTGCTTATATCAACAGCTGAAGCATTCCGGGGACCTGCTTCAACAGCCCTATTACCTAAGATTCTTGATAAGAAATATTATGAGTATGGGTTATCGCTGAATTCAAGTCTATGTAGTATTATGGAGTTAGTTGGACTTGGTATTGCAGGAGTGATCATTGGAAAGTTTGGAATTACTGTTGCTATCTATACAGATGCTGTCACTTTCTTCTTATCCGCATTGATTATCATGACGATGCGTGTGAAAGAAGAGAAGCAAGCTAAAATTAAGGTACAAGCTTCAGTATATCTAGAGAATGTGAAAGAAGGATTTCTATATGTAAGGGATAGGAAATCAATTATGTATTTTGTAGTGCTAGCAATTTTCTTGAATGCTATATTAGTCCCTTTTAACAGTCTACAAGCACCTTTGATAAGTCAAATTTTACATTCATCGGAATATATGCTTTCTGTTATTGGTATTACAATAAGCATAGGTATGATTGTTGGATCAGTACTCTACCCATTCGTGGTTGATAAGTTGAGTAAAAGAGTAATCGTAAGTCTAGGAGGTTACTCAATTGGTTTCTATTACATAGTTTTAATTTTAGCGGGATGTGTTTCGGATAATGCTGTTGCCATGTATATTATTGTATTAGTTGGTACTATCTTGGTTGGCATATGTGTAAGCCTTTTGACGACATTGACTAATGTAGAGTTTATGAAGAGGGTAGAAGAGACATATCTTGCAAGAGCTGGGGCGTTGCTAAATGCTGCTTGTGTGGCAGCTATCCCTGTTGTTTCTTTCTTAATAACAGTACTAGCCAAATGCATCTCAATTAGAACATTATTTTTAATAACAGGAATCTGCGGTATTTTGGTTTGTGTAATATTATGCTCAAAGAAAAAGACAAAACAATTATAGATGTCTTAGTTTCTTGTTGAATAAAATACGGAAGATAGGAGGAGTGAATGTTTGCAACATTTATTCCTCTTTTTATTTAATATTTATTTCTTAGGTTCTGTAACTATAACTTTGCATTTGACTTTGGTACCATCTTCAGAGGCATAGATGTAGGCAGTACCTTTTTTTAATGCTGTAATTGTACCATTGCTGGTTACTTCTAAAACATTAGAATTACTACAAGACCATACGGGAGTATTCCCGGAGGATACCGTTGCATAGAGTGTTGTAGTCTGATCGACTAATAATGATAATGTCGTTGTACTTAATTCAATGGTTGGTGAATTAACAATCACGGTACAGGTCTTTGTAACACCATCGATTGTAGCAGATATGAGGGCCGTTCCGTGCTTGAGGGCAGTTACGTTACCAGTTTCATCAACGATAGCTACACTTTTCTTATTAGTTTTCCATTTGGGAGTTAGATTAGAAGATACATTGGCACTTAGAAGATAAGTTTGGCCGCGATATAGAGACAGAGTTGTCTTATTCAAAGACACTTGTGGAGATTTGACTTTAACTTTGCAAGTTTCACTAGTACCATCTGCCGTTATAGTGATAATTGCTTCACCAGGCTTCATACCAGTAACTAATCCGTTCTGATCAACGGTAGCGATGCTCTTTTTGTTAGCCTTATAAGTTACAGGTGCACCGGTTGAGGTACTTGATTTTAATAAAAATGTTTCGCCATGCTCTAATGAGATGTTTGTTTCATTCAAGGATATTGTGGTTTTATTGACTGTTATCTTACAACTAGATTCCGCACCGTTTATTTTCGCGGTTATTGTGACTGTGCCTGATTTTTTGGCAAGTACTTTTCCGTATGTATTAACAGATGCAATTTTAGAATCACTGCTCTTCCAAGTAGCCCTAGCGCCCGTGGAAGTAAATGCTACTACATATATGCTATCACCAATTGCAAGAGTTTCGTCATAACTTGTGAGAATTATGAAAGGATACGTACTATCTGAAGTGGTTTTTGCATGAATATGTTGAGATTGAGTATGAAAGAGTGTGGTGGTGAATAATGCGAGCAGTGCAAGAATAACAAGTGATTGTTTCGTGTGCGTGATACAAGATTTTTTTATTGATTTCATAGAAGTTCCTCCATTCTTTAAGATAAGATACTTATTAAAATAAGATTCTTATTAAATAAGAGGAATAAATGTTACGTAAATACGTGTTGCAAACATAAGTTAAGTATAGTATAGATTTGTCGTTTTGACAAGTTATTGTGATAAAATGTAATTAAAAAGATGAATTTTGATATGAAGAAACGTTGGTGTCCGTATTTGAATTATTAAGATTCTTAGTATATAATATAACTACTAAGGGGAAGTATAATGGTGAGGAAAGTAAAGTTTATTATAATGAGGATGCACCTGTTAGTCATTCACAATTTAATATAATTTGGAAACAAAACAAAGTTATAATCCCTGCAGTAGTCTTGCAGGTTATAGAAAATAATTAATTGATTTTTATACTGGAGGAAAAAATGCAAGTAAAGAATATTAATATTGAACAACTTATCGATTTATACGAAAATCATCTAGAACATGATTTCCCAAAGAGTGAATTAAAATCATTATCAATGATGCAATCTTATATGGAACGAGGGATTTATACTATCTATGGATTGTATGAAGGGGAAGAATTATTGGCATATGCTTTGTTCATGTATAATAAAGACAGTGGTTTTCAATTACTAGATTATTTTGCAAGTAATCGTAAATATAGAAGTAAGGGATATGGCTCAACATTACTAGAGATGCTTAAGCAGGAAGATAAGATTTCACAAGGGTATATTATTGAAGTAGAAACAGTACGTACAGCTAAGAATGAAGAGGAAAAAATACAAAGAGAACGAAGAATTGCCTTTTATGAGAAGAATGGTCTTAGAAAAGTAACAATACGTTCTTCTGTTTTTGGAGTAGAATTCGATATATTATATCTACCATTACGTTGGGATGGAGATGATACACAGTTATATGAAGAACTGAAAGCAATATACATGCTGATGTTTGGTGAAGAAACATTTAAGAAACACACTACTATAGAGATGCTATAAATATGTTATAGTCATGGTGAAATTGCTATAAATCCACCAAGTTTTTAGGGGACTTTGAATAGGTATAAACAAATTCATTCTATGGTTTGATGATTAGGTATGAGTATGTTATAATAACTAAGAAAAAGACTGAAGGAGGATGTTGGGATGGATAAATATAGAATTATTGTTAAGGGTATAGTAAAAAGTCTAGACAAGTATCTTATTGTTGAAAAATGGTTTGATGACCGAATTCAAGATCCATATCAATGGGGATTTATAGATGGTGTAATCAATTTTGGCGAATCACCTGATCGTGCGGTTGTTCGAATTATTGCTGAAGATACAGGATTATGCGTACAGATTGATCGAATCCTATATACGTGGTCTTTTATGGCCGGAGATACGTACACCATTGGAATTAGTTATCTATGTTTAACTGGCATGGAAGATGTGTTATTGTCAGAAGAGCTACATAATTATAAATGGATTACTAAAGAAGAATTTGAACAGTATATTGATAACCAAGATGTTTTAAGCGATATAGATTGTGCTGGTTTAGAGTAACTTGTTGTTAATATAGAAAGGTGGTTCCCTTGAAGATACTTATTAAGAATGGGTATGTAATTGACCCTGCGACGGATAAAGAAGAGATTTGCGATTTACTAATAAAAGACAATTATATTGCACAGGTCGGACAGAATATAACACATGATGCAGACCAAATTATCGATGCAACAGATTGTTATGTCATGCCAGGATTTATTGATTTGCATGTTCATCTTAGAGAACCAGGTTTTGAATACAAAGAAACGATTGAGACTGGTGCATTAGCAGCAGCACATGGAGGTTTTACAAGTATTTGTCCAATGCCTAACACAAATCCTGTTATAGATAGTGCCAAGATGGTAGCATATCTAAGTGAAAAATCTAAGAAAGATGCTGTTGTTAATATATTGCCAGTAGGTGCTGTAACATTAGGACAAGCTGGTCAAGATCTTGCAGATATTGCGGGTATGGTTAAAGAAGGCGCGGTAGCAATTAGTGAAGATGGTAAATCTGTAATGGATACTGCCTTATATAGAAAAGCTATGACTATTGCAAAAGAAGAAGGAATCGTTGTACTTGCTCATTGTGAAGACAAGAGTCTCGTACAAGGTGGAGTTATGAATGCTGGTAAGAAGGCAGAAGAATTAGAAATGCCAGGAATTACGAATGCGGTAGAAGATATTATTGCCGCTAGAGATATTTTATTAGCAAAGGAAACTGGTGCTAAGTTACATCTTTGTCATTGCTCTACAAAAGACAGTGCATGGATGGTTGGAAAAGCAAAAGAGGAAGGTTTACCAGTTACAGCTGAAGTTTGCCCTCATCATTTTGCCTTAACAGATGAGGATATTGTTGAAGATGATGCAGATTATAAGATGAATCCTCCATTAAGAAGCAAAGAAGATGTACAAGCACTAAAAGAAGCATTAAGAGATAATATAATTGATGTAATTGCAACTGATCATGCTCCTCATGGTGAAGATGAGAAGAAGAAATCAATGAAAGAAGCTCCTTTTGGTATTGTTGGTTTAGAAACGGCTTTCGCTATAACAATGACCGAGCTTGTTAAGACAGGTTATCTTACTCCAAGACAACTTGTTGAGAAGATGAGTCTTAATCCAGCGAAAGTGTTAGGAATTAACAAGGGAACATTAAAGGAAGGAGCAATTGCAGATATTGTAATTGCTAATCCGAATGAAGAATATATAATCGATACAAAAGATTTTGTTTCTAAAGGCAAGAATACACCATTCCATGGCAAGAAAGTATATGGTAAGATACTGTACACTTTAGTTAATGGTCAAGTTGTTTATCAAGCATAGGATATGAAAGGGGATTTATAAACCATGATTAACAAGTTAATTAATAGAATTGAACACTTAGGAGCACCTATTGTTGTAGGTTTAGACCCAATGTTAGGATACATTCCAGAGTGTGTGAAAGCAAAAGCATTTGCTGAAAAAGGTGAAACATTAGAAGGAGCAGCAGAGGCAATTTGGCAATTCAATAAAGCGATTGTTGATGCGACACATGATTTAATTCCAGCGGTAAAACCTCAGATAGCTATGTATGAACAATTTGGAATTGAAGGACTTAAAGTTTTCAAGCAAACAGTAGATTACTGTAAAGAAAAAGGTCTTATTGTTATTGGAGATATAAAACGTGGTGATATAGGATCTACATCAGAGGCATATGCTGTAGGTCATCTTGGAAAAGTAACAGTTGGTCAAAACTCCTTCGCTGGATTTGATGAAGATTTCGTTACAGTAAACCCATACCTAGGATCAGATGGTATTGATCCATTCATAAAAGTGTGTAAAGAAGAAAACAAAGGTCTGTTCATTCTTGTTAAAACATCGAACAAATCAAGTGGAGAATTCCAAGATCAATTAGTTAATGGAAGACCACTTTATGAGTTAGTTGGTGAAAAAGTTGCAAGCTGGGGAGAATCTCACATGGGTGATTCTTATAGCTACGTTGGAGCAGTAGTTGGTGCAACATATCCAGAGATGGGTAAAATCCTACGTAAGATTATGCCAAAGACATATATCCTAGTTCCAGGTTACGGCGCACAAGGTGGTAAAGCGTCTGATTTAGCACCTTACTTCAACAAAGATGGATTAGGAGCAATTATTAATTCTTCTCGTGGTATTATCGCTGCATACAAACAACCAGGATATGAGAAATTTGGCGAAGAATCATTCGCTGATGCATCTAGACAAGCAGTTATAGATATGATTACGGATATTAAATCAGCAATCTAATTAAGAGATCTCTATTTTGGAATATTTATTGAATTATGTATTATAAATGAAAACAAATATCAATAAGGAAGAGTCTATTTTAAGCGGGAAAGCTTGAAACAGGCTCTTTTTTTTACAATGAAAAAAGCACAAGTAAATTTAATGAGATAATTTATCGTTTACTTGAATTGACGTATCAGTATTCTTATGTTAACATACTAAAACAGTTAGTTGGTACTAACTACCACACAAAGTAAAACAGGAGATAGATATGATTAACAAAATGAAACGAATTCTGCTACATAGAATTTTCCTAATTATCTTACTGATAGTTTTATCCATTGTTTCCATAATGATAGGTGTGAAAGAGTTTAGTTTGCGAGGGATATTCACTGGTAATGCTGATGACGTTAATCTTGTACTAATTAGTAGAATACCAAGATTGATAAGTATTATTGTAACAGGAGCAAGCTTAAGTGTGGCAGGATTAATTATGCAGACCATAACCAATAACAAATTTGTTTCTCCGTCTACGACAGGGACAATGGAGTGGTGCAAATTCGGGGTGATGATAGCCATATTATTATTTGGAGGTAGAAGTTCTCTTGTTAAGATGGGAGTTGCTTTTATCTGTGCTCTTTTTGGAACTTTATTATTTATGAAGTTACTAACAAAACTACAATTTAAAAACGCTATTATAGTACCTTTAGTTGGTATGATGATGGGGAATGTTGTTGGTTCTATCACTAGTTTTTTTGCTTACAAATATGACATCATGCAAAATATGTCTTCTTGGTTACAAGGTAATTTCTCTTTGATTATTAAAGGTAGATATGAGTTGTTGTATCTAGGAATACCATTCTTTATTATAGCCTATGTATATGCCAATAAATTTACCATTGCCGGTATGGGAGAAAGCTTTTCTCAAAATCTGGGGCTTAATCATAAACGGGTAGTTATGGGTGGTATGGTAATTGTCGCTTTTATTACATCAACTGTTGTAGTAACAGTGGGAAGCATACCTTTTTTAGGCTTAATTATTCCGAATATTGTTGCTATTTATAAGGGAGATAATATTAAGAATACTCTTTTTGATATTGCTCTATTAGGTTCTATCTTTATACTGATATGTGATATTATAGGTAGAATAATTATTTACCCATATGAAGTCTCCATCAGTGTTGTAGTGAGTATTGTGGGAAGTATCATATTCTTAGTAATACTGTTTTGGAGGAATAAGAATGCTAGATAAATTTAAGGATAGAAAAGGAAAAACTAAATTAATTATAGTTATGTTAATATTTATGACATTGTGTTTGGCAGCAATATTTCTTTTCCTGGGATTAACCGAAAAGAATATACATTTTTATTTGCCAAGACGTCTATTAAGAGTAGGGGCAGTACTTATGGTTAGTTACTGTATTGGATCATCTTCGGTGGTGTTTCAAACTATAACCAATAATCGTATTCTAACACCAAGTGTTATGGGACTAGACTCTTTATATATGTTTATTCAAACAGTTGTCGTATTTTTCTTCGGATCAAGACAAATTGCAATGATGACAGGTCAAACTAATTTCTTGATTTCCGTTGGAGCAATGGTGTTTGCATCTTGGGTACTCTTTTTCTTACTGTTTAAAGGTGAAGGTAAAAATGTTTACTTTCTAGTACTTGCTGGTATGATACTGGGTAGTTTTTTTAGTGGGCTATCAACCTTTATGCAAGTCCTATTAGATCCAAATGAATTTTTGGTTTTGCAAGGCAAGATGTTTGCAAGTTTTAGTAATATTAACAGCGATTTATTTGGTTTATGTGTATTGATTGTAGTTATTTGTATTCTAATTACAATAAAAGATTATTCCTCGCTTGATGTTTTATCATTAGGTGTAGACCATGGAATTAATCTAGGTATATCTTATAAAGGTCTGGTACTTAGAAATCTAATGGTTATATCTGTTTTGATATCCGTTTCGACAGTGCTTGTGGGACCGATTACCTTCTTAGGAATTCTACTTGTAAGTCTAGCGAGACAAATAGTACCTACCTATAAACACTCAAACTTAATAGTAGTTTCAACCTTGTTAGGATGTATTTTTTTACTTGGTGGACTATTAATGATTGAACGTGTCTTCAAGTATGAAACCACCATAAGCGTGGTAATTAATTTCGTTGGAGGAATATATTTTATATACTTAATGTTAAAGGAAAGCAAGAAGTAATAAAAAGCAGGTGAAAGTATGATTTCTATAAAAAATATCAGCAAAAAATATGGTGAGAAACATGTGGTAGATCATGTAGATTTAGATATCCCAAAGGGGAAGATTATTGCTTTTATAGGCAGTAATGGAGCAGGTAAAAGTACTTTAATATCAATTATCAGCCGTACCTTAAGTAAAAATTCAGGTGAAGTATATATTGATGAAAAAGAATTAAAAGAATGGAAAAGTAAAGAGCTGTCAAAACGTTTATCAATACTAAAACAGTCCAATTATCTAAACATTCGACTAACAATCAAAGAATTGGTTAGTTTTGGAAGGTTTCCTTATTCCAACGGTAAATTAACCAAGGAAGATGAGAAGATAGTTGATGATGCTATTTCATATATGAAATTAGAAGATTTACAGGATCGGTATCTTGATGAACTTAGTGGTGGTCAAAGACAAATGGCCTATATTGCAATGATTATTGCACAAGATACAGAGTATGTTTTCTTAGATGAACCATTAAACAATTTGGATATGCATCATTCTGTTCACATTATGAAAACCATAAGAAAATTAGTGGATGAATTAGGCAAGACAGTTATGGTGGTTATTCATGATATTAATTTTGTGTCTTGCTATGCAGACTATATTGTAGCAATGAAAGATGGAAAGATTGTGGCAGAAGGAGAAACAAAGAATGTTCTAAAAAGTGATGTATTAAAAGAAGTATATGGAATGGACATCAGTATTCATCAAATTAATGGTAAGAATATATGCTTATATTATGATTAATATGTGCATTTTATTACAAACTTACACAAACTTCATATTTGAAGATTTCTAGGAGAGGTATTGAAGTCTTTGTGTATGAAATTAGAGTAACTTAATAAATAATAACAATTATATGGAGGATATTATGAAAAAAATAGTAACTTTAGCACTTGCATCAGTGCTATCAATTGCAATGTTAACAGGATGTGCAACAAAAGAAAATGGTAAGACTAATTCGAATGTAACAGAGGAAATAAGTACGGAAACTTCTGCACAGTCGAGTGAAGATGAAGCTACTAGTACTACAGCTACAGAAACGACAGTAACAGATGCTAAGGGAAATACAGTAACGGTTCCTGCAGATGTTAAGAAAGTTGTTGTTATGGATTATGGTATCTTAGACACCATTCAGGCCTTAGGAATTGATGTTGAAGTAGCTATTCCATCAGGAGAAACTCCTTCTTTTCTTACAGGTATTTCTGATGCTACTACAATAGGAAGTATTAAGGAACCAGATCTAGAAGCAATTTTTGACTTTGAACCAGATGTTATTTTCATTAGTGGAAGACAGGAAAGTTTTTATGATCAATTAAATGAAATAGCTCCAACTATTTTTGTGTCTTTAGATTCTAGTGAATATATGGAGGATTTTAAATATAATACGAATATAGTAGCATCTATTTTCCATAAAGAAACGGAAGCTAATGAAGCAATAGAAGCGATTGAAGCAAAAGTTGAAGCAGCAAAGGCTGTAACTGCTACATCAGATGATAAAGCATTAATTATCTTAACAAATGATGGAAGTATGAGTGCTTATGGAGCTGGATCAAGATTTGGAATTATTCATGATTTATTAGGTGTAAAGGCAGCGGATGATTCTATTGAAGTATCTACACATGGACAAGAAGTTAGTTATGAATATATATCACAAATAAATCCTGATATTTTATTTGTTGTTGATAGAACTGTTATTGCTGGAGGTACTAATCTTGCAGCTACTACATTAGACAATGAGTTAGTAAACGAAACAAATGCAGCGAAAAATAATAAAATTATATCTTTAGATCCTGATTTATGGTATTTATCAGGTGGGGGCTTGACATCGGTATCACAGATGATAGATGAAGTGTTAGCTGCTATAGAATAAGGGGGAATACATTTACTGGATTTTGAATGCTTTAATTAAAAAATGTTTGAAGTGTGTGCTTAACACTCTTCAAACATTTTTTTAGCGTATTGAAATATCTTATGTTAAAATTACCGTCTTTCTACATAGCTTTTGAATCTTCTAGTAAACTTTCTAATTGATCTGGCGTAAGGCTTTCAGGATTGACAGATTCTTCGAGCTTTGGTTGATGTTTAACTGGAGCGGTGTTTATATGGAATCGCTTTTCATCCTGTTCTATTATGTAGGGTTCCTTCTCGTTGACACGATAAGATTTTAGTAAGTTACCACTTTCTAAACCAACTGTATTAGAGTTGCACAAGTCATAATTACTAGAGTATGGCATCTTATCGTACATACTTAGATCATCCATTAGGGTATTGTCAAATGGCTTGAGTTTAGTAGATTTGTTTTGTTGTTCCAATCGTGTAGCCTCCTTAATTTCTTTGTCGATGTCTTTATCGATCTTGTTGATGGTAGGTTGATAGCTACCATAATATTATTAACAGTATACAACCTTTATTTAATGAATTCAATGATTATTATTTACCCTTTTTTGCGCTTCAACGACTAGAATTGGCATGAAAGATAGAATAATGACAGTGATCCATTGCTTTGCATTTAGTGGAACTACTTTGAAGATCATTGCTAAAGGTTCCAACATAATAACTGCTGAAAGTAGTATTGCGCAAATGATGAAGGATAACACATGTTTCATATTACTGAAGATTCCAATCTTCAATATGGATTTATCGCTTCTCATGTTGAAGGAGTGGAATAATTGTGACAGACTGAGTACGGCAAAAGCCATAGTACGGCCTAGTGTTAAGGAATCTGATGAACCGCCAAGATCGTAACGATAACCTAATATGAAAGCGGTTAAAGCTAGGGAGCCAATGAGAAGACCTTCAAACAAAATCTTGAAAACGAGTCCATTAGCAAACATTCCGGTTTTTGGAGAAATCGGTTTATTATTCATTATGTCTTTTCTGGCGGGCTCGACTCCTAGTGATATTGCAGGTAAAGAGTCAGTAACTAAGTTTACCCAAAGAAGTTGTACGGCGAGCAATGGTGATGGTAAGCCTAATAATATAGCAGCGAATATCGTCAGGATTTCACCTATATTACTTGATAATAGGAAATGAATTGCCTTTCTAATATTCTGATAAATCCCTCGACCTTCTTGAACAGCAGAGACAATCGTAGCAAAGTTATCGTCTGTCAATATCATATCAGCGGCATTCTTAGCAACATCAGTACCACTTAGTCCCATTGCACAACCGATATCGGCAGTTTTTAATGCAGGAGCATCATTAACACCGTCACCTGTCATGGCAACAACATTACCTTTTTTCTGAAACGCTTTAACAATTCGTACTTTATGTTCAGGAGTAACTCTAGCAAACACACTATATTCATCGATATTATTACCGAAGCTCTCTTCAGACATGGCGGATAATTCGGTACCTGTAATTGCTTTATCACCATCTTCAAGGATTCCAAGTTGCTTGGCAATCGCACAAGCGGTTGTGATATGATCGCCAGTAATCATGACAGGTTTTATACCAGCACGTTTGCAAACGGATACCGCTTCTTTGGCTTCTTCTCTAGGGGGATCGATCATACCAATTAATCCAGTGAATACCAGAGCACTCTCCATTAGAGCAGTTCCCTTTGGAACGGTTGAAGTTTCTTTATATGCAACAGCAAGAACACGAAGTGCTCGCTTTGCCATATCACTATTATGTTTATTAATAACAGCGCGCTTGTTACTGGTTAGAGGAGAAATTTTTCCTTTGTCATAGTAATGTGTACATTTAGCTAGCAGTACATCCGGAGCCCCTTTGGTTATGCAGAGGATTTCACCACTTTCCATTTTATTAACAGTGGTCATTAATTTTCTTGAAGAGTCAAAAGGTATTTCGGATAGTCTTTTGTTATTAAGATCTAATTTAGCTTTATTAATTCCTACTTTACAGGCAGCTAATATAATAGCATTTTCTGTGGGTTCTCCAGTTGCTGTTATATCGCTTTTAGTAACCTTTAATGCCGAGTCATTACAAAGAGAACCAAGAGTGAGAATATGACAAGCATCTTTGGAGTCAAGGATTTCCCTACCACTAACAGAAAAGACATCAGTGACGGTCATTTTATTCTGTGTTAAAGTACCTGTTTTGTCGGAACAGATTACCGTAGCGCTACCTAATGTCTCAACAGCAGGTAACTTACGGATTACAGCATTTTTCTTAGCCATACGAGAAACACCAAGGGATAGCATAATCGTTACAATTGCGGGAAGTCCTTCAGGTATAGCGGCTACAGCCAATGATACGCTAGTCATGAACATATCAAAAGGTGGACGCCCCTGGATAGTTCCTAGTAGAAAGATTGCAAGACATATAAGCAATGCGGCAATACCTAATACTTTGCCCGTATTGGCTAAACGTTTCTGCAGTGGAGTATCGGGAGTATCATCTACCATGATTAGCTTTGCTATGTGACCAACTTCAGTATGCATTCCTGTATCTGTGACGATTGCACTACCACGACCATAGGTAACGATACTAGTAGCGAATACGATGTTCCTACGATCTGCTAAAGGTGTTTCTTCGGAATATATTTTCTCTGCATTTTTTTCTATAGCGTGGGATTCGCCTGTTAAGGCGGATTCGTCAACTTTAAGATTTACAGAGGTCAATAACCTAGCATCAGCTGGAACAAAATGTCCAGTTTCTAGATGAATGATATCACCTGGAACCAAATCTTTTGAGGCGATTATGCTTTGGTTACCATCACGGAATACAGTGGCGGTAGGTGCAGACATATTCTTTAGGGCTTCTAAGGATTTCTCGGCTTTCGTTTCTTGTAAAACTCCCAATACAGCATTCAAGATTATAATGGTAAAGATGATGATTGGGTCAACAAAATCAGCATGACCTTCTAGCAATGATATGACAAAGGATACAATAGCTGCAATGATTAGAATAGCTATCATAAAATCTTTAAACTGCGCAAAGAATTTGTATACGATACTCTTGTTTTTCTTTGATTCTAGAACATTCTCTCCATACTCGTGGATACGTTTTCCTGCTTCTTTGCTCGTGAGTCCTGAATCAACAGAAGTATGTAGAACTTTTGCTGTATCCTGTGTGGATAGATTGTGATAATTCATGTACAGACTCCTTATTGGGTTTTTTATTATGTATATGCATGGACACAGAAATTATGTAAGTTAGAGTAGCCATAATCCCTTAGGTGCATACCTTGTTATAAGGGGCGTGTCTGTCATGGCGTGTAGATTCCCCTTGAAAGGAGAGAAAAGATATTGTTATTACAGATTATTGTGATATCAATCTCATTGAGTATAGATGCGCTGGGAATTGGAATTGCATACCCGCTACGTGGTGTTAAAATTGGAGCATTAGCCAAAACAATAATTGGACTGATTTCGTGTGGAGTAATGTTCGTATCTATTCTAGTGGGAAAAGAGATGACGAAGTATATACCAGCTGATGTAATGATGATTATTGGAACATCAATACTTGTATTAATGGGCGTAATCTACATTCGTAATAGCTTATTTAGTGATGAAGAGGCAAGCTACGATTTAGATGAATCGAAGAAAATTGATTTGTTTGAAGCAATTATATTAGGATTTGCATTATCTGCAGATTCTATAAGTGCAGGAATTGCTGTTGTTGCAATTGGAATGCAGAGTACGTTAATTCCTATTGTAGTTGGTTTGACACAAGTTGGATTCTTGACAGTAGGGAATCTGTTAATTGTAAAGTTCTCTCGGATAAGGAAGCTGAATAGTAAGGTTTGTGGAGTGTTTTCTGGGGCATTATTAATATTGATAGCAATACTACGATGTTTATGAATTGTTACTTGCACATGAATAAACCTTTTAATCTTTGTAGTAACGTGTTATAATTGGGAATTGGACAGTTACAAGGCTAACGATGTCGTTGACCTAAGTTAAAGCAAAGATGAGGTAGAATAAACAATGAGAAATATTCAGTTGGTAATAGAATATGATGGTTCCCGCTATGATGGGTGGCAAAAACAACCGAAGTATCCTAATCGAGTGACGATACAGGATAAAATCGAAGCGGTTTTGAATAAAATGGAACAAGAAAATATAGAATTAATCGGAGCGGCTAGAACAGAAGCTGGAGTGCACGCGAATGCACAAGTTGCTAATTTTAGTACTAACACAGATATGAAACCATATGAAATCAAACATTATCTTAATCGGTTTTTACCAAGAGATATTGCAGTGAGAGAAGTTTTAGAAGTTCCAGAACGATTTCATAGTAGTTTTAACGCAAAGTCGTTTGTATATGAATATAAAATTGGCATTGGAGAAGTGCCTAATGTTTTCAATCGTAAATATAGCTATTACTGTTTTGACAAATTAGACTTAAAAGAGATGCGAAAAGCAGCTTCGTATATGATCGGAAAGCATGATTTTAAGACATTTGCTGATAATAAGAAGCAAAAGAAGTCTACAGAACGTGAAATATATGATCTTGAGATATATGGAGATAGTGAAGAAGTTATAATTACAATTCATGCAGATGATGTGTGGCCGTTTATGGCAAGAATTATTGTGGGTACGCTTATCGAGGTAGGAGCAGGACGCTTATTAGCAGACCGTGTTAAGGAGATTATTGAAAGCAAGAATAGAGATTTAGCTCCAGAAGCAGCAGAAGCAAAAGGATTATTCTTAGTTGAAGTTAAATATATCTAAGATAGAGAAAAAGGGGGTGTAAAAAAACTCCCCTAATAAGCAAGGTCACTCACATCAGCTGATGCGAGTGACCTTGTTTTATCAATTATAGTTTTTCTTTTGAAAAAATGAGTATACAAACCAAGCCTTCTCTTAATACAGGCTCTAAAGTAGTTCGTTCTGCCATATTTTTATGAAGCAAACGAAGTTCTGTTCCTCTTGTTATGGTATTTATAAAGGTTAAAGCCACATGAAATCAATGTAAATTCCAAAATAACTGCTTTTTCACCTTTTCAGAACAGTTGTTTATAAGATCTGTCCCACTTAATTATTCCAAATGTCCCTTCAGACTGTATGCTTCGATTCATACGTAGTAATGCACCATGAATGGATTCTAGATTGGAGATTACTTCTTTAGGAAAACTGCTTAGTTCCCTATTTAGCCGAACGATTCTGTTTCCTTCTGTTTTCTTGAAGCATTCGGTTCGATAGGGACATCCACGGCAGTCTTCACATTCATAGATTTCTTCCGTCCGACCATATTTCAATATCTCTCAAGGAACTTATTCCATGTTCCATAAATGCAAACAGTATCACTTTAAGTAATTTCTGTGCATCACATCTTGGGCGACCTGTTTTGCAACCTTCCTCTGCAAAATATATTGTCAGGTCAATGTGATCCATTACATCACAAAAAGTGTACACAGGATCAGAAGTATCGATTATTTTTTCTAAATCCAGTGGTAATTTTAACTGTCTTGGTGTAGAATTAATATTAGATTTTTAGTTAATCGCATAACTAATTATATCAAAAAAACGCTGTACGTTCTATGAACGACAGCGTTTTTTCTTTAGGGGAGTTTTTTTACAGCCCCTTTTTTTGCGCGAACATGTGAGATTATAAGAAGTAATAGATGGCTCAGTGGCTATTATTAAATTAACTACTTCACCCCCCCTTGAATCCTTGAACACAAGTTAGGCAGGTAGATTAGTATAATAATTCCTTGTTATTAAATGTTGAATGTTGTAAAATAGAGGTGTATTAATGTATAAAAATAAATATAAATGAAAGGTAAAACTTATGAAACAACTTATCGTAGCATTAGTAGGAGAAACAGGTAGTGGAAAATCAACATTTGCAGCAATGTGTACTGAAGAAGAGGTTCACACCATAATAGCAGGAATTAACGGAAAAAAAGGTACAACCAAAAACAATAAAAGAATGGTTTATTCAAAAGATATCGAATTTGATATTACTAAGTTTAAACAGTCATATGAAAACAGAGATTCTATTTTTAGTATGCCTCTAAGTTCAAATATTGAATTAAACCCTTTCGATGCCTTAACATTATTAGATACGCAAGGTTTAAATGACTGGAAAACTGATACTGAGAAAGAAAAAGTTTTTAATGATGTTATAAAAGCTTGTGACGAAGCAGATATTATTTTTATAATGATTCCAGAAGGTGGTAGTGTAGTTACTACCAATGATATATTATACAAAATCTTTGATCAGTATTGTCATAAACCAATTGTATTTATTGGTAAAGCACAGCAAGCCAGAGTGAAATATTTAGGGAAAGAAAGCAGTATACCTCAATTAAAAATTGACGTTCAATCTAACATAGATAAATATAGTAATATCTATAATAAATTAGGAGAAATTATTATAAATGTTCCATTACCAGAATATGTAGGTATAAGTCCATTATTGTGTATGCTCCCCAATAGTGAAGAATTATCATCAGATATAGATGCAGAAAATCGATTAAGTGACAATAATGATTTAAAAAAATGCATCAACGATATACTTCAATATGCAATTAATCTACAAAAAGTACTATTAGATGAAATGCGTGACGAATATGTAAAAAACAATCAGACCGAATTACAAAATGTTGTAAATAAGCTGTCCTCTGTAAGTTATATAGCTAATAATTTAGTAAATGTAACTGGGCGCCCATTGTGCAGGCCTTATGTTAGAAATAGTAAATACAAGGTGACAACAGATATTGAATATAGTTGGCAGGGTGGTACACCATGGGTATACCCAGTTTGTGGTGGCGACTATACATATGCCGCAAATGATGTATATACAAATATAAAAAAAATGATACATAATCTCTCAGCATCTGTCAAAGTTAAGAGTTCACTATTATCAGTTCTTGAATATATTTCAGAAGATAGGTGGACACCTGGGACTTCAAACTTACAATATTATTCATTTACAAGAGGTATACCTGTAAAGTGGATATTAGATTATAGAACAAATCTGTATAAGAATCATCCAAATTTATTCAGAGATGTAAGCAAAAACGATTTTGAAACTAATCCACAATGGGATTATTTGCGGAAAACTTCTTCGATGTTTAAAAATGATCATAATGATTGGGATAAATATATGGATAAATTTTATTATTTTTCGGATGAACAGCAAGAATTAATTAAAAACAAGTTTTCACACAATGTATGGTCATCAACTGTAATGATTAAATTGATAATAGCTTGTATTATAACTAGAATAGATTTTGTTGGTAAACTTAGTAATTCCTTAGTAGAAGAATTTTGGAAAAAAGCTTTTAATGATAATGGTAATTGTAAAGTGTGGGATATAACCGTAGATAATCAACCATTATAAGTTGACGTAAATGATATTTAATGTTCATCCGCTTACAAAAATTTGAATATTAAATGTTATTTAATAACTTGTTTTATAATAAAGAGCCTATGGAAGTTATGAATCTATTAAGTTGCTATGAAATTCCGAGCGAAGATTTCGGAGCTGTTATGATTTATTCAGGAGATTGGAATGCTAAAGATTTTAATTAAAGCATCGTGAAAAAGGAGTATGTATGGATAATGTATTTGAAAATCTAAAGTTGTTAAAGCAAGATATGAAAGCTAAAGGTTGGGTAATAGATGCATTTACTTTTCATTTTAAACAACAAAAGTACATCGTTTTAGTGAAGTTGTTTGAAAAAGATGAAAAAGTACCTGAGTATTTGCTAGTAAAATTAGAATTTCTTAAAGAAATAGATTTTTTGGATAAACTTGCGGTCTATGCTAATTCAAAGAAGTTGTTTATTGACGCAAAAACGTTAAGGGAATACTTTGGCATTGAATATAGTGAGAATCTTGGAGATATACTATACCAGTTTAATAAAATTCTTGCGGGATTTATTCCAACAGAAGTAAAGGAAAGAAAAACTCAACTTCAAGAAGAAGCAATGTTACGCTCACTAAGTAAAAGTGATTCCGAAGACCCTCGGAGGAAATATTGTTTTGCAGTTATGAGAAATCCTAAAAGAAGTGATGGGAAGTCAGGCCAAAGAAGTCCATTTAATGATAATAAAACCAGATTATACAGACCCAATTTATATGAACTATTAGGTAGCGATAAAAATTTAAGTTTTCGATATTCGTTGAATCCAGATGATGAGAGAACCGATGAAATTATCGTTGCTAATTGGACAAAAAATCAAGGGAATTAAATATTACATAGAATAGAGCATCCGCTAATTATTGCAGGATGCTTTTTTTGTTCAAAATGGAAAAGCTAGAATTTATGATATGATCCTCCTTAAGTCAATGTCATTAAGTTAAGAAAAAAAGAACGCTTACATCGATAAAAGTAGATGTAAACGTTCTTTTTCACATTTACTAGGCATATAAAAAATTTTAAAAAACACTTGACAAATAGTCAGAAATTTGCGGCTTCGCCCTTTAAATATAAAGATTTAGAGGGAGAACGCATATGAAACCAGCCAAAGTAAAAGATATACTGTCACACATAATAAGTACTTTATCAGATGATCCATCTGATTTTTTACAAAATCCATCAAAGGATTTTTCAAGGAATCGAAAACTATCTTTTAACTCAATTATTATTAGCAAGCATTCATAGTAAAAAGCAAGATTTTATACTTCAAGAAATTTTTTCGAAGTTAATTATGTACAATTTTGCGGCTTTAATATCTTATCAAGTAGAACAACCGAAAAGAAAAAGAATTAATTTTGCTAAAGCGGCACATTTTTGTTATCAGTTTTTTTAGGACAAAATTTCTGAAAGAAGTCTTTTGAATATCGTACAAAAATTTATGTCACCAATACGTCCTGGCAGAGTATTTGAAAGACATCAAAATATAAAAAATGCTGTCGGGTTTGCATATAGAATTTCCTAACAACAACTTTTTATATCTATAAGTTTTACAGATGGCTTATTACGTCATCTGCTTTTGGTGTGTTTAAATCATAAAAAAGGTGAACACCTTTTCATTGCGTTCACCATTTTTTGCTGCAATAACCTAATCCTAAATACTTAACTTAACGACATTGACTTGACAGGGAGCATATCAGAATACACCTTCTAGCTTTTTTAGTAAATTAGTACTATGTCTCATGATATTACGCTAATTGTAAGGACAGAACAATCTTTATGCAGTAGTTAATGCTTGTCAGAGGAGAGTATTTAAGGTAATATTAATAGTAGAAATGTAAAAAGGAGAGATTCCATGTCTAATTTTTGCTTAAAATGCGGAAAACTACTGGAAAAAGATGGTTTTTGTTTGGAGTGTATTGAATTATCTGAAAAAGATGGAATTATTCAAGATTCATCTGAAGTAAATGCTGCTGTATCAAAGGATCAACCAAATGCTGTTACCAACAAAAAAGCATATGAACAGATATCGAATGAGCAACAATTGAAACAAAAATCAAAAGTTAGTTTAGTAAAGATATTGTTAGTAGTAATTGTAACAGTAGGGATATGTGTAGCTGGAATCTATGCGGTTTCTATATTAGCTGATGATTTAGGTAAGAAGAGTGCCACCGATGTTACGAGTTCGAATCAGACGGAGATACTAGAACAAGAGATTGAAGAATCCTTAGAAGAGGAAGAAGCACAAGCTGAGTCAGCTGATTCGTATGTATACGAGGCCGATTATGATGAAATTATGCAAGCGGGTGAACCAAGTAATGCATATACTTTATTTGCAGCAACAAAAGAAGATGTTGTCCCAATAATAGATGAATATTTTGTTGAACAGGGTCTTAACATGAACTATGAAACAGATATGGACAACACTTATGAAATGGTAGAGGAAGAGAAAATCACATATTATGAGACTTTCTCTATGTGGTCAGAGAATGAAGACGATCCAGAACTTTATTTTATTTCTTCTGATACTGTTACGGGCAAACTGTTATATGTTGGGGTATACAGAGAAGGCCAAGAAGAAGCGATACAGCTAATTAGAAAGAGCCTCGAAACAATTGATCCAAATCTAACCCCAGAACAATTACAAGAAACATGTGATAATATGATTAATTCTACGGACTATGTTGATGAAATCTGCGGAGATTATGAAGTACAAGGTGGTTTTATAGAAGAGCAGAACCTTTACTATTATTACATAGTAAGCTTATTAGATAATTGATAGTCAATTGCGAAACTCTTCTCCATGTCGACAACATATCTGTGTTTTAAGGCTGCCTACTACAATTGCCTTAAAATTGTGTTACTTACCCATACAATAAAGTGCATTTTATGTGACGTAATCACAATTCAGGGAATTGTAACGGCTGACATAAAACACATTGATATGTTTGTCGCCATTACAAAGAGTTTCGCAATTGACCATTGGATAATTAAGAAAGGAGCTATCTGCTAAAGTGAAATACTTAGCTAGAAAGCTCCTTTTCTGTTATTATGATATTTAGTTTTGCTCATTGGATTCGGTTTCAGATGCTTTGTTTTTACGACGAGAAAGTTTTTTAAACATAAGAATTCCGACAATACCTACAATTAAGGGGATTAGAATATGTTTGTATTCATTATAATAGGTGTAGGCTAACTGCCAATTATCCTGTAAGAAATATCCTGTTCCGATTAGCATGGTGTTCCAGATGGTGATGCCAATGAAAGAAGATAATAGGAAAACAGAATAACTTTGCTTCATTGTTCCGCTTATGAATGCTATGTAAGTTCGACATATAGGAATAACCCTAGCGAAGCAAACAGCAGATGCACCATATTGTTCAAATTTACTATAGGATGAATTAAGCCCTTTTTTTGTTTTCGGAAATTTCTTAACTAAACGATCAAGTAATGCTGATCCACCGTAACAACCAATTACATAGCAGATAGTGGTCCCTATAAGACCTGCAATCACGCTAGCAGTTAGTATTACAAAGAAATGAATATTCTGAGCACTTGCGATTGCACCGGAGAATGGAAGGACAATTTCACTAGATACAGGAAAGCAAGCATATTCAAGCATAATAATTAGGAACATAGCAATTAATCCATATTCAGATATTAAATTGGTTAAGAATTCCATCGTTCACTCCACGAATTCTTTTTTGAAAGTATATTACTAGCAGTGATAAAAAATGCTTAACAAGTTAATATTATCTTTATTTAATCGAGTTTGACGTATAAAAGGGACAAGTATATCATATATATGTTAGTGGCTTGTAATAATATTGTTATACTATTGACACAAATATACCACAAAACACTTATAGATTTATACATAAATTGAAATAAGTGGAATCACAGCATGACACTTGGAGGTTAATATGAAAGAACTTATACTAAGAATGCAAAAGAGGAGTAAGCATTTGCTAATACTCTCTGTTATCTTATTGGTTTTGTATGGAGCTAAATCGATGAATCAAGCTGAAGCTGCTTCTAACTATCCATACGTGATTAAGGTTAATAAGCAACAGAATACTGTAACTATCTATGGTAAAGATAGTAAAGGCAAATATACAGTACCTGTCAAGGCAATGATTTGTTCTACAGGTTCTGATACCCCTTTAGGGACGTATCGTACACCAGCAAAATATAGATGGAAGTTACTGTTAGATAATGTGTGGGGGCAATACAGCACGAGAATCACAGGAGGAATTCTATTCCATTCTGTCTGGTACTATAAACAAGACCCATCTACACTATCAGCAGTGCAATATAATAAGCTTGGAACTATGTGTTCTCATGGCTGTATACGTTTGACTGTTGCAGATGCCAAATGGATTTATGATAATTGTCCTATTGGTACAACAGTTACTATATATAATAGTAAAAATCCAGGACCACTTGGTAAACCAGTTGCAATTAAGTTACCGACAAACACTGGTTGGGATCCAACAGATGTATACAATAAGAATAATCCGTTTAATGGTAAGAAGCCGACTATTAGTGGTGCGAAGAACAAGACTGTTGAATATGGTACTAAAGTTGATTTATTAAAGGGTGTAACAGCGAAGAATACTACAGGTTTTAGCATAACTTCACGCATTAAAGTTTCAGGTAAAGTTAATACGAAGAAAGCAGGCAAATATAAGATTACGTATTCCGTTATCGATGAGATAGGAAGATCCGCTAAGAAAACAGTTACATACACCGTCGTCGGAGGAGAAGATAAAGACGATGAAGAAGTAGTAGAGGTGGTTGGAACACCTAAGATTTCTGGTGTAGTTGATAAAGTTATAGATGGTAATACAAAAGTCACAAAGAAACTTGCTCTAGAGGGAGTAACAGCAACTATCGGAGACAAGGCAGTAGATAATAGCAAGATTACAGTCATAATCACAGATAATAAGGACGATTCATACACAATAACTTATGAATTGGTTGCTTCTGATGGTAAATCAGATAAAGTAGAGGCTAAGATAATTGTAGATAAAAAAGCACCAGTCATTAAGGGAGCGGTTGATAAAGAAATTTCTTGGGAAGTAGAAGTTGATCGTGACATGGCATTAGAAGGTGTGAAGATATCTGATAATGTAAGTAAGATGTCTGTAGATGATATTGAGGTAACAATTAAAGAAAAAGAAGATATGTATATTGTTACGTATACTGCAAAGGATGGCGTAGGTAATAAAACTTCAGTTGTTGTTAACTTCATTAAAAAGGATTACCTTCGTTTTGAAGGAATAGTAGATCGCATAGCTAAGAGCGATGAAGTTGTAGACCGAGCTTTCGCGTTAAAGGGAGTAAAGGCATATTATAATGAGAAAGATGTCACCGACTTAATCGAAGTTCGTTTTAAACCTGTCTATGATGAAGAAGATGTTATCGTAGAATATAAGGTTACGTATATTATATGTGATAAAGTAAATAATGATATACGAGCTACTGCTAAGATTACAGTAATAAAAGAAGAGTAAAACTTATATTATGAAGAGGGGCTTATGCAAAATTATGAATTTTTGCATAAGCCCTTTAATATTTATATGTGACGTTGTCTTTCTATTTCTAATAAATTTATTAAAAATGAAAAAAGAAGTTGAAAAAAGGTTATAATCTAGGTATACTTTAAATATTGACTGTAACTCACTCGTGTACTATATTTTGAAAATTAGTCAAGGTTTGTCAATAATGTAGTACACTAAGTTACAAAAGATATACATGTTAGAATGTCAGTTGTACAACAATAAGTTTGGAATTTATATGTGTACAAGTTTGACTAGGAGGTCAGATGTACAAGTTAATAAAGAGAGATGGCATGGCAAAACGTGGAGAATTTCACACAGTTCATGGAACAATCCAGACTCCTGTATTTATGAACGTTGGAACTTGCGCAGCAATTAAGGGTGGAGTATCTACAGAAGATTTACAAGGATTAAAGACGCAAGTGGAGTTATCCAATACGTATCATCTACATGTACGTACAGGGGATAAAGTAATTAAGCAACTTGGAGGTCTTCATAAGTTTATGGTTTGGGACAAGCCAATCTTAACAGATTCAGGTGGATTCCAAGTGTTTTCATTATCAGGACTTCGTAAAATTAAAGAAGAGGGTGTGTATTTTAACTCTCATATTGATGGTCGTAAGATTTTCATGGGTCCAGAGGAGAGTATGCAGATTCAATCGAATCTCGCTTCAACAATAGCTATGGCTTTTGATGAATGCCCACCGCATCCAGCAACTAGAGAATATATGCAGAATTCTGTCGATCGTACAACTAGATGGTTAGAACGTTGTAAAAAAGAGATGGCAAGACTGAATTCTTTAGAAGATACAATTAATAAAAATCAGATGTTATTTGGTATCAATCAAGGTGGTACTTACGAAGATATCCGTATTGAACATGCAAAACGTATATCGGAATTGGATCTTGATGGATATGCACTTGGTGGACTTGCAGTTGGTGAGTCACACTCAGAAATGTATCGTATTATTGAAGAAACGGTACCATACTTACCGTTAGAAAAACCTACTTACCTTATGGGAGTTGGTACACCTGCGAATATCTTGGAAGCAGTAGATCGAGGAGTTGATTTCTTCGATTGTGTATACCCAACAAGAAATGGTAGACATGGTCATGCTTATACGAATCAAGGTAAGCTTAATCTAATGAATGCAAGATTTGAATTAGATACAAGACCAATAGAAGAAGGATGTAATTGTCCGGCTTGTCAGAAATATAGTCGAGCTTATATAAGACATCTTTTGAAAGCAAAAGAAATGTTAGGTCTTCGCTTAATTGTAATGCACAACTTGTATTTCTATAATACAATGATGGAAGAGATTCGAGAAGCAATTGAACAAGGCAGATATAAAGAATATAAGAAAGCCAAATTAGATGGCTTCGAAGCGAATGGAGATAACTAAAATTTCTTGACGAAAGTCATAGATTTTGAAGATATGTATAGGAGGAATGATCATGAATTTACCAGTATTAAATACTGCAACAACAACAACAGGGGGATCTACGGGTATCGTATTTACTCTTGGTTATTTAGTAATCATCGGTGCATTATTCTATTTTATTGCAATCAGACCACAGAAGAAACAACAAAAGGCACATGCAGCTATGTTAACAACAATAGCAAACGGTGATAGCGTATTAACTTCAAGTGGTTTCTATGGTGTTGTTATTGACGTTATGGAAGATGTTGTAATCGTTGAGTTTGGTAACAATAAAAACTGTAGAATTCCAATGCAAAAATCTGCAATTATTGAAGTCGAAAAACCAGAAGAAAATAAATAATGAATAAAAAGGAGTTGGTGGATAAGCAAAAGTATCCAGCAACTCCTTTTTTCTGTAGACAAAATGAAAATTCAAGGGTACTATAATAAAGTATTCTTAAAAAGATAATTATAAACAATGATTTTTGCATATTACAGACTAGTTTTTGATATGCATGTGAGAAAGAATACTATAATGATAGTTTAGAGATAGTATGATTTGTAAGATACACGAAGTCTCAAGGCATTTGAAAGGGGAAATTTATTAACATGAACAAACCAGTATTAGTAATTATGGCAGCAGGTATGGGCAGCCGATATGGCGGATTAAAACAAATGGATCCTGTGGATAACGAAGGACATAAGATTATAGATTTTTCAATATATGATGCAAAAAGAGCCGGTTTTGAAAAGGTTGTCTTTGTAATCAAGAAAGAATTAGAAAACGATTTCAGAGAGTTAGTTGGCAATCCTATATCGAAACATATGGAAGTAGAGTATGTATTTCAAAGTTTAGATAATATTCCAGAAGGGTTTTCTATACCAGAAGGAAGAGTAAAACCATGGGGTACAGGCCATGCTGTACTCAGCTGTTATGGTGTAATAGATGGGCCATTCGCGGTAATTAATGCAGATGATTATTATGGAGCGAGCGCATTTCAGATGATTTATGATTTCTTATCCGAAGTGAAAGATGATTCGTATTACCGTTATACAATGGTAGGATATCGTTTGAAGAATACCGTAACAGACAATGGATATGTATCTAGGGGTGTGTGCGATACCGATTCTAATCAGATGTTACAGGGTATAATTGAACGTACTAGAATCGAAAAGCGTGAGGATGGAATTGCATATTCTGAAGATGGTGGTAACACTTGGAATTCGCTTTCAGAAGACACAATAGTATCCATGAATATGTGGGGATTTACAGCAAGTATATTGGAAGAGCTAAAGAGACGTTTTGCGCTGTTTATGAATGAAGAAGTTAGAAAAAATCCTGAGAAAGCAGAATACTTTTTGCCAAGTGTGGTGGATCAGTTATTATCAGCAAAGAAGGCAACGGCTAAAGTACTAAACTCAGAAGATAAATGGTATGGTGTAACATACAAAGAAGATAAAGAGGGCGTTGAGAATGCAATTTCTGAAATGAAAGCTAATAGTATGTATCCTAAAAAACTTTGGAGGTAATTCTTCATGTTTAAAATATTAATAGTAGAAGATGACGAAACGATAGCAGGAATTTTAGCGGAGAATTTGAATAAATGGGGATATGAAGCTGATTACGTAGAAGACTTTGACTTGGTACTTCAAAAATTCAGGGATTTTGAGCCGCATATGGTATTAATGGATATAACATTACCATTCTATAATGGATTCTATTGGTGCGCTGAGATTCGTAAAGAATCCAATGTACCGATTGTATTCATATCTTCTAATACTGATAACATGAATATTGTAATGGCGATGAACATGGGAGGAGATGATTTTATTACGAAACCATTCGACCTTTCCGTTGTAGTTGCTAAGATTCAAGCGTTACTTCGTAGGACGTATTCGTATATGAATCAAGTCACTACAATAGAGCATCGAGGTGCAATTCTTAACATTGGTGAGGCATCATTATCTTATCATGATACGAAGCTTGATTTAACAAAGAATGAGTTTCGTATCTTGCAATTATTAATGGAGAAGAAGAATACGGTAGTTTCAAGAGAAGAGATTATGAAGAAGTTATGGGATAGCGATTGCTTTATTGATGATAATACGTTGACGGTTAACATGACAAGAATCCGTAAGAAGCTTGAAGACATCGGACTGGAGCAATTTATTATGACGAAAAAGGGAATTGGATATATAATAAGTGATTAACAGGTTAGTGCGTCAAAAGCCAATTTTGGTTACGTTAATTTGCATAAATTTATGTGTGAACATGTTATGCCAAACGTAGTTCGCTCGCAACGCGCTCTCGCTTGGATGAAGTTCGTAGTGGTACTAGTACCAAACGACTTCATACAGTTGCTCATCGAACTACGTTCGGTATAACATTAGTCAAGTTTTTAATGTGCAAATTAACGAAGGGAAATTTTATAGATGCTTTTGACACTCTAACCATCAACTTATTCAAAGAAGGAGTTTATATGAAACCATTTCGAATAGTAGATTATATAAAACTTAGAATTCCTTTTTTCTTGCTACTAATCCTTACATGTTTTTTGTTTCCTTTTCTTCAATACTTATATGGGTACAAGGTAGAGGCTGCTTTGTACTGTGTTCAGATTGAATTGTTTGTAGCGTTGGTAATAGTATGTATTGACTATCGAATACAGAAACAAAAATATGTGAAGTTATTAGAACGTAATTCACATATATCTGTCGATGGAACTCAAGCCATTGCTCCAACTAATTGTATAGAGAAAGGCTATGAAGAGATTATTAAATCTCTTAGAGAAAAGGCAAAAGAGTCTTCAGATAAGATTGAGATTAGGCATCAAGGCCAAATTGAATATTTTACCATGTGGGTTCATCAAATAAAGACACCGATTTCTGCGTTATCACTATTACTTGATAATACAGAAATAGAATCAAGTTCCAAGGGATCAATGAAGCAGGAAGTTTTTAAAATCGAACAGTATGCAGGTCTAGTTCTTGAATATCTTAGAATTGATAATATGAGCAATGACCTTATACTAAGTCCGTATGAGCTCGACGGAATAGTAAGGAAGGTAGTTAAGAAGTTCTCAACAATATTCATTCATAAGAGGAATTCACTAATCATGAATGATCTGAAATCTAAGGTACTAACTGACGAGAGATGGTTAGGATTCTTAATAGAACAGGTTCTTTCTAATGCACTTAAATATACAAATCAGGGAACTATAAGAATATTTGAAGAAAGAGACTATATTGATAGGGTAGTACTAGTTATCGAGGATACCGGAATCGGTATTAAGGAAGAAGACATTCCAAGGATTTTTGAACGTGGATATACTGGTTTGAATGGGCGCATGAATCAGAAAGCTACAGGAATCGGGTTGTACTTATCAAAGAAAGTAGCAGACCGGTTATCTTGTAGCATCTCGGTAACTGCAAAAGTACGGGAAGGAACGAAAGTGTCGATTATATTTCCTAAGGATAACTTGGAGATTTTCTAATATATAAGACCAATCTTACATTAGTGTAAGATATAGAAAAAGAAATGTAAGCTTAACTTAAGGCATTATATTTCTTTTTTTATTATAATAAACTGCATAAGCTGTATACGAATTAGGCAGCATTAAACACAGATATGTTGTCGATATGGAGAAGCGTTTTGCAGTTTCCTAATATACAATTGAAAAGAAAGGGAGAAAAATAATGGCATTATTAGAAGTTAATAATTTAAAGAAAATATATACGACGCGTTTTGGAGGGCAACAGTGTCAGGCACTTAGCCAAGTTAATTTTACTGTTGAAGAAGGAGAGTATGTTGCAATCATGGGAGCTTCGGGTTCTGGTAAGACAACTTTACTAAACATACTAGCCTCACTTGATAAACCTACAGCAGGAGAAGTACGATTAGATGGAACGGTATTATCTAAGATTAGTGATAGTAAGATATCAGCCTTTCGTAGAGAAAACCTTGGGTTTGTATTCCAAGATTTCAATCTATTAGATACTTTCTCTGTTAAGGACAATATCCTATTACCATTAGTACTATCAAGAAAACAGTACAAAGAGATGGAAGAGAGATTAGTGCCACTTGCAAGACGTTTGCAGATAGAATCATTACTGGATAAATATCCTTATGAGATATCAGGTGGACAAAAACAAAGAACGGCAGTAGCGAGAGCATTAATCACCAATCCGAAATTAATCCTTGCAGATGAACCTACAGGAGCACTGGATTCTAAGGCAGCACAGAATCTTTTGCAAATATTTGATCAAGTTAATGAATCAGGTCAGACAATACTAATGGTTACCCATAGTACCCAAGCAGCAAGTCATGCAAAGAGAGTATTGTTCATCAAAGATGGTGAAGTATACAATCAGTTATATCGCGGTAATCAGACTAATGAAGAGATGTTCCGTGAGATAGTTACTACATTAACAGTGTTATCAGATGGGGGTGTTGACATTGGGTAAGTCATTCTATCGAAAATTAGCGGTTACCAATCTTAAGAAGAATAGAAACGCTTATATTCCTTATATTCTAGCAGGGATAGGCATGGTGTTTACGTATGTATTGTTTTCGTTAATCAGTGAAAGTGATGGGGTTACGAATATTGTAGGTGCTGATACGTTACAAGCTATGTTTCAGATGGGAGCGGTAGTAATATCCATATTCTCTGTTATATTTATCTTCTATGCCAATGGCTTTTTAATGAAGCGCAGGAAGAAGGAAATTGCGTTATATGGAATTCTAGGTTTAGAAAGAAAACATGTTTGTTTAGTTATGTTATATGAGAGTTTAATTTCTGGTTTAATAAGTATTATTGGTGGTATTGTACTTGGACTTGTGTTTGGAAAGATGTTTTTTATGTTCTTGATGAAGATAACAAGAATTGCGGAGGGAAGTAAATTAATTATAAATAGCAGTGTATTTGTCAAGACATTTTTGTTCTTCATGGCAGTATATCTGGTTACTTTGTTATGGAATCAACTACAAGTAAGACTTAGTAAACCAATTGAATTGTTAAAGGGGGAAGAGATTGGACAGAAAGAGAAACGTTCAACGCCGATACTAGCTATTATTGGTTTGGGATTATTAGCAGCAGGGTATTACTTGGCGCTTAAAGTTGTGAATCCTTTGGCAGCCATTAATACATTTTTCATTGCCGTGTTATTAGTTATCGTTGGTACGTATTATACATTCCGAGCTGGTAGTATCGTAATCTTGAAATTATTAAAGAAGAATAAAAGATACTATTATAAGACAAACAATTTTATAACAGTATCAGGAATGATCCATCGTATGAAACAGAATGCAACTGGACTTGCGAATATCTGTATTCTATCTACTATGGTATTGGTTACAGTATCTACTACGATTGCATTATTTGTAGGGCAAGAAAAGATAATTGCAGAGAGGAATCCTACGGATTACGCATTAAGCATGGAGGATGGGACGGTTGATCCGATACAATTAAAAGATGCTATCTATGAAGTGGCACAAAAACATAATGTTACTATAAAGGATTACACAGATATACGTATTAAAGGAGTTATGGCCTCATATAACGATGATACTTTACAGGGAGTGGATACAGCTGAGATACTCGAATCAGATTTTAATTATTATACAGCAATTTTTATCCCCCTTGAGGAATATAATAAGAAGACTGGTAAGAATGTAATTCTAGAAGAAAATGAGGTTTTAATGTCTTTTGGTACGAACAAATCAGCAAGTGAAAATGTTAAAATACTTGAAGAGTCTTATACGGTAAAAGGTGCTTGTGATGATATAGGTATGAGTATCGGTAACGATTTAAGCGCGTATGACACCATCTATGTGGTAGTTAATGATGAGCAACGTATATTAGATATTGTTAAGCAATTAAGTCAGGGATTTACCACTATTCCAAATGATGAAATGGAGTACAATGTGTTTTTTGATGCAGAGGGTGAGATTGATGATCGAATTGCTTGTGCCAATGAGATTAAGGAGGTAACCTATAAGATTGCAAAGGGGCGTTACTTTACAAACATTGATTTAGATAAAGAAGATGGTTATAAGGTGTATGGGGGCTTGGTATTCTTAGGATTTTTCCTTGGTGTCATATTCCTATTAGCAATGGTTATGATTATTTACTTCAAACAAATATCAGAAGGTTTCGAAGATCGTAAACGTTATGAGATTTTGAATAAGGTAGGGTTAGATAAAAAGGATGTTAAGAAGACAATTAATAAACAGATTATACAAGTGTTCTTCTTGCCGTTAGTAGGAGCAATTATTCATGTTGCTTTCGCCTTCAAGATGATTACTAAGCTATTATTAATGTTCTTGCTTACAGATACAACCTTGATATTCATCTGTACTATAGTTACGATAGTGATATTCGCCGTAATTTATATATTTGTCTTCAAGATGACTGCAAAGGCTTATTATAGAATAGTAAATAGCAAATAGTAAATAGCAAATAGTAAATAGCAAATAGTAAATAGCAATAAAAGAGGTTGTAACAAATGATTGAATAAATCGGCTTGTTACAACTTCTTTTAATTTAAATCGTAATGAGAATTTATTTTGCAGAGTTTTTATATTCTTTCATTGCTTCTAATAATTCATAAGGAATCTTGAGGTTTCCGCGACCTTTTCCAATCACAATATTAGGTTTGTTGTCACCATGAAAATCTGATCCACCGCTTAATAATAGGTCGTTCAAACGTGCTAAACGGCGTACATCACTCTCATCACAACCTGTATGGGAAGTATATATAGCTTCAATGCCTGCTAGACCGAATTCTTTTAGTTTCTTTACTAATTCAGATAGTTCATCGGCAGATAAGTGATAGAGTAGTGGATGAGCAAGAACCGGTATTCCACCAGCTTGCAATATTAGCGCAATTGCATCTTCTGGAGTTATGAATTGGCGAGGCACGTAATAAGGGCCATCAGCACCTAAATATTTATCAAAAGCTTCATTACGAGTTTTAGTAAATCCGTTTTCGGTTAAGTATTTGGCAAAATGAGCTCTTGTTATAACAGCATCTGGTTCGGACTCTCTTAAAGCTTCCAATGTAATAGGAATTCCTGCATTATTTAAATTGTGAATCATCTTAATGTTGCGTTCTTCACGTTCATTAACAGCAGCCTCAAGTGTTTTGATTAAGGTTTCGTTAGTATCATCAATAAAGAGTCCAAGGATATGAAGATCCTTTCCATTGTAAGCAGAAGAGATTTCAACTCCGGGAATAATCTCAATTTCATAGCCATTAGCGGCATGTTTTGCAGCTGCTTGTCTTGCTTCTTGTAGACCAAGTACAGTATCATGGTCTGTTAATGCAATGGCAGATAATCCGCTACGAACTGCTTCATCAACAACTTCAGTTGGTGTGAAAGTTCCATCAGATATGTTTGAGTGTACATGTAAGTCAATATATTTCATAGGAGTACTCCTTTCGCTTGGGTATAATTAAATAATTGTTTCTATATAATAGGATACAAGAATACTTCATTTTTTACAAGCAGTGAGTCATAATACATCACCTAAAGTAATATATATGAACTATACATAGTAACAGGAGGCCAAGGCATGAATAAGGTTGCAGTAAAGAAAACACTACCGTTTCATATTGCAAAGGCATTAATCTTTTCATACATAGTTACAGCTGTTATCTTACTTCTCCTTTCTTTTATCCTATATAAAGTACAGATTCCTAGTGGAATAGTTAGTGTGGGAGTTATACTTGCGTACATACTTTCTACATTTGTAGGTGGGTTTTTTATTGGGAAAAAAGTTGAAGCAAGGAAATTTATTTGGGGGATTGCAGTCGGAGCTATATACTTTTTGATTATCATTATTATCTCCATTGTCTTGAACAAAGCTGCTTTTGGCTCAGCAGGTAGCATAGTAACTGTGCTTGGAATGTGCCTACTTGGTGGTATGTTGGGTGGCATGATAAGTTGATAATTTGGTATTATTTTGTTGATTTCTATTTTTGACAAGCAGTTTAACTTATGATATAATATATCAAGTTAAAGATGCAAAGGAGGTTACATAATGAAACGTATCAAGACTTTAAACACTAGAAACCTTAAAGAGTCTATGAAAAAAGGCGGTTGTGGTGAATGTCAAACTTCATGTCAATCAGCTTGTAAGACTTCATGTACTGTAGGAAATCAAAGTTGTGAGAACAATAACTAATCAAACGACTAATGATTAATATAAGTCATAATTAAAAATTATAACTAGTAATAAGCAGCGGCTTCCGTCGCTGCTTATTAAATGTATGAAAGTTAATTTTTTGCTAAGATTTTGTGCGAAATTGAAAGGAGTATCAAAGTGATTCACCAATATAAAAATAATGACTATAACATAGTATTAGATGTTAATAGCGGTATGATTCATGTCGTAGATGATTTGATTTATGATATTATTGAATTATTTGAGAATAATGATACCGATACTATTGTTGCAGCTATGATGGAAAAGTATTCACAACCAGAAAATGCTGCAAAATTAGAAGCTCCAATAGATATTAATGATGTTATTGAAGCAATTGAAGAGATTGAAGAGCTAAAGAAACAAGGAGCTCTTTTCTCAGAAGATATTTATAAGGAATACATTACAGATTTTAAGAAACGCGAAACAGTTGTTAAGGCTCTATGTCTTCATATAGCTCATGACTGTAACCTTGCTTGTAAATATTGCTTCGCAGAGGAAGGCGAATACAAAGGCCATAGAGAACTTATGAGTTTCGAAGTTGGTAAGAAAGCACTTGATTTCTTAATTGAGAATTCAGGAAGCAGAAGAAATCTAGAAGTTGATTTCTTTGGTGGCGAGCCTCTTATGAACTGGCAAGTGGTAAAAGATTTGGTGGCTTATGGACGTGAACAAGAAAAAATCTATAATAAGAAATTTAGATTTACATTAACTACTAATGGTGTGTTATTGAATGATGAGATTATGGAATTTGCCAATAAAGAAATGGCAAATGTTGTATTAAGTATTGACGGACGAAAAGAAATTAATGATCAAATGAGACCATCAAGAAATGGCAAGGGAAGCTATGATCTTATTGTTCCTAAATTTGAGAAAGTTGCAGAGTCACGTAATCAAACAAATTATTACGTTAGAGGAACATTTACAAGAAACAATCTTGATTTTTCAAATGATGTATTACATCTAGCTGATTTAGGATTTAAACAGATTTCCGTAGAACCTGTAGTATCTCTTCCAGAAGAACCATATGCTATTCGTGAAGAAGATTTACCACAAATCTATGAAGAATATGATAAGTTAGCAAAAGAGATGATTAAGCGAAAGAAAGAAGGAAAGGGATTTAACTTCTTTCATTTTATGATAGACCTAACTGGTGGACCATGTGTAGCAAAACGTTTATCAGGTTGTGGTTCGGGAACAGAATATCTTGCAGTAACTCCTTGGGGAGACCTATATCCATGTCACCAATTTGTTGGTGAAGATGAATTCTTACTTGGTAATGTATTCGAAGGGATTAAGAATACAACATGTTGTGACGAATTCAAACTTTGTAACGTGTATGCAAAGGATAAATGTAGAGATTGTTTTGCTAGATTCTACTGCAGTGGCGGTTGTGCAGCAAATTCATATAAATTCCATGGTAAAATTGACGATGCTTATGACATAGGATGTGATTTGCAAAGAAAACGTGTGGAATGTGCGATTATGATTAAAGCAGCTGAAGCGGAATAAGAATAAACAATAGCTTGCCACTTGGCAAGCATGGTGACTGTGCAGGTCGCTATTTCTAAATTAACTGAGGTGAAGGTGCTAGGCTGAAAAATTACATTTTTCAGCCGGAGAATTATGCTGTGCATGAATTCTCCACACGTAGGAAAGGAGTAATTTAGTTATATGAAGGACAAGAAGAAGGGTGTCTTGCATCTACTAATTGTACTTTTGGTAATTGTAGGGTTATCAGTAGTTACATTAGTAGGTCTTGGCAAAGAGCACAAAGGTAGTGCGGAAAACATTCGTTTGGGGCTTGATTTAGCAGGTGGTGTAAGTATTACGTATGAAACTGTTAAAGAGAATCCAACAGCAACTGAGATGAGTGATACGGTTTATAAGATGCAAAAACGTGTTGAGAGTTACAGCACAGAAGCAACGGTATACCAAGAGGGTAATAATCGAGTTAATATCGATATCCCTGGTGTACAAGATGCCAACAAGGTTCTTTCAGAACTTGGTAAAGCCGGTTCAATCTCATTCGTAGATCCTGATGGAAACGAAGTTATTAATGGTTCTCACATTAAGACTGCTAAAGAAGGAACGACTCAAGAAAATGGAATTACTCAATATGTAGTTAATCTTACTTTGAATACTAAGGGAACAAAATTATTCAAAGAAGCAACGGAGAAATTCATTGGACAAGCTATTTCAATTGTATATGATGGTAAAGTTATCTCTGCGCCAACTGTACAAGTGGCAATTACCAATGGAGAAGCGCAAATTTCTCAAGGATCCTATGATGAAGCTAGAAACCTTGCTTCAACAATCCGTATCGGTGCACTTCCGCTTGAGTTAAAAGAGGTTCGTTCCAACGTAGTTGGTGCTAATCTAGGTGAAGAAGCGTTTGATACAAGTTTGATTGCAGCAGCTATCGGATTTATACTTGTAATCATTTTTATGATTGCGTTTTATCGTATTCCAGGCGTTGCAGCAAGTATCGCACTATGTCTTTATGTTGTAGCGGTTCTTGTTGTTTTAAATGGTGCTAATGTAACGTTAACATTACCAGGTATCGCTGGTATTATCTTATCCATAGGTATGGCAGTTGATGCTAACGTAATTATCTTCACAAGAATTAAAGAAGAACTTGCAACTGGTAAGACTGTTCGTTCTGCTATTAAAATCGGATTCGATAAAGCTTTATCAGCAATTATTGATGGTAACGTAACAACATTAATTGCTGCTGCTGTATTGTGGTTCAAAGGTTCCGGTACAGTGAAAGGCTTTGCTCAAACATTAGCAATTGGTATTGTTATTTCTATGTTTACAGCATTAGTAGTTACAAAATATACATTAACAGCATTGTATAACTTAGGATTAGACAAAGAAAAATTCTATGGTATCCAAAAAGAAGTTAAAGTATTTGCTTTTACAAAACATATCAAAAAATTCTTTGCGATTTCAGGTGTGTTAATAGCAATTGGTATTGTTGCATTATTCGTTAATAAAGCTTCAACTGGAAATATTCTTAACTATGGTCTTGACTTTAAAGGTGGAACCTCAACTCAAGTTGAATTCCCAGAAGCAGTTCCAGCGAATGCAGAACTTGAAAAATTCGTTGGTGATCTAATAGGTGAAGCAGAAGTAGGAGTTTCCCCAGTAGTTGGAGAAAATGCTGTAGTAATTAAGACAAGAGAATTAAATCTTGATGAAAGAAAGGCCGTAACGGATGCATTCGTAAAAACTTACGATGCAGATGAATCTACTATCACTATGGAAAGTATCTCTGCAACAGTAAGTAATGAGATGAAGTCAGATGCAATCATATCTGTTATCATCGCTGCAATCTGTATGTTGATTTATATCTGGTTCCGTTTCAAGGATATCAACTTTGCAACAAGTGCAGTACTTGCATTAATTCATGATGTTCTTGTAGTGGTAATGGTATATGCTGTCGCAAGAATATCAGTTGGTAATACGTTTATTGCATGTATGTTAACCATTGTAGGTTATTCAATTAATGCTACCATCGTTATCTTTGACCGTATCCGTGAAAACAAAGCGGCTATGAAGAGATCAGATGTACTTGAAGATATAGTTAATCAAAGTATTAGTCAAACAATAAGCAGAAGTATCAATACTTCCTTGACAACATTCATCATGGTATTCGTATTATTTATACTTGGTGTTGATTCAATTCGTGACTTTACATTACCATTAATGGCAGGTATAGTTTGCGGAGCATATTCTTCAATCTGTATCACAGGTACGTTATGGTATGTTATGAAGAAGAAATTAAGTAAGAAGAAAAATGCTTAATTAGAACGTTAAAGAACTAGTCAAAAAATAGACAACTCGCTTTACCTTTGGGTAAGCAGTTGTCTATTTTTTTTTTGGCTCTTTGTCAACTGTTGGGGCGCGAGGTACGTTGTACCCGCACCAATACTG
>JAHZFJ010000002.1 GCA_019421365.1 Lachnospiraceae bacterium
AATTTGCAAAGTTGCATCTGGGCTTATAAAATTGCATCTTGCCTTACTATTGAGTCCAATTGCGCCTATTTAATAAAATAACAACAATAATTTATCGTAAAACAATAAAAAACTATTGACATACGAACAAACCGGAGTATAATTAAGGGAAAAAGTAGGAAATCGGGAGGTTTGTTATGAATCAACAAAATCTATCAAAGTGGCTAAAATGCATTACGATATTAGTAACGATTATGCTTACAGTCATATTGTTTCTAGTTATACCAGCCTATGGAAGAGATATAGTATGTATGAATACAAGATATTCTGGCTGGTATATGCCATGGTTGTCATTCGTATGGTTATTAGGAATCCCTTGTTATATTGTATTAGTTATATTCTGGGGAATCTGTGATGAGATTAGGAATGATAATTCTTTCTCAATGAAAAATGCAAAAGCGCTAGCAATCATTAGTAAGCTAGCAATGATAGATAGTTTCCTATGTTTTTCAGGTATTGTAATCTTTAGTATGTTTCAAATGATGCATATAAGTATTCTTGTACTAGGAATACTCGTTGTGAGTGTAGGAATTGCGATTTCTGTAATAGCAGCAGCACTAGGGCATCTGGTTCAAAAAGCAAGTAAGTTGAAGGATGAGAACGATTTAACCATATAGGAGGAACCAGGAGGAATATTCATGGCAATTATTATAAATATTGATGTTATGCTTGCAAAACGGAAGATGAGTGTAACTGAGTTATCAGAACGGGTAGGAATTACAATGGCGAACATTTCTATTTTAAAAAACCAAAAAGCCAAAGCCATACGCTTTGATACTTTGAATAAGATATGTGAGATTTTGCAATGTCAACCAGGCGATGTACTTGAGTATGTACCAGATGAGAAGGAAGAAGAGGATATTATATAAGATAGCAATATGAAGGTAGAAGGGAGTTGCTTAGTATTATGGAAATGCAATCAGAAGGTAATGAGGTTCCGTTAGAGACAAATGATCCTTGGCAGCAGGAGACATTGCGAAGGAGTGAAGAGAAAAAGATGAGAATGGTGAAATTAGAGCCTATAGCAGCAAAAGCGGGAAAATACCTAGTTGGAGCAATCTTACTCGGATTGCTATTCTATTTTTGTTTCTATGATTACATTAATATAATAGGCTTAGTATATCCGTTATTTCTAGTGGGTTTGTATGCAATTACATGGAAGACTATGAAGAGTCAAGAAATAGTGTTTAATAAGCATTGTTTGAGTTATGTTATCTGTTCTTTCTTATTAGCGATATCGACGATATTAACAACTAATTTCTTTATAATTTTTCTTAACACTGTAGGTATTATTATCTTATACCTAATTACTTTATGTAGGTGTTATCTCGCTGATAAAGAGATGGGAATACAAGGTTTTATATTGACGATTGGTAAATGCATCTCGGGTGCATTTGTATGTTCACAATTCTTCTTTAAACATACAAAGGGAAAGATTCGTATTAAGAGAGGTAATTCTGAGAAAAGTAAGAATATTATTCTTGGCGTCTTACTTGCAATTGTATTCTTAGTAGTAGTTTTGCCATTACTTATACAGGCCGATCCTGTTTTTCGTAAAATAATGATTTCTCCTTTCCAAGCAATCCATATTACCAATGCAGATCAAATTATTAGAGGGATATGTTTCATATTCGTACCGGCGATTTTGTTCTATGGTTTAATGTGTTCATGCTATATCCGTTATATGGAGACAGAAGAGAAGAAATATAGTCTATGGAAGCCAGATGCCGTTATTATTATGACAGGTATTATCGGCGTGACGTATATTCTTTTCTGTAGTATTCAAATTATGTATTTGTTTGGGGGACTATTTGAGTTGCCAGAGGGAATTACATACGCGGAGTATGCAAGAGAAGGATTCTTACAGTTATTATGGGTGGCAGTGATTAATATTGCATTGGTTTTACTGATCAAGATTAAATGTACGCCAAGTAAGATATTAAATCATATCCTTCTTGTTTTAAGTATATGTACAGGGGTTATGATTATCTCATCGGCTTATCGCATGATACTATATGTGAAGGCGTATAACTTGACACGTTTACGTGTTCTAGTACTATGGTTCCTTGTGCTTTTAGTATTTGTTGTCGGACAGATGATATATTATATCTACCATACTAAGTTCAGAATAGGAAAATGGCTATTCACCACTGCATTAATTGCATATATGATATTGAGTTTTGGAAGAATGGATTATGTTATTGCCAAATATAACATTAATGCAAATGAATATATTACACTATACAATTTTATGTATCTTACGGAACTATCATTAGATGCAGCACCAGCTATAGCTGAGCTATCTGAAGAAAGACTCGTAGAAGGTAAAGAAGATGGGGCATATTATTATGATCATTCGGAGGATATTAAGACGGAATACAGAGAGTATTTTAAAAGGATTAAGAACGAATATAATACATCTATTCGAGGTTTTAATATAAGTAACTATATAGCATATCAAAATGCACTTGATAAAATAGCAGAGTGGAAGTAAGGAATTGACCGGTTATATACAGCTAGAATTAAGTTGTGAGAATCTTATACAGTTGTGAATCAGAAACACCAGCAATATGATAAACATAGTTATATCATATTGCTGGTGTTTTTTTTCTTAAATAGTATCGGAAGGAAATAGTAAAATCATTAACAAATATATAAAATTTTTCCAACACCAAAGCGCCGCTCTAATTCATCGTGAACAAAAACTTCTCCATCAAGTCTTAGATTGTTTCGATAGCAGTATTTCCCCATTCCACGGCCAGTCATTTTTTCTTGGTCATAGAGTTCTATAGAGTTAGGGAATGCCTCGGAATTGATTTTTCTATGCACAAAACTATATGTCATAAAGATGACTTCGATAAACATCTGATTCTTCATCTTTTCAGAAAGCTCAGATTCTAAACGATCGAATAGCTCGGAGTATAATTCCTTCCAGTTATCAACCATAATAATGGGAGCCACTAGTATTCCAACCTTATAATCGGCATCAGCCATCTTATTAATTGCTTCTATACGTTTATCTAGGGAAGAGGTACCTATTTCAATTTCACGTATTATCGTTTCGGGATTAACGGACATACGAAAGATTACTCTACCTTGATGATTCAGAGGTAATAATGGGTCGACCATGCTGAATTTGCTTGGAAATGTAATGTTACCCTTTTGGCATTTTGTAAAATGCTCTATTGTCCAAGGTAAGTTACCTGTAATTGTATTCTCTAAAATCAAATCACTATTACTTCCGATTTCAAAAGTAAGTTCTTTATCACTGCGGGTACTATATCGAATTAACCGATCCATCATTTGTTCTCGATTAACAAAAAGACGAAGGTAAGAACATTTATTATAATTACAAACTAGATAACAATATAGACACATAGCGCTGCAACCAGAAGAAGTATAAGGGACTAAGTAATCAGAGACTTTGTGGTTTTCTACATATTTATGTGTTTTGCGTGTACCAATAATGACTAACTGTTTTAGGTTACGAAATTCTGAGTTTTCTTTTGAGCGCAACTCTTCGATATTGTTGTGATTTTCGATAGGAATCCAAGGAATACCTGAGAACTTTTCTTTTAATTCCTTTCCTAAAGGATATTGTTCTATATTTGATTCATAATAGATTTGTGTCGGACGCATATTATTCTCCTTTGTGCAAGCTTGTTATACTTGACGTCTTCCAATGAGTTTCGCATTTGCCTAGGTTACAATTTATAATAGTATGTGCAGAAAAAACTATTTTTAGTATAGATACTGTCACAAAACGTAAAAAAAAGAATATGAAACATGCTGGATTTGAAGAAGTTAATAATGCTATAATAGGGACATAAAAAACATCCTAATTATGGAAAAGTTATAATGAGGAGAAGGGAAGGTAGTATGAGCAAAAAGCCATTCATTCTTTGGTGTATGGTGATATTGCTTATTTTGTCTGTAAGTGGTTGTGAAAAACAAAATAAACAGTATGGTTATACACCTATGTTTGACAAGCTTACTTGGGGTATGAGTCTTCAGGAGGTTATTAGTGCGTTACAATTAACGAATCAAAATGCTACAATTATTGAGCCAAAAGAAAATTCTGCTTACACCATAGTCCGATTAAACGATTCTTATGAAGCATATGGTATGATGGGGATTGTTAATCTGTTAATAACAGATGGGGATTTAGATACGCAAGATGAATACAGTTATCCTGCCAATGCTTTATCAGCAGTTGTATTACAATATGCTGATATTGATGTGGAAACGCTGAAAACCAATATGGAGAAGGAACTTGGAAAGCCAAAATCAGATAAGACAGATACTTCAGGAGAGGTAGTTACTTGGAAAAGTAAAGATAAGATATCTTCTCTCTCTAAATCTGAACGTAAGGAATTATATGCCTACTGTGAGGAATTAGTGGCAAGGGGAAATAAGAATCTGTCACCAAAAGAAAAAAGTGCTATTAATAAAATCACACTAACTATAACAGAAGATGGGAAGAAGGCTGTTGTTACCTATTATGGTGATTGGGCAGTTTATATTAATTACAGTAGGAATTTGAAAGAGTAGATATATAGAATTTCCTGGAGCTTTGACCTACTCATATGATGAGTCTTATCCAGAAGCTATTACTATAGAAGATGATTGCAAAAAAAGGACAACTCTATATTAAGTGGTAAAACCCCTTGACATTTACCAAATCCTATACTATGATAAAAAATAATAAAATATAGCACCAAAATACGTTGATGGAGACAGTAGCAATTAAGAGAAACCAAAAGCGAGTTCGGGATAGTGGAAGCCGAATGGGAGTAACAGATTGTGAATATCACTCCGAAGTAGCAGACTGAAAGAGTATTTATCTCGGTCCGAGATAGAACGCAAAGGCGTTTTTTAATCAAGTAGGTCGTCGCCGGATTCCGCCGTTATCGGAGCACATATAAAAGTCTTAGACGGAGTATGTTAAATAGGTGGTTTAATGAAAGCATAGTGCTCTCATCCTGTTTAAGGATGGGAGCTTTTTTAATTAATTATAATATAGGAGGGAAATCATGTACGATAAAGTATCCACGAATCTTAACTTTGTTGAGAGAGAAAAAAACGTAGAGAAGTTCTGGAAAGACAATGAGATCTTTGAGAAGAGTATTGATTCAAGAAAAGAAGGAGAGACTTATACATTCTATGATGGTCCACCAACAGCTAATGGTAAACCACATATCGGTCACGTTCTTACAAGAGTAATAAAGGATATGATTCCTAGATATAAGACAATGAAAGGCTATAAAGTTCCTAGAAAAGCTGGTTGGGATACACATGGTTTACCTGTTGAACTTGAAGTTGAGAAGTTATTAGGTCTAGATGGAAAAGAGCAAATCGAAGAATATGGTTTAGAACCATTTATCGATAAATGTAAAGAATCTGTATGGAAATATAAAGGTATGTGGGAAGACTTCTCTGGTACTGTTGGTTTCTGGGCAGATATGGAGAATCCATATGTAACGTATGACAATAACTTTATTGAGTCTGAATGGTGGGCATTAAAACAAATCTGGGATAAAGAATTATTATATAAAGGACACAAAATCGTTCCTTACTGTCCAAGATGTGGAACTCCATTATCTTCACACGAAGTAGCTCAAGGTTACAAAGACGTAAAAGAAAAATCAGCAATCGCTAAATTCAAAGTTAAAGGTGTAGAAGACGAATACATCTTAGCATGGACAACAACTCCTTGGACATTACCATCGAACGTTGCGCTATGTGTTAACCCAAATGAGACATACGTTAAAGTAAAAGTCCAAGTTAATGCAAAAGGTGATGTTGTTAAAGAAGGCGAAGAAGATACAGCTGTTAAAGCAGAATACTATATCTTAGCAGAAGCATTACTTTCTGTAATTGATGGAGTATATGAAATCGTAGAAAAGTACGTTGGTACTGACTTAGAATACAAAGAATATGAACCATTATTTAACTATGTAAATCCAATTAAGAAAGCTTACTATGTAGTTTGTGACACATATGTAACTTTATCTGATGGTACTGGCGTTGTTCATATCGCACCTGCATTTGGTGAAGATGATGCAAAAGTTGGCCGTAAATATGACCTTCCATTCGTTCAATTAGTAGACGAAAAAGGTGAAATGAAACCAGAATGTACAGATATGGCAGGCGTTTTCTGCAAGAAGGCTGATGAAATCGTATTCCGTCTATTAGGCGAAAAAGGATTATTATTCAAAGCGCTTAAATTCGAACACAGTTACCCATTCTGTTGGAGATGTGATACTCCTCTAATCTACTACGCTAGAGAATCTTGGTTTATTAAAATGACTGCTGTTAAGGAAGACTTAATTCGTAACAACAACACAATTAACTGGATTCCAGAAAGCATTGGTAAAGGTCGTTTTGGTGATTGGTTAGAGAACGTACAAGATTGGGGCGTTAGCCGTAACCGTTACTGGGGTACCCCACTTAACGTATGGGAATGTGAATGTGGACATATGCATTCTATCGGAAGTATTGCAGAGTTAAAAGAATTATCAAGCAATTGTCCTGATAATATTGAACTTCACCGTCCATTCATCGATGCTGTTACTTTCCCATGTGAGAAATGTGGTAAAGAGATGCATCGTGTACCTGAAGTTATTGACTGCTGGTTCGATTCAGGAGCAATGCCATTTGCACAACATCATTATCCATTTGAAAACCAAGATTTATTCGAACAACAATTCCCAGCTGACTTCATCTCAGAAGCAGTTGACCAAACAAGAGGTTGGTTCTATTCATTACTTGCTGAATCAACATTATTATTCAACAAGGCGCCTTACAAAAATGTTATCGTTCTTGGACACGTTCAAGATGAGAACGGACAGAAGATGTCCAAATCAAAAGGAAATGCAGTTGATCCTTTCGATGCATTAAATCAATACGGTGCAGATGCAATCCGTTGGTATTTCTATATTAACAGTGCTCCTTGGTTACCAAATCGTTTCCATGGAAAAGCGGTTATGGAAGGACAACGTAAGTTCATGGGTACTCTATGGAATACGTATGCATTCTTCGTACTATACGCAAATATCGATGACTTTGATGCAACGAAATATACATTAGATTATGATAAATTATCTGTAATGGATAAATGGTTATTATCTAAATTAAATACAGTAGTTAAAACGGTAGATGAAAACCTTGCTGCTTACAAGATTCCAGAAACAGCAAGAGCATTACAAGATTTTGTTGATGAATTAAGTAACTGGTATGTAAGACGTTGTCGTGAACGTTTCTGGGCAAAAGGAATGGAACAAGATAAGATCAATGCTTACATGACTCTTTACACTTCATTAGTAGCACTTTGTAAGGCAGCAGCGCCAATGGTACCTTTCATGACAGAAGATATCTATCAAAACTTAGTAAGAAGTGTTGATAAGACAGCTCCAGAAAGTATCCATCTATGTGACTTCCCAGCTTACAATGAAGCTCACATTGATAAAGAACTTGAGAAGAACATGGAAGACGTACTTGATATCGTTGTTCTTGGCCGTGCTTGTAGAAACACTGCTAATATCAAGAACAGACAACCAATTGGTAACATGTATGTAAAAGGTGATGTTAACTTATCAGAATACTTCCAAGAAATCATCGAAGAAGAGTTAAATGTTAAGAAAGTTACATTCACAGATGATGTAAGGGACTTCACTTCATACAGCTTCAAACCACAACTTCGTACCCTTGGTAAGAGATTTGGTAAACAATTAAATGCTTTAAAAGAAGTATTAGCAAACCTTGATGGTAACACAGCTATGGATTCTCTTAACGAAACAGGAAAACTTACTATTACACTTGATGGTGTAGAAGAAGTTCTTGATAAAGAAGATTTATTAATTGATGCAGCGCAGACGGAAGGTTATGAATCAAATTCTGATTATGGTATCACAGTAGTACTTGATACTAACTTAACTGAAGAATTAATCGAAGAAGGTTATGTACGTGAAATCATCAGTAAGATTCAAACAATGCGTAAAGATGCTGGATTTGAAGTAATGGATCATATCGTTGTATACCAAGACGCGAATGATGTTATTAAAGAAGTAATCAAGAAGAATGCTGACCAAATCAAATCAGAAGTTCTTGCAGAAGAAATCCATATTGGCACTATGAGTGGATTCACAAAAGAATGGGATTTAAATGGTGAGAATACTATTCTTGGTGTTGAAAAGGTAATGTAATATTATAAATAGAGGCTACTCATGAACCTGAGAGAAAAGGGTTATGAGTAGCCTTTTTGCAATTCTCTGTTATTTTAAGAACATGTTAATGTTTTTATGCATATGATTTAATGTGTATAAAAGTAATGATTAGGAGATTTATGATGCAGTATGGAGATTATAGATATGTTAGGGAACAAGAATTACAGCAACCTATGAAGCAAGTTCCTCTAATGCCTATTAATAGAGATGATTTTCGAGATAGAGACAGAGACCACAGAGACCGTGACCATCGAGATAGAGATGACAGAGACCACAGAGATCGAGACCACCGAGACAGAGATGACAGAGACCATAGAGACAGAGATCATAGAGACCGAGATTTTAGAGATTTCTTTAGAGATATAGATTTTATAGATTTCTTCAGAGATAGAGATTTTATAGATTTCTTCAGAGATAGAGATTTTTTTAGAGATCGTAACCGTAGATAATATATAATTAATTAAGTAAGCTTCTTCTTAAAGGAATAAAAATTTTAAAGGAGTATCCAATATTTTCTTTACGGATACTCTTTTAAATTGAAATAAAATTGTAAAGAATATAGGGTGTAAGTGGTATTGGTTATTATTTGAAAACTAAATAGAATATATTATAGGGAGCATTTTATGAAAAAAGGTCTAGTATATTTATTGAGTGTATTTATGGTATTAAGTTTAATTGGTTGTTCGAACAGTAAGGAAACAAAGAAGAATCTTGATCCAGAAACCATTTATGAAGATGCAGCCAAGAAAACGGCTGATTTGAAAGACATTGATGGTACGGCAACCATGAAGATGGTAATGTCACAAGGCGAAGAAACCATGGATATAAGTATGGATATGGATATCAAGATGACTGAAATCAATACTAAAGATATGAAGTATCTTTGTGATACCAAGATGTCTATGTTAGGCGCGGATTTGGATATGAAGATGTTCTATACTGATGGATATTATTATATAGAAAGTTTAGGACAGAAGATGAAATACCCGATGGATTACTCTGCCATGCTTGTTAAAGTGAATGAGAGTACAATGCAGTCTAGTGATTTATCTAAGTATATGAAGGAGATCAAAGCTACGCAGGAAGGTGATAATACAATTGTTACTTTTCAATTAGACGGAGAAAAGATGAAAGAATATATCCAGAATATAATGTCAGACTTAGGCACTGGTATTGACAATGGTTTATACTCAGGAATAGAGGGAAATGTGGAAACAACAATTAATAAAGATGGATATTTCTCGTCAGTTAAGATGGATCTTGTACTTGATATGAACATAGAAGGTAAGGCAATGAAGATGAATATGGACATGGATATAGTTTATAATAATCCAGGAAAAGCAGTTAAAGCAATTGAACTTCCCGACTTAGAGGGCTATACGGAAATTGATCCAAGTGAATTAAATGAATAATGAAATAGTAAGCAGTAATAAGGTTACCTAACATAGGTAACCTTATTTAGTGTAAATTGTACCATAAGAATTGTTAATCCTACATAGTAATAATTTTTCATCTAATTAGAATGAAAGTAGCTATACATCGTTATTTTGGAAAAACAGTATCAAAGGTGGTTATTATGTCTTTACATGAATTGTCAACTACTGTAATATTAGGAGGAGATGATAACGTGAAAGGGCGATAGGCCGCTATCAGAGGATTGTTAACTTAATAATCAATAAGAGAGGGCTAATAATCATTATTAATACTGCATAATCACTAGGTGCACTTTGTTTTAAGAATATATGATTAAGATCTTAAACAGTATTAGTAACTTAATATTTAATAATCAAGAATGAATTTAATTATGTAAGATGAAGTTGTTTTTTAATCAAGTGATGATTATTGAAAGCAAGTTATTGATTTATTGAGAATTATTGATATATTAATAATAAATAATATGTTAAAAGTATTAATGATTAAGAAGAGGAAGAAAAGTGAAACATAATTTAGAAACAGAAAAAGTAAACCGATTATTATGGCAACTTAGTATACCAGCCATTCTGGGAATGCTAAGTAGTGCTATATTTAACATCGCAGATAGAATATTTGTTGGTAAGATAAATTCAGATGCATTAACGGCAGTTGGAATAACGATGCCAATTCAAATCTTACAGATGGCATTTATACTGTTAATTGGAATTGGATCGTCTTCACTTATCTCCATTAAGCTAGGAGAGGAGAAAAAGGAAGAGGCAGAAGCTATACTATACTTAGCATTTAAATCAATCATACTATTCTTGATAGTATTTGCAGGAGTATTCTTGATTTTTTTAGGTCCAATTTTAGATTCACTAGCTATATCAAAAGAAGTATATCCTTATGCAAAAGAGTATATTGTTGTTATAATTGTTGGTTCCATAATTGGAATACCGGGCTATTGTTTAAACAATTCATTACGCTCTATTGGTCAAGCTAAGACATCAATGAATATTATCGTGGTAACTTCGATTCTTAATATAATCTTAGATCCAATATTTATATTTGTATTCAAACTTGGTATTGCAGGAGCAGCGATAGCTACGGTTATTTCGCAGACGACCCTTACCATATATGTGGTATATGTGTTTATGAAAAGAAAGGACTTCATGATTCATCTAAGGAAATGTAAGGTCGAACATGAATGGAAATTATTTATAGATGCGCTCAAGATGGGGCTTCCTTCTTTTTATGTGCAAGTACTTGCTACGGTTGTAAATGTTTTTATAAACAATAGTCTACTACGATATGGAACAGATTTAGATATTGCAGCGGTTACAATTATGTCAAGTATATTTAGCTTCTATCATATGGTTATATTCGGAATTGTCCAAGGAAATAATGCCATATGCGGATATAATTATGGTGCAAAGCGATTTGACCGGGTAAGAAGATCCTTAGAACTTGCACTATTGTATGGATTTGCGTTATCAACTATCTTATTCATAGTGATACAGGTCTATCCAAGTGGGATAGTAGGAATGTTTTCCGATGATCCGGTTTTAGTAGAGAATGCGTCTAAAGGTATTAGATTATATCTTTGTATGTTGCCACTGATAGGATTACAGACCGTAAGTTCACAGTACTTTCAGGCAGTTGGTAAGGCAAAGAGAAGTAGTATGTTATCCTTTTTACGTTATGGTGTAATAATTATACCAGCTATACTCATTTTAGCACCTAGACTAGGAGTAAATGGAATCTATATTAGTAATGCATTATCAGATGGCCTGGCCTCTGTCATTGCATTAATTTATATAATAATAGAATTAAAAAGACTGAAGAATTTAGAATAATAAACACTACTTAGCGCTGCATATCCACAAACTTCTTCGCATATGCATAAATGATACGAATAGGGACAGTGGGAGAAGCTATGCGTGATAATGAGAAGGTTAAGAAAGATAGAGAGTTAATTACGGAGTCAAGATTCCAAACAATTGTATGCGTTCTACTTTTTATGTTTGCTATAATTTTATGTACGACCGATTATATTAGGCAGAAAAAAGTAGAGACGCTTTCAGCAGAAGCAGTTTCAGAGGAAGATCTTAAATCACAAGCAATACTTGCATTGTTACATAACAACATTGAAAAAGATTTAAGTGCATATTATGATCAACACTTTACAGTGCCTCTAGAGTATTTTTTATATTCGATGCAGCTTATGCATATACAACCGGCCAGGCCTGGTTATGAGATGGTTGTGGGTGTAACTCCTGTAATTGGACCGCATGATTCAGTCGGGTATGATGAATTAACCTATGTAGTGGATTATTCAGGGAATTTAACATTGAAACAACATAAACATATTAAAGATTACGAACTACCTGATCGATATAGAGATATTCAAAAATGAACACATTTGGTTTAGCAGTCAATCAAGATGATATATGCCAAAAGAGCACTCTTCTTAAGTTTTTCTTACAACTAACTACGTAATGTTGACTTAATCAATAAGTGGAAGTATATTTATGGAGCAGAAAAAAATATACGCCTCAGGAGATATAAGTTATGTAGATATGAGACAGATAGGAGAAGCATTATGAAGAAATGTAAATATTCAAAAATAGGTATTTTATGTGCATGTGCGTTAGTGGTATCACCAATCAGCAGTGTAACTACAAGAGCGCAGTCGAATAATTTGGCGAATAATAATGCTGCAATTGTAGTAGCTAACAATGCTACAACTACGGGGACGCAGGTAACTATGAAGACCAATAATATCAATAACACACAGTCAGAGTCAATAAAAAAAGTAACGATAGATACCAAAACGTATAAGAAGCAATATAAACTAAAAGATGGAACAATATATAAGGAAGTAAATTATACAATTCCTGTATTAACTGGAGAATCAGAAGGTATAGCAACGATTAATACATACTATACTAAGCTTTTGAATAAATGGAAGAAGAATAGTACGAAGGATTTAAAAGAAGCTAAATCAATGAAAGAGGAATCTGATTTAGATGGATATTATAGTGATGAAACTAGTTTTAAAGTAAAATATAATAAAGATGGATATATCAGCATATTTCATACAGGATATTATAATACAATGGGAGCACATGGAGCTCCATACTATGAAGCTCATACCTTTGATCTAAATACAGGTAAAGAATTGAAATTAAAAGACATTATGTCTGGTACGGACAAACAGATTCAAGAACATATATATAATGCATTCGCCAAAGATATAAAGAAAAACAGTGATAAATATTTTAGTGATGCATTAAAAACTTTAAAAAAATCAGTAAGTGCTAAAAACAAAGACTTTTATTTGACTAGTAGCAATATCGTCTTTTTTGATGCTTCAGAGAATTTAGCGCCATATGCTGCAGGATTAATAACTGCAAAGATTTCATACAAGAACACATCGTATTTTAAATTAAAATTCAACTAGAGTAAATTCATTTGACCAAATATATACAAAATGATAAAATATAGTCAATAAGATCGTACTGATGGTAAGGATACGTTCCGAATCAAAAGACGTGAGTAAAACATAAATCGTGTGTTGTTACCCTTAGTGCGCTTATGCGAGCTAAGGGTTTTTTACGTAATAAACAAAGAAAGGAGATGTATATTGACGTGGATACAAGAGTGGCTGTAATAGGAATTATAGTTGAGAACAGTGATTCTGTTGAAGAGTTGAATCAGTTATTACATGAATATGGAACATATATTATAGGGCGTATGGGGATTCCCTACCGCGAAAGAAAGATTAACATTATTAGCATAGCAATTGATGCACCACAAGACATTATCAGTGCATTAGCTGGAAAGATAGGAAGGTTATCAGGAGTTAGTGCTAAGACAGCTTATTCAAATGTTTAGTATAGGAAATTGTGAAACTCTTCTCCATGTCGACAACATATCTGAGTTTTAAGGCTGCCTACTACAATTGCCTTAAAATTGTGTTACTTACCCATACAATAAAAAGCATTGTATGTGACGTAATCACAATTCAGGCAATCGTACCGGCAGACATAAAACACATTGATATGTTTGCCGCCATTACAAAGAGTATCGCAATTTCCTAGATATATAATATATTGTGAGGTGACTATGAAGAATATAATCAATCGTTTAGCAGAGAATCGTATGTTATCAAGAGATGAATTTCGTGAGTTGTTAACCAATATTACGGAGGAGGAACAAGAGTATCTAGCACAAAAGGCAAGAGAAGTGAGACATCAGGTTTATGGTCATGATGTTTACACAAGAGGGCTAATTGAGTTTACCAACTATTGTAAGAACGACTGTTACTATTGCGGGATACGTAGATCGAATCAGAATGCTTCTAGATATCGTTTGTCAAAGGAGGATATCCTGCTATGTTGTAAGACTGGTCATGAATTAGGGTTCCGAACCTTTGTTTTACAAGGAGGCGAAGACGGATACTTTACAGATGATCGACTTGAGGATATTGTTCGTTCTATTAAAAGGGACTATCCGGACTGTGCAATTACATTGTCCTTAGGAGAACGTAGTTATGACAGTTATAAGAGGTTATTTGATGCCGGTGCTGATCGTTATCTACTACGACATGAGACGGCAAATGAAGAACATTATGGGATACTTCATCCGAAAGAAATGTCATTGGATAACAGAAAGCAATGTCTTATCCAGTTAAAGAACATAGGATATCAGGTAGGTTGTGGATTTATGGTGGGCTCACCGGACCAGACTGTGGATAACTTAATTGATGATTTAGAATTTATAAAAGAGTTAGAGCCACACATGGTAGGAATAGGACCATTTATTCCACATAAGGATACTCCATTCGCAGACCGAACACAGGGAACATTAGAGATGACACTAAGGTTATTAAGTATCATTAGACTTATGCATCCTCATGTGTTGCTACCTGCAACAACTGCTCTCGGAACTATTAACCCACTAGGAAGAGAAAAGGGAATCTTAGCGGGAGCCAATGTAGTTATGCCAAACTTGTCACCAACCAGTGTTAGGAAAAAGTATATGCTTTATGATAATAAAATCTGTACGGGAGATGAGGCAGCAGAATGTCGTATGTGCCTTGGAAGACGTATGGATAGCATCGGCTATCAATTGGTGGTAGATCGAGGCGATTATAGAATATAGACTAATGGGAAAGCGATGTGTTAACACAGACCTAACTCAGAAGAAAGGAAGAATAATAATGTATAATGTAAATTCGCTTAAGGCGGAGGAGTTTATCAATCATGAGGAGATTATGGAGACTCTTCAGTACGCAGAGGAAAACAAGAATAATGTAGAAGTTATTGATGCAATTATTGCGAAAGCAAGATTGAGGAAAGGATTATCACATCGAGAGGCAGCAGTTTTACTAGATTGTGAAATTCCAGAGAAGGTTCAAGAAATCTTTGAATTGGCAGAGCAAATTAAGAAAGATTTTTATGGGAATCGAATTGTTATGTTTGCTCCATTATATCTATCCAATTATTGTGTGAATGGCTGTGTATATTGCCCATATCATATGAAGAATAAGCATATTGCTAGAAAGAAATTAACGCAAGAAGAGGTAGCAAGAGAAGTAATTGCGCTACAAGATATGGGACACAAACGTCTGGCAATTGAAGCAGGCGAGGATCCTGTGAATAATCCTATTGAATATATTTTGGATTGTATCAAAACCATTTACAGTATTAAACATAAGAATGGAGCAATAAGACGTGTAAATGTTAATATCGCTGCAACTACAGTTGAGAATTACCGTAAGCTTAAGGAAGCGGGAATAGGCACATATATATTATTTCAAGAAACATATCATAAAGAAAGTTATGAGAAATTACATCCAACAGGACCAAAGCATAACTACGATTATCATACAGAAGCCATGGACCGCGCCATGGAGGGTGGAATTGATGATGTAGGAATTGGTGTGTTATTCGGACTTGAATTGTATCGATATGAGTTAGTAGGATTGTTAATGCATGCAGAACATCTAGAAGCTGTACATGGAGTTGGGCCACATACGATTAGTGTACCTAGAATACGTCGTGCAGATGATATCGATCCAGATGTATTTGATAATGGTATAACAGATGAAATGTTTGCAAAAATTGTAGCGTGTATCCGTGTATCTGTGCCATATACAGGTATGATTGTCTCTACAAGAGAGAGTAAAGAAGTACGTGAGAAAGTGTTACATGCGGGTGTTTCACAACTTAGTGGTGGATCAAGGACAAGTGTAGGCGGTTATCATGAAGAGGAGGCTAAGGAAGATAACTCTGCTCAATTTGATGTTAGCGACCAGAGAACATTAGATGAGGTGGTTAACTGGTTAATGGAAATTGGTTATCTTCCTAGTTTCTGTACGGCATGCTACCGTGAAGGCAGAACGGGGGACCGTTTCATGAGTCTATGTAAGAGTGGACAGATCCAAAACTGTTGCCATCCGAATGCTTTGATGACACTGAAAGAATACCTAGAAGATTACGCAAGTGACGAAACGAAGAAATTAGGCTATGAATTGATTGCTAATGAATTAGAGAATATACCGAATGATAAGGTTAAGAAGATTGCAACTGAACATATCTATGATATCGAACATGGAAAGAGAGATTTTAGATTCTAAGGAGGTTCTCAATGAATAGTAATTTGAACAACACGCCAACAGCTAATCGTGTACACATTGCATTCTATGGTAAAAGGAATAGTGGTAAGTCTTCTATCATCAATGCAATTACAGGACAGACCGTTTCAATTGTATCAGAAGTAGCAGGAACGACAACAGATCCCGTCTATAAGCCAATGGAGATCAGTGGAATTGGGCCATGTATGTTAATAGATACAGCAGGATTTGATGATATTGGAGAACTTGGTAAAATCCGTGTACAAAAGACAGAAGGTGTCGTGGAAAAGACGGATATAGCAGTGTTATTGTTTTCGGACACAGACATGGAACAAGAGCTACAATGGTATGAGCAACTTTTGTCGAAGAATACACCGGTTGTAACAGTAATTAGTAAGATTGATGACAATAAGGATCTATTAGAAATTGAAAACGCTGTGAAGAAGAATACGGATACGGAACCAATCTTAGTTAGTGCTAAGACGGGAGAGGGGATCCCTCTACTGATGGAAGCATTGATTAAGAAGGTGCCAGAGGACTTTGAGAGGGAGAGTATAACAAGAGACCTTATTCATGAAGGTGAAAGTGTCCTTCTTGTAATGCCTCAAGATATTCAAGCACCAAAGGGCCGATTGATTTTACCACAAGTCCAAGTATTACGAGAATTATTAGATAAGAAATGTCTTGTAATGAGTGTTACGACGGATAAGCTAGATGAAGCCTTGGCTTGTATGAAGGAGGCACCTAAATTAATCATTACAGATTCACAGGTATTCAAAACTGTCTATGAAAAGAAGCCAGCGGAAAGTAAACTAACTTCATTTTCTATGTTGTATGCGGCATACAAAGGTGATATTGAATACTATAAAGAGGGAGCGAAAGTAATCGACTCCTTAACGGAAAATTCTAAAGTGTTAATTGCAGAATGTTGCAGTCATGCACCTCTTAAGGAAGATATCGGGCGTGAAAAGTTACCCCGAATGTTAAGAAACAAAGTTGGTCAAGGTCTGATAGTCGATGTGGTGAGTGGTATGGACTTTGGAACGAACTTGGAACAATATGACCTGATTATTCAATGTGGTGCATGTATGTTTAATAGAAAATTTGTTATGTCGAGGATTGGGCAAGCTATGGATAAGCAAATACCAATGTCTAACTATGGCGTGGTGTTAGCATATCTTATTGGAATATTAGAGAATGTAAGTATATAAGCGAAAAACAATAAGGCAACATCTATTTAGAAAAAAATCTAAATAGATGTTGCCTTATTTGGAGTAAAGAGATATAATCTATTTAGAGATATTTCTAAATAGATACAGAAAGAAGGTGTAAAATGGGATTTGCAGAGACATTCAAGGCATTGTCGGACCCTGTTCGTCGTGAAATTCTAGTAATGTTACGTGAAGGTAAGATGCCTGCGGGTGAGATTGCTAAGAAATTCGATATGACAGGAGCAACGATTTCATACCATTTATCCCAATTAAAGAAGGCAGAATTAATAAGGGAATCCAAATACAAGAATTTTGTTTATTATGAACTGAATGCATCTGTATTTGAAGAAGTCATGCTGTGGTTTTCGCAATTTGGTGATGGTAATGAGAAGTAACAAGATAATGGAAAAATGAAAGGAGTGTTTAATATGAAGCATCTCGAAAAATCAATAAAAATAACGGTTTTACTTACGACTATTATTTGTCTACTTCCAATTATAATGGGAGCAATCTTTTATAAGGAGCTGCCTGAACAAATGGCTATACATTTTAATAATGCAGGTGAAGCTGATAATTATATGAATAAAAATTTTGTATTATTTGGTTTACCTACACTATTAGCAGCGTTGAATCTAATTACTCAATTCCGTTTAGTGACAGATCCGAAGAAAACAAATTATTCTAAAGTATTATTATACTTATCGCAGTGGCTGATACCTATTATTTCAGTTGGAGCGATGTCATATACAATCCTTGTGGGACTAGGAAGAGGTTTTAATATAAGCAATGTTGCAGCAATTATTTTGGGAATACTAATTATAGTTCTAGGTAATTACTTACCAAAATGTCATTTTAATTACACCATGGGTATTAAATTACCTTGGACTCTTAATAGTGAAGATAATTGGAATAAAACACATCGTCTAGCAGGATTTATCTGGGTGGTTGGAGGTATAATTATCTTATTAAGTTCCCTTTGGAAGGCAGAGTATGTTGTGCTTGGAGTTATTGGTACAATAGTATTTATCCCGATGGTCTATTCTTTCCTATTATACAGACGTGGAATTTGATATGCTTGTTAATAGCATACAAAATTAGTAGGTTTTTTATATAAAAAACATAATACAATTCCTAAAATCATTCGACATATAATAAAAATGTAGATGAAATAGACAATGATTGCAAAATAAAGAATATCAATAGATTCCATTCATTATATTATAATAGGAACGATTGCTTGCGAGCTATGGTAATATACGGTATAATCTAGATATAGAACAAAGTTCTAGAGCGAATCAGAATTGTGCAGTGATTCTGATTTATGGAGTAACTGGTTTAGTATGCTCTGTAGGAGGAGTGTTATGAAAGATAGAATATCAAATGAAAAAACAGGAGATTTAAGAAACTGTAAACGTTGTAAAAGAGCATTTACTTATTATGGATATGGATACGAATATTGTCCGATCTGTAAACAAATTGATTCTGAGAATTTTCAAAAAGTTAAAGATTATATTTACGAAAATGGAATATCAAAATTGATAGATGTAGTAGAAGCTACAGGTGTAGATGAAAAGACAATTACCACTTATCTTAAAGAGGGGCGTCTCGAGATTCCAGAGGGATCAACCTATTATCTGAAGTGTGAACGATGTGGAGTGAGTATATGTTCAGGGCGTTTTTGTCAAACTTGTGCATCGATATTAGTGAAAGAATTCAATACGTCCGTTGCCTATAATGAAATTGGTAATAAACCAAAGAAAGAAGTTACAGGAAAAATGAGATATTTAGATAGCAATATGTAATGTACGAAAGATGAGGGTCCCTAACGGGAAATCATGATCCATCAATAAAAGGCTTGGAGGATATCGTATGCAGAATATTAATAAAGAGGAATTTAAGAAAAGTGTTGAAGATTATATGAAAGTACTATTTCGTAAATCGGTTAGCGAAGCATCTAAACAACAATTGTTTCAAGCAGTATCCTATGCAGTGAAAGATATAATAATAGACCAATGGATGGCTACACATAGAGAATACGAAGAAAAAGATGTAAAAACCGTTTATTATCTGTCGATGGAATTCTTAATGGGTAGAGCACTAGGGAATAATATTATTAATATGCAAGCCAATAAGATTATCGAAGAAGCATTAGATGAACTTGGAATCGATTTGAATGTAATAGAAGACCAAGAACCAGATCCTGCACTTGGTAATGGTGGATTGGGACGATTAGCAGCATGCTTCTTAGATTCACTATCAACTCTAGGATATCCTGCATATGGTTGTGGAATACGTTATAAATATGGAATGTTTGAACAAAAAATCGAGAATGGTTATCAAGTTGAAGTGCCTGATAATTGGTTGAAAGATGGAAATCCATTCGAGATGAAGCAAGCAGAATATGCTGTTGAAGTTAAATTTGGTGGTTATGTTCGTATTACCAAGGATGATAAAGGAAGAGAGAAGTTTGTACAGGAAAACTATCAATCTGTTCTTGCTGTACCATATGATCTACCTATCGTTGGTTATGGTAATAATGTAGTGAATACACTACGAATATGGGATGCTGAGGCAATTAATACCTTTAATCTAGATTCCTTTGATAAAGGGGATTACCAAAAGGCAGTTGAGCAACAGAACCTTGCACGTACCATATGTGAAGTATTATATCCGAATGATAATCACTACGCAGGTAAGGAATTACGACTTAAACAACAATATTTCTTTGTATCTGCTAGTATACAAAGAGCAGTCATCAAATATATGGAGAAACATGAAGATATTCGTAACATTCATGAAAAGGTATGTTTTCAATTAAATGATACGCATCCAACTGTTACAGTTGCTGAGTTCATGAGGATTCTCATGGATGACTATTATTTGTCATGGGATGAAGCCTGGAGTATTACAACAAAGACCTGTGCATATACCAATCACACGATTATGTCGGAGGCACTTGAGAAATGGCCACTTGAATTATTCTCAAGATTGTTACCTCGCATCTATCAGATTGTAGAAGAGATTAATAGAAGATTTGTATTAGAAATCCAGGCAAAATATCCAAACGACTACAAGAAGATTGAGAAGATGGCCATTGTCTATGATGGTCAAGTAAAGATGGCGCATCTTGCCATTGTAGCAAGTTTTTCAGTAAATGGTGTAGCCAGATTGCATACTGAGATATTGAAGAATCAGCAGTTGCAAGATTTCTATCAGATGATGCCAGAGAAGTTTAATAATAAGACTAACGGTATCACACAGAGGAGATTCTTATTACATGGGAATCCATTGCTAGCTAATTGGGTAACAAGTAAGATCGGTGATGACTGGATTACGAATTTACAACATATGAGTGAACTGAAAGTATATGCTGATGACCTTGAATGTCAGAAAGAATTTATGCAAATTAAATATCAAAATAAAATCAGGCTTGCTGCTTATATCAAAGAGCATAACGGAATCGAAGTGGACCCTAGATCGATTTTTGATATACAAGTAAAGAGACTACATGAATATAAGAGACAATTGCTTAATATCTTACATGTAATGCATCTATATAATCAATTAAAGAAAAATCCGGAGATGGATTTCTATCCAAGAACATTTATCTTTGGGGCGAAAGCTTCTGCAGGGTATCGTAGAGCGAAAGCAATTATTAAGTTAATTACTAGCATTGGAGATGTTGTAAATAACGACAGATCTATTCAGAATAAATTAAAAGTAGTATTCATTGAAAATTATCGCGTATCCAATGCTGAAATGATTTTTGCTGCAGCTGATGTATCGGAACAGATATCAACGGCAAGTAAAGAGGCATCAGGAACAGGTAATATGAAGTTCATGCTGAATGGAGCATTAACACTTGGTACAATGGATGGCGCCAATGTGGAAATCGTTGAAGAAGTAGGAGAAGAGAATGCATTTATCTTTGGCTTATCATCTGACGAGGTAATTAAGTATGAGCAAGAGGGCGGATATAACCCTAGAGATATCTACAATAATGACCAAGATATACGGGCAGTGTTAACGCAGTTAGTGAATGGCTATTATTCACCAGAAAACCCAGAAGTGTTCCGTGAAATCTACAATTCCTTACTGGATAGCAACGGTGGCGAACGAGCAGATCAGTACTTTATATTGAAGGATTTCCGTTCCTATGAAGCAGCACAAAAACGTGTGGAAGAGGCATATAGAGATCAGACAAGATGGGCTAAATCGGTTATCTTGAATGTAGCGAGTACTGGTAAATTTACTTCTGACCGTACAATTGAAGAGTATGCGAAGGAAATCTGGCATCTAGATAAAGTAAGGGTAGAATTATAGCAATTATATAGAGTTAAGTAATGTGGAGGCTATAGAATAAGCATAAGAAAGCATGCGGATTCTATAGTCTTCTTTTGATTTTATGGAATCAAACGATAATATGGATTCGATCATTGATAAATAATTTGCAAAATGGGGAGTTTTGGAAAAAACAATTAATAATAATTCAATTATTTACAGTTTTAAAACCATATTTTATTTGATATACTTATGGAATGGGATATATTGTTTGATTACATATGATACGGAAAAAGTAAGGAACATTAAGATAAAGCTATCGTATGCTGAGGTAGATTAACCGAAAAAAGTAAGGGATTATCATCTTTAGATCTTCTTAATAATATCTTAATTATTACAACCGCATAAACTTAATATATATGTGTTATAACTATAGTAGACAAGATATTAATTTATAATAACAACAATATTAATAAGGAGGTTTATGTGTATGATTAAGAAAATATTTGTACTAGCGGCATTATTCGGATTGGTGGGTGCTTACATTAAACAATATAATAAAAAAACATATTGTGTAGTAGGTGCCGAGAATAATGGAAATCGCTAATATGGAACAGCCAGAAAGTAATAGGAAACAGTAAAAGGGTATCGATTCTGAAATTAGAATTGATACCCTTTTACTGTGTAAGAGCGAAAGTCCAAAGCATGCATTATATCATTGCAGTTGCAAGTTAAAATAGAGTATACTATAGACAATTGTGAAAGTGCACTGTAAGAGGAAAGGAGAGTAAGGCAATGAAAGAATTATTACATAAAAAGAGAATTTGGTTACTTACCTTGTTTCCATTAGGGTTAGTTATATTATCAATAGTAAGGCATAGTGAGTATATAGCGGAGTACTGGTTTGCAAGAGGAATTTATCGTATCTTTGCGCAGATTTGGAGTTTTATAACGGGGATTATACCGATATCTATTGCTGAAATCGGTCTGTTTTGTAGCCCATTTCTAATTATATATATCGTTTTCCGTATGGTAAGAAAGCTAGTACGTGATAAGGAAAATCGTAAGATGACAATAGCGTGTTATGTGGTGAATGCGTTATGTATCGCTAGTACAGCATATTTTCTATTCGTGGTCTTTTGCGGGGCAAATTATTATCGTTATCCTTTTAGTAAGATTAGTGGATTAACAGTAGAGAAGTACTCGATTGAAGAACTATATGGTCTATGTGAAGAACTTGCAATAAGAGCGAATGAATTGAGAGCTCAGAGTACAAGTGTGGATGAAGATGGAGTATTCAAGTTATCTACATCGGATTATGAGACTGCCAAAGAAGCTAAGAGAATTATGAGTGAATTTGGTGAAAGCTATGAGTCTTTATCGGGCTATTACAGTGTGCCTAAACCAGTACTCGCATCTAGAGCAATGTCGTATACCGATACAACAGGTATATTTGTTACAATTACAATGGAAGCTAATGTCAATGTTGACGTGGCTGATTATGGAATACCAGCAACTATGTGTCATGAACTTGCCCATCAAAAAGGGTATATGAGAGAGAACGAAGCTAATTATATTGCGTATTTGGCATGTATGAATTCTGACAATATTGAATTCCAATACAGTGGTACTATGGATGCGTTATCCTATGCAACAAGTCAGTTATACGATCATGATAAAGAACTATATAAGAAGATAAGAGATATGTATAGCGAGGAGGTATTGGCGGATCGTGTAGCGAACTCGATGTATTGGAGCACATATCATAATGAAGTAATTAGTACGGTATCATCTAAGCTTAATGATGCATATCTAAAGGCAAATAACCAAGCTAGTGGAGAGCAAAGTTATGGTGAGATGGTAGATTTGATGCTAGCTGAGTACAGAGCTCGCAAATCGAGGGAATTACCTAATTAAGAATAATAAAAAACGAATCGAATTGGTTATATGGACTAGAGACCAATTCGGTTCGTTTTTAATTTACTTTATAAGGACTTTTTCAATTTCAGCAATATATAACTGATGATAATCTTTATTCGGATACCATTTTTCAATTAGAGAGGGATCTAGAAAATTGTGTTCTCCTAACGGTTGTGCAAACATCTTCTTGCAGATAAGTACAAGTTTTGCTTCTTCAAAATATGGAGTATCAAGCTCTTCAGCTATGGTAAGACCTGATTTACTAATCTTGTCTTCGTCACGTCCAGATACCTTTCCTAAGTATGATAACGTATCTCTATAGTTGTTATCGTAGAAGGATAAAGAAAAATGAGTGGAACTATCTATGAACTCTTTGGTAAAGCGTTGAGGACGAATAACTGTGTAGACTACATCTCTCCCCCACATAACACCAAGTCCTCCCCATGATGCTGTCATTGTATTGACTTGATTATCTTTTTTCGCAGTTACGAGCATCCAGTCTTTTCCGATTAACTTGCAGACATTCGTGTCTATTTCAGTTGGTTTGATTACCTTAAATTCTGACATATATACTCCTTTCGATTTAAATTATTTAGGTAATTGCGAAACTCTTCTCCATGGCGACATTAAGAAGAGTTTTGTAATTTACTATAGTATCACTTTACATTCTATGTAACACATGGAAATTAGTATATCATATTTTAGATAATTTAAAAACCTTTGCAAGCAATCCGGTATATTACTGTATCCCACAGAATAATATATAGAAAAACATATTATATACTTGACAAAATTATACACATTCATTTATAATCATAACAATATATCGTTTTGACACGTTACTATGAAAAACTGAATATATCAATAAGGCAATGACGAGGAGGAGTACATACTCACCTAAAGCAAAGAGAGAAGATGGCTGGTGTGAATCTTCATGAAGGAAGTATGGAAGTAGCCTTTGAGCTGTGAACTGAAAGAAACGTATTAAGTTTTAAATAGGCTTCAACGGAATTTCCACCGTTATAAGGGAAGCAGTATCAGTTGTATATATATGCAACTCGTATTGGTAGAGAGCAAAGCGCAAGCTTTGAAATTAGGTGGTAACACGGAGTATATTCGCCCTAAGTAAGATAATCAATTCTTACTTAGGGCGTTTTTTATATAGGAAATTAAAATAGGAGGTAGAGATATGATTAAAGGAACCGAATTGTTTGTTAAGGCATTAAAAGAAGAAGGTGTAGATACATTATTCGCATATCCAGGCGGGTTTGTAATGGATCTATTTGACCAATTATATGAGGAAGATGATATTGAATTAATCCTTCCAAGACATGAGCAAGCGTTAATTCATGAGGCAGATGGTTACGCACGTTCTACTGGAAGAGTGGGCGTATGTCTTGTTACAAGTGGACCTGGTGCAACTAACCTAGTTACTGGTATTGCAACTGCTAATTATGATAGCGTACCACTTGTATGCTTCACAGGTCAAGTACCGACAGGCGTAATTGGCAATGATGCATTCCAAGAAGTTGATATTGTAGGTATTACAAGAAGTATCACAAAACATAGTGTTATGGTAACAGATCGTAGGGATCTTGGTAGAATCATAAAAGAAGCCTTCTATATTGCAAGGACTGGTAAACCAGGTCCTGTACTTGTAGACTTACCTGCGGATATTATGAAGAAGTTAGGTGATGACCAGTATCCAAAAAGTGCAAACATCCGAAGCTATAAACCGAATACAGCTGCACATGCAGGACAAATCAAACGTGCCGTTACCATGCTTGAAAAAGCAAGAAGACCACTCTTCTTAGTAGGGGGAGGCGTTAATATTGCTCATGCAGGCGAGGTGTTTACTAAGTTAGCAGAGGCTACAAAGATTCCAGTAGTAACAAGTATCATGGGGCGTGGTTCAATTCCAACTGACCATGAATTATTCATAGGGAATATAGGAATGCATGGATGCTATGCAGGTAATAGGGCAATTGATGAATGTGACGTATTATTTTCAATAGGAACGAGATTTAATGATAGAATTACAGGTAAAATCAGCGAGTTTGCCCAAAAAGCAAAGATTATACATATTGATATCGATACAGCATCTATCTCAAGAAATATCCAAGTTGATATACCGATTGTTGGTGATGCGAAGAATGCAATTGAAAGTTTGTTAGAATGTGACTTCAGCGGGTTGCATGATTTCTCGCCTTGGTTTGAAGAAATCAAAAAGTGGGATAAAAAGCATCCAATTGATGTAGAGACAGAATCACATGAAGGATTGACACCAAGACAGATTATGTCAGGGGTAAATGAGGCGATTAAAGATAAAGAAGCGGTGATTGTAACTGATGTAGGGCAACATCAGATGTGGACGACACAGAATCTCCATATGGATGCAACTAAGAAATTAGTTACTTCAGGAGGTCTAGGAACCATGGGATTTGGTTTACCAGGGGCGATTGGTGCTAAGTTGGGAAATCCAGATAAAACCGTAATCTGTATATCGGGAGATGGTGGTATGCAGATGAATATTCAAGAGATGGCAACAGCTGTTGCACAAGAGCTACCAATTATAATCATACTTGTTAATAACAGCTATCTTGGAATGGTTCGTCAGATGCAACAAATCTTCTACGACAAACGTTATTCAGCTACTTGCCTACGTTATCGTAAGAGTTGTAATCACGCTTGTAAAGATGGGGAGAAATCCTGTCCTCCATATTCACCAGACTTTGTTAAATTAGCTGAGAGTTATGATGCAGCAGGTATAAGAGTTTGGAGTGGGGAAGAGCTTTCGGCTGCACTTTCAGAGGCTATGAAAGAAACGAAAAGACCAACAATTATTGAATGTATGATAGACAGTGAATTCATCGTATTGCCAATGGTTCGTTCTGGTAATGCATTAAAAGATATGATACTTGATGTATAGAAAAGGAGGTATTGAGATGAAGAAGAGATGGATTGCATTACATGTTGAGAATAATGTAGGTGTATTAGCTAAAATAGCAGGGTTATTTTCCGGTAAAGGGTATAATATGGAGAGTCTTACAGTAGGAACAACAGAAGACCTAACAATATCTAGAATAACAATCGGAGCTAACTGCAATGATGAAGTTTTCGAACAAATTAAAAAGCAATTGAATAGAATGATAGATGTAATCAAGGTAATTGACTTAACAGATATGGCAATCGTTAAGAAGGAACTTCTCTATATTAAGGTAAAAGAATGCAATAAGGCAGATCGTAGTGAAATTCTTCAGATTGCTAGTGTATTTGAAGCAAAAATTGTAGATTATAATACGCAGGGACTGATCATTGAATCTACAAATACAGAAGAGAAGAACAACGACATTGTCGAATTGATGAAGAAATTCCCGAAAGTGCAAGTTGTAAGGGGTGGAAATGTAGCTATCGAAGTGTTATGATATAACTTATGAGAATCAGCAAAGCGGATTCAAGGACTGAAAGTCCGTAGCTCCGTTAGGAGCCATAAGTTAACGAGGGGAATTACGGAGTAATTTCTCGAGTCTAACTGTAAAAGTGAAAGAGAGTAATTGATTTCACCCGATAAGTTCGATAGAACGAAGTTCTAGAGATAGGAATTAAACGTTATAAGGAAGTGTGAGATGTTAACCAGTAATAAGAAGAAAGTAATTAAAACAGTTATTATCTTGCTAATACTTTATGTAATCTATTTGATTCTAGGTGCTACGTTACCATTTATATTTCATAAGGAAGTAAGCGACTCAGCTAAGGAAAGTTTAGAGGTGAGTCGTTTTTATGGAGATGGCGTTTCTGTTGACCGAGCAGCAGTCGTTGAGGATAGTGATGAAGCACTTGACATTCGTCTTCGTATGTTAAATGAGGCTAAGGAAAAGATAATTATGTCTTCCTTTTCATTTAAGACGGATAGAGCTAGTCAGGAGATATTTGCAACGGTATTGGCAGCAGCTGATCGTGGGGTTAAAGTAGAGATTATAGCCGACGGTTTATCAGCAGGAATTGATATGGAGAGGGATCCAATGTATTATGTGTTGGCTGCACATGATAACATTACTATTAAATATTACAACATGCTTAATCTAATGAAGCCATGGACAGCCAATGGGCGACTTCACGATAAATATGTAATTATCGATGATCGTATGTTAATTTTAGGGGGACGTAATACATCAAATTATTTCTTAGGAACATATAACACGAAAGTGTTAAGTTATGACCGTGATATCTTCGTGTATAATACAGCTGCAGAAACAGACCGATCGGAGGAAAGCGTAATTCATGAAGTAGAAGAATACTTCTACACGTTGTGGAATTATAAGGACAGTGAGATCGTGTTCGACAGCGTTCCGCTTTCCCGTAAGAAAAAGATAGCTCCGGCGAAACAGATGTTAGAAGAGACATATCAGAACTTGTTAGCAGAACGTCCTGATATTATGGAAGATGAATTTGATTATATGGATTATGCAGTTCCAACGAATAAGATTACGTTAATAACGAATCCAATTACGATAATGTCCAAAGAGCCATATATCTGGTATCAAATTAATGAGTTGATGCAGAACGCTAAAGATCGTGTAATTATTCAGACACCTTATGTAGTTCTTAGTAAAGCAATGGAGAATGATCTCAAAAAGTTAAAAGGTAAGCTAAGACAATATGACATGTTAATTAACTCCATTGAAGTGGGGGATAATTATATGGCATCATCGGATTATCTTTTCAATAAACAGGACGTATTAGACACAGGCGCAACGGTTTATGAGTTCGCGGGAAAATATTCTATGCATAATAAATCTGTACTAATTGATAATGATATCTCCATCATTGGTTCATATAATTTTGATATGCGAAGTGTGTACTTAGACACAGAAACAATGCTTGTTGTTCATGGTGAAGAGTTCAATAAAGAGTTAGAGAATGCGATGAATGTCATGAAAGAACAATCCTATGAAGTGGATAGTAGCGGAGAATATGTAGCTGGAGAAGATGTTGCTCTTCCTGAATTACCTTGGTGGAAGAAGATTGCATTCCGTGTGACATCTGTTGTGTTCCAGGTTATAAGATATTTATTGTAAGATATAGTGATAATTAAAGAGTCATAATAACTAAAGCTAAGCCAGCTTTCTTTCCTTGAGAATTGTACTTTCAAGGAGAGAAAGTTGGTTTTTTGTGTAACTTTACATATATCAAAAACCAATAATCACAAGTACATTAAAGTAAACTTATTACAAAAGAAAAAGAAGATAAGCCATCCTCAAATTAATTTAATTATGTTAAGATGTAGAGTGACGGTTTTTGAAGATTTACAGGATGAGGAAGTTTGCGTTGGGGAAAAGAATACTTAAACAAAGATAGAGAGGTTGGTGGTTATGAAACAGAAGTATACCTTGTTTTATTATATTGGGAAATATAAGTGGAAATACATCGCGGGTACAGTAATACTATTGATTGTTGATATATTAAACTTATACATACCTCAATTTACGGGAGAGATTACAGATGGATTACAAAGCCATTCCATGGGTATGGATGGGGTTGTACAAGGAGTCCTTAAGATCTTGCTAATAGGACTTATATTAGCTATTGGTAGATTCTTTTGGAGATATTTTATCTTTGGATCGGCAAGAGCAATTGAGTACGAAATAAGAAATGACATGTTTGCCCATCTAGAAACGCTATCTATGCGCTATTACAACGAGAACAAGACGGGTGAACTAATGACGTACTTTACCAATGATTTGAATGCGGTACGTATGTCTATAGGGCCGGCTGTTATTACAACATTTGATGCTATTATATTAACAGTTCTCGTACTTGGTAAGATGATTACCCATGTCGACTTACGATTAACAATCATAGCAGTTATACCAATGGGAATTATTGCTGCTGGTGGTATCTGGTATGGAAAGCAGGCCGAGAAGCGTTTTAGAGAGAAACAACAAGCTTTCTCTGATCTGACGGATGAAGTCCAAGAAAGTATCTCAGGCGTTCGCGTTATTAAAGCGTTTGTCCAAGAAAGAAAAGAAATGCGTTCGTTTGCGAAAGCTAATAAGAATAATAAAGATAAGAACATGAAAGTAGTAAAGTTACAAGCAACGGTAATGCCTTTACTTGACGTTGTTGTTGGACTAAGTAGCTTAATTACATTATTCTATGGCGGATATCTAACTATGACTGGAGAAATATCCTTGGGACGATTTATTGCATTCAATCAATATATCAACATGTTGGTATGGCCGATGATTGCAGTTGGAGATAGTATTACATTCTTCTCACAAGGACGAGCATCTTATAAGAGGATTCAAAGTGTTTTCAAGGAAGAGGCTGAGATCTTTGACGAAGCAACATTAGAAGAGTTCATTAAAGCCAATAAAGGTGAAGTGGAAATTAAGGGAGACATTGAATTTCATAACTTATCCTTTGCGTATAATAACCAAGATAATCAGGTGTTGAAGGATCTTAATCTTACAGTTAACAAGGGAAGTACACTAGCGATTCTTGGAAGAACAGGCAGTGGTAAGACAACTCTTGCTAACCTACTACTTCGTATGTATAACACTGAACATGGTATGATTACCATTGATGGTGTAGATATAAGGAAGGTTCCGCTTAAGGTACTACGAGAAGGGATTGCTTATGTTCCTCAGGATAACTTCTTGTTCTCAGATACATTAGGTAATAACATTGCATTTGGTGCCGATGAGTCTGATCAAAGTAGAATTGAGGAAGCCGCAAAGCAAGCATGTATTCATGATAATATTATGGATTTTCCATTCCAATACGAAACAATCGTTGGTGAAAGAGGGGTTACCTTATCGGGTGGGCAAAAACAGAGAAGTTCGATCGCGAGAGCATTGATGAAAGATGCACCAATCCTAATATTAGATGATGCGCTTTCAGCGGTGGATACCGATACAGAAGAGAGAATCCTTAAGAATCTAAAGGATAATCGCCAAGATAAGACAACAATTATTATCGCTCACAGAATCTCAACGATACAAAGTGCAGACCAAATTCTTGTGCTTGATGAAGGTAAGATGGCAGAGTACGGTACTCATGATACATTAATCGAGAGAGAGGGCATCTATGCAAACTTGTATCGAAAACAACAATTAGAGAAACAGCTAGTAGCAGAAGAATAGGAGGTGACCTTGTGAAACAGATGATTGAAGAAGATTATGAAAAGTCGATGAAAGGAAATGTACTTCGAAGGTTACTTCGCTATGCAAAACCTTATGTTCACTTAATTATTGTTGTATTTGTGCTAGTTCTAGCAATTACAGGATTCGAATTATTACGTCCAGTTCTAGTGGGAGATGCGATTGATACTTATATAGATGGCTATGATATTCCTTACGTACAAGTTGAGGAAGGAAGCAAGGGAGCAGTATCATATCATGGAATCTATCTAAGTAAAGATGGCGGAGATAGTAATTCGTATTACCAGTTGTTCTTGTATAAGGATAACTATTATATGTTTGAAGATGTAGATCAAACGGTACAAAAGGCTTTGAAGGATAGTTCCGAGGAATTAGTGAAATCTGTTCAAGTAATGCAGGAAGGACAGTCCATTGGCATAACCATAGAAGGTTATGAGTATACAGGTACTTTAATGAATAGAGACGAATTAAAGTTGGTCCGTAAAGGTGATCTTGCTGGTATTCAAAGAATTGCAACCTTGTATTTGATTGTATTATTGGCTAGTTTTGTTTGTAACTGCTTGCAGACATGGTTATTACAATTAACCGGTCAGAATATTATCTATAATATTAGACAGGAAGTGTTCGAACATATTCATAATTTATCGCTACGTTTCTTTGATATAACCCCAGTTGGGCGAATCGTAACTAGAGTTACCAATGACGTTGAAGCTTTGAATGAGATGTATACGAATATATTGGTTAAGCTGTTCAAGAATATAATAAAGATTATTGGTCTTGCAGTAGTTATGTTAAGCATTAACGTTCGTATGTCGATGTATGCATTCATATTATTGCCATTCATTATCTACTTAACGTTCCTTTTCAAGAAGATATCAAGAGCTACTTATCGTATTGCAAGAACAAAGTTAACAGCAATTAATACGTATCTATCAGAGCATATTTCGGGTATGAAACTGATTCAGATCTTTGCACGAGAACAGGAAAAACTCAAAGAATTCGAAGGTAAGAGCAAGGAATTATACCGTGCGAACTATCGCGAAATGATGGTATTTGCTATATTTCGACCATCGATCTATATGCTATCTGTTATTGCTTTGGTAATTATCATCTGGGTAGGTGGTAATTCATACCTTAGTGGAATAATATCCATGGGTACTTTATATATATTTATCCAGTATATCGGTTCTTTCTTCGAACCAATACAAGAAATTGCGGAACAATTCAGTACACTGCAATCAGCTATGGCTTCAGCAGAGAAGATTTTCACTATTTTAGATGAAGAAATTATTGTGAAAAATCCAGAATTACCAGTTGAATTACCAGAAGTCAAAGGTCGCATTGAGTTTAAGAATGTCTGGTTTGCCTATATAGGGGAAGAGTGGATTCTTAAAGATGTTAGTTTTGTAATAGAACCAGGCCAGAAAGTAGCTTTCGTTGGTGCTACAGGTGCAGGTAAATCTTCTATATTAAATCTAATAGGAAGATACTATGATATTCAAAAGGGTGAAATCTTAATAGATGGTGTGAATATTAAAGAATTAAATACAGATCAATTACGTGCAGCTATAGGCCAAGTACAACAAGACGTATTCATATTCACAGGAGATATTAAGAGTAATATCCGTCTTAAAAGTGAAGAGATTAGTGATGAAACTGTAATGGAGGCTACAAGATATGTTAATGCTGATGCATTCATTCAGAAATTAAATCATGGTTATGAAGAGAATGTAACAGAGCGTGGAGCTACGTTGTCAGCCGGTCAAAGACAATTGTTATCCTTTGCAAGAACATTAGCATTCAATCCAAGAATTCTTGTTATGGATGAAGCGACTGCTAATATTGACACGGAGACTGAGCAGTTGATTCAAGAGGCATTAGAAAAGCTAATGACAAACCGTACTACCATTATGGTTGCTCATCGTCTATCTACCATTCAGCATGCAGATCAGATTATGGTTATGCATAAGGGACGTATTCGAGAGAGTGGTACGCATCAAGAGTTATTACAAGAGAACGGGATTTATAAGAAGTTATATGAATTGCAATTACAATAAGGACGGGTATTCACATACCAGTGAAAAGACAATTTTCTAAAAATTAAACACCCCTCTTAAATCTAACTATAATCTTACTTTTGTTATGTTATTATAATGCTGTGGTTGAGATAATTCCCAACAAAAAATGAAAACAAAAGGAGATGTTATTATTATGAAACAAAAAAAATTAATTATAGGATCTGCAATTATGGCCCTTACATTGACAACTGGCGTAGCAGCTTATGCTGCAGACTCGCAGAAAAACGCGCAGGCTAATGGAGTGTCATACGTGGAGAAAATTTCTATGAGTGGCGAGGGTGCACTGTCATTGGAGGAAATGGATAAAGACAATCTACCTGATGGTGTGTCATACAAGGACGAAATTTCTATGAGTAGCGAGGGCGCACAGACCTTTTCGCTGAATAAGTAAGGGTGTGTAATATACCCAAACGGCTTTCAAGAATGAGTTTTTATTATTAGCCTGGCAACCTGCCCCGAAATCGTGTAGCATAAATACATGGCTTCGGGGTATCCTTGTCATAAGAAGGAAGGAGAGTGGCGATATGAAGATACTGCTGGTTGAAGATGAAGAACTGTTATCTAACGCGGTCACTAAAGGATTGAAAAAATTAGGCTTTGCAGTTGATCAAGTTTTTGACGGTGAAACAGCCTTGTATTCATATGAGATCAACAACTATGACCTTATTATTCTTGATTTGAATCTCCCTATTATAGACGGGATGGACGTACTATACCGGATACGAAAAACTGACTTTGAAACTAAGATATTGATTTTGTCGGCGCGAAGTGAAATTACGGATCGAGTATCAGGATTAAATCAGGGAGCAAATGATTACCTGATTAAACCCTTTGATTTTGAAGAACTGGTTGCACGTATTCATAATTTGATACGGAGGACATTTGCACAAGCTCCGTCTGTGCTTTCTATCGGCAATATTACCGTTGATTTACTTGCAAAAACAGTAACAATGGATAAAGTCCCTCTTTCCCTTACTAATAAGGAGTATGCAATTTTAGAATATCTGATGTTGAATCAAGGAAAAGTGATTAGTCAAAGTGAATTGATAGAACATGTTTGGGACAGTGAAGTGGATCCTTTTTCAAATTCCCTTAAGTTTCATTTGTACTCGTTGAAAAAGAAATTGGGACAGGAGAACTTTATACTCAATATACGAGGTCAGGGGTATATAATCAAAGGAGATAAAGCGAATGAGTAAAATTTCTTTGCGCTGGCGCATTACTATTCTGATGGGTATCCTCGTTTTGATTGTCTCTGTATTACTAACTGCTCTTTCTATCCATAATGTGACGAATAACTTTGTAATTCCGTTGACATATTCGTCTGCTTACATAAACGAGTACAGTGTAAGCGATGAAGATAAAGATACAGGCTCATTTCCGCTTACCGGCGATGTTTCAGATTTGCCGGAAGGGATTAATTATGCACCGGAGGTCATTATGGATGTGGAAGATGCTCGTCAATCATTTTCAGTATCAAGTTATCTTTACATGGCTCTAGTTACAGCAGGAAGTATGATTGCGGCATATTATCTAGCGGGGCGCGCTATGCGTCCAATTTCTGAACTTAATAATGAAATTGAGATGATTAACGGGAACACGCTGTCTAAAAGAGTCAGTATCCCAAAGACAAAAGATGAAATTGCAAATTTGTCTTCTTCTTTTAATAAATTATTGGAGCGATTGGAACAGGAATTTGAGAGAGAAAAGCGGTTCTCCGCGAATGCGGCTCACGAGATGAAAACTCCGCTCGCAACTATTATGACTAGCGCTCAAGTCTTGAAGCTAAACGACCAAACCACGTTAGAGGAATATCGTGAAAATCTGGACATTACCCTTCAAAGCGCCAGACGCCTTTCAAGTGTTGTAGACGGTCTGCTTATGCTTGGCCGGGCGGGTCGGGAGGTTTCCTTTGAATATGTCAATATCTCACAAATACTGCATGGAATACAAGAAGAAATCGGACTTCTTTATCGCGAAAAACATATTACTGTAAGATATGATTTGAATACAGATATTTTGAGAGGAAATCCGTTACTGTTATATCGGGCCTTTTTTAATCTAATTGAAAATGCATATAAGTATACCGAAAAAGATGGCACTATAACAATTACCTCTTATTGTGAGGAAAATGAATCCATAATCCGTATTACGGATACCGGAATTGGTATTCAGGCAGATGATATAGCCCATATTTTTGAGCCTTTTTATCGAGCCGATAAATCGCGTTCACGCAAAATAGCGGGAGCTGGTTTAGGCCTGGCGATAACAAAGGAGATCTTTGATATACACAAGGCAGCTATCGCTATTACCAGTGGGAAAAATCATGGAACTGTTGTTGAAGTGCGTTTCAAAAGCTGATAGTTTTATGGAGAAGATTATTGATAGGAAAAGAAGGAGCTTCCATAACGGTTGTTCCTTTTTTTCTATTAATTTAGTTTAATGAATAATGAACCCAATTGTACAGATAACTTTATAAAACTAATTAAATATAATAATAAATAATTTTTTAAAACACTGTCACAAGCTATATTGTGCTTTTTTACATATTATGTTACCATTTAAAACTGTTTCTAACATATTCAAGTTTTTTTAGATTGAATTATTAGACGTGTTTATTCTATAATCTACAAGTTTGTAGATTATCATTATTATCCTAAAAAATTAAAACAAAACATATATTATTAATAGCCTGTCTATAATTTAGTAGTGGTTAAGTTAAATGGAATTGTAAAGGAAATTATAAGTTTTTTACAATGAATTAACATAACGTTTATCCATGTGGAATAGTAGGCAGTTATTATATATCAAGTACTATAGGCCTTTTAACCTATGATTAATTTCAAGAGGAGGATAAGAAATGTTGAGACATGCAGTAAAGAAACCAATGGCACTTTTACTGGCGTTGGTTATGGCTATAACTACAGTATTATCTGTGGTTCCAGCTACAAGCAGTAATGCAGAAGATGTGACGAGAATGAATATCGCTTCATTAAAGTTCGGAGCAACTGCAGATGAAACTACAGGGATAATTGCATTCCCTCAGGTATTACCGTATACAGATGCACAAAGTGGTGTGACTATTGATACCAGTGCGCCAAGCAAGTATACAGTAAATGTAAATAAGAATGCAGACACAATGAGTGCTACGGGCTGGGGGTTAGGAGATTATTGGAGTTTTCTATTTCCTGGTAGCGGTTATGAAAATTACACAATCTCATTTTACCCAAGATCATCAAATACTGGTGTAAGAGATTTTGAAGTGCAATACAGTTTTGATGGTAGTGTGTGGACTACAATTGAAGGTTCCGCATTCCAAGTAACCAATTCATATACAGTACAAAGAACTTTCAGCCTACCAGTAGAACTAAGTGATGTGGATAGCTTATACATAAGAATGATAACAACAAGCAATATTTCTGCTCGTGCAGGAACTGGCAGCTATGCAGCTGATGAAGCAGCGGCTTCAGGCGGAGTAACTAATATAGGACAGGTCACTCTTTCGGGTACTCCAATCAATGGATATGTGCCAGTTGATGTACAACCAGTAACAGCTAGATATGAAACAGGATCAGTTGTAGATCCTACAGCAGAGATTACATTATATTCTGAATCTGTAACAGAAGAATCTATGGTTGCTTCTGGAGCTGCTATTATGATGAATGTGAATGAACAAGAAGAGTATTCTTATTACTCTGGGCCATTTACATTAGCTGATTACGGTGCTGATGACGATCATACTGAATTCACAATCTCAACTTACGCAGAGTTAGATGGCAAGAAGAGTCCATATTCTACATATAAGTATTATACGAAAGAAGCAACAACAATTGCAATTGCCGATGCTCGTAACAAAGCAGATGGAACAGAGAAGGTTAAGGTAGAGGGAGTAGTTAACTTTATAGATGGAAAGAATATTTACATTGAAGATGGCACGGCAGGTATTAATCTATACCTTAGCACAGCACCAAGTGATATTAAGATTGGTGACATAGTTGCTGCTATTGGAACAAAGGGAACATTTAGTGGGCTAGAACAACTAACATCTGTTACATATACAGTGGGGTCTAGCGATAATGTGTTATATTCTACTGATGCAACAATTGCTGAATTATTAGCTAATCCAAATGCGTATGAAGGCCGTCGTGTTCATATTATAGATGCAGTTATTGGAGCAATTAATACAAATGGTAACACAACCTTAAAACAAGAAAATAATATAACAAATATCTATAAGATTCCTGCTATTGCTGGAATTGAAGAGAATGCAACAGTTAAGTTAGATGCGGTTGTTGGTTATTATAATGGTGTACAACTTCGTATTGTACAAGCCAGTGATATCGTTAAGACTGCAGATGCACCAGCAGGTGGTGGCGACCAAGATGATAAAGACAACCTAACAGGTGTGGTTGATCCAATCTCTAAGGAAATGATCGACCAATATAGTTCTAAGAGTATAGCTGATATCTATGCAGCTACAACTGGTGAGACCGTTACTGTAATAGGTCAAGTGGCTTACCAATTTGGAAATGTATATAACAATGCTAATAGCATTAACAGTATTATTTTGCAAGATGTTATTGACGATCAGATTATGGGACTTCAAATCTATGATTTTAATAATACATATAAGACAGGTGACATTGTTTTAGTAACAGGTACTATTGGTACCAATGGAGGCGTTCGTCAAATATCTAATGTAACTAAAGTGGAGAAAGTCGGGGAGGCCACCTTATTCAAGCCACAAGAACTTACGATCGCACAATTACAAAAAGGTGGGGACCGTTATCTATCTGAATATGTTCTAATTAAGAATGTTACATTGGGGACTTATAGTGAAACTGGTTCAACAACGATTACAGATGCAACAGGATCTACTACATTATACAAAGGCGCGTTATTGCCAGATGGAATTGCAGAAGGTAGTTCGGTAAATCTATATTGTGCATGGTCGAAGTACAATACAACCTATCAAGCAAGAAATGGTGCATCAACTGATTATGTATCTATAAATGCAGATGGTTCGGAAGTAGATACTTCTATTACATTGCCAATTGCTAATTGGGCAGGTACAGGCGAGATTACATCTCCAACTGTTTATGCAGACAAATATACATCGAATGATTACTTGAATAAGGAGGCTTATCTTACACATTCATCGGGTAAGATTCCATTAATTACAACAACTAGTACGTCAACAGGAAGTAAAAACTATTATCTTGGAACAACAGGTAGTATGCAAGGTGATTACTATCAACTTGTATTAGATAGCGAATTACTTGGGAATATCAAATTGAATTACTCAATGAAAGGATCTAAATCAGGTCCAAAGAACTTTGAAATCTTATATAGTACAGATGGTGTATCTTTCTCTAGTGCAGGAAGAAAATCCATCTCTACAGATAGCACCTATGAGAAATTCTCTGTTACATTACCGGGTGGAGCTAATAATGCATCTAAGCTCTACGTTAGAATACAAATAGCGGATAATGTTTCAATTAGTAATGGTACAGCTGGAAGTGGTGGAACAAACTATCTAAATGAGATTTCCATTACAGGAAGTCCGATTGTAGCAGACAATATTGTTTGCTATCCAGATATCACACCAGATGCAGGAGAAGCCCGTCTTGGTGAAGAGATTACAATCACGACAGCAACAGAAGGTGCGACAATTTACTATTCCTTCGACGGTGTTTCCTTTGAAGTATACGATGCTTCCAATAAACCAACATTTACAGAATTACCTGCAACAGTAACCGCTTATGCGAAGAAAGATGGATTGCTAGATAGTGTATTCATCACTTACGGATATACACACGAACAAGTTGCACCAGTGAAGGCAAATCCTAACGGTGGAGCGAGAACAGTTGGAACAAAAGTATCCTTAACGTGTGCAACAGAGAATGCAACAATTAAGTATTCTATGGACAATGGTACAACATGGATTAATTATAATCCGGACGTGAAGATTTCACTTGATGTATTACCAGCAACATTACTTACAAAAGCAGTGTTAGATGGTTGCAAAGATAGCGAGACAACAACTTGTAACTATACATTACGTGAGAATGAGAATTACAACGTATACTTTGGTCAGTTACACGCTCATACCGACTATTCCGATGGAGCAGGAACTTGTGATCAAGCATTTGATTACGCTAAGAATACTGCAAAGCAAATTGACTTCCTAGCAATAACGGATCATTCGAATTCATTTGATAATGCTGATAAAGCCAGCCTCTCAGATGGTTCTATGAGTACGGAATGGGTAGAGGGACACAATCTAGCGGATAAGTATACAGACTCAACATTCGTAGGTCTCTATGGTTTTGAGATGACTTGGTCTAATGGACTTGGACATATGAACACATTTAATACAGCCGGATTCCAAAGCCGTACACAAAAAGATTATACAACCTATTCAACGGCGCTTAGCAATTACTATACAACACTAAAGACAGATACCGGTTCAATCAGTCAATTCAATCATCCAGGAACAACATTTGGTGATTTCAGTGATTTTGCTCATTATGATGAAGATATCGATAGCTTGATTTCTCTAGTTGAAGTTGGTAATGGTGAAGGTGCAATCGGAAGTGATGGATATTTTCCATCTTATGAATATTATACCCGTGCCCTTGATAAAGGCTGGCATGTTGCGCCAACTAACAACCAGGATAACCACAAAGGTTACTGGGGGGATTCTAATACGGCTAGAACAGTAGTATTAGCGGACAGTTTAACAAGAGAAAATCTATATGATGCTCTTAGAAACATGAGAACATATGCCACAGAAGATAATGATCTTGAGATTCAATATACACTAAATGGAGAAATCATGGGTACAATTCTTGATCAAACTCCAGATAGTGCAGAAATCAAAGTATCATTAAAAGACCCAACTGATTCCTCGATCGGTAAAGTAGAAGTAATCGTTAATGGGGGCTTAAGTATAGCTACAGAAAACGTAACGACTAACGCTGCTGAATTACAGTTCAGTTTACCAGCTGATTATTCATATTATTATATCCGAGTAACTCAACCGGATAAGGATACGGCAGTTACAGCGCCTGTTTGGATTGGTGAAGTAGAGGCAGTTGGTATTTCAGATGTTTCAACAACAGCTGCATTACCAGTCAAAAATGAAGCTCTTGATGTGAATCTAGGTCTATACAACAATGAAGCGATAGATTTAGAAGTAAAGGCAATTGAATTTACAATCGATGATCAGGTAATTCACACAGTAGATTTGAATAAAGCAGGATTAACAAGCGTACCTGCTTATGGAACGAAGGAATATAGCTTTAATTATACACACAATGGAACTGGTGGAGTGAACATTAGTGTTACAGTGAACGCAACACTTAATGGTGTAGATAAGGTGTATAAAGGCGTTTTACAATTAACTTATGTGGCACCAAGTATGGTGACGAACGTAGTTATTGACGGTACACATGGCAACGATTATGTGACTGGTTATTATGGAGCCAATATGGGTAACTTCACTAAGATTGCTTCTGACGAGAATGTGAAGGTAACAATCGTTAAGGATAAGATGACGAAAGAAATCTTAGATAGCTGTGATTTATTAATCGTCTCAGCACCAGCGAAGAAGGCGGGAACGGCTAATGCGGGTGCATATACAGTCAGTCATTTTAATAATGAATTCCTTGACTTAGTGAAAGAGTATACAGACCGTGGTGGCGAGTTAATTGTATGTGGTATTGCAGATTACCAAGATTCTGCAGATGGGCAGACATCAACAGAGCAGAATAAGTTGTTATCTTATATTGGAGCAACAACTCGTATTAATAGTGATGAAGCCATGGATGACGTAAACAACGGTGGGCAGGCATATCGCCTATATCCAACAGATTTCAACAAAGAGTCTGCTTACACAAAAGGAGTTGTAGATGGACAAAATTACAGTGCATATAGTGGTTGTACCGTATTACTAGATGAGAAAACTGTTGCAGATGGTAGGGCAGAATATATCATCAAAGGCCATGAAACAACATACTCTATTGATAGTAAGAGTTTAGATAATAATTATGTAGAGATTCAAAAAGGAAATGCCATTTTATTAGCAAGAGAAAGTTTAGCTGGTGGAGGGAATGTATTCGTATCAAGTACAGTATTTATGTCAGATTTCGAAGTAAAAGCTGAACAAGATAATATATGGGATCTACCTTATATCAATAAAAATGTAATTGTAAATATTATAGACACAGTTAAAAAACAGATGGATGTCACTAATATTGCAGATGTAAGAAAAGGTGAGATGGGCGAAGTCTACTGTGTAGAAGGAACTGTTACCGCAGGTACGGTATCAGGCAATTCGTTCTTTGATACCATCTATATTCAAGATGCAACAGGTGGTATTAACATCTTCCCAATTAATGAGGGGCTAATTGAAGTAGGGCAGAAAGTAAGGGTAGTCGGCTCAATTGATCAATACTTAGGTGATAAAGAGTTAAGAGTAATCACTGCGAAGGTCATTGATGAGGAAAAGAACGAAATTGCACCTACTAAGATGACTACAAAAGAAGCAATGGATTATGAGAGCAACGGTGGTAAGCTTGTTAATGTAGAAGGTGTTATCACAGATGTAATCATTAAGAATGATGTAGTTGAAACAATTATGGTTAAAGATAGTTCTGGTGTAGAAGCTAGAGTATTTATTGATGGTTACGTATCATACTCTGATAGCACAAGTACAGAGTTAGAAAGCTTTGTTAAAGTAGGTAATACTATTTCAGCTGTTGGTTTAGTTTCTTACGATCCAGATGGGGAAAGATTAAGAGTTCGTGATCGTTCAGAAATCCTACTTGTGAAAAGTGGATCAGGTAGTGACGGTGGAAGTTCCTCTGGTTCTACAGAAAATAATAACAACAATAACAATACAGACAGTGGTTCTACATCGGTGACAATCGATAAGGAAACGAATACAAAAACAATTACAAATGTAGCAACAGAATCAGATGGGAATAGGAAACCAGTATTGACTAAGACAATCATTGTCTATGATGCTACTACTGGAGAAGTTAAAGAGATTAAAGTGGAGGTTACACTAAACGATCCACTTGTTACTACTACAGAAGGTGTTAGTACTATCAAGTCAGAAGTAATGGAGAAAGCAATATTAGAGGCAGCGAAGAGTGCCACTAAAGATGTTCCAGTACAAGTAACTGTAAATATTGCATCTAGTGTAATGAACAAGCAATTAGATAGTGCTAATATTAACAAATTAGAGGTAATTGTTTTAATTCCAATAAGTGTATTAAATAACGATTCTATTGTGATCAAAGATATGAGTATCGCAAAATCTGTTATTAACAATGCCAAAACAGGTAAGAAAGATCTTGCTGTAACTATCACGAATGAAGATGGTAAAGTGATATACTCATGGAACTTTAATGGAGAGACGCTTAATAAGTCCAACAAGAAAGTGACAGACGTTAATACAGCAATTGGATTTAGCAAGGTAATTGATAATAGTAAGGTGAATGAAGCACTTGCGCAATACATATCTTCAGCTGTTAGAAAACAGGGTATTGTGCTTGATTTCAAACATAGTGGAATCTTACCGAGTACAGCGTCGGTACGTGTATATGTAGGTGATAACAAAGGTATGGAAGTAGGTAAGAAAGTTTATCTTTATTATTACAATGAAAAAGCGACTACAGGATCTAAGCTTAAGAATAAAGCAAGATTAGAAGAGGGAAGTAAAGTTGCATATATAGTAGACAAAGACGGTTATGTAACAATAGATATTAAGCATTGCTCAAGTTATGTATTACTTCCATCAAAAGCAAGTTCAAAAATAGTTGCTACATTATTTGAACAAATTCAGACAGTAACTAAGAAAACAATTGCAGTTAAGAAGACAGCAAACCTTAGTGTTTCATTACCAATTGAAGCAGAAGATGCAAAGGTTGTGTATTCTACATCGAAGAAATCTGTCGCAACGGTTTCCAAAACTGGTAGAGTAACTGCGAAAAAAGCAGGAAAGGCAACAATTACAGCTAAAGTAACAATTAATGGTGTTACTAAGACCTATAAAACAACTGTTACTGTTAAGTAGATTAGTCTAAAGAGGACGCTAATCAAGAACTCCTTTGGGATATGAACATGTATCAAACCATAGCAATATAACACGAAACACGCTACATAACTAAGTGCTTCTAGGAGTGAGTGCAAGGTTGATAAAAGTGTACGGAACCGCCAGCAACACGACGTCCTTGTCGTGGTGCTGGCTGTCTCGGCCTCCATGCCTCGACTTCCTTTATATACGAACTCACTCTAAGAAGTACTATAGTTATTACGCTATCGTTTCTTAGTTATATGGCTATGGTTGATACATGGGATATAGGTTATAGAAGTTCATGATTAGCTGTTTAACTGAGCTAGAGAGTATCTCTAAGCATTGTTAATACAGTAAAAACCAGTTTATATCATATGAAAGAATTGCAAAATAGCATCATAAAATTGGAGAAGGGGATTCAAATTTTATTATGGGGAAGCGGAATAAGGAAAATATGAATACTAATAATAAAAACAAAAATGGAAGTAACAAGAATGGTAACAAAAACATTATCGAGAAGAATAATAAAATAAGTCATAAAGTTCATGATAGTAACAAAGAAGATAAGATTAACGAGAATAATACCACAGTAGATAAAAAGAAACTAAAATACAACTTTTCGAAGACAACGTGGATTAAGCTAATAACATTTGTAATAGCTACTTTTATAATTGGAGCTATCATTCTAAGTATAGATAATAGTGACATTCAAAGCGAGGAAAACAATATTCGTTATGATAAGGGTATTGTTGAAAAGGTATTATCTGATAATACACAAGAAGATTCAGCAACCGAAGGGGTGCGTAGAGGTTCGCAAGTTATACAAGTGAAGATTGTTAATGGTCCTTATAAGGGACAAGTAGTTACGATGGATAATTATCTAAGTGCCCAATTTAATGTGTATGCGAAAGAAGGAACTAGAATTATGGTTCGTGCGACCGTCTATGAAGATGGACCGAATTTTTCTGTATATAACTATGACCGCTCCTTATTGCTATATTGCTTTATTGGATTATTCATGGTATTGCTATGTGTAATCGGTGGTAAGAAAGGCTTCTCTGCTTTACTTAGCTTAATTTTAACGTTACTTGTGGTGGTAAAGATCTTGCTACCACTATTATTAAAAGGCTTTCCTACCTTGCCAACTACAATTGGAGTAATTGCTTTCTCAACTATTGTAAGCTTTATCTTAATTGATGGCATTAATGTGAAGACAAGTTCAGCAATAATTGGAACAATAGCAGGCGTTATCTTAGCGGGATTACTAGCTTACTTAGCAGGTGTCATTGGCCATATTAATGGATACCAGATGGACGAGGCAGAGTCACTGTTTTTGATTGCAGGTAGTGGCAGTGGAATTAAGATTACCAATTTATTAACAGCTGGAATTTTGATTGCTTCACTTGGTGCGGTTATGGACGTTTCAATGAGTATAGCATCCTCGCTTCATGAATTACGCGAGGTGAATGCGTCACTTACTACGAAACAGTTATTTCGTTCTGGTATGAACATTGGTAAAGATGCTATGGGAACCATGGCAAATACATTAATTTTAGCATTTACAGGTTCCTCATTGAACTTACTACTAATGATCTATTCCTACGGAATTCCATATACACAGTTAATTAACACAGATAGTATTGCTATAGAAATTATACGAGGAATTGCAGGAAGTATCGGTATTGTGTTAACCGTTCCTATTGTGGCATTCATAAGTGCGAATTTAGAGAGGAATAAGAAGTAAGGATACTATAGTTTACTAATAGTTTGAACTATAATAAAGTTATAAACGCTGATTTACAATCTTTTACTAGACAACCCTTATAATACACGATAAAATAATAGGAAGGTCAAAATCGTGTTATTTTAAATAAAAAATACTAGATAGAATAAGGGTGAAGGGTAAATGCGCTGGCATGGGTGAGGATATGGAGAAAGTGAAAGAGATAGGCGTTAAATTACTAAAGTTAATGTTCAGTAGACTTGTTATTGTTGGAATAATCCTAGCGCTTCAAGTAGGCTGGTTTGTATTATTTCTTGTTGAATTGAGTCAATATAATGCAATTATTTCTTTTCTGTTTAATATACTAAGTATTATTGCTGTGTTATATATCATCAATAAAGAAGATAATCCGGCATATAAGTTGGCTTGGATTGTACCCATTTTGTATTTTCCGCTACTAGGTGGATTGCTTTATGCATCAATGGGGAATAAACAGCCTTCTAGAAAGATGCGGGCGAAGTTAGATAAACAATATAAGGCAACGAAGCCATTTTTAATACAATCGGATGAGGTAATCAAGGAATTAAGAGATTCGAATAAACAGGTTGCATTACAATCTGCCTACATTCATAAAGTTACTGATTTTCCAATTTATAAGAATACAGTTGCGGAATATTATAAGACTGGTGAAGAGAATTTCCCTATTATATTGGAGGAATTAAAGAAGGCGAAACACTATATCTTTCTCGAATATTTTATTATCGGAGAAGGTAAGATGTGGGATAGCATGTTAGAGATTCTCGAACAAAAGGCCAAAGAAGGACTTGACGTTCGTCTAATTTATGATGATTTTGGTTGTTTAAGAACTTTACCCTATCCATATTATCAAAAGATGCAGAAGATGGGGATTAAGTGCTTTGCGTTTAATCCATATATACCAATATTCTCAGTTGCCATGAACCATCGTGACCATAGAAAAATACTTGTAATCGATGGTCATACAGCTTTTACTGGTGGGATTAATTTAGCTGATGAGTATATTAATCACATTGAACGGTTTGGGTACTGGAAAGATGCGGGATTAATGTTAAAGGGAGAGGCTGTTTGGAATTTCACAGTCATGTTTTTGCAGACTTGGAATGCGATGTATCCAACGGATGAGGATATCTCAATTTTCTATCCACATATACATTTCGAGAATGTATTTGAGTCAGATGGTTTCATTCAACCATATGGTGATTCTCCCCTTGATCAGGAAGTCGTTGGAGAGAATGTATATATCAATATGATTAATGCGGCGACGAATTACATCTATATGTATACACCATATTTAATCATTGATAATGAGATGATGACAGCGCTCTGTCTCGCTGCTAAGAAGGGTGTAGATGTTCGCATTGTTACACCAGGTATCCCAGATAAGAAATATGCATTCTGGTTAACGCAGTCATATTACGGACAGCTAGTAAGAAATGGAGTAAAGATATTCGAATACACGCCAGGGTTCATACATTCTAAATGTTTTGTATGTGATGATGAAGTCGCAACAGTTGGTACCATTAATATGGACTACCGAAGTTTGTATCTTCATTTTGAGTGTGGCGTATTCTTATATGACTCTAAAGTAGTACAACAAGTTAAAGAAGATGCGTTAGAAGTATTCAAGGTTTGTAAAGAGATAACGACTGAGAATTGTTATAGGAGATTGCCTATGAGACTTGTACAAGCAGTACTCAGACTGTTTGCACCATTGATGTAACAGATTCTAACATTTGATGAAATCGGTAGAGAGTAACCGTTTAATTTTATAGAATATAGAAGAGTAAAACCATCTGTTAAATAAGCAGATGGTTTTTTTTAATTTCAGCTAATATTGAATAATGTATCGAATAATGTAAGTAAAAAACTACACCTTTTTGAAAAATTTTCTTGACAAATAACATATCAACCAATATACTTTGAATATCAAAGTAATTTGTAAAAAATGTTTTGACTTAATAGAAAGATACTGTCATAATGGGAATGTATCGAAACAAGGATATCTATTAAGCGATGGCGGAAAGGCATGGTACATGGCATGGAGATGAGATTTGTCAGTACAGGAAGTTATCTACCAGAGCATGTGGTTGATAACGAATTCTTGTCTCGAATCGTTGATACAAGTGATGAGTGGATTAGTAGTCGAACTGGTATAAGACAACGTAGAGTTACTGCAGGTGAAGGAACAGCATGTATGGCAGCGAAAGCAGCAGCAAAAGCAATTGCGGAATCAGATATCGATCCTATGGATATTGATGTCATAATTGTCGCAACAATGTCGCCAGATAATTTTCTGCCGAATACCGCTTGTGAAGTTCAAGCGGAAATTGGCGCAATGAATGCAGTTTGCTATGATCTTAGCGCCGCATGTTCTGGGTTTGTATTCGCACTTAATACAGCTTATGCATTTATAAAAGCAGGAATCTATAAGACTGCACTTTTAATTGGTGCTGAGGTGTTATCTAAGATGCTTGATTGGAATGATCGATCAACCTGTGTACTTTTTGGTGATGGAGCTGGTGCGGCTATTGTACAAGCCTCTGAAACTGGAGTGTTTGAATCGATAATGGGTTCAGATGGTACTAAAAAAGATGCGTTGACTTGTGCAAGTCGATACATAAATAATCCACTAGTTTCTAGAGAAGGCATAATTTCTGACGAAATATCACTTGATTATATCAAGATGGAGGGACAAGAAGTTTTTAAATTTGTTATCAGAACCATACCGTTAACGATACAGCAAGTCATTGAAAAGAACAATTATACAAAAGAGGATATTCGTTATTATGTATTGCATCAAGCGAATCAACGAATACTAGAATCAGTAGCAAAGAAACTTAAGGAACCAATCGAGAAGTTCCCAATGAATCTTGACAAGTATGGTAATACCTCAGCAGCTAGTATTCCAATTTTACTTGACAAGATGAATAAAAAAAACATGTTGAGCCGAGGAGATAAAATTATCCTATCAGGATTCGGCGGTGGTCTTACTTGGGGGACCATATTAATTGAATGGTAATTTAGGAGGAATTAATAATGGATTTAAATGAATTAAAGGAATTAGTAGCAGACCAATTAAATGTAGGTGTTGAAGAATTAAAAGATGAAACAAACTTTATTGAGGATTTAGGAGCTGATTCATTAGATTTATTTGAATTAGCGATGGCTATGGAAGAAAAATTTGATATTGAAATTCCAAGTGAAGATTTACCACAAATCAGAACTGTTGCAGAAGCAGCTAAATATATCGAAGCTAAATTAGCATAAGGATTGTACTCATAATAAATGATGAAATTGCCCTATAACCAATATAAGTCTACGAAAGATATTCCGTCTAATGAATGGAGTATATGACTTACATGGCTAACTAGGGCATTTTTATAAGCAAATTATAGTAATAGATATGTTACTAAGTATAATAGAAAGGGCATATGGGTGTTTGTATGTATAAGACAGCGTTTCTATTTCCTGGTCAAGGAGCACAATATGTGGGAATGGCTAAGGATTTCTATGAGCAAGTTGAGGAGAGTAAAGAAGTTTTTGAACGTGCTAATAAAGTCTTAGATTTTGACGTGATTAAGATGTGTTTTGAAGAGAATGAGGAACTTAATCAAACAGAATATACGCAAGCGGCAATGGTTACTGCATGTATAAGTATTCTAGAAGCTGTTAAGAAGAAAGGCATTAAAGCTGATATCACAGCCGGTTTATCTCTAGGAGAATATGCTGCATTAGTAGCGAACGACGTACTTTCTTTTGAAGATGCTGTTACCTTAGTTCGTAAAAGAGGAATCTACATGTCAAATGAAGTTCCAAACGGCGAGGGTAGTATGGCAGCAATCTTAGGACTTGATGTAGAGACAATTGAACGTATCTGCAAAGAAGTAGAAGACGAGACAAATATGTGTGTACAACCGGCAAACTATAATTGTCCAGGACAGATTGTTATATCTGGAAAGAAAGAAGCCGTATTAGCAGCTTGCGATAAATTAAAAGAAGCTGGTGCTAAGAGGGCATTAGAACTTAAAGTAAGCGGACCATTCCATTCTGCTTTATTAAAAGGTGCAGGAGACAAGCTTGGTGTGGAACTTAAGAATGTTATAGTGAATCCTATGACGATTCCATATGTTTGCAATGCGAAAGCAGAGATCGTTACAGATGTTGAGCAGACGAAAGATTTACTTGAGAAGCAAGTATATTCACCAGTGCGTTGGCAACAAACAATGGAGCTTATGATTGCTAATGGTGTCTCAACATTTATTGAGATAGGACCAGGTAAGACATTAAGTGGATTTTTAAAGAAGATTGATAAAACCGTTACGGTTATTAATATAGAGAAGATTGAAGATTTAGAAAAATTGGAGGGTATCGTATGTTAGAGGGTAAAGTTGCGTTAGTTACTGGAGCAAGCCGAGGTATAGGGCGAGCAATTGCAGAAGAGTTAGCTAGTCAGGGTGCATATGTTATTATCAATTATAGTGGTAATGAACAGGCTGCCAGTGAAGTACTTAATACAATTACTAAGATGGGAAAACGTGCTTCATTATATAGATGTAATGTAGGAAACTATGAAGAAGTAAAAGAGATGATTGATACAATCGTAAAAGAACATAAATCAATTGACATTATTGTAAATAATGCTGGTATTACAAGAGACAACCTATTACTTAAGATGTCTGAACAAGAATTCGATGATGTTATCACAACAAACTTAAAAGGAGCATTCAATACAATTAAACATGCTTCTCGCTATATGTTAAAACAACGTAGTGGCAAGATCATTAACATTTCTTCTGTTTCTGGTATTACCGGAAATGCAGGCCAAGCAAATTATAGTGCAGCTAAAGCAGGCATCATCGGTATGACTAAAGCTGTTGCCAAGGAACTTGCTTCAAGGAATATTAATGTAAATGCAGTTGCGCCTGGATTCATCCAAACAGATATGACTGATGCTCTACCTGATGCAATGAAAGAAAAAGTATCTGATGCAATCCCTCTTAAGAAGATGGGACAGCCTGAAGATATCGCAAAGATGGTATCTTTCCTTGCATCAAGCCAAGGTGATTACGTAACCGGTCAAGTATTCCAGGTAGATGGCGGAATCGCCATCTAGATTGAGTGTAGGGACGCGAAACTCCGGAATGATTTTGCACATGCATCAAATACTATGCGCTATGAACAGAAACACGCTTCGACTCGGCATCCTGCCTCGCCTTCCTAGAGATTTGAGGCACATACTAAGAAGGATTATAACTACTACGCTATTGTTTTTTTAGCATAGCTCCTAGCATTTGATGCATGGGTTCAAAGTTATGTAGAGTTTCGCTGGTTTTGCAGAATTGGTAGAATTGGCGATTGGCTAGGTGGTAATTTAATAAGTACTACTCGTGTATGGGAGTCTTATTTGTTTAAGGTACCATGTTCAAGGGTAATACTTAAAAGAAAAAATAATAAAGATAGATAAAATTTCAGGTAGAAAGATTTCAGATAGATTAAAAAGAAATAAATAAAAGAAAATTAGAAAGGATGTCACGCAGGCTTAGATAAGTCTTTTGTATGTGACCATATCGCTTGGCGATATGAATAGGTAGATACAATGAAAAAGAGAGTTGTGATTACAGGTATGGGTGCCGTTACACCGATTGGTAATTCTGTTGAAGAGTTCTGGACTAATGTGAAAGCTGGAACGGTTGGTATTGATGAGATTACTAAGTTCAGCACTGAGGATTATAAGGTTAAGTTAGCTGCAGAAGTAAAAAACTTCGATCCAACTGCTTATATGGATCGTAAAGAAGCAAGAAGAATGGACCCATTCTGTCAATATGCAATTGCAGCATCTGTTGAAGCTATGAATGATAGCGGTCTTGAGGTTACGGAAGCGAATGCAGACCGTATTGGTGTTATCGTTGGTTCTGGTATTGGTGGCCTTGGGACTATCGAAGCTGAGAATAAGAAGTTATTAGAAAAAGGACCAGGTAGAGTTTCTCCTCTTATGATCCCTATGGCAATTGGAAATATGGCAGCAGGCAATGTTGCAATTCGTCATGGATTAAAAGGCAAATGTACAAGTGTTGTAACAGCGTGTGCGACAGGTACACATTCAATTGGTGATGCTTTCCGTACGATTCAATACGGTGAGGCTGATGCAATGTTAGCAGGAGGATGTGAAGCAGCTATTACACCACTTGGTTTAGCAGGATTCATGAACTTAACTGCATTAAGTGAGTCGAAAGACAAGAACCGTGCTTCTATACCATTCGACGCTGAGAGAGATGGTTTTGTAATGGGTGAAGGTGCTGGTATTGTAGTTCTTGAAGAATTAGAACATGCAAAGGCAAGAGGAGCTAAGATCTATGCTGAAATCGTAGGATACGGTTCAAGTTGTGATGCCTTCCATATTACTTCACCAATGGAAGATGGTAGCGGTGCAGCCAAAGCTATGGTACAAGCAATTAATGAAGCAGGAATTGAAAAAGAAGAAGTTGATTATGTCAATGCGCATGGAACAAGTACTCCATACAATGATTTGTTTGAAACAAGAGCGATTAAATTAGCTTTTGGTGATCATGCAAATAAGCTTGCAATCAATTCAACAAAATCAATGATTGGACATTTACTAGGTGCAGCAGGTGGAGTAGAATTTATCACTTGCGTGAAGTCAATTGATGATTCCTATGTACATGCAACAGCTGGATTACAGGTAGCAGATCCAGAATGTGATCTTGATTATGTAGCTGGTGAAGGTAGAGATATGGAAGTAAACTATGCAATCTCCAACTCTTTAGGATTCGGTGGTCACAATGCAAGCGTATTAGTAAAGAAATATAGCGAGTAAACGTTTTTGACAATTGATAAGTGCATAGATATGCGGTTTACAAACCGTATTCCTTGCAAGCTAGGAGTAGGAGGACTAAGAAGTGATACTAGGAATTAATGAAATTAAAAAGATAATTCCACATAGATTTCCAATGTTATTATTGGATCGAGTAGAGGAATTAATCCCAGGAGATACAGCAACTGCCTACAAGGCAGTATCGTACAATGAGCCATTTTTCCAAGGACATTATCCAGAAAAACCAGTTATGCCAGGAGTATTAATTATCGAGGCACTTGCACAAACGGGAGCAGTAGCAATCTTAAGTTGTGAGAAATACAAAGGTAAATTAGTTTATTTTGGTGGAATTACGAAAGCGAGGTTCCGTAAACCAGTGGAACCAGGCTGTATACTTAAACTAATTACAAAGATAACGAAGATGAAGGGGCCTGTTGGCGTCGGAGAAGCAAAAGCATACGTAGGTGAGGACCTAGTTGCAGAAGGAGAATTAACATTCTTCTTACAATAGAAAACGGTTAATCATAGAGCATTCGCTAAAAAAGTGGATGCTCTATCTTTTTTGTTTGACACAGATTATAATAGTGTAGTAAAGAATAAAAAATATTACATAGAGTGGAAGTTTATGCCTTGTACGTTTAAAGTGGTTTTAACCATAGGTGTACTTCAACAATTTAAATTACGAAAATTTTACATATCTATGTATATAAATTTAACGGTAGTGTTTTTTAATAATAGTAATAGGGGAAAAAGGGGTAGAAATGTTGTCCTGTAGAAAGATTAGAAGGAGAGCAAAAAGCAAATGAAGAAAATAGATCATGAATTATTTGGAAGATATCTGATAGATGTAATGGGTGATAGATTTGACGAAAAGTATACACCAAAATTCCTAATGGGTTGTACTGCGCCAGATAGAAATCCATTTACCTACATGAGAGGTTCCGTAAAATGCAAGATGTTTAAGGGACATAATTTCGGTAATACTAGGGGTGTAATTAGAAGAAGCATTAAGTTATTGGCGGGTAAATCTAATTGGGGAGGAAGCGAATATTATCGTATGGGTAAGATGATTCATTATATAACGGATGCATTCACTTTTCCTCATAACGAAGAATTTGTTGGAAGTATTAAGAGGCATGTTCAATATGAATTAAAATTACACCAGTACTTAGTTAGCCAAATAGGAAGAAAGACACTATTAGATGAAAGCATAGAGAATAAATTCGGTAAAGAGTGTAATTTGTATGAATATTTTCTTCAGAATCACCGTCAGTATATAGAGGCGTATGAAGGCTTTGATACCGATATTACTTATATGAAGGAAGTTACAATAAATATCATGAGTAAGCTTTTAGAGTATCAGGATATTAGATTTTATAACAATGCTAACTACGTTTTAAATAATGTTGTATAGGAAATATATGAAGTTTTAATTTGTTAAGAGCTATGACTGTCCATATCGTTTTGGGCAGTTGTTTTTTGTCTTTTCTTATAAAATAACGGCCTTGATGATATAGATAATAATAAGTGAAATAAATTATAATTTTCAGTAACGAAACGTGAAATTATACTATTAATTATAGAAAAGCTAATTATAGAAAATATAAGGAGAGGAGGAAGATACAGTTTGAAGGATAACAAGGATTCCATGGAACAGGTTTACAAGGAATATTCAAAGATGATATATAAATATCTTTTCTCTATGACACATAACGAGAGTATAGCGGAAGAGTTGATGCAAGAGACATTCTATCAGGCAGTTCGTTGCTATTCCAGATATGATAGGAGCTGTAAGATTACCACTTGGTTATGTGCAATAGCAAAAAATCAATGGCGTAATTATTGCAAAAAACATCATATTGAAGAACCGTTAGAGCAAGGACTAATAGATAAACCAGTACCGTCTTCTGAAGAGATTGTAATAAGTAATATGAATAAGATGGATCTTATGAAAGCATTGCATGATCTAAAGGAGCCACAGCGAGAAGTAATGTATCTGAGGTTATCTGCGGATCTCTCCTTTCGTGAGATAGGAGAGATAATGGGTCAATCAGAGAATTGGGCGAGAGTAACGTATTATCGTGGTAAGGAAAAGCTATTAAAGGAGGTAAGAAAAAATGGAGAGTAGGATAAAATGCGAGGTAGTTCGTGATTTGTTGCCAAATTATATTGAAGGGTTAACAAGTGAAGTGACAAAAGAAGAGATTGAATCACATCTATCGTCATGTAAAAAGTGCGAGATGTTATATAATGAAATGAAAACACCGATAGAAGAGCCTTTGGAAACGAGTGAAATGGATTATCTGAAAAGGGTGAAGCAGAGAACCAATAAAAAAATTATAACAGGTGTTACGCTGATAGTAGGACTTTTCTTGCTACTTATAGGAATACGCATGTATATAGTGGGAGGTGATGTTAATAGTGTTGGAAGATATTATACTTCGATGGGAAGCACCATGGAAGGAAAAGATGTGTTAGTAGTGCAGGGAGAATTAGAAAATCGTGCTAGAGTCTTTAAGAAGTACACGGTAACTGTTGAAGATGATACAGCTACGATTAAACTAATCGAGCGCGCTGCACTACCATGGGAAGATAATAACAATTATTATGTAGGTTATGAAATTCCTAGTGGAGTGAATCGTATCCTACTGAATGAACATATTATATGGGAAGATGGAGTAGTAATTACGATGGAAACTAATAATATCTATGAAACCAAACATGCATATATTGGGGACGTATCAGCAAATGCTAGAACAGCAGGTGCATTACAGATTGGGAAATTCGGACCATTCCTTAATTCTCTACAAACGACAGAGGAGCCATATGGTTGGACAATCGAGTTTGAAGATTCTATAACAAATGATACTATATTCGATGAACTCATGTCACAATATGCATATGTAATCTTATCATTAATTGATAACCTTGGAGAAGTATCATGGGAGTATAATAGTGGAAGTAAGGTTATAACGAATACAGTAACGACTGAGGATGCCACTAAGGCACTGGGTAAAGATGTTAAAGAGTATTCTAAGAGTATATCAGAGTTTCAAAGGTTGTTAAATCAATTGTATCTTTAGATTGATGCATCAGAGTTAAATTGGAAGAGAAACTTGCTAAACCGGGGAAGGGAAAAGGGTGCGTTAATATTCCATATTCCAATATAGAGGAAAGGGATATTTTCATTATGGCTATTGAAGAAATAGTGAAACGACATGATCTAAGATAGTAGAAAAGGTCTTATGTGTGATGTATCATTAACACATAAGACCTTTTCTGATAAAGATAACAGTTGACGGAACATTGACTATCCAACCATGGACTGTATTATATATAGTATTATGAGGAAGCCAAAGTTAATTACAGAGAATTTTATAATATAGTTCTTCTCTTTACCTGGATTATGTTTTTTATATTCACTAAATGTAATTAAACTTGCTAAAGATGCTATTAAAGTACCTAATCCACCAATATTGACCGCAGGTAATAAGTTCTGGTAATCTGTTGTAAAATGGGATAATAACACAGCGCTAGGGACATTGCTAATTAATTGACATGACAAAATTCCAAATAGCAATGGATTAACAGGTAATATAGTGCCAAATAAAGACCGAACTGCAGGAATTCTTGCAAGGTTACCACTAAATACGAAGAACGCGCAGAAGGTTAGAAGTAAAGGGTAATTTACTTCTTTGATTGCTTTCTTATCTAAGAGATATAAAGCGGCTGTAATAGCAACAGTACCAAGTACATAAGGAACAATACGAAACACAATTAATATACTAGCGATAAATAATATGGAGTATATGAATGTGCGTTGTTTATTAAGTACGTAATTATCATCTTTTTTCAAAGTTAGAGGTATTGGTTTTACAAAACAGCATACACAAATGATTAGAATCGTTGCAGCTAAGAAAGATGGTAACATAATCTTAACAAATTCAGCATTACCGATGTGATAGAAGGAATACAGATATAGATTCTGTGGATTCCCAAAAGGAGTTACCATTCCACCAAGGTTGGCTGCAATGTTTTGCATAATAAAGGTGAATGCCATCGCCTGTTTATTATCGGTACTATTTAGTACATAAAATCCCAAGGGCAAGAACGTAAGTAAAGCCATATCGTTGGCTAATAACATAGAACCAACAAAGGTAATGAAGACAAGACCTAAGGTGGCATTACGTAAGTTATGCAGTTTTAGTACAATATTCTTGCTGATAATTTCGAATACATGAATGTGTGAGAAGGCACTTACTACCGCAAGGGTACAATAAAGGGTAGCCAAAGTTCTAAGATTGAAGTAGCCAAGATACTCCCTATCAATAGGAACAAAAAAACAAGTGATCACCATCGCTATAATTGAAATGGAAAGAACCATTTGAGTTTTGATTAAGGATAGTAGAATACCTTTCATTTTATTAAATAAAGATAAGTTGGGCGATATAGTAGTAGATGTTTGATTGTCATAATTTATGTACGGATCTGGTTTCATAGTACCTCTTTCTTGTTGTAGACATATCTAAATTCAAGTCATTGTATGAGATAGAATTTTCCTATTATATATACAATAGGTCAATTATAGTCATTAATTATACCAATAATAGATTTTAACAATATAATTGAAAATTGCAATATAAAATTTAACTAAAATTGATTGTTATTTTTATAACAAATAGTTCTTGTACAATATACAAAAGAGAGTATAATTAATAGAGTATAAACAGTCGATTACGAAAGAAAGAAGGTACTATTATGGCAGTTTTAAAATTACTCCGCGCACCATCTAAGTATGTACAAGGAAAAGGTGCATTGTTAAAGTTCTATGAGGAAACTAAGAATTTAGGGGACTCTTACCTATTTATTTGTAGTAATAGTGGATATAAGATGTGTCAGGAGAAAATTGAAAAGAGTTTTGAAGGAAGCGACTGTAAGCTTCACTTTGAAATCTTCGGAGGTATAAGCTCTAACGGTGAGATTAACCGTATGAGAAAGATTATACAAGACGAGAAAATTAATGTAGTAGTTGGTGTTGGTGGAGGTTCTGCTATTGATACAGCAAAAGCTTGTGCGTATTATGAAAAATTGCCAGTAGCGATCGTTCCTACTGTTTGTGCAACGGATGCGCCATGTACTGGACTTTCTGTAATTTATAATGATGATGGTACTTTCGATACATATATATTCTATCCTAAGAATCCAGATGCAGTACTTGTTGATTCTGAAATTATCGCAAAAGCACCGGCGAAATTCCTTGTTGCTGGTATGGGTGATGCGTTAGGAACATATTTTGAAGCTAGAGCATGTGTTAGAACAGATTCTCCAAGCCTTGAAAATGGCGGTATTGCATTATCTGCAATGGCATTATGTGAATTATGTTATAAAACACTTTTAAAATGTGGATACCAAGCAAAACAAGCATGTGAGCATAACTTAGTTACACCAGCATTAGAAGCAATTATTGAGGCAAATACATACTTAAGTGGTGTAGGTGCAGATAATGGCGGATTGGCAGTTGCACACTCTGTTTACAATGGTTTTACTGCATTGGAAGAATGTGAAGCCACTATGCATGGTTCAATCGTAGCCTATGGAACAATTACACAACTTTTAATAGAGAATGCACCAAAAGAAGAAATCAAAGAAGTTATGGACTTCTGCTATAGTGTAGGTCTACCAATAACATTAAAAGAAATGGGTGTTACAGATGTTTCAAGAGTTATGATCGCAGCAGAAAAAGCGTGTGCTCCTGGTGAAAGTATTCACAATATGGCCGGAGATGTTACACCAGATCAACTTTATGATGCATTATTAGCAGCAGATTTATTAGGACAAGATTATTTTAAATAAATATAATTAACTAAGAGCTATTCCAGCCTGAAGTTTGGAATAGCTCTTTTTTTGTTCTCTCTTAACTTGTATGATGGGTGAAACAAGTTAAAAAGATATTGCTTTTATTTTACAATATGCTTAATATAGAAGAAAGGTAGCAATTGGAAAAAGTCATATAATCTTTGGAGGAATCATATGAAGGTGTTTTTGGTAGAAGATGAAGTGATTGTACGTGAAGGAATTAAGAGAAATATAGATTGGAGCAGGGAGGGGTATGAATTCGTAGGTGAAGCTAGTGATGGGGAATTAGCATATCCTATGATTCAGAAACTTAAGCCTGACATAGTAATTACGGATATTAAGATGCCCTTTATGAACGGTTTGGAGTTAAGTAAGTTAATAAAGAGGGAGATGCCTTGGATTCAGATTATCGTTCTTAGTGGATATGATGAGTTCGAATATGCAAAACAAGCAATTACTATAGGAGTAACGGATTATATTACAAAACCAGTGACGGGAAACGAATTATTAGAGGCAGTTAACCGTGTTAAAGAGATTATAGAAAGCCAAAAGAAAAAGGATAAGCAAATCCTTATGATGCAAAAAGATATGCAGGAGATTCAAGTAATTAAGAGACAGAAGTTTTTTTACGACTTAGTAGCGGGGAAATTATCTTTATCAGAGATTCATGAATTATCAGCAAGTCTAGAAATTAAACTCACCTCCAGTAGATATAGTATTATTCTATATAAACTTTACGAAGGAGAAGAGGAGAATCATAATTATTCAAAGGTTGCAAATGAAATCAAGAATTTAATAAATGAAGCATTCTCACATGAGACCTCCATTGCTTTGTTTGAAAAAGAGAATGAAGAAACAGTACTTGTGGTGATGCAAGGGGAAGGGGAGAACTTACATAAAAGTATAAAAGCATATGTGAATCAAATTGTTAGTACAGTTACTAACGAGGCGTCTGATGCAAACCTAAAATATTTTGTAGCTATAGGAAAAGAAGTGGAGAGATTAAGTGAACTATCAAAATCCTATGAGGAGGCATGCAAAGCTTTTGCATATCGATATATTCTTAGTAAGAACCAAGTGGTGGATAGTGATAAGCTAGTGAATTATCAGATTATGCAGGATTCAGGGATTGATATCAGTACATTAGATGTGAATAAGATGGACAAAGCAATCGTGATGAATTTTTTAACTTGTGGAGAAGAAGAGGAAGTGGAACATTTTATTGAGGAGTACTTTGCTAGCCTTGGTAAGAGTTCAGTTGCTTCTCTCCTATTTAGACAATATATTGCTATGGACATGTACTTTTGTTGTAGATCATTATTGGAGCAATTGGGGATAAGTATAGATATATTGAAAGAGTTTGGGGATGGATTGAAAGAATCTTCAATTATCTTTCAGTCTGTGAACGAAACGATTGCGTATATGAGTCAGATATTTCATCTAACGATTCAAGCAAGAAACGAGTCAGCAAAGGGAAAATATAGAACGTTAATAAAAGAAGCTAAGGATTTTATTCATGAAAACTATGCTAATGAAGATATGTCGTTAAATATGATTGCTTCCCATGTTAATGTTAGTCCGAGCCATTTTAGTAATATCTTCAGTCAAGATATGGGGGAGACGTTTATTGAATATCTAACAAGAATACGTATGAAACGTGCAAAGGAATTATTAAAGTGTACAAGTATGAAAAGTTCTGAGATTGGATATGAAATAGGATATAAAGATCCGCATTATTTTAGCTATTTGTTTAAGAAGACGCAGAATTGTTCACCAAAGGAATATAGAGAGAAGGGAACATATGAAGGCAACACTAAAATCTAGAATTCGTATGATGATGTTTGTTATGCTAGTTCCATTGACCATATTCAGTACTTATCTGTTGTATCGAATGAGTTCTTACGCAAATTATTACGATGCAATATATCAAAACATATCGATTGCTAATATTTTAGGGCAAAACTTTAAGCAAGAATTAGATTATAGCATGTACCGTATCGTAATTGGATCAAGTAATTATGATGATGAAAAACCTTATGATCAAATTCAAACTGCACAGGATATGGTTGCTAAGATGAAGAGTGGAACAAAACTGAGTGAGAACAAGCGAACAGTTAAGAAACTAATTGGTTTTTTAGATAGTTTACATAATAGTATTCAGATTATAGAGGAGAACTTAGGTAAAGATGGACCGAAGTACGATGTGAATAATACCATTCTAGATAATGATATATACGGAACAACGACTTTGGTGGTTGAGAGCGCACAAGAATATGTATATTACGAAACACTTCAGATGAAGGAATTACGCTCAAACTATGTTCATGAAATCTATACCACGATCAAGTTTGGGTTAACCATCTTAGGAGTTATGTTACTCATTATTATATTCTGCACAGAGATTATATCTAGAACCATAACGGAGCCAATTAAGAAATTATGTGGAGCAATTAAGAAGGTTGAAACAGGTGACTTTACTGCTAGAGCAGAGCTTGCAGCTGATGACGAGATTACTACACTGACCCAGAGTTTTAACAGTATGACGGAGAAGATTGGAGGGCTCGTTGAGGATGTGAAGATGGAGCAGATGAATCTTAAGCAGATGGAACTTAGGTTGTTACAGGCACAGATTAATCCCCATTTTTTGTATAATACATTTGATACGATTATATGGTTAGCAGAAGACAAGCAGAATGAAGAAGTTGTGAATATGGTAAGTTCATTGTCTAACTTCTTTCGAACTAGCTTAAGCAAGGGAAGAGACTATATTACATTAGGAGAAGAGCAGTTACAAGTAATGAGTTATCTTCAGATTCAACAAACTAGATACAAAGATATACTTACATATTCCATTGAGATCCCTGAGGAGCTTAATGATTGTATTGTTCTGAAATTGATTTTGCAACCGATTGTTGAGAACGCTTTATACCATGGAATTAAGAACAAAAGAGGAATGGGTATGATTCGAGTGTGGGGGAAACAAAAAGGTGATAATCTATATTTCTATATTGAGGATAATGGAATTGGTATGAAGAAAGAGGAGCAAGACAGAGTTCGTGCATTACTAACCGAGAAAGCGAAGGACTATGAAGAAACGCAGTCAGGCTTTGGATTATCTAATGTAAATGAGCGTATTCAGCTCAGCTACGGACTAGAGTATGGCATTTCGTTTACATCTACATATGGTGAAGGAACTACAATGACGGTATGTATTCCTGCTAAATCAAATAAAAACTAACTTTTTAACAAAATTATTATAACTTTCTACGAAAAAACGAGATTTTTATTATAAGGTTTAAAAATGCGTAAAAAAGTCAAAAGAAACAAAAAATAATGCATTTCTATATTGCATTATTTTTTTTATAATAAGCTCATAACAAGTAGAGTAACTGCTTTGGTGACCTTCATAAGGAAACCACTCAGTAATTTAGTGTTGGGGAACTGAGAAGTTATATACCTTGTTATCAAAAGCTATACAACTGTTATATATACCAGTGCTGTAAAGCAAAAATAGGAGGAGATAGGTCATGAAAAGAAAATTATTTGCGTTACTAATGAGTGTACTATTAATTGGTGCAATGGTAGCAGGTTGTGGAAGTAAGGATAAGAATACTTCAGATTCAAAAGATACTTCTACGGATGCTTCGTCCGATTCAAGTGCAAGTGGAGATCTAATTACAATTGGATTCTCACAAGTTGGGGCTGAAAGTGATTGGCGTGTTGCAAATACGGAATCTATGAAATCAGCATTATCCGAAGAAAATGGTTTTAAGTTAATATTTGCAGATGCACAGCAAAAACAAGAAAACCAAACAAAAGCAGTAAGGGATTTTATATCACAAGAAGTTGACATTATTGTAATCGCACCTGTAACTGAAACTGGTTGGGAGACGGTTCTTGGTGAAGCTAAAGATGCAGGAATTCCAGTAATCATAGTGGATAGAATGATCGATGTTTCTGATGATACATTATATTCTTGTTGGGTTGGTTCAGACTTCAAACAAGAAGGCGTTGATGCAGCAAACTGGTTAGTTGAATATATGGATAAACAAGGAACTGGAGATGCAGAACATAATATAGTAGTTCTACAAGGAACCATTGGTTCATCAGCAGAAATTGGTCGTACACAAGGTTTTGATGAAACAATTGCAGCACATGCAAATTATAAGATTCTTGAAGAACAAACAGGTGAATTCACACAAGCAAAAGGTCAAGAAGTTATGGAAGCATTCCTAAAGAAATATGACAACATTGATGTTGTAATAGCTCAAAACGACAACATGGCATTTGGTGCAATTGATGCATTAAAAGCAGCAGGTAAGACACCTGGTAAGGACGTTACAATTGTATCTTTTGATGCTGTAAAAGCAGCATTCGAATCCATGATCGCAGGAGATATGAACGTATCTGTTGAATGTAATCCATTACATGGACCAAGAGTTTCAGAACTTGCTAAGAAGTTAATGGCTGGTGAGACAGTTGAGAAGATTCAATATGTAGACGAAGGAGTATATCCTGCAGAAACAGCTGCACAAGAATTACCAAACCGTCAATATTAATTATTGGTTAGAGTGTCAAAAGCCAATTTAAATTTAGTCTCATCAATTTGCACAATTTTATGTGTGAACATGTTATACCAAACGTAGTTCATTCGCAACGCGCTCTCGCTTGGATGAAGTTCGTAGTGGTACATAAGGCCCTAAAATACAGAGCCTAAGTACCAACGACTTCATACAGTTGCTCATCGAACTACGTTCGGCATAACATTAGTCAAGTTTTATATGTGCAAATTGACGAAGGTAAGTTTTACGAGAGGCTTTTAACGCTCTAACAATTACTCAGACTTCGCAATTGAGGATTTCGAGGAGTAGGTAATTGCTATATGCGAAGTTTATATTAATCATATTTATGCAATATATAGTCAGGTGTGAGCCATGGAATGCCACCAAGTGGTCGTGCCTCATACCTGACTTTCTATTAATTATGAAACTCTAGGTATGTTCGGTAGCTTTTTACTAACGTATTTTCTATTTAGACCGTTAGCTTAGCAAAAAGCTTTGATTAGATAAATTGAGTTTCATAAATATGAAAGGAGGGTCCACATGGAGAAGGAAAAAAACATTGTGTTATCTATGCGGCATATAAATAAGAATTTCCCTGGAGTAGCTGCGCTATCGGATGTGGATTTTACGTTACGTTCAGGAGAGATACACGCACTAATGGGAGAGAATGGTGCAGGAAAATCAACCTTAATTAAGGTACTAACTGGTGTAGAAGAGTTTGAAACAGGGGAAGTCCATATCGATGGAAGAGCGGAGCTGGTTATTAGTCGTTCGCCACAAGAAGCGCAAAAACATGGAATTAGTACAGTGTATCAGGAAGTAAATCTTTGCCCGAACTTATCTGTTGCAGAGAATATATTTATCGGAAGAGAGCCTATGAAGTTCGGACGGATTGACTGGAAGACGATGAATGCAAAGGCGAAAGAATTATTAGATAGCCTTAATATAGAGATAGATGTAACAAGAGCACTAGAGAACTATTCTGTTGCAATTCAACAGATGGTTGCTATTGCAAGAGCAATTGATATCTCAGCGAAGGTATTAATCTTAGATGAACCAACGTCTAGTTTAGATGAATCAGAGATAGGAAAATTGTTTGCAGTTATGAATAAGTTAAAGAAACAAGGCACGGGAATTGTATTCGTAACACATTTCCTTGAGCAGGTATATGAAGTGTGTGATCGTATTACTGTACTTAGGAATGGCAAGTTAGTTGGAGAGTATGAGGTAGATCATCTACCAAGAGTACAATTAGTAGCGAAGATGATGGGAAAAGAGTTCGATGACTTGGCGTCTATTAAAAAGTCTAGTTCAAACCAAGCAGAGAATGAGGAAAAAGAAAAAGTGGTTGATGCCAGAAGATTGGGGCATACGGGAACGATTAAACCCTTTGACCTAACAATACATAAAGGTGAAGTAATCGGCTTATCAGGACTTCTAGGTTCAGGTCGTTCGGAACTTGCGAGAGCAATCTATGGAGCAGATAAGCCAGATGATGGTTCTCTGTATATGAATGGGGAAAAGTTAGCAGTGAAAGCTCCGATTGATGCAATGAAGGTAGGAATGGCGTTTTGTCCAGAGAATCGTAAAGAAGAAGGTATTATAGCGGACTTGTCTGTTAGGGAGAATATGATTCTTGCATTACAAGCAAAACGTGGAATGTTTCACTTAATTAGTAAAAAGGAACAAGAGGAATTAACGGATCGATACATTGATATCTTACAGGTTAAGACTGCAAGTAGAGAGACTCCAATCAGACAGTTAAGTGGCGGTAATCAACAAAAAGTTATACTTGGTCGTTGGCTAATGACTAATCCAGATTTTCTAATTCTTGATGAACCGACAAGGGGTATTGATGTTGGTACCAAAACAGAGATTCAGAAGTTAGTGGTTAAGTTGGCAGGTGAAGGAATGGCAGTTATGTTCATCTCCTCAGAGATTGAAGAGATGTTACGTACTGTTAATCGTATGGCAATTCTTCGTGATGGACGTAAGGTGGGAGAACTTATGGAAGAGGAGTTATCACAAGATAATATTATGAAGGCGATTGCAGGAGGTGAGGCAGTTGAATAGAGGGAAATTAAAACACATTACAAAATATCGATTATTCTGGCCGATTGTTTGCTTGATACTTGTACTGTTACTAAATCTGATTAAAACACCTACATTCTTCAATGTATCAATTAATTCCAATGGGGTATTGTATGGTTATATTATTGATATTATAAATCGTTCTAGTGAATTAATTATATTGGCAGTTGGTATGACATTATGTGTTGCATCTTCTGCAGGAACTGATATATCAGTGGGAGCTACCATGGCGGTTGCGGGTGCAGTATGTTGTTCTATCTTAGGAAGTGGAGAGGCTTATAATACTCCATATATAGTAGGCATTCTAGGAGCACTATTAGTTGCTGTTTTGTGCGGAGCGTGGAATGGTTTTCTTGTAGCGAAATTGAAGATTCAACCAATGGTAGCAACATTAATTTTATTTACAGCGGGCCGTGGTATTGCGCAGCTAATTACTGGAGGGAATATCTTATACATTAAAGTAGATAATTTCAAATACCTCGGTTCAACACTACCTAATGTGCCAGTACCCACTCCTATATTTGTAGCTATTGCTGTTGTGATATTAACATATCTGTTACTTAAGAAAACAGCTTTGAATATGTACATACAAAGCGTTGGTATTAATTCAAAAGCAAGTCGATTATTAGGATTAAATTCAACATTCATTATATTCCTGACGTATATGTTCTGTGGTTTGTGTGCAGGAATTGCAGGAGTAATTGCTACTTCTAGAATCTATTCTATCGATGCTAATAATGTTGGACTAAATCTGGAATTAGATGCGATTTTAGCAGTTGCTCTCGGTGGGAACAGTTTAGGTGGTGGTAAATTCTCTTTAGCAGGTAGTGTAATTGGTGCAATTACAATCCAAGCACTATCAACCTCATTATATGCAATGGGAGTATCCGCTGATCAATTACCAGTGTATAAGGCAGTGGTAGTAATATTAATTGTTACTTTGCAATCATCTGAATTTAAGAAGTTTATAAATCATCTAAAACATAAGAGAGTCGAGAAGATAGGAGAGAAGGTGGCATAATGAATGTGGCGAAAAAGACAAAGGAAAAATTGGACGGTAATAGCTTTTTATTGATGATCACAATCCTTCTATTTTTTGCATTATACCTAGCTGGAATGATTGCATTTCATGATAAAGGGTTTGGTAAGCCACAGGTATTCTTGAATCTATTCATCAGTAATGCGGGCTTGTTGATCGCGGCTGCTGGTATGACGATGGTACTAATTACAGGAGGTATAGATATTTCCATTGGTTCTGTAATTGGTATGACTTGTATGTTACTTGCATGGATGATGGAAAAGAAGGGAATTAGTGCTGGTGCAAGTATTGTGATTGTATTAATAGTGGGTACGGTATTCGGACTTGTACAAGGCTTTTTAATTGCATATCTTAAGATACAACCGTTTATTGTTACCTTAGCGGGTATGTTTTTTGCTAGAGGCATGACAGCCATTATTAGTAAAGATATGATTACTATAACAAATGAAACATTTCTTAAGATGGCAGGAACGAAGATTAACTTTAACTTTATTACTACTTATAATAAGAAAGGCATGGCAATTCACCCATATATCTATGTGAGTGTAATCATAGCTATTGCGGTTTTGATTCTAGTGTTCTTGTTCCTGAAATTCACCAGGTTTGGACGTTCCATCTATGCGGTTGGTGGTAATGAACAATCCGCATTACTTATGGGGTTGAATGTTAGGAGAGTCAAATTACGAGTTTATGTTTTGAATGGCTTCTTAGCAGCTCTTGCTGGTTTTGTATTCTGTCTTAATTCCAGTGGTGGTTTCGTTGAACAAGCGCGTGGGTTTGAGATGGAGGCAATTGCATCCTCTGTTATTGGTGGAACGCTTCTAACTGGAGGTGTGGGTAATGTAATTGGTAGTTTGTTTGGTGTACTGATTAAAGGAACGATAGAATCCATTATTACCTTCCAAGGTACATTATCTTCATGGTGGACGAAGATTGCGATTGCAGCATTATTATGTTTTTTCATAGTAATGCAAAGTCTGTTTGCAGCAGTTAAGAAGAGAAAGTAGTAATAACTAGTCAAGAGATAATTCTAAGTAACTACATATAGACAATTGTTAGAGGGCAACGATACTTCCATTGTATGGACGGTTGAGTTGTCCTTTTGTATTAACGTTTCTGTGTGGAATTAATTGGGGTGATAGGGTATAATAACAAGAGGATTGATTAAAATAGAGCTAAGGAAACAGATGTATCAGAGGGACAACCTTTTGAAGAAAAGAGGTAAACGACATGTATGTACTAGAAAAAGGGAGACCTTCTAACGAAGAAGGTAGATTAGAAAAAGAAATCAGAGTATATGACTTACTGGATAGGTTGAATATTGAATATGAAAGAGTCGATCATGAAGAAGCCAATACGATTGAGGCATGTAAAGAGAACGATGAGGTCTTAGGTGAGGAGACAAGTATCTGCAAGAATTTGTTTTTATGTAATTCTCAAAAGAATAAATTTTATCTATTATTGTTACCAGGAAGCAAGGTATTCAAGACAAAGGATTTATCAAAACAGATAGGCAGTTCTAGGCTATCTTTTGCCAGCCAAGAATTTATGGAAAAGTTCCTAGATATAACTCCTGGATCAGTAAGCGTTATGGGTTTAATGAATGATACAGATAATCAAGTACAATTATTAATAGATAGAGAAGTTATGGAACCCGAGTTTTTCGCGTGTCACCCATGTATCAATACATCTAGTATTAAGTTAAGATGCAAGGATGTCTTGGAGGTCTTTTTACCCGATGTTCATCATGAGCCAATCTTTGTAGAACTATAGATAGGAGTCATACTAGGAAGCAACTGAGTAATGTGAAAGTATCTTAGATGACTAGGATCTCTAGATCAAGGAAGGAGTAATTTATAATGTTTAGCACATATATCTTTGATTTATATGGAACACTTGTAGATATTCGTACTGACGAGGAGTCGTATGAATTATGGAGCAAGATGAGCTTACTTTATCAGTATCGAGGCGCTAATTACACACCGTTGCAACTTAGAGATGCTTTTGAGCATTCTGTAAAGAACTCATTTGATGAAGCAACCAAGAAAGATAAATCGTTAGTTAGTACAGTAAAATTAGACACCATATCTGAAGCAGCAAAACTTGAAATCCAAATTGAGTATGTATACCAAGAATTATTTCGAGATAAAGGGGTAGAAGTAAGAATTGATGTATGCGTTCAACTAGCGCAGGTATTTAGAGCATTATCTACTCGATACATAAAATTGTACAAAGGAGCAGTAGAATTACTACAAGACTTAAAGGATAAGAATAAGAAGGTATATCTCTTAAGCAATGCACAGGCGGTGTTCACAAGAGGAGAATTACAGATGCTTGGAATCTTGCCATACTTTGATGGGATATTATTATCATCAGAAGTGGGATATATGAAACCTGATCGTAGATTCTACCAACATTTACTTAATACATATCACATTGATCCATCAACTGCTTTTATGATTGGTAATGACTATAGGGCAGATACTTTGGGTGGAGCAAATGTAGGACTACATACTTGCTATATTAATTCTAATCTATCTCCGAGTGAGGATGCAGAAATGATTTCTGAGATAAATGCAGATTTTATCGTAGATAGTATGGATTTAAGGAAAGTGAAACAGTTAATATTAAAATAATATAGACATAATGAGAAATATAGTGTAAATGATAATGAAAGAAACAAAATTGAAAGAAATATAATAAAGAGAATAAATGATATAATGAGTGATAGAAGCATGGTTAATGAAAAATCATTGACCATGCTTTCAATTATAAAAAAATAAAATAAATAAAAAAATTAAAAAGTTGAAGATTTTTTGAAGATACTTTCGTTATAGATATTGAAGGGTAACAAAGACATAGCTAGAAAATAAAAATGTCACCTAATTTCTCGCGAGAAAAGGTTGGTGTCGTTCCCTTAAAACGATTCATAAGAACAAACACAGGGGGTGGATAAAATTCGTGCGCAGGAGTATATTGCAGATTGGATTGAGACGTATCAGAATTTGATTTTCTCAATCTGCTGTAAGATGACAAGAGATTATTTTATAGCGGAAGACTTGACACAAGAAACGTTTTTATCCGCTTACCGGAACGCAGATTCTTTCGACGGAGAGAACGTGAAAGCGTGGCTGTGTAGAATCGCAACGAATAAATGTATTGATTATCAAAGACAAGCAGCAAGAAGGATCACTCCGGAAGATGATGTGGAGCTTGAACATATAGAATCTGGTAGCGGTTTACCAGAGAAGATGATAATGGAGAAGGAAGTAATCAATGAACTTCGAAGTAAATGTGAGCAGCTAAAGCCGCCATATGATGAAATTGCGATTTTGTATTTTTGTCAAGAAAGAAAACCAGAAGAGATTGCAATGATGAAACAGAAGAATCTTAAGACGATACAGACACAAATTTATCGTGCGAGGGCGATGTTAAAGAAGTTGTATGGAAAGGAGCGAGTTTAGATTGAAAAACGATGTTGCTAGAATGCAAGAAGATAAACTAGATTATCTATCAGATGAAGAATTACAGAGTTTGATTGAAAGTATTGAACAAGAAGAGTTGATTCAGGCACCGCATTATATGAAGCAATCTATCCTAGATCAGGTTGAGAGTGAAGAGCGTATCAATGCTATTAGTACCCATCGCTCCAGTAAAGTACAGCTGATTACGTATGCAATGAAAGTTGGAGTTGCAGCAGCGGCGGCGATTGTTCTCTTGGTGTTAATCCCATTTAATGATTACAGTAGCTTTCCAGAAGATGAAGCAAGGTATGAAGAATGGTTAGAGTACCAGAATCCTACAGATGATCAAGAAAGATATGAGAAAGCTTGGGATAAGGGAAATTCTGAATATTATGAGGAAAATAAAAGTATATACGATACGACGAACGAGATTTGTAGCAAATTATTAGAGAAAACAAATAAATTATTCGGTTGGGAGGATAAATAATGATTCGTAAAAAAAGTAAGTTTTGGACCTTTTGGTTCTCATTTATTCCAGGTGCGGCGGAGATGTATATGGGATTCATGAAGATGGGATTAAGTTTGATGACAATATTCTTTGGTCTATTCTCATTAAGTATTATATTGGAGTTAGGGCCGGTAATGGTCTTATTAGCAGTATCATGGTTCTATAGCTTTTTCCATGCACATAACTTAGCTAGTATGCCAGAAGAAGAGTTTTATGAAATTGAAGATACGTATCTGTTTACAATTGCAGATGCAAAACAAGGTGGAGACTTGATTCGTACGTATAGAAAGACTTTTGCAGTAGTACTAATATTTGTAGGTGCAGTATTAACATGGAATACATTTATGTCAATGGTTTATGGAGTTATTCCTTATAAATTATATTATGCATTACAACATATGACGCAACGCTTGCCGCAACTTGTAGTGGGAATTGCAATTGTTTATCTCGGATTAGTAATGATTCGTGGTAAGAAAGTAGAACTTGATGAGCAAGCAAAATATAGTGATTCTAAAGGTATGTATAGCAATGTTGAAAACAATTACCATAATTCAACGGTTCATGTGAATTCGATTGAAGATAAGAAGGAAGGGTCTCAAGATGGAAAAGACGGGGGAAATTAGAGAGCAGAGAAAACATAGGATTGGTAGTTATACTTTCGGATTAACATTGATTGTATACGGAGTGTTATTTCTAGTGCATATAGTTGCACCAGCAATTAGCTATGATTTTATCTTTCGACTATGGCCGCTAACATTTATTTCATTAGGTATTGAAGTGATTGTAGGATCTCACAGAGAAGATACAACCTTTGTATATGATAAAGCAGCAATTGTATTACTAATTCTATTGACGTTATTCGCTGTATTTATGGCAGGAGTAGATTGTTTCATGAGGGATTATGAATATTGGAGAACTGTAACTAATAATTAAATATATGGGGATTAGAGCACTGCTTTGTTGAAATCAGTTAAAAAATTGTTGGTTTTTAACAAGACAGTGTTCTTTTTTTGTTAATTCATAGTGAAAATATATAATTTAATATGATAAACGGTTATCATAATAAATTATATGAAATAAATCTATACTGTTTAGATTATATCAATAAAGTAAAAGATGCATAGAAAAAAGCCAAGAAAAGCGCATAAAATCAGAGGTTTGCTAAAGATGTGTTATGAATTATAGATAATATAAAGTGTATATGATTATAAAAATTATAAAAAATGTATATCAACCGATTGACATAATAGAGGACATATGATATTATACATACATAGCAAATAACAAAACCGAAAAACAGTCAACTTGCACAAATGACTAGCATCCGACCTGGGGAATACATACATAAGGCGTCTATTAGCTATTAGTAGGTTGATTAAAAAAGAAATTTATACGGAGGGTAAATTTATGAGAAATATCAAAAAAGTTATCTCAGCAGTACTTATTAGTTCGATGGTAATGACATCATTAGTTGGTTGTAGTAAAACAGAATCAAGCAAAGATTCTACAACAAAAAGCAATGTAGCAATCACATTATTAAATTCAAAAGGTGAAATACAAGAAGGTCTTGAAGCAATTGCTGAAAGATATGAAGCAAAAACTGGTGTTAGCATTGAAGTTATGGCTTGTGCTTCTGGTGAATCTCCATTCCAAAAGATCTCAAGTATGTACAGTGCAGGAAATCCACCAACATTAGCAATTCTTGATACTACTGATGTTAAACAACTAGCAGAGGAAAAAGCAGTTGACTTATCAAATGAAGACTGGGTTAAAGAAATGAACGGTCTTACAGCTGATGTAAATGGTAAAATATATAGTTTCCCATTATGTATTGAAGGTAGAGGTATTATCTACAACAAGACAGCAATTGAAGAAACACTTGGTAGAGAATTCGATCCATCAACAATTAATTCTTATGATTCATTAAAAGCAATTTTTGAAGAATTAAGAACAGCTGGTATGGAATATCCAGTAGTAGTAACAAAAGAAGATTGGTCGTTAGGTGCTCATCAATTACAATATGTATATGAAACAAAAGACGGAGACCTAGGTTGGCAAGAAGTAATTGCTCAATTAGAATCTGGAGAATTAAAACTTGCAGATTACGATCGTTTTAATCAATTTGTACAAACTTTTGATTTATTAAAAGAATACAATATCAACAATCCAGAACCATTAGCAGCAACATATGAACAAGATCCAATATTCCTAGCTGAAGGAGAAGCAGCATTCTGGGTAAACGGTTCTTGGGCTTGGCCTAACATAGTAGAAGCTGGTGGAGAAGATAATGAATATGGATTTATTCCATATGTATTAGGTAATGATACATCCGATTTTGCAAACAATAAAATTCAAGCTAGTGCTTCTAAACAAGTTATGATCGATAAAGAAAAAGCTACTGATGAACAAATTCAAGCAGCAAAAGATTTCTTAAATTACTTAGTATACGATGATGAAGGTCAAAAAGCTTTAGTAGAAGATTGTAGCCTTATCCCCGTAGCTTCAAACAATGCTTATGAACCAGCTGATCCACTTGGAAAAGCAATCAAAGAAGCAATGAATGAAGATAAAGTATTCACTGCAGCAGCAATTGTTCCTGGTGATCACTGGTCAGTTCTTGGAGCAGCAATGCAAAAATACCTTGCAGGAGAAAGTACAAAAGACGAATTAGCAAAATCAATGGAAGACTACTGGACTTCTCAAGAATAACAAGGTAGATATTAATTAATAAATTAAGCAGAAAATGGGGGAGGAGCTTAAAGAAATTGAGCACTCCCGTTTTCTGTTTTAAGGATAGGTTTCTTTAAAGTGACTTTGATAATTAAAAAGAAAGAAGGAAGAAAGCAATGAGAATTAAGAATAAGAAAGAAGGGCTCAAGATATTTGGGATATTTGCATTGCCTGGAATATTTGTTTTCGTGGCAGTGGTAATTATTCCATTTCTATATGGACTATATTTGACATTCACAGATTGGAATGGAATCTCTAGTGCGACAAATCTTATAGGGTTTGAGAACTATGTTAATGTATTTAAAGATACAGAATTTTGGAAATCACTACTTCTTACATTAAAATATGTGGTTTGCAGTGTTATTCTAGTAAACATTGTAGCATTCTTCCTAGCATATATACTAACAAGTAAACTTAAGGGAGTTGGATTTTTTCGTGCGGGATTCTTCACACCTAACTTAATAGGTGGTGTTGTATTAGGTTTTATATGGCAATTTATATTCTCAAGAGTACTTGTTAATATTGGAAGTACAACAGGCATTAGTTTTCTAACAAAATCTTTCCTTGCAGATCCGACAAAAGCTTTCTGGGCATTGGTTATTGTTACAGTATGGCAAACTTCTGGCTACATGATGTTAATCTATGTTGCTGGTTTTACGGGGCTTTCAACAGATGTGCTTGAAGCAGCAAGTATCGATGGAGCAACAGGCTTCCAAAAATTAAAGAGCATTACAGTACCTTTAATGATGCCATCATTTGTAATCTGTATTTTCCTTACGTTATCAAGAAGTTTCATGGTTTACGATTTGAACTTATCATTGACAGGAGGAGAACCATACGGTACGACAGTAATGTCTGCTATGCATGTATACAATAAAGCGTTTACATCTAGACAGTACGGTGTAGGTCAGGCAGAAGCATTAGTATTATTCCTGATGGTTGCACTGATTAGTGGTGTTCAGATTTATCTAGGTAAGAGAAAAGAGGTGGAGGCATAATGGCAGCAAATAACATTGGCGGAACCAAAGCAAAGATAAAGAATATTGGTACGTATGTAGGACTTACTTTGGTGTTTCTACTATACATGTTTCCATTTATCTTTGTAATTATTAACTCATTCAAAACTAAAAAAGAAATTATTAAAACTCCTTTAAAATTATTAAGTGATGCTGGTTTTAATTTTGATAACTTTGTAAAAGCATATGAAAAGATGAATTTTATGAACGCGTTAACTAATTCGTTGTTCGTTACTGTAACATCTACAGTTGTCGTAATTACCCTAGCAGCAATGACTGCATATTATTTCGTTAGAATTAATAATAAGATTTCAAAAGTATTCTTCGCGTTGATGGTTGCTTCTATGATCATTCCATTCCAAGCAATCATGATTCCGTTAGTTTCTATATACGGAGCAAAATTAGGTATGTTAAATAGTCGTGTAACATTAATATTCATGCACGTTGGATTCTCCATAAGTATGTCAGTATTCATATTTCATGGTTTTATTAGGAGTAGTATACCAATCGCATTAGAAGAAGCAGCATATATTGATGGTTGTACAAGAACGAAGACATTCTTCAAAATTATCTTCCCGTTATTAAAGCCAACAACTGCAACATTAGTGATCCTTAATGTATTAGCTTTCTGGAATGACTTCTTATTACCATCACTTGTATTAACAAAAGAAAAATTGTTAACATTGCCATTGTCAACGTATAAATTCTATGGTACGTATTCCGCAGATTTAGGTACGATTATGGCCGCACTAGTATTAACTGTTGCACCAATCCTTGTCCTTTACGTATTCCTTCAAAAATATATTATTAGCGGTGTTGTTTCAGGTGCAGTTAAATCATAATAGATAGAATAAATAGCGGGGGATTAAATATGAAGTATAAGATTAATTGTGATAAATCCTATCTTTGGATACCTGTGCAAGTGCATGGGGAGCAAACAGAAATTACTTTTGAAATTGATAATGAAAAAGTTATGGAATTTAAAATTCCCATTGGAAATGATTCGAATATAGATTTCTATGCCTCAATTCCTATTGATAATTTTAAAGGTAGGACGTTCTTACTTTCAGGAACGGATGTAATGCATTTTTATAATGGAATATCCCAGGCGGATGTTCCATACCAAAAGGAAGGGGTTACTAGACCTCAGATACATTTTACAGCAGATACGGGGTGGATTAACGATCCTAATGGACTCGTGTATCAAGATGGTGTGTACCATATGTATTTTCAATATAATCCTTTCCATGTTGAGTGGGAGAATATGAGTTGGGGACATGCTACAAGTACAGATTTAATCCACTGGAAACAAGAAGATACGGTAATGTGGCCAGATGAGTACGGTATGATGTTCTCTGGTTGTGGGCTACGAAATGATAAAGAATTACTTGATTTACCAAAAGATGCTTTACTATATTATTATTCTGCAGCAGGTGATACAACAACTTGGTCAAAAGGCAGAGAATTTGTCCAAGGAATTGCTTATAGTACAGATGGTGGGAAACATTTAACAAAGTTGAAAGATATAAACATTCCTACTATAGAAAAAGAAAATAGGGATCCAAAAGTATTCTGGCATGAAAAAAGCCAAGCCTATATTATGGTTATGTGGTTACAAGAAGATGAATTCGCTGTACTAAGAAGTACGAATCTTAAGGATTTTTCAATTAGTCAAAGACTTAGATTAACAGATGCGTTTGAGTGTCCGGACTTATTTGAACTACAGGTTGTGGGAGAAGAAGAAACAAGATGGGTATTCTGGTGTGCAGATGGATATTATTATGTTGGTGACTTTGATGGATATACTTTCACAAATTATTCAGACAAACTTGTATCTTATGCAAGCAAGTTGCCATATGCAGCACAGACAATTTCGGGACTTGATAACCGTCACGTATCAATACCATGGCTTCGTGCTAGATTTGAAGACAAACCTTACACAGGTGCAATGGGGATTCCAAGGGAATTTTCATTACTAAGAACTAATGATGGATTACGTTTACAACATAATCTATGTAAAGAATATAAAGATACTAGGCATCTGATTGAAACAACTTATTTTACAGAGCGTATCGATATTACCAGATCACAAGTTCCTATGGAAATTGAAATTACATGGGAGGGTGAATGTAGTGATGAACTGGTAATTAAGATCGGAGAACAAATCATTAAAGTTGATTTTGCAGGTAGAAAACTCTGTTACCAAGAGGAAACTAACGTCTTATTCAATGGTTCAACAGGCGAGTTAGTATCTATTATTATTGACGGGGAATTGGTTGAAATAACAACCCAAAATTCTACTATATATGCAGTTTATGAATTGCCAGAACAAATTTTTACTGGTAAAATAGAAGTGTGTTCCAACACGTCTAAGAAACATTATAAAGTAAACTTATATGAGACAGAAATGGGGAGTTAGATGGCAACGTTAAAAGACGTAGCCGCAAAGTCAGGAGTTACTGTTACAACGGTATCTCGGGTACTTAATAATCGCGGTTATATTAGTGAAGAAACTAGAGATAAAGTACATGCAGCAATGAAGGAACTTAATTATCAACCAAATGAGATTGCAAGATCACTTTCAAAGCAAAAGAGTAACAATATTGGGATTATTGTTCCTCATATTGAACACCCTTATTTTGCAAGATTAATTGGGTATTTGGAAAGAGAAGCTGCAAAAAGGAATTATAAAATAATACTTTGTAATTCACATGCAAAATTTGAAAAAGAGATAGACTATTTAGAAATGTTTCAATCGCATCGAGTTGCTGGAATTATTTTATGCTCAAGATCAGTTGATATAGGGAAGTTTGTTTCCTTAAATATTCCTGTAGTGAGCATTGAAAGACTAGTTGATGTAGGGACGACAAGTGTGGAATGTGATAATTATCAGGGAGGCGTTCTAGCTGCAGAACACCTTATTGCAAAAGGATGTAGGCACTTGGTTCATTTCTCGGGTATTGAGAATGAAGCAATGCCAGCTGATGCTCGAAGTAAGGGATTTGTTAAAGTATGTGAGGATAACAATATCTTACATAAAGAGGTAGAAAGTAAAGCTGATGATTATCTGAATATGGAATATCATTCGTTAATAGAGAGTGTTCTCAAAGAGAACCCAGAGGTAGATGGAATCTTTGCTAGTAGTGATTTAATTGCAGCGCAAGTAATTCAAGTGGCTAGAAAGATGAATATTCAAGTTCCTGACCGTTTAAAAATCGTGGGATTTGATGATGTTAGTATTGCTTCTTTGGTTAGTCCAACTATTACAACCATACACCAGCCAATTAAAGAGATGGCACAGGAAGCTATAAACTGTTTGATTAAATGTTCAGAAAACAGTGTAGTTCCTTCCCGAATTCAATTACCTGTATCATTAATTAAGCGAGAAACAACATAGAATAAGTAAACAGTCTATTTTCTTATAGTTAAAGAGAATAGGCTGTTTTTTACATAGAAGTGGCTCTATAGACACTTTTTAGTACACATTAGAGTTGGATTAAGGAGGAAGTTTAGAATGTATGATGTAGTAACTTTAGGAGAATTATTAGTAGATTTTACACCAAATGGTATCACTGAGAGTGGAAATCCAAGCTTTGAAAGAAATCCAGGTGGCGGTCCAGCTAATATGGCGTGTGCAGTAGCTAAATTAGGTGGAAAGGTTGCATTCCTTTCTCAAGTTGGTAACGACATGTTTGGCCAAGCATTAAAGAAAATCGTTACAAATGAGAACGTAGATTGTACGCAAGTTAGATTGTCAGATGAGTATAAAACAACATTAGCATTCGTTGGCTTAGATGAATCAGGAGAGCGGTCATTTAGCTTTTATCGTAAAAACGGTGCAGACACGATGATGAAGACGAAAGATTATGATTTATCCGTATTAAAAGATACAAAATACTTTTTCTTAAGCAGTGTTTTAATGGCTGAGGGAACAAGCCGTGAAACAAGCTTCGAGATTTTAGAGGAAGCAAAGAAGGTTGGTGTACCGGTTGCATTCGATCCAAATCTTCGATTTAACTTGTGGGAAGACCATAATGAACTAAAAGAGTGTGTGCGTAAAGCATTAACATATGCAGATATCGTGAAAGTCTCTGACGAAGAGCTTGAGTTTCTAATGGATAGTGATAACTTATCAGCAGCAGCGCTAAAGATGAAAGAAGAATTTAATATTGGAATCCTTATAGTTACACAAGGTAAAGACGGATGTACTGCATATACAGATAAAGGCATTGTAAAACATGAAGGGTTTACAGTTGAAAAGCCAGTAGATACAACAGCAGCAGGGGATTCTTTCACAGGTGGTTTTTTAAATACATTAGCAAGTTATGATAAGAACTACGCTGAAATGACCTTAGAAGAAATTAAAAGATGCCTACAAATTGGTAACGCAGTAGGAAGTTTAACAGTTACAAAACGAGGTGCAATCTCAGCGCTACCTACCTGGGATGAGGTTAAGAAGATAATTAAATAAGAGTATAACGAAAGTGAGGGTTCATATATGGAACAGAAGAATACAATTAAGAAGTCATGGTGGAAAGAAAGCGTAGTATATCAGATTTATCCAAGAAGTTATCAAGATAGCAACGGAGATGGTATTGGAGATTTACGAGGTATTATAAAAAAACTCCCTTATTTACAGTGGTTAGGAGTAGATGTAATTTGGTTAAGTCCAGTGTACAAATCACCTAATGATGATAATGGATATGATATCAGTGATTATAGAGATATTATGACTGAATTTGGTACAATGGAAGATTTCGATTTACTATTAAAAGAAGCTCATAAACATGATTTGAAGATTATGATGGACTTAGTTGTTAACCATTCTTCTGACGAACATGCTTGGTTTATAGAGAGTCGGAAATCAAAAGATAATCCATACCGTGATTACTACATCTGGAGAGAAGGCAAAGATGGTAAAGAACCAAATAACTGGGGCGGTAGCTTTGGAGGTTCTGCATGGAAGTATGATGAAGCAACAGATATGTATTTTCTACATACCTTCTCACCAAAACAACCTGATTTGAACTGGGATAATCCAGTTCTACGTAATGAAGTATTCGATATGATGAGCTGGTGGTTAGATAAGGGTGTTGATGGATTCCGAATGGACGTAATCAACATGATATCTAAGGTTCCAGGATTCCCTGATGGAGATAAGGAAGGACGTCTATATGGTGACTTCACTCCTTATGTTATGAATGGACCTCACGTACATGAATATTTGCAAGAGATGAATCAAAAAGTCCTTAGTAAATACGATGTAATTACTGTTGGAGAAGCTCCATCAGTATCCGTAGAAGAGGCAAAGAAATACGCAGGATTTAATTCAGGCGAACTTAACATGGTGTTTGAATTCGAGCATATGTGTGTTGATGAAGGACAATATGGTAAATGGACAAAGCTTCCACTTGATTTAGTAAAGTTAAAAGAAATCTTAACAAAATGGCAAACAGGACTTGATGGTCTGGGCTGGAATAGTCTCTACTGGAATAACCATGATCAACCTCGTATCGTAAGCCGCTGGGGAAATGATGGTGAGTACCATAATAAATCAGCTAAGATGTTAGGAACTTGTCTTCATATGATGCAAGGTACTCCATATATCTATCAAGGTGAAGAGATTGGTATGACAAATGTTGATTTTACTTCTATCGATCAATTCCGTGATATTGAATGCCTAAATCAATATGATGATTTTGTAAATAAAATCGGAATGGACAAAGAAGAAGCATTTGCAAGAATTAAGAAATCTAGCCGTGATAATGCAAGAACACCAATGCAATGGGATTCTTCAGCTAATGGCGGTTTCTCAGATGGAACACCATGGATTGAAGTAAATCCAAATTACACTAATATCAATGTGGAAGCACAAAAAGATGACGAGTATTCCATCTTACATTTCTACAAAAATCTTATTAAATTTAGAAAAGATCATGAAATCGTTGTATACGGTTCTTATGAATTATTATTAGCAGATGATCCGAATGTATTTGCCTACAAGAGAAGCCTTGGAGATCAGACATTATATGTGTTATGTAACTTCACAGACAAGTCAGTTGATGTTCAAGTACCAGGATATGAAGAAGATAAGAATCAATTAGTGATTCGTAATGATACAGAGTGGACAAAAGGTACATTAAGACCTTACGAAGCTAGAGTTTATCTAGTTTAATTTACTGATTTGGGGATCAAAAGCCCATTTTATATTTTGATTCGTCCATTTGCACAGATTTATGTGTGAGCATGTTATACCAAACGTAGTTCACTCGCAACTCGCTCTCGCTTGGATGAAGTTCGTAGTGGTACATAAGGCTCTAAACTACAGAGCCTAAGTACCAACGCCTTCATACAGTTGCTCATCAAACTACGTTCGGCATAACATTAGTCAAGTTTTATATGTGCAAATTGACGAAGGTGAATTTTATTGTGGGCTTTCGACATTCGAATCTATAGGGAATTACGAAACTCAATATATGATTTCTCAGTTTCTTAACTGGCGTATTATAGTACGAAACATGCGGTACATCTAAGCACTTCTTAGTTTGTACGATTAAGGTATTCAAATAATGCGCAACCAGTCAAGAAACAGTTAAATATAATGAGAGTATCGCATTGTATAAAACAATTATATAATCAAAAAGGAGAGATACCATGCCAATACAGTTTAATGAACGGACAAGAGTATTTACATTGCATACAAAGAATTCTACGTATCAAATGCAGGCAGATAAGCATGATTATCTATTACATCTATATTATGGTAGTAAGATTGAGAATCAGGATATGTCTTATCTACTCCAGTATAACGACAGAGGTTTCTCAAGTAATCCAGCGGAAAGCTTTAAAGACCGTACCTACTCACTAGATTTTCTTCCACAGGAATTTAGTGTATTCGGTATGGGAGACTATAGAGAAAGTGCATTACAACTTGTGAATACAGACGGTAGTTTTGATGTACAACTCAAATATGCATCTCATGAAATATACAAAGGAAAACGTAAGCTTGAAGGGCTTCCTGCTTCTTACGGTACAGAAGATGAAGTAGAAACACTTGTGATTCACCTTGAAGATGGAGTAACGAAAGTAGCAGTAGACTTAAGTTATTCCGTATTCGAAGCACTAGATACGATTACAAGATGTGCTACCATTATAAATGGTGGAGAGGGTGATGTATATCTAGAAAAAGTCATGTCATGTTGTATTGATTTTATGAATCGAAGTGACTTTGATTACATGACATTCTACGGAAAACATACTTTAGAAAGACAAGTAGAACGTACACCGATCCGTCACGGTAAAGTTAGTGTAGAAAGCGTTCGTGGTTGTTCAAGTCACCAACAGAATCCTTTCGTAATCTTATGTGATCAAGATGCGAATGAAATGCATGGAGAATGTTATGGTTTTTCATTGGTATACAGTGGAAACTTCAAAGCAACAGTAGAAGTGGATCAAATCAATCAAACAAGATTCGTTATGGGTATTCATGACGCAGGATTTAGATATCTATTACAATCTGGAGAGCATTTTGTAGCGCCAGAAGTAATGATGGTTTATAGTGAGCAAGGTTTAGGAGAAATGTCCCGAAACTATCATGCATTAATTCAGGAACATATTTGCCGTGGTAAATACAAGAAGGCAAGAAGACCAGTTTTAATTAACAACTGGGAAGGAACATACTTTGATTTTACCTCAGAGAAATTAGCAAGCATTGCAAAAGATGCCAGTGAACTTGGAATCGAAATGTTTGTTATGGATGATGGCTGGTTTGGCGTAAGAAACGATGATTATTCAGGCCTTGGAGATTGGTTCGTTAATACAGATAAAATACAAGGTGGACTTAAGAAATTAGTAGACGAAGTAAATTCTTATGGTATGAAATTCGGTATCTGGTTCGAACCAGAGATGGTGAATGAAGATAGTGATTTGTACCGTGCCCACCCAGATTGGTGCCTAAAGACACCAACAAGAGAAGGTAATCGTAGTCGTTTTCAATACGTACTTGATATGAGTAGAGAAGATGTACGTGACTATCTATATGAAAGTATCACAGCAATTCTTAAAGATGCCAATATCGAATATATCAAATGGGATATGAATCGTCATTTAACTAATGTATATTCACTTAGCCTTCCAGCGAATAGACAAGGTGAAGTTTATCATAGATATGTACTTGGCTTATATGATTTGATGGAACGTCTTACAACGGAAAATCCAGATGTACTATTCGAAGGTTGCTCAGGTGGTGGCGGAAGATTTGATGCGGGAATGTTATATTATTCACCACAAATCTGGACTTCTGATAATACAGACCCAATAGATCGTCTTCGTATCCAATATGGAACAAGCTTTGCTTATCCAGTATCATCTATGGGTTCTCATGTATCTGCCATTCCAAATCATCAGACAGGTAGAGTTACGCCATTGAATACGAGGGGTGTTGTTGCAATGTCTGGTACCTTCGGTTATGAGTTAGATATGAATAAGATGACGGAAGAAGAGAAGGAAGTTGTTAAAGAGCAGGTTGCAACTTACAAGAGAAATTATGACACAATCAATTATGGTAAATATTATCGTTTAACAAATCCTTATTCAAAAGAAAGATTTGTAGCATGGCAATTCGTAGCCGAAGACGGATCAAGATCCCTTGTAAACTTCGTGCTTACAAAACCAGAACATAACCCACCAATAATCAATATTAAACTACAAGGCTTACAACCTGATAGAAAGTATCGTGTGACTGGTACAGATGAAAGTTACACAGGTGCAGCTTTAATGAAAGCTGGTTATCATCTAAAAGAGCAGTTTGGAGATTATACAGCAGTCCAAATTGAATTAGAGCTTTGTTAGTGGGACGCACTTTTGTGAAGGTTTTTATTGATTGCGAAACTCCTTAGGGAGGTCTACATGCTTCTGGTTTCGTACTATGATACGAAACACGCTTCGTAGATTAAGTACTTCTATAGTGCATGCGGGAGATATTAAAGGTGTACGGAAACGACCTCAACACGGCTTCCGTGCCGTGGTTCGGTCTGGCTCGGCCTCCCTGCCTCACCTTCCTGGTTGTTTAGCAATGCACTAAGAAGTGCTAGATCTACTACGCTATCGTTTCTTAATCATAGTACGAATAACAGAAGCATGGGATATAAGCTATGTGAGTTTCGCAATATATACGGTAGACTTTGGTGTAAAAGTGCTGATATTTAAATGATACAATATAAAGAATCTGAGTATAAATTCAGAGTACAGGCTAAATTAGGGGTAAAAGTGTATTTATAGCTTAGTGTTATACTTAGTCGTTGTATGTATTTCGCTGAAAGTGATAAGTCAAAGATTAATAAATTAATACTAAATAGCTTGAAAGATCATAATTTAAAAGCCAATGGATTGAAAGCAATAATTTAAGATATATAAATCAAGTCATAAGAGACACATGATAAAAGAGATACAAATGAAAGGCTGCCTTGATTATAGTTTTGGCAGTTTAGGAGGAGTTAGTATGAAAAAAATCGAAAATAAAATTATGTTAATCACATATGCGGATTCTATGGGGAATAATCTTAAGGATCTTAAAACAGTTTTAAAAGACCATATTGGAGATGCAATTGGAGGTGTTCATTTACTTCCTTTCTTCCCATCTAGTGGGGACCGTGGTTTCGCTCCTATGACATACCGTGAAGTTGACCCTACTTTTGGCGGTTGGGAGGATGTTATGAGTCTTGCCGATGATTATTATCTTATGTATGATTACATGATTAATCATATCTCAGCACAGAGCGAATATTATAAAGACTTCTTAGCAAAGAAAGATGATTCGGAGTATAGAGATTTATTCATTCGTTATAAAGACTTCTGGGAAAATGGTGAGCCAACAGAAGAAGAAGTAGACGCTATCTATAAGAGAAAGCCTCGTGCACCTTATGTAGATGCAATTTTTGCAGATGGAACATCGGAAAAAGTTTGGTGTACATTTGATGAAGAACAAATCGATATCAATTGCCCACATGAAACTGCTAAGAAATTTATTCGCGAAAATCTTCGCTATTTATGTGAACATGGTGCTGCAATTATTCGTTTAGATGCATTTGCATATGCAACGAAAAAAGCTGGTACAAGCTGTTTCTTTATTGAACCGGAAGTATGGAACTTGCTTAATGAATGCGAAGATATTCTTAAAGAATATGGAGTGGCTATTTTACCTGAAATTCATGAACATTATACAATGCAACAAAAGATTGAAGAGAAAGATTTCTATGTATATGACTTTGCTCTTCCAATGCTATTAATCAATGCATTATATTATGGAAATGGCTCATATTTAAAGAACTGGTTAAATATCTGTCCAAGAAAACAATTTACTACATTAGATACACATGATGGAATTGGTGTGGTTGATGTTCGTGACCTACTTCCCGATGAAGAAATTGATCGTACAAAAGAGGATATTTTCAAATTCGGAGCTAATGTTAAGAAAATCTACAACACAGCAGCTTACAATAACTTAGATATTTACCAAATCAACTGTACTTACTATTCGGCACTTGGAGATAATGATGCAGCTTATCTTTGCTCACGAGCAGTACAATTCTTCGCACCTGGTATCCCGCAAGTATACTATGTAGGTATGTTAGCAGGTAAAAACGACCTTGAATTATTAGAAGAGACAAAAGTAGGACGTAACATTAACCGTCACTACTATTCAGTAGAAGAAGTAGCCGAAGAAGTAGAACGTCCAGTTGTAAAGCGTCTTCTTGAGTTAATGAAATTCCGTAATAGCCATAAGGCATTCGATGGAGAATTCATTCTTAATGAAAGTTCAGACGATATCATCAGCATTACAAGAAGATGTGGTGAAGAAGAAGCTAATCTTGTTGTAAATCTTGAGAATAAGGAAATGAAGATTACCTATACAAAAGATGGCGAGATGGTAGAGTTATAATATATTGTACGAAGGTGATAGATAAACTTATGTAATGATTATAAACGGAAGAAACTTTAGAGAGTTTCTTCCGTTTGTATTTGTAGGAAAACAATATAGTAGACAGAAGAAAAAATATTCCCGCGAGGCTTTTGCTAATTGGAAGACATTTATTGATTTACTATATCCTCAATCCGTTCCATAAGCTTTTCTTCTTGATTTTTCACGACGCCCACCAGTGGTGCACCTATTATATTTCCCTTACTATCAACAAGATAGGTCATTGGAAATCCCATAATCTCACAGATGAAATCTTTGTAGAAATCACTTTCAATGTCGGGAATGATGTTGGTAAAAGTGACGCCTTTCTCTTTTAGAATACTCTCGGCGTAGGCTCGCATTTCATCCGAGTCACCGGTGCTGGTGGCAACTGCGATAAGATTGATTGAAGCCCTTAATGCTGTTCTTATTATAATGTAATTTGAAAGCAGCTGCCGCCACTTTTGCTTTTGGTGACAGTGATTTCACCGTGATGCTGGTCAATTATGCTTTTCACCATAGAAAGTCCAAGTCCAGCACCACCCATCTGGCGGGAACGAGACTTGTCCACTCTGAAAAACGGCTCGAATATCAGATCTCGCATTTCCCCCGGGATACCGATTCCGCTATCAGCTATTGTGACAACTCTACAACCATCTTTTATAACAAGCGTAATATCAACACTGCCGTTGTCAAGGTTATATTTAATTGCATTTTCAATTAGGTTGTAAAACGCCCTGTGGAGTAGGCTCTTGTTGCCCTGTACCGTCAACTCTGCTCCGTGTATGGTGACGTTGATCCTCTTTGACACTGTAAGTGGAGATAGCTCATCAATAATCTCAAGGAGTAAAGGTTTAAGAACTACTGTTTCATCATATTCCAGTGCATCGGTACTGGTAAGGTCTAAAAGGTCTTTTACCAAATGAGAAAGACGATCCGTGTGTGTTCCAATTACTGTGAGTAGATGATCATATTCCTCTGGCGTGTGCGATGGCTTCTTTTTAAAAACATCAACCTTAGTTTTTAAAACCGCAAGCGGTGTGCGCAATTCATGTGCAGCACTTTGAGAAAACCGTTTTTGCATAGAAAAGGCTTCATCTAGTTTTTGGCTCATTTCATTAAAAGAGCGAGTTAAATCGGCAATCTCATCCTTCGTAGGCGGCAGTTCTAATTCTTCAGAAAGATTGTGTACAGTTTTGTTCTTCATCTGACTGCTAAGCTCCTGCAGTGGTCTGAGCGCCCTTCCTGAAATTACATAGGTTAATCCGCCACCAACTATGACAATCACAACCATATATAAAATGCTTTGACCTAAAAAGTCCTGCCGAGCAGCCTGCGAGCTTTTCGAGGGTGTAAGTGACAGCATACTGATATCCGTGCCCTCGCTATTCATTGTCGGTGTTTCGCCCACATTAGTTGACGGCAGAATCGGAGCTGCCTCAATCACGTCGGCCATACGGTTTGCGGAAATGTTGAGAATGACTGTTAGTCCCATACAGCAAAGGGTTAGTAGTAAAATGCTTAAAATCGTTAGTCTCATCCGAATAGGCATCTTTTTTAACACGGTTTTTCACCTCCGCATAAATAATAGCCCTCACCGATTTTGGTTGCAATAGGGTCAAAGGAAAGCTCTGCTTTCAACTTTTTCCGTAAGGACGCAATGTGGACACGCACGGCGTTACTAAAGCTGTCCGCTTCCATATTCCAAACGTGTTCCATCAATTCTTCCTGGCTGATAACCTTACCGGGGTTAAGCATGAAATATTCAAGTAAAGCCAACTCTTTTTTTGTCAAGGGTAAAATGATATCATTCACTGAGGCGGTACGTTTTACTGTATCAAGAGAAAGCGTATTAAAGTTCAAAATTGTATCTTCCTGTATAAAGGAGCGCCTAAGCAGACTGCGGATTCTCGCTTCCAATTCTTCAAAGTCAAAGGGTTTGGTAAGATAGTCGTTTGCACCGGTATCAAGCCCTAACACTTTATCAGATACATTCCCTCGAGCTGATAAAATTAACACCTTGACATTTTTATTTTGTTTTCTAACTTTAGTGAGAATTTCAATTCCATCCATACCCGGCAGATTCAAATCAAGAATTATCAGGTCATAGATTTCGGTAGATATCAGGTCAAAAGCCTCCTCACCATCATAACAAGTATCTACGGCATAGCCATCTATCTGTAATCCCTCCGCAATGGAGTCACATAAATCAATTTCATCTTCTACAATTAAAATACGCATATTTATTCCTCCTACATTTTTTAGTATACCATTATTATACCGATTTCACATAAATTCATTGTTAAGAAATTTGATTTTCCACTTAACACGAATTTTATATCCCCCTTGGTACAATGGCAATATCAAAACGAAAGGCGAGGAATCAAAACATGAAAAAATTTCTTTCAATTACCATTGTCGCAATGCTTGCGCTGAGCCTTATGGCGTGTGAAAATAAACAACAAAAGACGGACGAAGAACTTTGCCCAGGTAAACAGCCCGGCGTAGCAGAAAACCCACCTGTAATGGCAGAGGGCTTCGATACTACGGTGGATATGAGCTTTACTACCACTGATACTAAAGGAGATACAGTGACCAATGATATTTTTTCCGGAACGGATAAGGGCGTGTGGATAGTTTTCTGGCAGACAGATAATGACAAAACAGCGGCAGAGCTTGAGAAGTTAAATGGTATGCTTGACACAGCCGAAAAGAGTGGCTATAAAATCGTTGGTGTAGTCATGGATGGTAAAGACCAACCTGACAAAGCAAAGGAAATGACGGAGAAGTTAGGTTTTACCAACATTGTATGGAACGATGAGGTAGCCAAGCGCTATGAAGGTGTGGACGCCTTTTTTACCGAAGCATTTCACAAGGAAAACGCAGAAAACTTTGCAATGTTAGAAAATCCACCAAAAGCCGGCGATCCTGTCTCTGTGCGTGCAAACAGCCGTGGACAGCTTCAGTCAAGTTGTACGTTAGTTCCTATGTCAGAAGAGAAAATAGAGGACGCGTGGAAGAACAACAGCAACGCAACCTATGAGGAATTGAAGGAACAGGATGAGGCTATTATACAAGGGAAAAAATAAAGACTTGTTCTTCCGGCTTCGAATAGAAGGCAGAAATAATTGTATTGAAAAGCATTTGATATTGACAATCATGACTACACAGTGTAGACTATAAAGTGTCTACACTGTGTAGTCTTTTGCGTTATAGTAAAAAATATTATTGGGATTGAATAAAAGTATAAAATCGTTGAGACTGACATGATTAAGGAGAAAAATTGGAATGGAAGAGTATTCACTTGGAACAATTGAAGGAAGATTTGCAGATATTATTTGGGAAAAAGAACCGATATCAACGAATGAATTAATCAAGATTTGTGAGCAAGAATTCGGCTGGAAAAGAACAACTACCTATACGGTTTTAAAACGTTTGAGCCAAAAAGGTATTTTTCAAAACAATAGAGGGACTGTATCATCGTTATTATCAAAACAAGATTTCTATGCACGTCAAAGTGAACAGTATGTAGAGAATAGTTTTGGAGGGTCTTTACCTGGATTTTTAGCAGCATTTACAAGAAGAAAAAAATTAAGTAAAGAAGAAATTGAGAATTTGAAGAAGATTATTGAGAATTGCAATGAAGAGTGATGATGTAAGATAACAAGGAGGAAAGCCTATGGAACAGAATGTCTTTATAAAGCTATTGAATATGAGCTACCAAGGTGGTATAGTCATATGTTTTATACTACTAGCTAGATATATCTTACACTTGATAAAAGCTCCTAAGAGATACGCATATTATCTTTGGTTGATTCCGTTTATACGTTTAATTTGTCCATTTTCTTTTGAGAGTGTGCTAAGTATCTTGCCGAGGGATACAGAACCGGTTAAGCAAGCAATTGTATACGAACAGGTACCGCAGATTCATACAAGTAGTAATGCAATTAATCAAGTTATGAATAATGTACTCCCGAAGGCAAATCCTGTAGCTAGTATTAATCCTATGCAGATAATAATGGCTATTGCGCAAGTTATTTGGCTAGTTGGGATTGGGATATTTTTAATCTATAGCTTAGTATCATATATTCGATTGAAGAAAAGATTAATCGGAAGTATAAGTTTTAACATAGTATCGAGTGAACAAAATGGTTCAGATAATATATACATATCCGATCATATTGCTACACCATTTGTATTAGGCTTTCTAAAACCACGTATTTACTTACCATCAATAATTAACGAGAAAGAGATCTCCTATATATTGCTGCATGAACAAGCTCATATAAAGCGAAAAGACCATATGATTAAATTAATTGTATTCGGTATCACAGTTTTTCATTGGTTTAATCCTCTTGCCCTGATTGCATATGTATATATGAATCAGGATATGGAGATGTCATGCGATGAATATGTGATGAAGAGTTATAAAGAAGATATCCGAAAGGAATATGCAACATCTTTACTGAATCTATCAGTAGGAAGAAGATCGATATTAGGAGTGCCATTAGCATTTGGTGAAGGGAATGTTAAAGGGCGTATTAAGAATGTTACTAGATATAAAAAGCCTTTGTTATCAGTAGCTATCTGTACTTTCGTTGGCTGTGTGGTATTAGGGATAACACTGTTAACTAGCCCGCAATCAACAACTACATTAAATAAGGTTGTGGAAGAAATCAACAATATCGATGAGAGTAGGATTGATTCAATTGTAATACGTATGTCCGGTGAAGAGCAAACATTTCCAGCAGTCTATGGGAATCAGATTATAGAATTTCTCAAGACACTGAAAGTAGAGAATAAGGAGGTTAGTAAAGACCGTAGTGAGACTAGGGAGAAAGATATTAGTATCATTATTTCCTATGGAATGGAATATGACATAAATTATGCTTTATATATTACAGGTGAGCAGATCTGGCTTGATAATGGTGTAAAACCTTCTTATTCGTATCAGATTGTTGATGAGAATGAAGTAGAAGAGTTTGTTAAAAGATTATTCGGTAGTATAGAAGAGTCTTCGCTAGTTACAGAAGATAATGAGTTACCGACAGAGGAAGAACCTATTTCTGAAGTTACCATGGAGGAAATAGAGGTAATAATTCCTACAATAGATTTGAGTATGAATCTGGGAGCAGATGGTGCGATGCTTGATTATGCAGATGGTAATATTGTCATTTTCCATGGTTACTTTGGACTTTTTATCTATGATCTGAATATACAGAAGTTTGTTAGAGCCGTTGATTTAGAGGCGATAGGTTGTAACTATACGCAAGGGGATAATTATTGTGAGGTATCTGTTTCTGAAGATGGAACTACTGTATATCTACATCCGTTAAGTGAGAGCGATATGTATGTATTTGATATACCATCTGGAAAACTATATAAGACAGCTCATAATCTTGATGGTATAACATTGTTTGATGACCTTGAAGATAATTATGATTTAGCTGGTAGTGGAAATGGTTTTTATTCGATTCAGAAAGTGGTATTTAAGACAAATGATTTCACTTATTATGGATATCTATATGCTGGTGGAGAAGCAACTATTAGAGATCTTGCATATGTCGAGGATGATATGGTGTTTAGTTTATTTGAATCTTTTGATAATGAGAGTATAGTGCTGGAGGGAGTATCGATGTCTGTGAAGAAGGACTCTGTAACTGCCAATGGTGCTGTAATTACTTTGCTGAACAAGGAAGATAAGGACTACCAATACGGGCAACAATATTTTATACAAAAGTATGAAGAGGGCAGATGGTATCATGTACCTTATGTTATTGAAGATTTCGGTCTTGAAGATATAGCATATGAACTGGAAAAGGATAGCAAAAGTGAATTTACGATTGATTGGAATTGGTTATATGGATCATTAGAAATCGGAGAATATCGAATTGTCAAAGATATAATGGACTTTAGAGCTACTGGTGATTATGATGTATATACTTTGACAGCTGAATTTACTATTGAATAATGGCGGCGATATAATATACCTTCCTTAGTACACTACTGTAAGTATCAGTATTGCACGCTATTCATTTTATGTGAAATATGCTATGATTAATCATATGCAATTAATTAGGCATTTGTAAAATGTCTGAAGAATGAAGATGGTGAGGTAAGCAATGGATAATCAAGAACAACAGCATAAAAGACGTGTTCGTTATAAAGGGACACATCCAAGAAATTATAAGGAAAAATACAAAGAACACCAACCTGAGAAGTATAAGGATACAATAGAGAAAGTAATTAGTAAGGGAAGTACGCCAGCGGGCATGCATCTGTCAATCTGTGTGAAAGAGATTATCGAATTCTTACAGATTAAACCAGGACAAATCGGACTTGATGCTACACTTGGTTATGGTGGACATACTTCACACATGCTAAAATGCTTAGAAGGAAAAGGCCATATCTATGGGTTAGATGTTGATCCTATTGAATCTGCAAAGACGAAAGAACGTCTAGAGAGTCAGGGTTATGGCCCGGATATATTAACGGTTAAATTAATAAACTTTGCCAATATTGATGAAGTAGTTGCAGAATCGGGACCACTTGATTTTGTGTTAGCTGATCTAGGTGTATCTTCTATGCAAATTGATAATCCTGATCGAGGATTTTCTTACAAAGTAGAGGGACCACTTGATTTACGTCTAGATCCAAGTAAAGGTATCTCAGCAGCAGAGCGATTGAAAAACATTTCGCAACCAGAATTAGAAGGAATGTTAATTGAGAATTCGGATGAACCATATGCAAGAGAAATCTCACGAGCAATTGTTTCAGAAATCAAAAAAGGAAGAGCAATCGATACCACAACTAGACTAAAGGAAGTTATTGAAGGGGTACTTACATCAGTTCCAGCGGCTGAAAGAAAAGAAGTTGTGAAGAAGACTTGCCAAAGAACATTCCAGGCACTTCGTATTGATGTGAATAGTGAATTCGAAGTATTGGAACAATTTATGGAGAAACTTCCTAATGTTTTAGCAAAAGGTGGACGTGTTGCGATACTAACATTCCATTCAGGCGAAGATCGTCTTGTAAAACAATATTTCAAACATTTTTACCGAGAAGGGATTTATAGTGATATTGCAAAGGATGTAATTCGCCCTTCTTTAGAGGAATGTAATATAAATAGCCGTGCTCGTTCAACTAAGATGAGATGGGCCATTAAGGCGTAAATCCTTATAGAAAAAGAGGAAATTCATTTGATTATAAATCAAAGATTTTCCTCTTTTTCTATAATTATATTACCACAAAATTAGCATTTTTTCAAGACTTGTAAAGAAATGGGTGTGGGTTTATGATGTATGAACAATTAAATGATAAGGAGTATGCGACAGAATGGATGAAGATAAACTACTACAGTATCTTATGAATCAACAAGAATCCAATCCAATAATAATACAAAAGCAAATTAATGATCTTGTAGCTTGTAATAACTATACAAAGCAGTTTGGAATTCAGTTATCAGAGAAGGAAGCAATGGAGTTAATTCAAGAGAGAAGAGAAAATCTAGTAAGACAAGAACGAATTGAGTTTGGAGATGGTATTATTACAAAGTTGATTTTTGCATTCTGTGATTCTTCTTATATTTATCAAGATAACTTTGTTGATACCAATCAAAGACTCCAAGAAATCTTCTATCTATACAAGAATGAGTCACTTGATGAGTTGACAGATGATGAGTTGATCGAGTATATGAAAAAGCAATTTGATGGTAGATGTCAAGGTGACTTAGACTATCTTGAGGATACGGCTTTGGAAACTTTTGCACGGAAAATCCGATGTGGCTTTAATGATTAAAGTTAGAGTGATTGATGAAAATTGAGTAGAAGAAGATGAGGTGTGCATATGTTGAATGATATGGAGGAACTATTACCAATTGTTGCAAAACTTGCTGATAAGTATACCAGTAAGGAAAGTAGTTCAATACGCTTCGAAACTGCTAGGCAGTTGATGGAGGCGGTTCTATACTGTATTAACCACACTGAATATATGGACGAAAGCAATGGTAATAGTCCTTTAGAAGTAAAAATAATTAAAGCTAAGCGTATGTCAGCAGAAGAGGCTTATGAATGTGGATATCGTATGCTAGTAGACAATGTAAAGCGATTGAATATTCAGTATTCAACGTTATTAACAGACTTTAATTCTTATCGAAATCAGGCATATTATGATACGATTGAGAAAGGAATGCCGGCCTTCTTTTTGTATTATGATGCAAAGTTTGCGCCACAGAATCATATACTTACGCTAGATTACCCTACCCTAAGATATGTTGGAGAGGTGCAAGGAATCCATGCAATAGAAAGATATTTGAGATATACTGGGTGTGAACAAAGCTTTCTTCAAGCGTTCCCAGAAGAGTATGTATTAAAAACACTGGAATTATATCACGCAGATTACGAGGAGCTACTTATAAATGTATGTAGCATTGTATTACGTAACGTACTTATAAGTATGTGGATTGAAAGACCGATCTCTGTAGCTGGATTTACTAGGGAAGAGATTGAATTGATATATAGAAAAATGCATGGTAATAGTCAAGTTGGTATTGAAGAAGAGCTAACTAAACTGCTTAAAATATTAATAAAGCGGGGGTATAATGATAATAAGGAGTTGCTAGAATATTTAAGCTATGATATTCATGAACTTACCATCGAACTATGGAACGCGACTTTGCAAGGCAGTGTAGATACATTGCTTGGTAGCAAGAAGGTATGAGGGAAGTAGGTATAAGAGAAGAGGCGAGAGAAAACAATTGAGAGGAGATAATAAGTCTAAGAAAGAGAAAAAGTAAGAGATGTTTCTCTTTTTAATTAGTTAAAATCCAAGGTTCTCATTGATAATGATAACTTTGATTCTGTCTTTTATAAATTGCCCCGTAATTAATACGAAATCATTACAGATTCGCTCCTTATGTTTACAGTCAATGCAACGATGTAATGAAGTGCAAGGTGTGTTTTTTCCTAATCGTTTTGCATCCAAAGGAGCAGCTGTCTGCCGTGCTCTTTTTATGGCAGAATCAACGTTATCTGATATTTTATTGGTTCCAATTACGATAATAACTTGACTTGGCCCATATAACATAGGAGCAACGCGGCTGCCATTTCCATCAATATTAAAGATTGCGCCATCCATGGTAACGGCATTTGCGCTTGAGATGAAGGTATCAGCTGAAAAATTATCCAGATATATCTTACGTTTTTGTTCTTTAGAGAGCCCAGAGGCATATTTATCGTAAAAAATATAATCTCCATTTCGTAAGAATTGGAACACACCGGTCTCTTCCAAAGTAACAGAATCACCACAGCCAACGGTGGAGCCAAGGGGAATTAGATTTTTTAGGAGATGAAACAATTCTTCGCGTGTATTTACAAAAAAACCAGCCATATTATGAGTGCTAAGATTATGGATCAGTGTAGAAATTTGTTGGTTCATGATAGCCTCCTTGTATTATATTTATGATAACATGCTTTGGTATAAATGGGTTAAAACCTATGCTTGCCCTATTTGGCTAAGAAATGATTATCCTAGACTTTGGACGGTGAAGGATAATCATTTTGATTGCATATGAAAAGTAATCCTTATTTTAAGATATTTTCTAATGAATCTTTTATAGCTGTTTGATATATTCCCCCATGATAACATATAATTTTATCTATATCATAATTTAGTAATTTATTAATAGATTTTTTAGCTTCTTTTATGTCTAAGGTATATTGCGGATTTGCGATTGATAATTTACCATTCAAGCAAACTAAAGCATCTCCCGCTATTAATGTTTTGCTATCCTTGATATAAATTGATATATGCCCTGGCATATGTCCTGGCGTTTCAACTATTTCTATACCACCACACCAATCAAATTTGTCACCATCGTTTAATGCTATATCTATATCAACGTTATTTATTGACTCTAATAACTTATGGAAATTAAGTGCTGCTTCTTTTTGGCCATCGGGCAAGCTATTATATACCGACTCGGCTTGTTGAAGTCTTAAAGACTTTTCTGTTCCGTTGATATATTTTTCATCTTTTGATGAGGCTAATATTTCTACATCCGGATATTTCGCCTTTAAATCAGCTGCTGAGCCCATATGATCAAAATCATGATGAGTTATGATGAGTTTGGTTAATTTCCCTAAATCTATATTGTTTTTGTTTGCACATTCTTCTATTAATTGCAGAAAATTAGGATAACCACAATCAATTAAAATCATTTCATTATCATCGCTTAATATAACAGGATATATTGAATCTAGCGCTCCATTGAGTTCAAAATTTATTTCTAATACGTTTAATTTATTCATATGACGACCTCCATAATTAACAACCTCTTGGTTGATTAATTATATCACCAAATATCTAAATGAATATGTCCATAAACTGTTCTGTATTATTCTTGATTATTTATGAAGCAATTATCCCTTAATTTCTCTGTTCTTATTATTCTTCTAATACTACTTTCTGTTAGATAGTATTCGCTTATTAGTTCTTTAATTGCTATTCCTCTTTGATATTTGTTAAAAATTTCCTTATTTCTTTCTCGTAGTTCTTCTTTTACCCCACTTTTCTCTCCCCAAGATTTTTTGGAATTGTTCTTAAGTGGTATATATAGATATTCTCCATCTACATATTCTTGAAGTAGCTCTAATACATGCTTTGGTAATATATCTTGTGCTCTTTTATATTTCATACTCTTTGCTCCTAAACTATTTGATCGTTCTATAAATAGTCCATGCAAAGACTGTATTAAGCATATTGTCTTATATTTAATTATGGCTCCAAACAAAACGATACTATAATGTTTTACAGTCTTTGCTTGGAGCCTAATGCTATAACCATTTTTGATTTATTTAACATGTGAAATTACCTTTCTTAAATTATTTTGTCATAAAATTAAAACCCATATTAACAATATTGTCAATATGGGTTTCAAAATTATCAGATTAATAATTATAATGTAATACTTACAGAAGTACTTCCAGCAGCTGCAGTTACTTTCTTATCTGTACCAGCAACAGCTACAGTGAATGATTTATCTGTTGCAGTGTAAGATACTTCAATAACATTACCGTTACGAGAAGCTGTGATATCTGTGAGTTTGTTTGCTTCGCTGTCGTAAATAGTAGCAGTAGCAGTTTTGCCATCTCCAAGATTGTAAATAGTAGCTTCTGCATTGTTAAGGTAATCGTAAACAACATTGTTCGTCTTGAACTCACCGAAAGTAATAATTGAGTTTGGTCTAGCAAGGATTGGCATCTCGAAGTAGTTACATGTTCTTGTGTAATATCTGCCACCTTCATATACATCGTTAGTTATGATATCATACCAAGTTCCCTCTGGTACATAGAACTCTACAATACCTTCTTCGTTCATAACTGGAGCGATTAGAAGATTATCACCTAACATGTACTGTGCGTCTAAGTATTTACATGCAGGATCATTAGAGAACGCAATAACCATAGAACGCATCATTGGTACACCAACTTCATGAGTTTTGATTGCTTGTGACCATAAGTAAGGCATTAATCTACCTTTTAATTTTGTATAGAAACGAAGTACATCACATGATTCTTCATCAAAGTTCCATGGTACACGGTAAGAGCTTGAACCATGTAAACGGCTATGTGTAGACATAAGACCGAATGCACACCATCTCTTATATACATCAGCAGGAGCAGTAGCTTCAAATCCGCCGATATCATGGCTGAAGAAACCAAATCCAGTTGAGCATAGAGAAAGTCCACCACGAACTGTTTCTGCCATTGCAGAGTATTCAGCATAGCAATCACCACCCCAATGTACAGGGAATTTTTGTCCGCCAACAGTTGCACTTCTTGCGAATAGACAAGCTTTATCTTTTCCGTAGAATTCTTCTAATGCTTCGAATACACATTTATTGTAAAGGTAAGTGTAGTAGTTATGCATCTTAACAGGGTCCATACCGTTGTAATATTTACACTTGGTTGGGATTCTTTCACCAAAGTCTGTTTTGATGTTATTAACACCCATTTCGAATAATTGTTTTAATAGCCCTTTGTACCAGTCGCATGCTTCAGGATTTGTGAAGTCAACGATTGCCATAGCTGGTTGCCAGAAATCTGTCTGGAATACGCTTCCATCAAGGTTTTTAATGAAGTAACCTTTTTCTTTACCGATATCGAATAACTTAGAACGTTGGCCAACATAAGAGTTAATCCATACGCATACTTCTAAGCCTTTATCGTGAAGTCTCTTTAGCATTTCTGGTGGGTTAGGGAATTGTCTTGTATCCCATTCAAAATTACACCACTCGAATTCTTTCATCCAGAAGCAGTCAAAGTGGAATACTTGAAGAGGAATATCTCTATCAGCCATTCCATCGATGAAAGAGTTGATTGTTTCTTCATCGTAGTTAGTTGTAAATGAAGTAGATAACCATAAACCAAATGAATATGCTGGTGGAAGTGCTGGTTTACCAGTCAAGTTTGTGTAGTTCTTTAATACATCTTCAAGATTTTCTCCACCGATTACGAAATATTCTAATTCTTCACCAGGTACAGTAAAAGTTACACGAGATACCGTATCAGACATTACTTCGAAGGATACTTTATCAGAACTATTTACTAATACACCGTAGCTCTTTGATGAGATATAGAAAGGAATATTCTTATATCCTTGATCAGTACAAGTACCGCCATCGCTGTTCCAGATTTCAACGTTTTGACCGTTTTTAACGAATGGAGTGAATTTCTCACCAAAGCCATAAATACATTCGCCAATATCTGTTTTTAATTGCTCTCTTAGATATGAAGCGTTATCAGTTACTGGGTAATCGAAGAAATCATTATCTTTGTTTAATTCCTTTTTAGCATCTACACTGTATTGATTCTCTGTAATGTAAGAAGTAGCTCTCCATGTATTACCAGTTAGATGTCTGTCTTTATAGTAGAATTGTACATTCCATGAAGTACCTTTAGCGATTACTACCTTTGTATTACCTGAGATCATCTCGATATATTCTTCTGTATCATTAATGATAGGTTTGAAGTTTGTATCTTCGTTTAATTCGTAGTGAGGTGTGTTATCAAGACCGCCTTTATAATGAACAGTACTTACCTTGATGGTATCTTCACAAGTTGATGAGTATGTAACCTCAAGATTTGGACCTTGAAGAGTCATACCGCGGTTTTCGATTACAGCAGATGTTACTAGAACAGTAATGCTGTTTTCAGTAGTAGTGATTTCATATGGTTGAGATGCAAATTTTACATCGTAACCTTTTTGTGTAACCCAGAATCCATTTGCGAATTTCATAGATTTATAGCCTCCTTTTAATGAGTGTATATTTTTTTTGCATTCAATCTGTATTGGTGTTTTCTGTATTTACTTTGTGTCGCTATAATAGTATTATATTATTATAAATGCGATAAATATTTAACTAAATGAACAATTTATAACATTATATTGATAATTTACTGGCCGTTAAGTAAATTGAGTGAATTAAAGTAAATTATGGGATGAAAGGTTAATTCATAAAACACAAAATGAGAATAATTAGGGATTTGAAAAATAATGGTAATAGCAAAGTGCGGGGTGATATAATGGGTACAATACAAAAGAATCGAATAAAGATGCAAGATAAATCCAAAGATTATGAAGAGAAAATAAGTCATGGAACAGCAGAGATACCAATAGCGCTTCATAAGATGGTGTATCCAAAAGATACAGAGATTGTATTCTATCTGCATTGGCATAGAGAGATAGAGATATTGGTTGTGACTAGGGGAATAATCGAGATACAAGTAGAAGAAACGAAATATGTTCTTGAGAAAGGAGATTGCATCTTCATTAATTCAAATATGTACCATAGTGCAAGAGCGTTAGATACTAATGGTTGTGCTTTCTATGCTGTGGTATTCTCTTATGAGTTTTTGCAAAACGACCCTCATACACATTTTAGTAAGTATTATATAAGGCCGGTTTTAAAAGGTAAGTTACTGTTTACACCTGTAATTCGTAGGGATGGTGGTTGGCAATCAAAGATTCTTGATTTTCTAGATGAGATCAATGAGTTGGATTATCTCAAACTACTAGATAGTGAATTAATGTTGAAGACGCGTATGTATGCAATCTGGGAGCTATATTACGAGCACGCGAAGTTAAATGATGTTATGGAGGAGGACAGTTCCTTGAATCAAGAAAGAATAAAGCCTGTTCTTGATTATATTGAAGAGAATTATGCCTATGAAGTAACCTTAGCGGAATTGGCAGCGCTGATTCCTATGAGTGAAGGACAGTTTTGTAGGGTGTTCCGCCAAACGATGAACCGAACTCCGATGCAATATATCATGCGTTACCGTGTTATGCAGAGCTGTCATCTTCTTACAGAGACCAACAAGAAGATTGCTGAGATTGCTAATTTGTCTGGATTTAATAATATCAGTTATTACAATAAGGTGTTTCTAAGTATAGTTGGTTGTACGCCAAAGCAGTATCGAGTTTCTAACTTTTAGTTAAGTAGGATATGAGGGTAGGGTTTATGTTCTGTCTGAAAGCAGATGCAATTGTAAAATTAGATGTAATATAAGTTTATAATGGAACCTTTTTTTGTTATATGTCGTCTAATCTATGGAAGTAACACACGGCGATTTGGTGCCCAAAGTCAACAAGTTGACTTGCACAAAGTCGCTGGACTTTTGAAAGGGCACGGTGATTAATATGATTAAGGTTAATAAGTTTTACGTAAAGAGGGTTGTATCTATTATCGCTATGACAGGAGTTATATTCTCTATGACAGGATGTTCTAGCAGGATTAAGAGTACGAATTTAATGAAGAATGTGAAAGCAAGTGTTGTTGAGAAAAAGGAGCTTGATGAAACCTTTATCAAACAAGCAGCAAATTTTTCGGTGAAATTGTTTCAAAAATCGGTAAAGGAGAATGAGAATTCAATGATTTCTCCTGTTTCTGTTATGATGGCGTTATCTATGACGGCAAATGGAGCGGATACTGCTACAAAAGAAGAGATGGAGCAGCTATTGGCCGGTGGTAGATCTATTGATGAATTGAATGAATTTTTATATGCTTACAAAAATCAATTACCATCAGATACAGATAATAAATTAAGTTTAGCTAATTCAATATGGTTTCGAGATGATAAAGATCGGTTAAAAGTAGAGCCTGATTTTTTACAGAAGAATGCAAATTATTATGGAGCAGAAGCCTATGAATCGCCTTTTGATAAAACAACAGTAGAAGATATTAATCAATGGGTAAAAGATCATACAGGTGGCATGATTGACAATATGGTAGATAAGATAGATAAGGATTCAATTATGTATCTACTTAATGCGGTAGCTTTTGACGCAAAATGGGAAAATCCATACACAAAAAATGATGTTTATAGTGGTGAATTTACAGCCTGGGACGGAACAATACGAAGTGTTGATATGATGGGTTCAGATGAGGGGCTATATCTAGATGATGGAAATGCTACAGGAGTTATTAAGAACTATGAAGGTGGGCAATACAGCTTTGTAGCACTGTTACCAAATGAAGGAATCAATGTGAATGATTATCTAGAATCCTTAACAGGTGAACATTTACTTTCTATAGTTGAAAATGCAGAGTCAACTACGGTAGTAACAAGGATTCCTAAATTTAGCTATGACTACACAATAAAGATGAACGATGCGTTAAAAGAACTTGGTTTACAGACTGCATTTGATCAAGATTCAGCAGACTTCTCAAAGTTAGGAAATTCATCTGATGGAAATATCTATATAGGTGAGGTTCTTCACAAGTCCTATATCTCAGTTGATGAACTAGGAACGAAAGCAGGGGCTGCCACAAAAGTTGAGATGGTAACGGAGTCTGCTATGGTAACAAGATATGAGGTTTTTTTGAATCGGCCTTTCGTATATGCAATTATTGATAATAACACAAAGTTACCAATTTTCTTAGGAACAGTAATGGACATTAATTAAATTTTGGAAGACGAGACTTCTCTTAGTATACTGATTTTAACTTTATTGTATGCCATTGGAAATCGCAATTGCCTAGATTTCTAGTTAATTGCTGAAAGGGGTGTAGGAATGATAGACAAAGGAAAAGCAAGTAGTACTTTACTGATTATAGGGCTAATTGTGATTAGTATTTCTGGCTGTACGAAAGAGAAGAATACATCATCGGAGAAACTGAATGTACATGAAGAGCAGATAATAACAGATGCAAACGAAGAGGGGGTAAAAGAGGAGAATCAACAAAAAAACGAAGAGCTTGATTATGATGAAACTACAACAAAAGATGTTGATAAACAGGAATCTACAAATTCTCAAGGAGAAGATAGCCTAGATGACGACCATATGGGGCAAGAGGCTTCCTTTATCAATTCTAGCGGGAATACAGTAGAGACTAGGATACGAACACCAGAAGGATATTCAAGAGTAGATGTTGTTGATAACAGTTTCGGTGACTATCTACGTAATTTTCCTCTTAAGGAAGATGGTTCACCTGTCTTATTGTATGATGGCAGGGAAAAGGGAAATCAGTCAGCGCATATAGCAGTTTTTGATATGAGGGTATCTAATAAAGATCTGCAACAGTGCGCAGACTCTGTTATTCGTATGTATGCAGAGTATTATTATGCAAATCAGCAGTATAATAAAATAAAGTTCCATTTTGTTAGTGGATTTTTATGCGAGTATGAAAAGTGGCAAGCTGGGTACCGTGTTAAGGTAGATGGAAATAATGTTAGCTGGCAAAAATCGAAAGGGTACGATGATTCTTATGAAACATTTGAAAAGTACCTTGATACCGTGTTCTCTTATGCCAGTACACTCTCTTTAGACAAGGAGTCTTCACAGATTGATATAGCAGATTTGCAGATTGGTGATATCTTCTTAAAGGGAGGAAGTCCAGGGCATGTTGTTATGGTTGTAGATATCTGTGAGAATGAGAGGGGAGAAAAAGCATTTTTGCTGGCGCAAGGTTTTATGCCAGCTCAGGAGTTTCACGTTTTGAATAACCCAGCATCTGATACGGATCCTTGGTATTATGCGAAGGAAGTGAAGTACCCTTTCCGAACAAGTGAATACTCATTTGACGAGGGTAGTTTGAAGCGGCTTGAGTATTAGATATAGGGATAGAGCGTTAACAAGGTCGACTGAAGCGTCAACCTAGGTTAACGCTTTTTTATTATGATTTGAGTGCCAAAAGATTATTGGAGGAGGGTTTTATAGATTGGCTGTAAAATTTTTCTATTATTAATTAAGTTATTGTGATATGATATTCTTGGAAAGGAGGTTTTTCCAATGAAGAATAAATCGAAGATAGGTTTAGGGTTAGTACTATTACTTATTACATTGGCACCAATACCATTATCTAATGCTAGTGTTATCACAGTTAAAGTAAATAAAGTTAATGCAGATGGAGTAGACATGTATGACTTTACTGGTAACACATATGATAAAACTGATATTGATGAAAATGGAATGATTAAAATCGGAGCAGGATATACATCAGATGGAGTGTACTATGAAGCATTCAAGCCTGCTGTAGAATAGATCTTTACGATATCCACAATACAAAGTCCTCTTTATCGGGGGACTTTTTTTTTAAATACTATATAAAAGCATGAGGGGAGTATTTATAGTATGAAATATCTTGTGATTAATGGTAGTCCACATAAGGGAAATACATGGAAACTAGTTGAATATGCTGTTTCTTATGTGAGAGAACACGATAACAGTGCTGCATTCAAAGAAATTCAATTAATGGATTTGAATCTTCCTTTTTGTACTGGGTGTAGCAATTGTTTCCGAAAAGGGGGAGAACTGTGTCCCCACTATGATAAGGTAAGTGTAATCTATAATGGACTGGAATGGGCGGATGGCTTAATCTTATGTAGTACAACATTTAACGTAAGAGAAACTGCCTTATTAAAGAATCTAATAGATCATTTTTGCTATCTAATGCATCGTCCACATTTCTTCACAAAAAAAGCACTCTTTATTACATCGGTTGGAGGAGTAGGGGCAAAAAGTGCAGAAAAAAGTATAAATGGTAGTTTGAGGGCAATCGGATTTAACCGTTGTTATTCTTATAAAGCAAGGACTGTTAGTTGGAATGCATATAAACCTAATGAGAAGGTAAAGAGACAACTTAGAAAAGTTAGTGAGAAATTCAGTAAAGATGTATTGAAAATGAAAATGCATTGTCCAAAATCTAGTATTTTAATTCCCTATAATTTGTTTCGTGGAATGTGTAGATACTATGCACCAGGGACAGAATATGAATCTGCTGATGGAGTCTACTGGACGGATAAAGGGCGAGTAACAAGAGCTTACAATAAGGAGGTTCCGTTGCATCTCTATCAAAGAGTCTTAGGTGGTATATTCTGTTTTATCGGTAAAACAGTAGGAAGAAAGATGATTGTTACATATAAAAAGTAGTAGAATAACCTGCTAATCTCAACAACAAATTTTGTCATGAGTAACGCTACAAATCCGCATAAACACTACGTTTGTGCGGATTTGTGCGTTTTGAGTTAAATGGAAAGTGCTGAAATTAACAGGTCATTCAAACAAATAATTTTACTACCTTTACTTTCATAATAGCGTAGCATTTCGTCAATTTTACTTTTATCATAACTGGTAACGCAATCTGATAGGACATTAACGCTGTAATTTGCTTTGCGTAAGTTGTAACAGGTTGATTTAACACAAGCAACAGCATCTGCTCCTGTTATGTAGAAATCACATATTTCATTTTTACTAATAAAGTCAGTAAATTCTTCACAGCTTAATGCGTTTCCTTTGTATTTTGTAAACAGATTTTTTGATACTATTTTCAAGTCTGAAGCTAATTCAGACCCATATGTATTGGGTTTAAAAGTCCTCGTGCCTACTGATAAATTTTCATGCCTTATATAAATAACATGAATATTATTATTGACTGCCCAATCAATAGCTTTATTGATATTGCCAATAACCTCCTTGTAATTCTTTGTTATATCATTTTGAATATCTATTATTACTAAGGCTTTTTTTTGCATAGTGGTTCCTCCCGATAGGTAGATTAATTTGTTTGTCTTTTATTATACCTTGTAATTATTGACAGCAGTATGGCAACAATCTATAATGAAAAAAAGAAATTTTGGAAGGCGGCTATCAGATGAAAGTTGACAGGCTTGTTAGCATTATTATGATACTCCTTGATAAAAAGCGTATAGGCGCACAGGAGTTAGCAGATATGTTTGAAGTTTCACCTCGAACAATCTACCGTGACATAGACACTATCAACATGGCGGGTATTCCTGTTCGCGGTGCATCGGGAGTGGGCGGCGGCTTTGAAATCATGGAGAAATACAAGATTGATAGAAAGGTTTTTTCAACTGCCGACCTTTCTGCTATCTTGATGGGGCTTTCCAGCCTTTCAGGTATGATACGAGGTGATGAACTGGTAAACGCCCTTGCGAAAGTCAAGAGTTTTATCCCCGCCGACAGAGAGAAAGACATTGAATTAAAAGCAAATCAAATATATATAGATTTAAGTCCGTGGATGGGTAACAGGAACATTCAGCCATATTTAGAAATTATCAAAATAGCTTTACAGGAAAGCAAACTACTTTCGTTTGAATATGCAGACCGCTATGGAAATAAAACCATACGAACAGCCGAGCCGTATCAACTTGTATTGAAAAGTAGTCATTGGTACTTGCAAGGTTATTGCCATAAAAGAAATGATTTTCGCTTGTTTAAACTATCCCGCACATCAAACCTACGAATGCAAGAGGATTTTTTTACGCCACGAGATTATCAAAAACCGCAGTTAGATTTTACTGATATTGTGGCAACTATGCAAACAGGAATCAAAATTCGTATTCATAAATCTGTCATGGACAGGGTACTTGATTATTGCACTTATGGACACTTTTCACCAGACGGTGACGAGCATTACATTGTTAGTTTTCCTTTCATAGAGAATGAATACTACTACAATATTCTTTTCAGTTTTGGGGATAAATGCGAGTGTTTAGAGCCGTTAAATATACGCACAGAAATGAAGCGTAGAATACATGATATAGCTACCATATACGAAAGTTATACATGAAGTAAGAGAATGGTTTCCGTCTCGCCGCCTGTTGTTTCTCATAGTGTTTCTGCGAATGGCTTCGATAGCCCCGGCAACAAGGCTTATCTAATTCTTGTTTATTGCGCCGGATTGCAATATAATACCTTTACCTAATAATAACTCGTTCAAGGTGTCACCATTCGATTTTGCCCTTTCTTTATAAACACTTATGAGAAGTTATAAGACGATTTTCGTTTATCAAATCAAAAAAAATAATATTATAATTGGTATTGACCTTCATCTTAGGCAAAGCATTTCGCTAATGTGGATGGTCGTTGGAAGTAAAGTGTAATTGGAGGTGGAGACATGAAAATTGCAATAATATATAAGAGCTTAAGCGGAAATACAAAATTAATTGCAGAAGCTATACAAGAGGAATTAAAAGAGAAAGAGATTGTGTGTATCGGAAGTCCTGCGGAGTACATAGATGCAGACTTTATCTTTTTGGGATCATGGACAGATAAGGGCATGTGTTGCAGGGAAATTACAGACTTTTGCCAGACATTAAATAATAAGCAAATCGCTTATTTTGGAACAGCAGGCTTTGGTGGGTCAGAAGAGTATTATAAGTCCTTATATAATAGAGTAAAAGAGATCATACCATCAGATAACACTGTTGTAGATTATTACTTTTGCCAAGGTAAAATGCCAATGGCCATAAGAGATAGATATGTAAACTTAATAACAGAGCACCCAGATGATGCGAATATCAAAGTTAGCATTGAGAATTTCGATAAAGCATTATCACACCCAGATACTGCAGATTTAGAGAATGTGAAGTTATGGGCGCGTAAATTAATTCTGTAAAATATTATTCAACTATTTTATTCTATAGGAAGAGCTTGTTGTGATAAACCATAATAGTATGCTTCCTATAGAATTAAAAATTAAAAATTTATTAAATACTTTAAGTTATATCTTACATACATATAAAAAAATTTTCTCTGATTTAATTAAGTCATCTTAAAGTTCTTTAGAATCTAATGATTCCACTATTCCAATTATCAAATTTTTTATAACTTACCAGCATTATCACGCAGTGCAAGAAACATACCAACATATTTGTTATGATTATGTGCATGTTAATAGTATGGGACGGAGTTTGATTTGGCGCCGTTGACCTAACTTGAATATCAAATTTTGAACTGCTTTTTGCCTTTTCAAAAGGAGGTTGTGATGGTAAGAATAAAAAGTAATTTTATAAAGTATATTCTTCTATTTTTTGTTGGTGGTTATGCATATTGTGGCATCGAAATTTTATCTAGAGGATATTCTCATATTTCAATGTTGATTGCCGGAGGAGTTTGCTTTATATTAATTGGTTTATTAAATGAAAAATCTCCTTATCGAATGTCATTTGTTAGTCAAATGGTAGTTTCATCTGCTATAATAACAGGTGTAGAGTTTGTAACTGGTTTAATTGTTAATGTATGGTTAGGTTTAAATGTTTGGGACTATTCTAATCAGCCATACAATGTATTAGGCCAAATCTGTTTATTATACGTGTTTATTTGGTTCTTCTTATCGCCCTTAGCCATTATAGCGGACGATTTTCTTCGTTACTGGCTTATGGGAAAGAAAAAACCTAGGTATCATTTTTGGTAATTATTTTTATTAGAGGGTCAAACGTATTTTATAGTAATGACCCTCTAATAAAGCCAAATGAAAGGAGCTCATTTTGGAGTACTTATATGATAAATTAATTAAATATAGAGAAGAAGATATCTATCCTATGCATATGCCTGGTCATAAGCGAAACCTTAAATTAATGGATATGGTGAACCCATATGCCATTGATATAACGGAAATCGATGGATTTGATAATCTTCATGATGCAGAAGAAATATTGCTTAATGAAATGGAGGAAGCTGCACAGTTATATCATGCTGATCATACACATTATCTGATTAATGGAAGTACCAGCGGATTGCTTGTATCAATTGCAGCGTGTACGAAGAAGGGGGATACCGTCCTTGTTGCAAGGAATTGTCATAAGGCTGTCTATCATGCCATTTTTTTGAATGAGTTAGTTCCAATCTATTTATATCCAGAAGTAGATGAGGAATACGGAATCCATAAGGGTATTACAGCAGAGCAAGTTAAAAAGAAATTAGAAGGAAATTCAGATATTAAGATGGTACTCCTTACCTCCCCAACTTATGAAGGAATTGTTTCTGATATTAGGGAGATTGCCAACTTAGTCCATTCTTACAATATACCTCTGGTTGTAGATGAAGCACATGGAGCACATCTTGGATTTAGTAGGGATTTTCCTGAGAATTCTGTGACATGTGGAGCAGATCTTGTTATTCATAGCGTTCACAAAACACTTCCAGCATTTACACAGACGGCATTACTACATAGTAATGGAAGTTTAGTAGATTATGATAAAGTAAAGATGTATTTACAGATTTATCAGACAAGCAGTCCTTCATACGTGCTAATGTCTGGAATCAGTAATTGTCTGCGTGTTGTGAAGGAACAAGGGACACAACTATTCGAAGAATATGGACAAAATCTAAAAGAATTTTATGAAGCCTGTAATAAACTGCAGAATCTAGAAGTGTATCATCCAATGAAATTGGAAGAAGAGAAGCGTCCGTTGGCATTTGATCCTTCTAAGATTTTGATTTTTACACATCATTGTACTATAAATGGAGTCGAATTGTATGATTTGCTATTGAATCGTTATAGAATTCAATGTGAAATGGTTTCTAAAGATTATGTTTTAGCTATGACTAGCATAGCTGACACGAAAGAGGGATTTAATCGTCTGATTGAAGCACTCTTAGATATTGATAGAAATATTTCAGGTGAGAAAAAACAAAAGCTATCCTCCCTGTTTTATGTAACTAATTTAAACCTTGCCTTAACACCATATGAAGCTTATAATCTTAGAAAAGATAGTGTAAAATTAGAGGACAGTATGGGTAATATAGCAGGTGAATACGTCTATTTATATCCGCCAGGAATTCCACTTGTGGTTCCGGGAGAAGAGATAACGAAGGAAATTATTAATAAGATAAAAGAGTATAAACAAGCAGGTTTGAATATAAAGGGCATGAAAGATCATAATAATGAAACGATTCTTGTAGTAGGAGAAGAAAAAAATGGGTAAGATATATGTAGTTATTGGTAAAAGTGCTTCTGGTAAAGATTCAATATTTAAATATCTAAGGGAAGATGATACTCTTGAGTTAAAGACAGCAGTAGGATATACGACTAGACCAATTCGACATGGTGAGCAAGATGGAGTTGAATACTTCTTCGTTAGTGATGAAAAGTTCGAAAACTTAAAAGAAGAGGGAAAGATTATTGAATACCGTACGTATCATACAATCAATGGACCTTGGAATTATTTTACCGTTAATGACGGACAGATTGAGCTTGCAAAATCGGATTATTTGTTCATAAATACACTTGAAGCGTATAATCAAATTAGAAAATACTTTGGGGAAGACAAGGTTGTACCGATATATATAGAAGTAGAAGATGGAGAGCGTTTGAGCAGAGCACTTAAACGAGAAAAGAAACAGTTAACTCCTAATTATGCTGAGGTATGTCGAAGATTTCTTGCGGACAGTGAAGATTTTTCAGAAGAGAAGATTAGAGAGAGTGGAATAGAGCAAAGATTTATGAATAGCGATAAGGAAGAATGTATCGAAGCAATAAAAAAGTATATTCATTATGACCAAAAGAAAGAAAAACTTTAGTGTAATAATGTAAAGAATTATGGTATAATGTAACTTATGAAAGTAGCGAAGCTACTTTTAGGGCTTGAACGGAGTGAAAGACCGTAGCTCCGAAGGAGCCATAAGTTAACGAGAGAAATTACGAAGTGATTTTTCGAGTCTCAGTAAAACTTAAGAAAACTGTTAAATATGAAAGTAGCGAAGCTACATTCATAAGTACTAGTTATAGATTTTTTAAACTGCGTCAGGGGGGATAAGAAGTGGACATTAAGGTAAATCAAATGCAAAATGTAAATCAAGTAGAGACAAGAAACCAGATTACAGAGAATGATGGATCTTTCAAATTTACGTTGATTAGTAATATAGAGGAACAAGATTTACAGTCTCGCCTACACTTCATGATGCGAGAAATTATACAGCATGGAAACAAATTAGCCAAGCACATGGACATTCGTGACATGAGGAAGTATCGCCAATTAATCAAAGAATTTATGAATGAAATCGTTAATCGGTCACATAAATTCAGTCGTGAGAACTTCCTTGATAAAAGAGGTAGACACCGTGTCTATGGTATGGTTAAACTTGTGGACAAAACATTAGATGAATTAGCTACAGAATTAATTAAAGATGAGTTAGATCATATTACTATTCTTAACAAGATAGATGAAATAAGAGGATTATTACTAGATATATTGGCTTAGTGGCAGATTGGAGTAGGAATGATGTACGATTTTGATAGTATAGTTGGGCATGAACAGATTATTGAACATTTACAAAGTGCAATTAAACTAGGCAAGGTTTCACATGCATATATCATTAACGGTGAGAAAGGTATGGGTAAGAAAACCATTGCGTATACATTTGCGAAGACATTGCAATGTGGAGAAGATGCAACGAATTCATGTAATACGTGCAAATCTTGTCTACAGGTAGAGTCAGGCAATCATCCCGATGTCATTTCAGTAACTCATGAGAAGATAAGCATCGGTGTTGATGATATTCGTGTGCAGGTAAATGGAGATATAGCAATTAAGCCTTATAGTGGCCCGTATAAAATCTATATTATTGATGATGCAGACAAGATGACAGAACAAGCTCAGAATGCACTTCTTAAAACAATAGAAGAACCACCTGCCTATGCGATTATTATCTTACTTACTACGAATAGTAGTAAACTACTACCAACAATTCTATCTCGTTGTGTAATGTTGAACTTAAAACCAGTATCATCAGATGCAAGTAAAGAGTATTTAATGAAGGAATATAATATTCCTGATTATATGGCTAGTATGAGTGCAACATTCTCACAAGGTATCTTAGGACGAGCAATTCGTTATGCAACTTCCGAAGAATTTACCCAGTCAAAAGAAGAAATACTTCATCTATTAAAATATATCGATGATATGGAACTATATGAGATTATGGAAGCAATTAAAAGATTGTCGACACATAAGCTTGAGATTAATGATTATCTAGATTTAATGGTATTGTGGTATAGAGATATTCTTATGTTCAAAGTAACAAAGAATCCGAACCTCTTACTGTTTAAAGAAGAATATAAGTTTATATCAGAACAAGCAAGAAAGAAAGACTATGAAGGTATTGAGAACATAATTAATGCGATGAATAAAGCGAAGACTCGGTTAAATGCAAATGTTAACTTCGATACCGTTATGGAACTTATGTTGCTAACACTAAAAGAGAATTAAGAGAGAATTAAAGGAGAGGCATATGATAGTTATAGGAGTTCGCTTTAGAAAAGCGGGGAAAATCTACTTCTTTGATCCAGCAGGGCTCAAGGTAGAGCAAGGAAATAATGTAATTGTAGAGACTGCCAGGGGCGTAGAATATGGATCTGTTGTAATTGGTCCAAGAGATGTTGAAGAAAGTAAGATTGTTCAACCATTAAAAGCAGTTATACGAATAGCAACACCAGAAGATGATGAGATAGAGCATAAGAACAGACAGAAAGAAAAAGAGGCTTTTGGAATCTGCCTAGAGAAGATAAAGAAACATGGATTAGAGATGAAGTTGATCGATTCAGAGTATACTTTTGATAACAATAAAGTATTATTCTACTTCACTGCAGATGGAAGAATTGACTTCAGAGAATTAGTTAAGGATTTAGCTAGTGTATTCAAGACAAGAATTGAATTACGTCAAATTGGCGTTAGAGATGAAACTAAGATTGTAGGTGGAATTGGTATTTGTGGTAGAGCACTTTGCTGCCATACGTATCTATCAGAATTTGCTCCTGTTTCTATTAAGATGGCAAAGGAACAAAATCTTTCATTAAATCCAACCAAGATATCAGGGGTATGTGGAAGATTAATGTGTTGTCTTAAGAATGAAGAAGAAGCATATGAAGAGGCAAATAGCAAGCTTCCTAACCTGGGTGATTTCGTTACAACAAACGATGGTCTTAAAGGAGAAGTACAAAGTGTTAATGTACTAAAACAAATTGTTCGTGTAATCGTTACTCTTGAGAACGACGAAAAAGAAGCTAGAGATTACAAAGTAGACGACTTGAAATTTAAGCCACGTAAGAAGAAAGAAAAAATAGCTATTGATGATGAATTAAGAGCATTAGAGCTACTTGAGAAAAAGGAAGGAAAGTCTCTATTAGATGATGAATAAGGAACAGTTACTACCAGATGAACGAATCGATGAATTACATCGAAATGGATATCAAATTATTCAAAATCCAAATAAATTCTGTTTTGGAATGGATGCCGTTTTACTATCTGGATTTGCAAAAGTAAAACAGAATGAAACATGTCTCGATCTTGGTACGGGGACAGGCATAATTCCAATATTATTAGAAGCTAAGACTCCAGGCAAACAATTTGTTGGCCTGGAGATACAAGAAGAGAGCGCTCACATGGCAAGAAGAAGTGTTCTCCTTAATAAACAAGAAGAAAAAGTTCAGATTGTAACTGGTGATATCAAGGAAGCATCTTCGATTTTTGGAGCTGCTTCCTTTGATGTGGTTACATCAAATCCACCATATATGACAAATCAACATGGATTACAGAATCCAGACCTACCAAAGGCAATTGCAAGACATGAAGTGTTATGTACACTAGAAGATGTAGTACGCGAGGCGTCAAGAGTTCTAAAGCCGAATGGGCGATTCTATATGGTGCATAGACCATTCCGATTGGTTGAGATTATATCTTGTATGACAAAATATAAACTGGAGCCAAAACGAATGAAATTGGTACATCCCTATGTAGATAAGGAACCTAATATGGTCTTGATCGAAGCAATTAAAGGTGCGAAATCTATGGTAAAAGTAGAAGCACCATTGATTGTATATAAAGAACCGAATGTTTATACAGACGAGATTTATGATATATATGGGTATTGATAGGTTCATTTAATCTATTTGCAACTATAAATCAAAAGACCAATATTACGCAAAATATAGTTTATTGCGAAACTCTCAAAACATTGAATCGCTTCTTAGCTGACGTACTATAACTAAGAAACGATAGCGTAGCACCTATAGTACTTCTTAGTGTGTAATTAATAACTTAGGAAGGCGAGGCATGGACGCCGAGCCAGCCTGAGCTGAGGCAGGATGCCGAGTCGAAGGCGGTGTCGCATCATTTGTATAAAATCACGAAACACACATAGAAGTACTTAGGTGCATAGCGTGTTTCGTGTTATAGTACGTCAGTTAAGAAGCACTGAAGGTATATAGGAGTTTCGCCCTAATAGATAGATTGAAAGGAGAACATTTATAGATGTCAGGAACACTATATTTGTGTGCGACTCCAATTGGTAATTTGGAGGACATTACATTCCGTGTAATTCGTACACTGAAAGAAGTAGATTTGATAGCGGCAGAAGATACAAGGCATAGCATCAAACTACTTAATCATTTTGATATTAAAACTCCGATGACAAGTTATCATGAGTTCAATAAGATAGAAAAAGCGAAATATCTAGTAAATCAGTTGCTAGAAGGAGTAAATATAGCGATAATTACAGATGCAGGTACTCCAGGGATTTCTGATCCTGGTGAAGAGTTAGTACGTCAGGCGCACGAGGCTGGAATTACAGTTACTTCACTTCCAGGCCCAGCAGCATGTATAACGGCTTTGACAATGTCGGGGTTATCGACACGAAGATTCGCATTCGAGGCATTTTTGCCATCTGATAAGAAAGAAAAACAAATTATATTACAAGAATTACAAAAAGAAACGAGAACAACGATACTTTATGAAGCACCCCATCGACTGTTACGTACGCTTAGAGAGCTATTAGAGACACTTGGCAACCGTAAGGTAACAATATGTAGGGAGCTAACGAAAAAGTACGAGACTGCATTCTTAACAACATTAGAAGACGCTATTGCACATTATGAAGGACAGGAACCAAAAGGGGAATGTGTTATTGTAATGGAAGGAATTAGCCATCAGCAGATTGCAGAGGAAAAACAAAGAGAATGGAAAGAAATGACTGTAGGGGAGCATATGGAATTTTATCTACAGCAAGGGATAGATAAGAAAGAGTCTATGAAATTAGTTGCAAAAGATCGTGGTGTATCAAAAAGAGATATTTATCAACAGTTAATATAAAAAAGAACCGATACACTGGGAGAAGGTATCGGTTCTTTTTTATTGCTCCTTGGGGAACATAATCTCAAATTTCATCTATAAGCTTGGGAGTTGCTTATCTAATACATTAGATGTATTATTCGATGATTCCTGCTAATTTAGCAAGTTGAGAAATTGATTCTTTAGAAACTTTCTTTCCGCAGAAATCAAATAACTCATTTTTTTCGCCAGTGAAGATATCAGTTGGCTCATATTTTTGAAGAATGATTCTGTCTTCTTCAACGAAGATTTCTAGTGGATCTCTTTCGCTAACTCCTAGAGTTCTTCTAAGTTCGATTGGAAGTGTGATACGACCAAGTTCGTCAAGTTTTCTTACTATTCCCGTACTCTTCATAATAAATCTCTCCTTTGCTTTTCTCGTTGACAATAGAAAAATTGTGGCTCTACTGTATGTTACAACAAGTATTTCTGTTTTGTTGATAAAGTAATTTGCACCCCCGAAATATGTAATATTTTCCTTATTCATGGAAAAATATATAGGATACTAATATAAAATAACACACCACCTAGATAATGTCAATTCATATTATTATCAAATTATAGCACAAATTTAAGATGTAAAATTCTAGAATAATAAAAAAATAATTTTTTATACCAATAATGATTTATACAAAAAACGTAAAATTATAGAGAAACAGTAATTGTCATGCGTTTACACACAACAATTTAGTAAAATAAAGTAATAAATTGTTTTATAATAGTTGTACTAATTGAACCAAAATTTACACACAATTATTTGAAGATTTAATAAAATCTTAATTTTTACATGAAAAATATGCTATGGAATAAAAAATGGAATCTAATAATATATTAATTATAATCAATCATATATACATATATTTTGTTTTCAAGGGTTATATGGGTCACAAAAAGGTTTTACTATTTTTTGTAGACTTATGAAACAATATGGATAAGGAGGGTGCTTGTTAAATTATATTTGGGGATTTTTAGTTATAGTCGGAATTGTTGTTGGCGTTTTCACAGGTAACATAGCGAAAGTTAGTGAAGCTGCTTTAAGTTCAAGTAAGGAAGCTGTTACACTTGCTATAACGATGTTAGGTATCATGGCTCTTTGGACTGGAATTATGCAGATCGCACGTGCAACAGGGCTGATCGCTTCACTAACAAAAGGTATACGGCCAATCATACGACTTTTATTTCCTGATTTACCAAAGGATCATGTAGTCAATGAGTATATCGCTTCTAATATGATTGCGAATATATTAGGACTTGGTTGGGCGGCAACACCAATGGGGGATTGTAGGGTTATAATGACAAAAACCACGATTGTGGTTTAAAAATTAGGAAAAATATGATATGTTATAGATAGATTGGAGAATTAAAAGGTGAGTTTAGAATAGGAAAATTAAAATGAATAGAATTAAAAATTTAGATTATATAAAATTATTAAAATATGGATTGGGAGCCTTACTGGCCTCCGCCATAGCGGCTGCTCTTAATATCCAGTATAGTTTGTCGGCAGGAATCATTACGCTTCTGACGATACAAGATACTAAAAAAGAGACAGTTACTGTTGCGCTTAAAAGAATAATAATATTTTTTATAATGACGGCTTTATCTGCAATTATATTACCCCTATATGGGTACAATCTAGTCTCATTAGGAATTATCCTGTTCCCATATTTGTTTTTCTGCCTAGTATTAAATATGAAGGAAGCCATTGCACCTATAGCAGTGCTATGCACACATTATATTACATCAGAGAGCTGTTCTCCTAAGATGATAGTTAATGAGTTGTTAATTCTAGTAATTGGTTGTGGCGTCGGAATTATCTTAAACCTGTTTATGGTTAATAGTTATAAGCAGATACGAAGTATACAAAGGGATATTGATAGAATAATTTCTAGTATCATTTGTAGAATGTCGATTAATATTAAAGAGGAAGACAAAAGCAAATATACAGGAAACTGCTTTGAAGAATTGGAAGACTTATTGGAAAAGATGAAGAAAGAGTCCGTAAACTATATGAATAATCATTTTACAGGAACAAATGATTATTTCTATAAATACATGCAGATGAGAATGGTTCAATGTCTATCATTGAAGAGGATATTTGCTGATATTAAGAGTCTTGAATATACAACTACCCAAGCAGAAAAGCTATCTGAATATCTATACAAAATCTGTGAAGAGTTTGGTGAAGCTAATAATGCAGTGAGCTTACTAGAAGAATTGAATAAGTTATTTGATTTCTATAAAAACGAAAAGCTACCTGTATCAAGAATTGAATTTGAGAATAGGGCAGTACTTTATAACATATTAACTGAATTAAAGGAATTTATAGAAATCAAGAAAAGATTTGCGGAGGGATTAACTGATTCCGAAAGAGAGAAATATTGGTCGGGAATTGATACTTCCAAACTTTAATGAAAAACTAGAAATAATGATTAAGATAAAGAGTCTTTGTATTATAGATGATGAATTCATTTATATAACAAGGGCTCTTTTGGCGTTCTCACCTCTATAATCTGACCTAGGAACAGGGAAGGGGACGTGCATAATATTCAGATGCAATTAATAGATTGGAAAGAAAGTAGGTCTTTAAAATCAGGGGGGATTTGATGTTATTACCTGAAGAACTTAAAAGAATGAGCAAACTTGATGTAACAAGTGTGAATCCAGATGAATTAGTTGATGTAAGGGATGTACAGATTGATGAGAGTCTTGATGACGTGGAAAGGATAAAGGATTACATAGAGAAAATAAAAAACCCATACATATATAAATGTGGTGATTACATAGTAAAGCTTGAATTTGATAATGAATCAGGAATTACATTGGAAGAATTGATTGAGGAATTGGCTAAAAAAGTTGCAGAGGGGATGACTTAAACGTATTGTGCAGCGGTTTATCTTAGGTTATCCAAAGAGGATAGCGACTTATCAAGGCATGACAATAAGAAGGAAAGTAATAGCATTACCAACCAGAAGTTATTAATCAAAGAATTTCTTAAGACTATGCCTGAGGTAGAGATATATGATTATTATATTGATGATGGTTATAGTGGCTCTAATTTTGAACGGCCAGATTTCAAACGAATGCGAGAAGATATTTTTGACGGAAAAGTAAATATGGTTATTGTGAAAGATCTTTCTAGATTCGGTAGGGAGTATATTGATACAGGGAAATATGTTCAAAAGATTTTTCCTAGCTTAGGTGTTAGATTTATTTCTGTAATTGACCATTTTGATTCTAATACAGCAACTACCAATGACACACATTTATTAGTACCGGTTAAAAATTTTGTAAATGATAATTATTGTAGAGATATATCTCAAAGAGTGAGAACACACCAAGACACTATGAGAAAAAACGGTTTATATATAGGCGCTTATGTTGCGTATGGCTACAAGAAGGATTCTAATGATAAGAATACGATTATTATCGATGAACAGGCGGCTGATGTAGTTAAGAAGATCTTTCAGTGGCGATTAAGTGGAATGAATGTATACTCTATCGTTGAAAAGCTCAATGAACTTGGCATTCCGTCACCAATGGCATACAAGAGAATGCAAGGGATTAACTTCAAGACAGGATTTACAGAAGGGAATGAGACTTTGTGGTGCGACAGTACCGTGTATGGCATACTAAAGAATAAGATATATATGGGTGTATTAGAGCAGGGGAAAAAATGCAGAATTAGTTATAAAGTTAAGAAAACAGTTAGTGTACCAAGTGAAGAATGGGCGGTGGTGGAAGACAATCATGAAGCGATTATATCCAAACGTGATTTTAAGAAGGTGGAGCAATTATCAAAGAGAGATACAAAACGCTCCAAAGATAAGGAAACCGTCTATCTATTCTCAGGAATGTTGTTCTGTAAGGATTGTAAGAAACAGATGACAAGACGGTGTAGTCAATATAAAGGCAAGCAGTATATTTCTTATATTTGTTCAACTTATAATAAGCAACAAGGCTGTACAAGGCATAGTATTAAGGAAGATCAAATAATAGAGATTGTATTGAAATCACTACAAAAACATATCGAATTAGTGGGTAAGATTAAGAAAGTATTAGATGAAACCTGTTTTAGTGAAGATCACACCAATTCAATTAAAGAAGATCTAATAGCTAATGATAAGCGAATCAAGCAAAAAACTAAAGTACTCAATAGGTACTCTGAAATTATATCTTCCTTATATCATGACCTACAAGAAGGAATTATATCAGAAGAGGAGTACATTAGCTACCGGGGTATCTATGAGGAAAAGTTACGGCTCTTAGATAGGCAGATTGTCTCACTGGGTAAAGAGAGGGAAAGGCTTATAGAGAATGAAAGGAAATCAAAAGAATGGTTAAGCAAAGTGTATCACATAGGTAATATGACAGAACTAAGTAGGCTTACTCTAGTTAGTTCAGTGGATAGAATATATTGTGGCGAGGGTAAACAAATTCTAATTAAGCTAAGGTATCAGGATTTGTTTAGAAATAACGAAGAATCTGAATAATTCTAGAGGAGGTAATATAATTGGCGAGACCTTCTAATAGAGGAATGGAGCAAGTAGATAATAAAATAGGAAATTGTTGCAATTATTTTCGCACAGCCATCTATATAAGGTTGTCATATGAGAGTTATTACGCTGATAGTGAATCCATAGAAAATCAGAAATTATTGTTAGGAGATTTTCTGCAAAAGCATAAAGAGTTCGTTCTATGCGAACAATTCATCGATGATGGAAAGACTGGTACGAACTTCGAGCGTCCTGCCTTTGAGCGGATGATGAATGCGGTTAGAGAAGGAACCATTAACTGTATCATAGTTAAAGATTTATCCCGGTTCGGGAGAAATCATGTGGAGGTGGGAGATTATATTGAACGAATATTTCCCTTTCTAGGAGTAAGATTCGTATCTATTAATGATGGATATGATAGTTTTAACCCGGATTGTGATAAGGATCAGTTACTAATATCAGTTAAGAATCTTATGCATGAGATGTATGCAAGAGATGTATCAAAGAAGATATCCAGTGCCATTAAGATAAAGCAAAAGACAGGAGGGTTCTATCGGACAGCAATTATCCCATATGGCTATAAGATGGGAGCGTCAGTCTATGAGATTGATGAACAAGCAGCAGCTGTGGTAAGAAGGATATTCCGTAGTTTCGCTTCGGGTGATACGGTATATCATATATGCGCTATCTTAAATAATGAAGGAATCGCGACGCCCAAAGAATACACTACAAACAAATTATTATATTCGAAGGAGAGTACAGATTCTTGTTGGATTGCCTCTACTGTTAAACGAATGTTGGTAAATGAAGTGTACATAGGGAATTTGGTCCGACATAAGTGGGAGCAAGAATTCTATAGTAATACGAAAGCAACACAGATAGAGGAAAAGTACTGGGTAAGGGTGGAGAATACACACCCGGCTATTATAGATCATGTAGTATTTATGCAAGTGCAGGAAAAGCTCATGCAAAGTGAAAACATGCAGAGGAAATCCACGAATAGTAAATCTATACAAAGAATAAGTAGGACGTCTAGAAATATAAGTGGTCCTACATGCTATAAGAAATATAGCTATGACGAGAATATATTTAAGAATAAGATATTCTGTGGCAAATGTAAAATGGCCATGATTAGGGTAAATGTTAAAAAATCTGATAATAAAGAAACTTGTACATATAAGGGATTTTCCTGTAGACTTCATAGAAATTCCATAAGTAAATGTAGTCATAGAGAGATCATAGAAGAAGATGTATTGTATAACCTGGTCAATAGAATAGTTGTAGATCAAGCTAATCTGTATAAGGGGATTCGTTCATTAATTAGAAGAAATGGGGAAGATATCTTTAATAAAGAACGAGTTTTGATTAACTCAGATAGGAAGGCTATTATCTCAAGAATTAAAAAATACGAAGAGACAAAATTGTATGCATTAGAGGAATATCATCAAGGAAAGATTGATAAATACCATGTAATGAGGAGAAGAGGCGAGATACAAAATCTAATTAGACAGTGTAATGAACAGAATAAATTGCTTGAAGAACGTTTGGTAAAGATTGATGGATTAGAAAATTCATATGGTAGTTTGATGGATGCATGGCTTAGATATACACAAAATCCGAAGATTGCAAAAGAGATTATTAGATTATTCGTTAAGAGGATTGAAGTGTACTCACAGAAACGAATAGTAATCAAATTAAATCATATAGATTTAGGCAATATAGCCCTATAAAGGAGGGGGTAATAACGGGAGTATTAGCATTATACTTGAGGTTGTCAAAAGAGGATAATGATATCGTATATGAACAAAAAGGGGAAAGTAATAGTATACGTACCCAAAGGTTGCTTTTACATAACTATATTATAGGAAGAGATGATTTAAAAGAACTTCAGATAATTGAGTATGTAGATGATGGATATAGTGGGAAGAATTTTGACAGACCGGAGATTAAGCGATTGCTAGAGGATGCTCGCAGAAACAGAATACAGTGTATCATGGTCAAAGATTTTTCAAGATTCGGAAGGGATTACATAGAGGTTGGCAATTACATTGAAAAGGTTTTTCCTTTTATGGGGATCCGATTCATTGCAGTAAATAATCAATTTGATAGCATTACCCTGAAGGCCGGGGAGGTTCCAGATATGGATTTCTCTTTTCAGAATCTGATCTATGATTATTATAGTGTGGAGAATTCAATTAAAACTAAAAAGGTACAAGAAAAAAGAAGGCAAGAAGGTAAATACATGTCGGTCTATGCACCTTATGGATATATGAAAGATCCACAGGATAAAAACCACCTGATAATTGATGAAGAGGCTGCTAAGCAAGTAAGAGAAATCTTTGAGTGGTATCTACAAGGTAAAACAAAAGCAGATATTGCTAGGATATTAGATGCTAATGGGGTTCTTACTCCTGCAGAATATATGACAGCAAAAGGAAGTAACTATAATTGGAGGTACAAAGAATCACAAGGTAAGTGGTGTGGAGCTATTGTTGGAAGAATATTAAGAAATAGAATATATACAGGAACGCTGGTTAGTGGGAAAACAGAAGCTATAGAAATCGGTGGAAAACGAGTAAGATACAAAAGCGAAGAAGAATGGTGTATTATCAGGAATACACATCAACCCATTATCTCGAAGGAACATTTTGAAGGGGTTCAAAACTATAGGAAACCAGTGCCTTATAATAAAAAAAGTAATTACAATAGGGAAGTTAGCGATTCCCTGTTAAATGGATATTTACGATGTGGAGGTTGCAAACATAAGCTAACAAAAAGAAGTCGGCTGAAGGTTTCGTTCTATTGCAGATATTATTACGAATTACATAATGAAAGATGTATAAGAGGTAATGTTTATCAGGAGGAAATAAAAGAAATTATACTTGAGACGATTAGAAAACAGGTGTTACTAGCAGGCAATATTAATTATCTATTAGATGTAAAACGTAGATTGGAGCAAGCTAGAGAATGCGCAAGGATGGAGAGTAAACATAAGATAGAAGAGAAAATGGAGAAACTAAAAAAGGATAATTTTTACTTGTATGAATTATACCGAGAAGGTGAGATAGAGAAAGAGTTATATCTAACTGCAAAGGATAGTAATGAAAAACAGTTAAGACAGCTAGAGGAGAAAATCGTTGGATATAGTGGTAGTGCAGATAATTTACGCAATATTAATAAAAGGCAGACATTTTTAGATATGATAGAGCCTTCAGGAAATATTAAGTTACTTACCCAAGAGCTTATTAAAGACTTGATTGAAACAATAGAGGTATATCCAGAGAACCGTTTGGTTATTCATATAAAACACAAAAGCATTTGGTCATTAACACCTGACAAGCGGGACTAATGGCAATGAAGGAATTAGCGACATTAAATGATAACAAAGAGAGAGCCAGTTGCGATATGTGTACATTCCTTATTATTAACATATCATCATTGCAGCTAATTCCAGTTAATATTATTGCATACCGAAGCCAATATGGTTCGGTTAGACCAACGGAGATACTAGGGCTTGCAATTGTAGCAACTTTGTTTTCAACGATTGTTGGAGTAGTATTCTCAATTGTTGCAAGAAAGAGAGGTAGCAGATGACATTTCTCTTATATCTTTCAGATTATATGATTCCATTTGTGATTTTCTATGTAGTAGGATATGGTATCCTCACTAAAACTGCAATCTTTGATGAATTTGTAAAAGGTGCAAAAGATGGATTTAAGGTAGTATTAGATATATTACCAACTTTAATTGGACTAATGGTTGGCATTGGTATTATGCGTGCTTCTGGAGCGTTTGATATGCTAGCTAATTTACTAAAGCCACTTATGTCGATTCTAAGATTTCCAGCAGAGTTAGTTCCATTAGTAATCGTGAAGATGTTCTCATCCTCAGCGGCAACCAGTTTGGTAATTGATATCTTTAAACAGTATGGGCCAGACTCCTATCTAGGTACACTTACATCAATATTAATGAGTTGTACAGAGACGATTTTCTATACAATGGCAGTCTATTTTATGGCAGCTAAGGTTAAGAAAACTAGATATACATTAGCAGGTGCCTTGGTAGCAACTTTAGCAGGTGTAGTTATTAGTACGATTCTTGCTAATCTAATGTGATTAGATTACATGAAGGCGGAGTGTTGTCTTTGATTAGGGAATGTACTTGTGTATTGTTAACGTAGATAAGCAAAACTCTTAGCGAATTGAGAATCTATAAGAGTTTGTTCGAAAAAGAATAATACGCAAGTGCATCAACTAATATCCAAGAAAACGTAGTTACAGAAGGTAAAAAAATATGATATTATGTTGAATATAGATTTGAGTATAGGTACAGAGGGTAAATAGGGAAATGAGAATACAAGTAGCTAATCAAGGAGAAAGTATGAATATTTTAATTGTAGAAGATGAAATAATGATACAGGAAGGCGTTAGTGAGTTTTTGAGAGAGCAAGGATATGAAGTATATTGTGCGTCAGACGGACTTGAAGGGATAGAAAAGTTCCGGCAAAATCATATCCATCTTGTCATTTTAGATATTATGTTACCAAAAATGAATGGAATTGAGGTCTTAAGAGAGATTCGTAGAACCAGCGAGGTTCCTGTACTTATGTTGACCGCGATGAGTGATGAGGGAACACAGGTTCAAAGTTTTGATGAATTAGCAGATGATTATATATGCAAGCCATTTTCATTGATAATCCTAAAGAAAAGAATCGACGCACTGCTTCGAAGACATTATCATGACCACAGTATATGGAAGCATGGAGATGCGATTGTTGACTTTACAGGATTCCATGCTACCTACAATGGAGCAAATGCACAGGTTAAACCAAAAGAAGTTATGGTACTGGCATTTCTTTTAGAGCATAGAGGACAGGTTTTAAGCAGAGAACAGATTCTAAATCATATATGGGGAGAGGAAGAGGCACCATATGATCGTGTAGTTGATGTTTATGTGAAAAACCTTAGAAAAAAACTGCATTTGGACTGTATCGTGACTGTTAAGAATGTGGGGTATAAGATAGAATTATGATTTTAAAGAAGATGAAGTTGTTTCCGAAAACATTTTGCTATATGCTTTTCCTACTTGGTATAGTAATTTTAATTACGCATCTCTCTTTGTACTTTTTTCTTCCGCACTTTTATATGAGAAGTATGAGGAAGGACCTAGATGAGAAAGTTGAAGTACTGAGTGATACATTAAAGCAGGTTGATACAGATTCTATGGACGATATACTGGAGAGTTATGCAAAGCGTAATAATGTGAATATTGCAGTAAAGGTCGAAGGATTAGTGAGATACTATGAGGGTTTTTCTATACAGATAGACATCGATGCCGATGTAGGACAGGAATTGAAGATTGGTGGATTAGAAGAGGCAGAATCTATTCTGATAAAGAGAAAGGATCTTGTAGATAAAAACGGAAAGAATTTTTCTCTGCAAATGACGCTCAATACTCGACCTGTGAAAGAAGCAAAATCAGTAACTTTATCCTTGCTTCCTCTTACTATAGGAATTTCAGTTTGTCTTTCGCTGGCTTTTTCCTACTTCTTTTCTAGGAAAGTAACAAAACCAGTTCTGCAGATGGTAGAAAAAACAAGAGATATGCAACAATTGAAAGAGGATGCATTTTTTGAAATTCAAGGCCATGATGAAATAGGAATTTTAGCAGAGCAGATCAATCATGTTTATAAGCAACTTTGGGAAACGATTCATGTGTTAGAAAAAGATAATCAATATATAGCTCAATTAGAGAGAGAAAAGGTGAACTTCCTCCGTTCTACTTCCCATGAATTAAAGACTCCTTTGACAACTCTTCGTATTATGTTGGAAAACATGCAGTATAATGTAGGAAAATATAAGGACCATGAGAAATATTTGTCTGTCAGTGTAGAAACCGTGGATAGAGTATCTGAGATGCTGAGAGGGATACTAGAAGCATCGGGGATACGGGAATGTTTGAATAAACAAGAGAAAACCATGCTTTTAGCAAAAAAAGAAATTGTAGCAGTCTATGCAGATTATGAGATACTAGCAAAGATGAGAAACCTATGTATAGAGATGCAAATAGAAGAGGACATGCAAGTTTATATGAATGGAGAGGCCTTTCACAAAATATGGTCAAATCTTATCAGCAATGCTATTAAGTATAGTACCATGGGAGGTTCCGTTTTAATTACAGGACAAGGCACGGAGCTCTCTATAAAGAATACTTGTGAACCGATTCCTGATGGACAACTGAATCATATCTTTGATGCGTTCTACCGTCCTGAATCTAGCAAAAGTCAGCATACAGGTGGAAATGGTTTGGGATTGTATATTGTAAAGGAGATGTTAGAGGCTGTTCAAGCAGAATATGAATTCAAACCTTATGAAGAGGGAATGTGCTTTACCATAAGGTTTAAAGAAATGTAATAAAAAAATCCTGCTTAAGGCAGGATTTTTTTATTTGGTGCAGATGGTTTTTGAATCTGTATCAGAATGTTGCTTTTTTGAGCTGAGAGATGTATGAATAGCGTCTTTAGGGCAGACCTTTATACATTTTCCGCAACGAATACATTCTGCGCTGTTAGGATTTTCATAAACCTTTACTTGCATGTCGCATTTTCTGTGGCATAGTCCACATTTAGTGCATCGTTTCTCATCAATTTCATATCGGTACAAAGAGAATTTGTTGAAAATTCCGTAGATAGCACCGAGAGGACAAAGATATTTGCAGAATGGGCGATATATCATAATAGATAGAAGCAAGATTAAAATTAGGATAGCCAGTTTCCATACAAAGAGGAATCCTACAATTCTTTGAAGGCTTGGATTGGAAGATACAAGGGGAATTCCAGCAAGCAGTGTACCAGAAGGGCAGATGAGTTTACAAAACCAAGGGCTGCTATAGCCTGAATAACCGGTGATCAAAAGAGGCATTGCAAAGACGAACACTCCCAATATGATATATTTTAAGTATCGAAGATATTTATCAAAAGGTACTTTCTTTATCTTGCGTATAAAAGGAATTTTATAAAGTAAATCCTGTATAAGTCCGAATGGACATAGCCACCCGCATACAAAACGTCCTATGAGAGAGCCGATAATCATTAGAAATCCAATTACATAAAATGAAAAATTATAATTTTTACTTCCGATAACGGCTTGGAGGGAACCAATGGGGCAGGAGCCTATAGCCCCAGGGCAGGAGTAGCAGTTAAGTCCGGGAACGCAGATTTTCTTGCTGCTTCCACGGTAGATTTTGCCTTCCATAAATCCTAGAACGTAGCCATTTGTCAAGGCGGTAAAGATAACCTGTACACAGAGTCGACTATGTGCAGTAAATTTCTTGAATATATTCATGTATACCACCTACCCAATGCCGATACATTCAAGGCAGATTATGTTTGATTTCTGCTCTACGGTCAAGTGCTCGTTTCTGTGAACACCATAAGCTAGAGATAGGCAACCTGTCAGAAGAAAAACACAGCCTAGGATCTGAGGCTTTATTAATTTTATGTGTTTATTCATTGCTTTCCACCTTTTTTAAAACGTTATCGATCACTTCTTTCCAACCCTCATAGTCATTAGAGCCCTCTATTGTGTCAACTATTTTTCCAGTAGAATCTACAAAGTATGTAGTGGGAAAAGCAGCCATATTCTTAAACTGATCAGATTCAGCCATTTCTTCAGATACAGTAAGTTGTTGGTAGTCTGCTTTGGCGTCCGATAGGATATCCTTCACTGCTTTTTTGCTGGAATCGGAGAGCCCTGCTTGTAATTCGTAAATGACACCTTTAATTGAAACTCCTTTTTCTGCATACTCTTTATTCAACTGGTCAAGTATAGGTATTTCATCAATACACGGAGTACAGCCTTCGTTCCAAACATTTAATACTGTAAGTTTGTTCTCTTTAAAAATTGAACTGTCAACATTATTTCCATCGATGTCAGTAGTCTTCATCTCCTGAAAAACAGAAGGAGAATTGTCAGCTGTTTCGGTAGAAGTTTTTTCTGCAGATGAACATCCGCCTAGTGCAAAAATCATAGTTCCTGCTAGCGCAATCGTTAAGAATTTTAATTTTTTTAGTTTTAACATACTTATTACCTCAATATTATTATTTCTTCTATAGTCTGTATCTCAAATTCACTAGAAGATATTTAGTAAAATAACATCTCAATATGTAACGTATATGAAATATAAAAAAAATTATATTAATATACCATACACCTAAATAAGCGCCAGCATACTTGAATATTCAGGTTGACTAACTTGCTGTATTGCGTGTAGAATATAAGTAAATAATTACATATTCAGATTGGAATACAAGGGATTGAGGAGGAATATTTGTGAAGATATCAACAAAAGGTAGATATGCGTTAAGACTTATGCTTGATCTAGCGCTAAATAATACGGGAGAACCAGTTAGAATTAAAGATATAGCTAGTAGACAGGAAATCTCTGATAAATATTTGGAGCAGATTATATCTGTACTTAATAAAGCAGGTTATGTAAGAAGTTTAAGGGGACCACAAGGTGGGTACAAGTTAGCAAGAGACCCAAAAGAATATACAGTTGGAATGATTTTACGATTAACAGAAGGTAGTCTAGCACCAGTAGCATGTTTGGAAGATGAAGTAAATCTATGTTCTAGACAAGATGAGTGTGCAACATTAATCTTATGGGAAAAGTTATACGATGCTATTAAAGACGTGGTAGATGGGTATACATTAGCTGATTTAGTAGATTGGCAAATGGAAAAAGCAGATCATTATATTATCTAAGTTAGCAATGATTATAGCAGTTAGTTATTCCTCGTAATCTTCAAGTGTGAAGATTGAGTTCATAATTATAAATCGCATACCCTGTATTAACAATTAGATAAGGACAAGATTGAGGAATTATATGATAATACAAATTGATGGGTCAGATAAGATAATTTATGCAAAAGAAGGTGAAAATCTTCTAGATATATTGAGAGATGAACATGTTGATATTCCTGCAATATGTGGTGGTCGTGGCACTTGTGGCAAATGTAAAGTACAAGTTCTTGCAGGGGATGTTACACCATTAACGTCTAGAGAAATGGAGCGTCTTACGCCATCAGAAATAAAGAGTGGGGTACGATTTGCTTGTCTTCTTAATGTACAAAGTGACATGAAAATCCGTTTGTTTGGAAAAGCGGAGGATACAGATAGAAAGAGTAAGCTAATGAAACTTCCTCAGTGGAGCATAGATACTATTAACACTTATACGGATAAGTATTCGGATAATGGTTTTGGGGTAGCATTCGATATAGGAACAACCACAGTTGTTGGACTTTTGTGGAATATAAGAACAAGCGAACTGATCCATGTAATTGCCAAGACGAATCCTCAAAGAGTAGTTGGAGCGGATGTAATATCTAGAATCCAGTATAGTATGAAATCTGAGGACGATAGAAATTACATTCACCAATTAATTATTGAAGGTCTTAACGAAATGTTACACGAGTTTGATAAGATAGTTAAAGATCATTCATTAATAAAACGAGTATGCATAGTTGGTAATACGGCAATGAGTTTACTTGCTCAAAATATGGATGTCAGTCCACTTGTAAAACCACCTTTTCCGCAAGGAATATATAAATCACAACGGTATAGAGGTGCCGAAACTGAATTCTCTGTGTCTGATGAGACGATTGTTACCTATCTCCCTGGAATAGGCGGACATATTGGTTCCGATATTACAGCTATGATTGTAGCCACGGATATCAAAAACTATGAGGGAGTAACGTTAGCAATTGATATTGGGACGAATGGTGAAATCGTACTTGCTAAAGCGGGGCAATTGGTATCTTGCTCAACCGCGGCTGGCCCTGCATTTGAAGGTGCTAGTATAAGACAGGGAATGCGTGCGGCCAAAGGAGCAATAGAAGGAGTTACGATTCATGACACGGGTATTGAGTTACAGATTATTCAGGAGACAGAAGCAGAAGGCATCTGTGGTTCAGGTTTAATAGATTCTATAGCAGCTATGTTAGACATTGGTGTTATAGATGAAACTGGCCGAATACTCGAATTACCAGAGGCTGTGGCAGCAGGAGTTCCTAAAGTGATTGCTACAAGACTACAAAAGACCTCTGAAGGTATGCAATTTGTATTGCAATATCGATATGCGAAAGAACCAATTGTAATAACTCAAAGAGATGTACGTGAAGTTCAACTTGCGAAAGGTGCGATCTTAGCAGGTATGCAGATTCTAATGCGAGAGATGGGAATTACGAAAGTCTCTCTTGATCGTATATTTCTAGCGGGTGCTTTTGGTTCCTACCTCAAGATTTCCAGTGCTAGAAGAATCGGATTATTACCGAATGTGCCATTAGAGAAGATTCATTCAGTGGGGAATGCAGCAGGTGTAGGGGCAAGTATGGCGGTTCTTGCAAAGCCATACGAAGAGGAATGTCAAGTAATTGCGCAAACCACAAGACAGGTGGAACTATCTATGCATGATTCCTTCCAAGAAGAGTTTGTTCAGTGTATGAATTTTGAAAAAATGAAGAATGAATAAAGATAAAGATAAAGATAAAGATAAAGGCGGGGCAGTTGCAAAGTGAACGTTTGCAAAGGTCCTGTTTTATTTTATTCATAGTCTACCTTTCTCTGTAAATTAGGAAAATAGTGAAAAGTAGTTGACAAATATTGAAATTATGATACAACTATATTATACTATTCTTATATGAATACAATGAAAAAAGGAGAGATATAATTGAAAATATCCACTAAAGGAAGATATGCGTTAACGCTTATGTTAGATTTAGCACTAAATGATACGGGGGAAACCATTCGTATAAAGGATATAGCTGCACGCCAAGGGATATCGGAAAAATATCTCGAACAAATTATTGCAGTTTTGAATAAAGCAGGATTTGTTAGAAGTGTAAGGGGGCCACAAGGAGGGTACCGTTTAGCCAGGAAGCCAAAGGATTACACCGTTGGTATGATTTTACGTCTAACTGAGGGAAGCCTTGCACCAGTTGCTTGTTTAGATGATGATCCGAATGATTGTAGCAGACAAGAAGATTGCGTGACAATATATATATGGGAAAAATTATATGCAGCTATAAACGATGTAGTAGATGGATTTACTTTAGCAGATCTAGTAGAGCTAGAATTAGCGAAAGCAGACCATTATGTTATTTAGTAAATTCACCAAATAAAGGCCGTTGCAATATTAGTATTCCAATATGTTATTAAAACTAAATACATTTAATCACCAGTAAAAAACAAATTTTCATCGCAAAATGCTTATGTGAATACAGAAGTTTTCATAGGGCACATAGCTTTGTAAAATTTGTTTTTTTATTTTTATTTTTTTGTATTTAGTCTTAATTGCATAGTTAGTTTACTTTATAGGTATTGCAACGGCTATTATTTTATTAGAATCAGGAAAGAAAAGTAAAAAAAATATATTAATCCTATTGACATAGTATGAATTAAGTGGTATATTTTAGAAAATTAATTCATATTAATCCAATATGAAATGTAAAGTATCAGATTTATACATCAATCCATTTGGGGATACAGATTGGTGTAGAGAAAAAGGGAGGACGTTATATGAAGAAAAGAATAAGGAGAATAGTGATTCTAGGTTTTGTTATGTTGTTAGCAGTTGGGGGATTATCAGGATGCAAAAAGGATTCCTCGTCCTCAGATGGTTCTATTGAGATAACAAATGTTTCTTATGATCCTACTAGGGAATTTTATGAGGCGTATAATACGGAATTCGGCAAATATTGGAAGGATAAGACGGGGCAAGATGTCACTATTACTCAATCTCATGGTGGATCTGGAAAACAGGCACGTTCCGTTATAGAGGGTAATGAAGCAGATGTTGTTACATTGGCATTAGCGCATGATATTACAGCAATTGAAGAAGCTGGATTAATTGAGGAAGGTTGGATTAATGAATTCGAGAAAAACAGTTCTCCATATACTTCAACCATCGTTTTCCTTGTACGCAAAGGAAACGAAAAGAATATTAAGGACTGGTTGGATTTGATTAAAGATGATGTGAATGTTATTACTCCAAATCCAAAAACATCAGGGGGAGCTTGTTGGAATTTCTTATCTGCTTGGGCATATGCTAAAAATCTATATAACGGAGATGAACCCCAGATTAAAGATTTTGTTACCAAGTTATACAAGAACGTAAGTGTATTAGATTCTGGTGCAAGAGGTGCAACCACAACATTTGTTGAGAATGGTCAGGGAGATGTATTAATCGCTTGGGAGAATGAAGCCTATCTAACACTTGAAGAACATCCAGATGATTTCGAAATTGTGACACCAAGTATCAGTATCCTTGCAGAACCTTCTGTAGCGATTGTTGATTCTGTAGCTAAAAAACGAGGAACTGAAGAAGTGGCAAAAGAATATCTTGAGTATCTTTACTCCGACGTTGGTCAAAGAATAGCTGGAGAAAATTATTATCGCCCTACAAATCCAGTTATTTTGAAAGAATTTGCTGATAAATTTAATTTAGATATCAATATGGTTAGCATAGATGATTTTGGTGGTTGGAATCAAGCTTATGAAGTGTATTTTCAAGATGGTGGCATATTTGATGAAATCTATACACAGTAAAAGAACAAACTTACCTATGCAATTGGGTATATAGAATTATCATAGAAAGGGAGAAATCAGTCATGGAGTATAAGTTGAAACGAATAAAGAGAAGAAGGGTAATACCTGGATTCCCCTTATCAATGGGGATTACATTAGCAATGGTTAGTATGATTGTGCTGATTCCTATGGCATCTATTATAGTCTGTGCTTCCGACCTTTCTATACAGGAGTTTATACAGATAGTAACTGCAAAGGATGTGGTATCGGGATATGTAGTTAGTTTCTCCTGTGCACTTATAGCGGCAATTATAAATTGTATCTTTGGTGTTATTCTCGCTTGGGTATTGGTTCGATATGAATTCCCAGGGAAGAGAATCCTTGATGGATTAATTGAACTTCCCTTTGCGCTGCCCACAGCAGTAGCTGGTATTTCACTAACTGCATTATATTCAGACCAAGGCTGGATTGGCAGTATATTTGCTAAGTTTGGAATTAAGATTGCGTACACGAAAGTGGGCATTACTATTGCAATGATATTCATAGGAATTCCTTTCGTGGTTAGAGCAATTCAGCCAGTTTTAGAGAAGTTTGATAAGCAGTATGAAGAAGCGGCTGCAATGTTAGGAGCGAATGGAAGTAAAACATTCTTCCGAGTAATATTTCCAGAGATCTTACCAGCCATGCTAACCGGATTTGGGTTAGCTTTGGCAAGGGGAATTGGTGAGTATGGAAGCGTTGTGTTCATAGCGGGGAATATTCCATATAAGACGCAGATTGCACCGCTATTAATTATGTCGAAATTAGAGCAACTTAAATATGCTGATGCAACGGCCATCGCTCTAGTTATGTTAGTGGTATCATTTCTAATTTTACTTATGCTTAATATTATTCAAGTTCATTCGACAAAGAGAACAACGTAAGGGGAGGTATTATGAAGCAAGGATCAGCTGATTTAAGAAGAGGAGCCAAGATTACAAAGGGAGTACTCATTACCGTAAGCTTGATATTTATCATAACTATGCTTGTAATCCCGATGCTTGTATTAATAGTTTATGCCTTTAAAGATGGATTAACTAAGTACATAGAAGCGATTACAGATACATACACGATTAAGGCGCTGCGATTAACAATAATAGCAACCATTACAGCAGTAGCGATTAATACGTTCTTTGGTTTATTTGCAAGCTGGGCGGTTACTAAGTTTTATTTTAAGGGCAAACAATTACTACTTACATTAATTGATATTCCTTTTGCAGTTTCACCAGTAATAGCGGGTTTGATTTTTATTCTAACATTTGGACGAATTGGTTGGGCACATGGATTCCTTGAAGCCCATGATATTCAAATTGTCTTTGCGGTTCCAGGTGTCATTATAGCTACGATATTTGTAACATTTCCATTCATATCAAGGGAGATTATTCCCGTTTTGAATGCGCAAGGAAGAGACGAGGAAGAAGCGGCAGCACTTATGGGAGCAAGCGGATTTCGTATATTTAGGAAAATAACGCTTCCTCATATGAAGTGGGCACTGCTATATGGAATTGTATTATGTAGCGCAAGAGCTATGGGAGAGTTCGGTGCGGTATCTGTTTTGTCAGGTCATCTACGTGGAAAAACCAATACACTTCCTCTACATGTTGAGATTATCTACAATGAGTTCAAATTATCAGCTGCATTTGCCGTGTCATCAATCTTAGTGGTGTTGGCGGTAATTATACTAATACTGCGAAATATAGTGGAATATAAGGCGAAGAGGGGAGGACGGTAATATGTACGTAGAACTAAAGAATATTAATAAAACTTTTCACAATTATAAAGCATCTGATGACGTTTCTTTTGGCATTGAAAAAGGAAAATTAATTGCTTTGTTAGGACCCAGTGGGAGTGGAAAGACAACAATCCTTCGTATGATTGCTGGTTTGGAACAGCCTGAATCGGGTGATATCTTCATTAATGGGGAAAGAGTAAATGACATCCCTGCAAGCAAGAGAGGGATAGGATTTGTGTTCCAAAGCTATGCACTGTTTCGTTATATGGACGTATTCGATAATATTGCATTCGGTTTGGAGATTCAGAAAAAGAATAAGAAAGAAATCAAGGATCGTGTACTAGAATTGATTAAATTAATTGGGTTAGAAGGGCTTGAGCATCGTTATCCGAATCAGTTATCAGGTGGGCAAAGACAAAGAGTTGCATTTGCCAGGGCGTTAGCACCAAATCCACAGTTGCTGCTGTTAGACGAACCATTTGCGGCGATTGATGCCAAGGTAAGGCAAGAGCTTAGAAGTTGGCTTAAGGAGATGATCAGCCGGGTTGGAATTACTAGCATATTCGTTACACATGACCAGGACGAAGCCATTGAAGTTGCCGATGAGATCATCATAACCAATCTAGGTCGGGTTGAGCAGATAGGTTCCCCTCTTGAGATATATAAGAAGCCTGAAACACCGTTTGTTGCACAATTTATCGGGCAATCTAGTATAGTCGAGGATTACAGTAGCTTAGTTGGATTTGACAAGATAGAGTCCATGAATCAAGCAGTTATTCGTCCAGAGTTTATAAGGATAGCAAAACGTGGAGAGTTAAAGCAATACCTTAGTGCCGCTGAGGAAGGTATTGTAGAAAGCATATCTTTCAGAGGCAATAACTTAGAGGTTAAGGTGCAGATGAAAGGACAGAGTTTCACTGCAACAAGATCTCTTGAGAAGGAAAGTATTCAGGTAGGTGAGAAGGTTGATGTATTGATTTATCGATTGTATGTATGCGATGAAGATAAGACCTATCTGCTAGAAAATCAAGCAATGCAAGACAACAACCCTGTGTTTATATAATGGTACGGTAAGTACGAAACTCATTTAAGTTATAGAGCATACTTCGTGACTTACAACTATGCACGAAACACGCTATGTAACTAAGTACTTCTAAGTGTGTGATTGTAAGTGTTACTAGTGTGCGGAAACGCCCTCAACACGACATCCTGTCGTGGTTCGGGCTGGCTCGGCGTCCATGCCTCGCCTTCCTAGATTGATGAACACACACTAAGAAGTACTATAGTTACTTCGCTATCGTTTCTTAACATAGTTGTAAGCCAAGAAGTATGACTGCCAATGTTATGAGGAGTTTCGTAATTACCTGAGATTGAAGTATATGTACATGTACTTGTAATAACAAGTATGAGAATACCTATTAGAAATATATATGATTAATAAATATGTGTATATAGATATAGAATGCATGTGGACAAAACACATGTAAATAGAAACGTCTGTGTATAAGTATATGTGTATAGATGAATACGGATGTAAGAATTGGGGGCAGAAAGGTAGGGTATGAATGAGTAAAGAAATTACAGTGAAAACCTATAATACGGATATCTTGATTATTGGTGGTGGGACAGCTGGTTGTTATGCGGCGCTTACGATTCGGGAGAAATCTGATGCAAGTGTGATTATTGCTGAGAAAGCCAATATTAAGAGAAGTGGATGTTTAGCAGCCGGAGTGAATGCCATTAATGCATACATCGTGAAGGGAAGAACCCCCAGAGATTATGTGGAGTATGCCACGAATGATGCGGCAGGCATAGTAAGAGATGATTTGTTACTTACTATGTCCGAAGGACTTAACAGGGTTACAAAGAAGTTAGAGGATCTGGGATTAGTAATTTTGAAAGATGAGAATGGTGAGTATGTTGCTAGAGGTAATCGCAATATTAAAATTAATGGAGAGAACATTAAGCCAATTCTTGCTGATGCGGTTGAAGCATTAAAGAATGTGACTGTGTTAAATCGTGTTGCTGTTACAGAGTATCTAGTAAAAGACAATCAAATCTATGGGGCGTTAGCTATTGATATAAAAGAGAATGTGCTTTATGTGATTCATGCAAAGAAAGTAATCTGTGCTACTGGTGGTGCGGCAGGATTATATAGACCAAACAATCCGGGATTTTCAAGGCATAAGATGTGGTACCCGCCGTTTAATACGGGTGCAGGTTATGCCATGGGGATTCTAGCAGGAGCAGAGATGACTACCTTTGAGATGCGCTTCATTGCCCTACGTTGTAAGGATACCATCGCTCCAACAGGTACCATTGCTCAAGGAGTAGGAGCAAAACAGGTAAATTCACTTGGAGAAGTTTATGATGATAAATATGGTAATACAACATCAGAGAGAGTTTATGGAACGGTGCGAGAGAACCTTGAAGGGCGAGGTCCTTGTTATCTTAGAACCGAGGGGATAACGGAGGAACAAGATAGGGAACTTCTTCGAGCGTATCTTAACATGGCACCAAGTCAAACACTAAAATGGATCGAATCTGGCAAGAACCCAAGCAGGCAAAATGTTGAGATAGAAGGGACAGAACCATATATCGTTGGTGGGCATACAGCTAGTGGATATTGGATAGATACCAATAGACAGACCACTATAAAAGGATTATATGCCGCAGGTGATGTAGCAGGTGGTTGCCCGCAGAAATATGTTACTGGTGCATTAGTTGAGGGAGAAATTGCAGCAAACGCAGCTGTAGAAGCAATATTAGAAGAAGCTAAAGAAAAGCTGTACATACAAGAAGACCTTATTATTGAGAATAATACATATAAAGCTAAGAGTGAAGACACAGGTCCTATTCATGCAGAAGAGGATTTGATTCGAGATAAGAAGAAAGAAATACAATTAATTCTCAACCGCCAAGACGGAATATTTACAATAGAGCAATTAGAAGAGGCAATGCAAAAAGTTATGGACACCTACGCAGGAGGAATTGGAAGTCATTATCAATATAATGAGAAACAATTAGACCTAGCGAAAGAAAAGATCGAACAGATTATTAAATTAAGTGAAAACCTACAGGCTGCGAATATGCATGAATTGCTATTTGTATATGAATTAAGAGAGCGACTGGTAGTCTGTCAAAGTGTAATTGCACATCTTAGAGCAAGGAAAGAAACGAGATGGCATAGTTTTGCAGAGAACCTTGACTATCCAGATAGCAGTGATAGCTGGTTACAATATGTGAATTCCAAACGAGAGGACGGAGAGCTTAAGATAATCTATCGAGACTTGGTAAAGCGAGGTGATACTTATGAGCATAGCAATTAATCAGAATAAATGTACTGGTTGTAAGATGTGTACTGCGGTTTGTCCAGGGAGTTTACTATCACTGAATGATAATAAGAAAGCATATATTAAATATCCGGAAGATTGTTGGGGATGTGCCTCTTGCGTGAAAGAGTGCAAATTTGGTGCTATTTCCTTATATCTTGGAGCCGATATTGGAGGAAGAGGGAGTCATCTTTCAACGAAATGTGAAGAAGATATTGTAACTTGGTTAATCGAAAAACCTAATGGAGAGAATCAAGAGATTATAATCAATCGCAAGGAGTCGAATAAGTATTAGATAATAGATTAAAAGGAGGAATAGTATGGATCATTTGGATACATTGGAAGCGGAAAGTATATTTATTCTAAGGGAAGCGTATAAGAAGTTAGGTAAGTTAGGTATGCTTTGGTCAATCGGTAAGGATTCTACAGTTTTGTTATGGTTAGCAAAGAAAGCATTTTTTGGACATTGTCCATTTCCATTCATTCATGTAGATACTACTTACAAGATTCCAGCGATGATTGCTTATCGTGATAAGGTAGCAAAGGAATTAAACTTAGACTTAATTGTACATACAAATTGGGAGGCAATTAATTCTGGCATGGGACCTGAACAAGGTAGATTAGTATGCTGTAAGGCATTGAAGACAGAGGGGTTACAGCAAGTAGTTAAGAAATACGAGTTTGATGGTTTGATCGTTGGTGTTCGTCGTGATGAAGAAGGTTCTCGTTCAAAAGAGAGAGTGTTTTCGGAACGTAATAAGAATGATGAGTGGGATTATTCTAACCAACCACCTGAACTTTGGGATCAGTTTAAGACTGATTTTCCAAAAGGAAACCATATCAGAGTGCATCCGTTATTGCATTGGAATGAAATTGATATCTGGGAGTATATCAAACGAGAAGAGATTCCTATTATCGATTTGTACTTTGCGAAAGATGGCAAACGTTATCGTAGTTTAGGTTGTGCGCCTTGTACAGGTAAGATTGAATCGAATGCAACATCAGTTGCAGATATTATAGAAGAGTTGAAGCACACAACAGTAAGTGAACGAGCTGGAAGAGCACAAGATCAGGAAGATTCTTATGCAATGCAAAAGTTACGTAAAGACGGATATATGTAACCTATATATGCTAGCAGTTTTCAAGTAATGAATGTATGCATGGGATAGATAGGATTCTTGATAACGTAAAATTGTGTCTGTTTTAAGAGGCAGGCGATGGAAAGGGTATGGTTATTAATATGGCTCAAATTGAAAATATTGATAGATTAAAGATAGTAGTTGTAGGGCATGTCGATCATGGAAAATCCACAGTTATCGGTCGCCTATTATATGATACTCATTCGTTACCACAAGGAACGATTGATAAGGTTAAAAGGATTGCTAAGGAGACCGGAAAACCATTCGAGTATGCATATTTATTAGATGCATTTGAAGAGGAACAAAAACAAGGGATTACCATTGATACAACGCAGATTCAGTTTCAGACGGAGAACAGAGAGTATGTAATTATTGATGCTCCAGGTCATAAGGAGTTCCTTAAGAATATGATCTCAGGTGCAGCCAATGCAGAGGCGGCCTTCCTTATCATAGATGCCAAGGAAGGTGTACAGGAACAGTCAAAACGTCATGCATATATTCTATCTTTAATTGGGATAAAGAAAGTATATGTAGTTTTGAATAAGATGGACTTGGTTGATTATTCGAAGGAAGAATATGAATCGGTTAAGAAAGACATGAGAGAATTCCTTGATACGCTCAACATCAAACCAATTGATTATATTCCAATTTCAGCATATTACGGGGAAAATATATTAGAGAAATCAGATAAATTAGACTGGTTTACAGGTAAATCTGTTATCGAAGCAATGGATAGTATAGAGAAAGAGAAGGGACTAGACAAGAAGCCTCTTCGTTTTCCAATTCAAGATGTCTACAAGTTTGATGATCGAAGAATTATCTCGGGTCGTATTGAGGCAGGAACTCTACAGGTAGGCGACAAGATTACGATATATCCAGAGGGCAAGAAGACGACGGTTAAGACAATTGAATACTGGGCAGACAGGGATAAGACAGATGTTGTATCGGCCGGTCAGGCAGTGGGTATTACGGTAAGCGATGAATTCTTTAATAAACGTGGAGAGATTATTGCATTTGAAGATAGCAAACCGCTTGTAACTAACTCCTTTAGGGCAAGTATCTTCTGGATGGGTAAGAATAATCTTGTTAAGAATAAGAAATATAAAATTAAGTTAGCAACGAGGGAGATCGAAGGGGAATTAGAAGAGATTATTAAAGTTATTGATGCTTCAAGTTTGGATTTTAGCGAACAGGTTCAAAAGATTGCACTCAATGATGTTGCTGAGGTTATTATAACCACCAATGAACCCGTAGCATTTGATCAATTCGCTCATAGTCAGGTTACAGGAAGATTTGTAATCGTTGATGGGTATGATGTTGCAGGTGGCGGAATAATAACACAAGCAGAAGATGAGAAAGAGAACAAAGAATTAGAGACTTTCCGTAATGGTAAGTTGAAGGCTAGAGGCGATATCTTCGAAGAATTTTACTATAATGTAGAACAATTTACAGTAAATAAGACAGGAGTATCATCAAATACATATACAATCGGAGATGCCATTCCACTAAAAGGTGAGAGCTACGAATATCCAGAGTATTTTGATATCTTAGAATTACGTGATAAAGTAGCAATTCAAATCAGAGATGGAAAGATCGCAGATATTTTCCCATTACAAGAATATCGTTATGCAGGTCATCCAATTACAAACGGAAGAGGCTTCGCGGCTAAGGTGAATTCAGAGGAAGAATTAAAACAATTCTTACAGGAATATCAGGAGTTAGATGAGAGAAGAGAAGTTGCATTCTTGAATAAGTGGTTGTGTTTTGATACGTACCGCTGGGTTGTATTCCATGGTAACTACTGGGTGATCTAACTTATCGGGTGTAAAAAGCCCTGGCGCAACGCTAGGGTGATAGTATCCGGATATTAATAAATATACCAAAAATGGATCGAATTAACTTTGAAAGAACTTGTTTTTTCAGAGCTAATTTGATTCTTTTTTATGCTTGAAAAAGGAAAAAAATAGGATTAGATTACTTATAATGCAAGGGAAATTTTCCTAGAATTTAAGGAGCATTTACATAAAACAAAATTAAAACTAAAAGTGTAAATATTGCGCTAAAATTCATGGATATTAGTAGAAAAACCTGGATGATACGATTCGACATGAATCGACATAGTGTTGTGCATAAATAATAAATAATAGTAAGATTATAAATGAATATTAGGACAATATTACAGAGGTATATGTGAGTTTGTAGTAAAAACACATAAAAAGATATGGTGAAATACGTCGTTTTTTTTAAAAAGGTAGAAAAAGAAAAAAAGACTTTTCACCATAATTTTTTGAGTTATAATATAGTGGATAAACAAGGAACCCATATATAACCAAATTAGAATATGGGGCAAATTGAGTACATGCTTATAACTATAATAAAGTTAGTAAAGGAGTAACTCAGGATTTAATCGTTATAAGAGGAAGAAAGGGAGGACAAGGTAATATGGCTAAGATTTATTTGGCAGTCCCGTGTAGCAGAGTAATGTATATATATAAATTTTTAAAATAAGTTTAGAGGTATTGTTTGATCTATTTAGGAAAGGACCTAAGGAGGAAAGATAAATGGATACACTCGTGGAACGATTATTGGAAGAGCTGAATTGTGAAACGGTATTTACAATTCCGATTCTTGGAGGAATTCCAATAACAGAATCTGTTGTAGTATCCTGGATTATTATGTGTATCCTGTTTTTGGCATGCATTATCTTTGTAAGAAATTTAAATGTAGTGCAGCCAGGAAAGAAGCAGGTAATCTTAGAGACCGCTGTAACAGGCATGCATAATTTTTTCGACGATGTGATGGGAGGAAGCGGAAAGGAATATATACCGTATCTCACTGCAGTTGGAATTTACATTGGAATATCTAATTTGATTGGGTTGTTTGGGTTTAAGCCACCTACCAAGGATTTGAATGTAACTGCTACACTCGGAATTATGAGTATAATTTTAATTGAGGTTGCAGGATTTAGGAAAAAGGGAATCAAAGGTTGGTTCAAAAGTTTCGCTGAACCAATGCCAATCGTATTACCAATTAATATCCTAGAGGTGTTTATAAAACCATTATCATTATGTATGCGTTTGTTTGGTAATGTTTTAGGATCATTTGTTATCATGGAACTCATTAAGATAATAGTACCAGCAGTTATACCAGTGGTATTTAGCAGTTATTTTGATATTTTTGATGGATTAATTCAGGCATACGTTTTTGTATTTTTAACAGCATTATTTGTAAAAGAAGCAACTGAAGAGTAGTTAAATTAATAACAGAAAGAAAAGGAGATATATATTATGTCAACAGTAGTAGCAATCGGAGCAGGAATCGCAGTATTAACAGGTATTGGAGCAGGACTTGGAATTGGTAAAGCAACAGCGGCAGCAGCAGATGCAATTGCGAGACAACCAGAAGCAGAAAGCAAAATCAGTAAATCATTACTACTTGGTTGTGCACTAGCAGAAGCAACAGCTATTTACGGTTTCGTTATAGCATTGTTAATTATCTTAATGTTAGGATAATCAAGGACAGGTGAGAATATGTTAAGTTTAAATGGATGGACGTTATTCTTTACCGTTCTAAATGTTTTAGTTTTATTTCTTGGTTTAAAAAAGTTTTTACTAAAACCAGTAATGAATGTTGTTAGTCAAAGGGAAGAACTAATACAAAATCAGTTGACAAATGCAGCAGAGACTAAAAAACAAGCAGAACAGCTAAAGAATGAATACCAAGCAGAGTTAGCAACAGCCCAAGGTCAAGCAGAAGAGATTATTGTCATGGCAAAAAAGAGGGCAGAAGTAGAATATAATAACGCAATTGCGAAGACGCGTGAAGAGACAGAGCATATGCTTTCTAAGGCAAAAGCGGATATTATGAATGAACAAGAAAAAGCCAAGAAGGAAGCACAAGATGAGATAACTAAGTTGGCTATTCAAGCGGCTAGAAAGATTATGAAGACAGGTGATGTTCATGACACAGGAAGCAATTAATAATGCAAAAGTATTGTATGAGTTATCTCTACAAAGAGAAACCATGGAGGCTTTTAAGGTGTTATATAACAGCACACCAAAGCTTAAGGAAGTATTAGATAATCCAGTAATTCCACTTAAGAATAAACATCATTTAATTGATAAAATCGCTGAGGTGGAATCCTATCCGGATACATTTAAGAATTTCTTAAAACGCTTGTGTGACTATGGACAAACATATGAATTAGAAGAGATATTTCAAGCATTTGATGAATATTGGGACGAAAAGCATAATATATTGCAAGCCAAGATCATTTGCGCAAAACAACCTGAGGATGACAAGCTAGTTCAGGTCATGGAATTTCTACAAAAGAAACATCCAGGTAAAGAAATAAAAACGGAAATTTGTATTGATGAAAATCTTCTTGGCGGAATGTGCATTAGTGTTGGCTGGGAAGAGTATGACTGGAGCTATGAAGGACGTCTTAAACAGCTTGAAAGAAAATTAACTGGGAGGTGAATACTGTGGGCGCAATAAGTGCAACAGATATCATCTCCATTATCCGAAGTGAGATAGAAAGCTATGATTGGGATATGGAAAGCCGTGAAACGGGAACTGTCATCTGGGTTGGTGATGGTATTGCAACCGTATACGGAATTGACCATGCCATGTATGGTGAAATCGTAATATTCGATAATGGAGTAAAAGGAATGGTTCAGGATATCCGTCAGAATGAAATCGGATGTATTTTATTCGGAAAGGATACTGGAATCAAAGAAGGTACAAAAGTAAGTAGAACAAAGAAAAAAGCAGGTATTCCAGTAGGAGATGCTTTTATAGGTAGAATCGTAAATGCTTTAGGAGAACCGATAGATGGAAAAGGTGAGATAGCTTCTACAGACTATCGTCCAATTGAACATGAGGCGCCAGGTATCGTAGATCGTAAATCCGTAGATACACCAATGGAAACAGGTATATTAGCAATTGATTCTATGTTCCCTATTGGTCGTGGACAAAGAGAGTTAATCATTGGAGATCGACAGACTGGTAAGACTTCTATTGCAACAGATACCATAATTAACCAAAAGGGTAAAGATGTAGTATGTATCTATGTAGCAATTGGTCAAAAAGCATCTAGCGTAGCTAAGATTGTATCAACATTAGAGAAGCATGGAGCTATGGAATATTCCATCGTGTTGTCTTCAACAGCAAGCGATCCTGCATCTTTACAATATATTGCACCATATGCAGGAACAGCATTAGCGGAACATTTTATGCATAATGGTAAGGACGTATTAATCATCTATGATGATTTATCAAAGCATGCAGTAGCATATCGTGCTCTTTCACTTTTATTAGAGCGTTCACCAGGACGTGAAGCATATCCAGGTGATGTATTCTACTTACATTCTAGATTATTAGAACGTTCTAGTAGATTAAGTGATGAATTAGGTGGTGGCTCTATTACTGCATTACCAATAATTGAGACACAAGCAGGAGATGTATCAGCGTACATTCCAACCAATGTTATTTCTATCACAGATGGACAAATCTTCTTAGAAAGTAATCTGTTTTTCGCAGGTACACGTCCTGCGGTAAATGTTGGTCTTTCTGTATCCCGTGTAGGTGGTGCAGCGCAGACGAAAGCAATGAAGAAAGCATCAGGTAGTGTACGTATTGACTTAGCTCAGTATCGTGAAATGGAAGTGTTTACGCAGTTTGCATCTGATCTAGATGATACAACGAAAGCACAGTTACAACATGGAAAAGCCTTAATGGAGCTATTAAAACAGCCTCTTTGCAATCCGATGTCATTACATGAACAAGTTATTACTTTATGCCTTGCAAATCATGGCGTATTTGATAGTGTGGAAACAAAACAAGTTAAATCATATCAAAATGATATTTTGAATTATATGGATGTTCATCATGTGGATATCTGCCAGGCGATTGATAATGAAAAGGTACTTACAGATGAACTAGTAGCTAAGATATTAAAAGCAGCTGAGGAATTTCAAGGAAATAAATAGAATTGTAGAAAAATAAGCAGGTGTTAATATGGCAAATGCAAAGGAAATTAAGGAAAGGATGAAGAGTGTACAGGACACAATGAAAATCACGAATGCAATGTACATGATTTCATCTACTAAATTGAGAAAATCAAAGAAAAGTTTAGAAGATACAGAGCCATATTTTTTTACTCTACAATCAACCATGGCTCGTATCTTAAGGCATATTCCAGATATGGAAGATATCTATTTCCAATCAGATAAGGACGAGAAAGATCGCAAGATTGGTTATATCGTTGTAACTGCTGATAAAGGAATGGCTGGAGCATACAATCATAATGTAGTGAAGTTAGCAGAGAAGCAGCTAGCAAAAAATAAAAACACGAAATTATTTGTTGTAGGAGAACAAGGACGTCATTATTTTGAACAGCATGGTGTGAATATTGATGAGGAATTTCATTATACAGTGCAAAATCCAACCCTACATAGGGCTAGGAAAATTGGATTGACAATTTTAGATTGTTATGAGAAGCATGAATTAGATGAAGTCTACATCATATATACAAAACAAATCAATGCAGTTCAAACACAAGCAGAACAGGTACAGTTGCTTCCTTTAAAAAAAGCAGATTTTAAAACAGAGATTCCCGCTGATATTCCAACAACTGAATTAATTCTTCGTCCGTCACCTAATGTGGTGATGGACCGAATTGTACCGAATTATGTTATAGGTTTTATCTATGGTGCATTAGTGGAATCCTATTGTAGTGAACAGAATTCAAGAATGATGGCAATGGAAGCAGCCACAAATAGTGCGAAAAATATATTACATGAATTAGATATTCTTTATAACCGTGTAAGACAAGCAGCAATTACCCAAGAGATAACTGAGGTAATTAGTGGTGCAAAGGCACAAAAGAAAAAGAAAAAGCGATAGAGTCTAGCGGCGTAGAAAGGAGGATATTGAGTGAAAACAGGAAAGATAATACAGGTTTTGGGACCTGTTGTGGACGTAGAGTTTGAAGATAGTAATGATCTTCCAAGTATTAAAGATGCGTTAGAAGTAGAAAATGGCGATAAGAGATGCGTTATGGAAGTGGCTCAACATATTGGAAATAATACAGTACGTTGTATTATGTTAGCTTCAAGTGAAGGCTTGCATAGAGATATGGAAGTTACTGTAACTGGGGGTGGTATCAAAGTACCCGTTGGAGAGCAAACATTAGGAAGATTATTCAATGTTTTAGGAGATGCAATTGATGGAGGAGAGCAAATTCAAGGTGATAAGTGGGTTATACACAGAGATCCGCCATCATTTGAAGAGCAAAGTCCTGCAGTAGAAATATTAGAGACTGGAATTAAGGTTATTGATTTACTTGCACCATATTCCAAAGGAGGTAAAATCGGACTCTTTGGAGGAGCTGGTGTAGGTAAGACTGTATTAATTCAGGAATTAATTCGTAATATTGCAACAGAGCATGGTGGATATTCAATATTTACCGGAGTTGGAGAACGTTCCAGAGAAGGAAACGATCTTTGGACTGAAATGAAGGAATCTGGAGTATTAGAAAAGACAGCATTAGTGTTTGGACAGATGAATGAGCCACCAGGAGCTCGTATGCGTGTGGCAGAAACTGGACTTACTATGGCAGAATATTTCCGTGACGAAAAACATCAAAATGTATTATTGTTTATCGATAATATCTTCAGATTTACACAAGCAGGATCTGAGGTTTCGGCACTTTTAGGACGTATGCCATCAGCAGTAGGATATCAACCTACACTTGCAACAGAGATGGGTGAGCTACAAGAGCGTATTGCTTCTACTAGAAATGGTTCTGTTACTTCTGTACAAGCAGTTTATGTACCTGCCGATGACTTGACTGACCCAGCACCAGCTACAACATTTGCTCATCTAGATGCTACTACAGTATTATCTAGAAAGATAGTAGAACAGGGAATCTATCCTGCGGTAGATCCACTTGAGTCAACTTCTCGTATCTTGGAAGCAGATATTGTAGGAGAAGAACACTATAATGTTGCCAGAAAGGTACAAGAAATTTTACAAAAATACAAAGAACTACAAGATATTATTGCAATTCTTGGTATGGAAGAACTTTCTGATGAGGATAAGACTACTGTATTTCGTGCTAGAAAGATTCAAAAGTTCTTATCTCAACCATTCCATGTGGCAGAGAACTTTACTGGAATCCAAGGTGCATATGTACCGTTAAAAGAAACTATTCGTGGTTTTAAGGCGATTATAGATGGTGATATGGACGAATATCCAGAAGCTGCGTTTTTCAACGTTGGAACAGTTGAAGACGTGAAAAAGAAAGCTGAGAATATGACAAAACAGGCATCATAAGATGTATGTTACGTCCTAGGAGGTATCGATATGGAACATACTTTTTATCTTAAAGTATTGTCTGCAAATCGAGTTTTTTTTACAGGAAAGTGTAAAGCACTAATTATTCCAGAGTATGATGGACAAAAAGAAATATTAGCAAACCATGAAGACATGGTAATTGCAGTATGTGAAGGCGAGATGCGTTTTTTACCTGAGGATAGTGAAGAATGGCAGTATGCTGTAATTGGAACTGGATTTGTTCAGATTGCTAATAATCGTGTATCATTACTGGTTGAGACTGCAGAGCATCCAGAAGAAATTGATATTGCAAGAGCGAGAGAAGCGAAAGAGCGTGCGGAGGAACAGCTACGTCAAAAACAGAGTATGCAAGAATACTATCACTCTAGCGCATCTTTAGCACGTGCAATGACAAGATTGAAACTGGCTGGGAAGACTTACAATATTTAAGGATATCGTATTATATTAGATGGAGCCTACACAATTACTTCGATTAAGTAATTGTATAGGCTCTATTTTTTTAAGGGTGTACGCATCGGGAGGCGTACACCTTGAGCGAAATATATCGCTTATGGTTAGCAAAAACCTAGACCATCTATAACTTCTTTCATCTCATCTAAGGTATACCCTTTGACATCCTCTGGTCTACCGATAATAACACAAGTCACACCAGCTTGTTTGGCAGCATCAATCTTCTGGGCAAAACCACCTGGTAAGCCAGACTCTTTTGTTACGAGATATTTGGCATCCGTATGAAGAAGCATGGCATAATTGAGTTCTGCAGAGAAAGGTCCTTGCATGCAGATAAGGTGCTTCCCTTGAATTCCTTGTTCATAACATTCTTTTACAACATTTGGCGAGGATAGTGTTCTAGCATAGATACGATTCTCATAATCAGGAAGCTGTGTGTATTTATATAATTCTTTACTACCTGTGGTTACGAAGATATTACCGGTTGTTTCCTTAAGATAAGTTATAGATTCTTCAACAGATTCAACGAACACCATATGAGTATCTTTGGTAAGTAATTCAGAAGATTCACGTACTACACGGTAGTATTTTGTATTTGTTGTTTTGCAAGCTGATTGGATATTGGCAGATACTACAGTTGCGTAAGGGTGTGTAGCATCAATCACAATTGAAAAAGGATTCTGATTTATAAGTGAAATCATATCATCAGCTGTTAAGCGAGTTGATGTAGTTTCTACATATTCTAGATTTAATAAAAGTTGTTCACCATATTCAGTGGCTACACATGCATGTGTAGCTATTTTTAATGTATTTAGATATTCAGCCAGAATGCGTCCTTCAGTTGTTCCGGCAAAGAGTAAAATGCGTTTCATAATACCTCCCTTTTATCATACAATTCAAGTTACATTAGAATTAGTATAAACGGTAAAATCTAGATTGTATACAGTAAATATGAAGGTACATATTAAGAGCATTAAAACATATATTATTATAAAATCTAAAATAATGGGGCGAATTGTATCTTGGAGATTCTTGATGAAAAATATTATGATCAAATAATAGATAATGTTATAGTTCCTTATTATGATATGGGGAACAATATTACATATTTGAATGGAAGACATTCTTTACTTCATATATCAGCTACGCAGCCGAATCCTTGTGATTTAGGAATGAATCCATATCATAGATTTCCATCTATATATACATTAGAGTCAACTGCAAGTTTAGAAAAATCAAATGTGAGCAAAATACAGAGAAATCCTAATTTTGGACTGTATGGGCAGGGAGTTGTTGTCGGAGTGATAGATACAGGAATTGATTATCAGCATCCAGCTTTTAGGGGGAGTGACGGGGCAACTAGAATACTCTCTATTTGGGATCAAACCATTCAGGAAGGAGAAGTGCCTGAGGCTTTTACTTTTGGTTCAGAGTATGATAGGCAGCAGATTAATCAAGCATTACAATCTTCTAATCCATTATCCATTGTACCAACAACTGACACGATTGGACATGGAACAGCTATTGCGAGCATATTAGCGGGGAGCCAGAATGTTGAGAATTCATTTAGTGGTGTTGTACCAGAAGCGGAATTGGTGGTAGTTAAATTAAAAGAGGCAAAGCAAAATCTAAAAAATATCTTTTTCATTCCAGAAGATGCAACCTGTTTTCAAGAATCTGATATTATGCTTGGGGTTCGGTATGTTCATTCTATGGCAATGAAATTGAATAGACCAATTGCAATATGTATAGCATTAGGAAGTAGCCAGGGAGGACACGATGGACGAGGAGCTTTAAGTAGCTATTTAATCTATCTTACACAACTTTCTAGAACAGGAGTAGCAGTAGCTGCGGGAAACGAAGGAAATAGGAGAAGGCATTATTATGGAAGTATAACAGAGGCTATACAATATAAAGAGTTTGAGCTTCATGTTGATAGTAAAGATACAAAGTTTTCTATGGAAGTATGGGTGGATACACCAGGTCGATTCGCGATTGCTATAACTGCGCCAACAGGAGAAACAACACAACTAATATATCCTAAGATAGAAGTATGTAATGAATACCATTTTGTTTTTACTAATACTACCATATGGGTTAATAATATATTATTCGAAGAAGAAACTGGAGACCCACTGATATTGGTTCGATTTAGAGATGCAATGCAAGGAGTTTGGCGTTTCCGACTACTAAGTATTGATAAAGAAAATGTGTCATTTAACGTGTGGTTGCCTTCAGAAGATTTAATATCAAATGACACTTATTTTTTAGAACCTGACCCCAATATAACCATTACATCCCCAGGGAATGGTGTATTTCAGCTTACGGTAACCGCCTATAACCATAATAATGATAGCATATTGATGGAGTCAAGTAGAGGTTATAATAGGTTTGGGGCGATAAAACCTAATATTGCGGCACCAGGGTATAATTTAACATGCGCGGTACCAGATAATCAATATGGAGCTTTAACTGGTACTGGAGCAGCTGCAGCGCACGCGACTGGAATAATAGCCATGATTTTAGAATGGGCAGTGACAAGAGGTAATTATGTATCAATCACCGGAAACAATATTAATAACTTGATTATTAGAGGAGCATATCGAGATGTAGATTACATATATCCCAATAATGTATGGGGATATGGAAGAATTGATGTGAGCGGTATATTCGAACGATTATCTGTTTAATTATCGTATGCTGAATCAAATATATACAAAGAATGCATGTATTTAATGATCAAAATTCTCCATGTGATTTAGGTAGGCAACCATATCACCGATTCCCCTCTATATTCACATTAGAATCAGATATAAGTATGGAAAAATCAAATATTGGAAGAGTTCAAAGAAATCCTCATCTAGGTTTGTATGGTCTGGGTGTAATTGTAGGCATTATTGATACGGGAATTGATTATGAACATCCAGCTTTTCGGCACAATGATGGCACTACTAGGATACTTCACATATGGGATCAGAGTATACAGGAAGGAAAGGCACCGGAAGGATTTACGTTTGGTTCTGAATACAATTCTGAACAAATTAATATCGCACTACAATCAAGCAATCCTTTAACCATGGTACCATCGGTAGATACGAATGGACATGGCACTGCTATAGCAAGTATTATAGCAGGAAAGGAAAAGTCCGGTGATTCATTTAGCGGAATTGTACCTGATAGTGAAATAGTAGTAGTTAAGCTTAAAAGAGCTAAAAAAAATCTACATAATATATTTTTTATTCAAGAGGATGTAGAATGTTATCAAGAATCGGATATTTTACTTGGCTTACGCTATTTACTTATGGTTTCAAAGAAATTAAATCGACCACTTGCTATATGTGTTGCGCTTGGAACTAGTCAAAGTGGACATGATGGACGAGGAGCCACAAGTACTTACCTAGACTATCTATCGCGTACCTCTCGTATCGGGCTTGCTATCCCAGCTGGAAATGAAGGAAACACCCAAAGGCATTACTTTGGGAGAATAAACTCAACATCAGGTTATCAGGAATTCGAACTTAGAGTGGACGAAAAAGATAAGTTGTTTTGGATGGAGATTTGGCCAGATCCTATAGCAAGACTTGCGATTGAAATTATAACCCCAACTGGAGAATCAACAAAATTTATTTACCCAACAAGAGATGGTTGTGTTGAAAATAAATTTATCTATAGCCGGAGTATTGTCTGGGTAAATAATATTGTTTTAGAGGAGGAAACTGGAAACCAACTTATAATTCTTCGTTTTAGTAATCCAATTCAGGGAATTTGGCGTTTTCAAGTTGAAAATATAGAAGGGGAGGCTTTTTCTTTTAATGTATGGCTACCATCTGGAGAAATAATTTCTAAAGATACATATTTCCTAAATCCAGATCCTAATACTACCATCACAGAATCAGGAAATGCTAAAAGTCTTCTGACCGTAACTGCTTATAATCAAAATACTGAAAGCATATTATTAGAATCAAGTAGAGGGTATACTAGATCAGGTGTAGTAAAACCAGATGTTGCAGCACCAGGCTATAATCTTACTTGCGCATTACCAAATAATCGATATGGCACGTTAACAGGTACAGGAGCTGCAACAGCACATACGGTAGGTATTATTGCTATGGTTTTAGAATGGGCAGTGGTACGAGGGAACTATACTTCAATAACTGGTAATAATATTAATACACTAATTATTCGTGGAGCAAGGCGTAAGGATACATTAATATACCCCAATAATATATGGGGGTATGGAGAGATCGATGCTTATGCCTTATTTGTACGACTTACTATTTAAGTCTGATTCTAATCAAAGAAAACAGCGAATGGACAAATAACGGCGGCAATGGTTACACCATTTGCTGCTGTTTTTTTAATAAGTAAAGTACCGGTTGGTTCCTGATAAATTGCAGCTCTTTCACATACATTATCAATCCCAGTAACAGATTTTACGAAGGGGGATGGCGTGAAATCTCCAGTTAATGAAGACAATTCTTTAGCTGAATGCACGACGAATGGAAGATTGTATTTTTGGCAGAAATCTAATAATCCTACTTCATTAGCTTTCAAATCAATGCTTGCCACTTGTTTCACTGCATGTACAGAGATATGATAGCTAGCTAGTGTATGGAGTACCATAGATTCTATAACTTCCATAGGAGTGTCTTTCTTACAACCAATGCCTAGGGTGATAATTCTAGGGATAAGATGAAGTGTTCTATCAAAGGTAGATTTATATTCGTCTAGAGTGATGAAAATACCTAAGGGGAATTCGTCTGGTGATTGTGTTGTAAGACCATTTTGAGGTTCAATCGATAGCCTCGTTTGTGAATGTACATTTGAGTCATCTGATACTAGAACTAACTGTTTAGGTAACGGAGAGTTAACTGGGAAATCGCTGCTGATCCCGATTTCGTTATTATCAAGTAGTTCGCTAGATACTTGTTTAGCTAGAGTCATATTATCAATATACATATTGTTTTTAGTTGCAAAGACATCAACAGCGAAGAGATTATTCAAATCAGTAGCTGTTGAGATAATTGGTGTAGCACCAATGAGGCCCGCCACATATGTGGTTAATTCATTACCACCTCCAATATGACCAGATAATAGAGAGATTGCATATTGGCCAAGTTCATCTATGACAATGACAGCAGGGTCAGTCGTTTTACTCTCGAGATATGGTGCAATGGAGCGAACAGCTATTGCGCAAGCACTTACAAAGATAATGGCATCTACGTTATGAAAGATTTCTTTCACTTGTTCTTTTAGCGGGAGATTAAGTTTTGTAAGGTAAGGAGGAAGGTCTGATTTAATGGTTGTATAAGAAGTACAACTATTGTTGTTATTAATAATGTGCATATGCAATTGGCTACTAAGTGTTGCAGCTTTTGTTGTAAATGAAAATAGTACGTAACGCATGTATATATCCTCCTGATTTTTTGATTTAAGTATAGCCTAGAATTAATGAAATGTATATGGATGAAATTAAACCCAAGCATTTACTGGATTTTATTGGCATATGATGGTATTATTGTTATATGTAAAGGAGAAATGAGTAGATGAAGCGTGTTATAAGAGTAATACTGGCAGTTATTGTAGTGGTGTTATTGTTTGGAGTTGCTTATAAGATTATCGACTATAATTTACGTGCATCTTCAACGGAGGAAGACATATCTATTCAAACTATTTTAAGAAAGAATGATTCAGGCAAATATGTGGACTGCGACTATATATTAGATGTTAGCATCACAAAGAAAAAAGATGCAAATATTGTGTTTTATCCGTATATCGAAGACGAGTCTAGATTCACTTATTCGGAGGAGGAGGACTCTAGTTTCTACATAACTGGTTCTATTGGATCAGATGAAGAGGCTGAGGGTTTATATTCCCTTATCGGTTTCGGATTTCCAGATGAGAAGGGAACATATACGTCTAGGTTTTATGTGAATACAGATAAAGAGCTAGAGAGCTTACAAGAACCATATCTGGCATGTGTCTATTTAGAGCAAAAATTGTGGAAGCAAATAACATGGACAACAATTATACCTATATCAGTTCAGCAATAGTATACTCATTATGTATAATAAATATAGAAATGTCATATAATTACAAGCAAAGATTTTAAGGTTGTGGAGTGAATTGTATGCATGATTACCGCTATGAGGACATAGGCTTTAATAGTAATAATACGAGAGATAATATACACGTCATATGATTGACAAGTATACATGCACATGCTACTCTTATTAAAGTAAATTCAATATTGTTTTTGTTTTCAGGATTATTCATGGATTTATCCATGAATGGGGAAGCAGGTTAGAATCCTGCGCAGTACCCGCTGCTGTAAGGGAATAGTAGTACTTCATTATGTCACTGTGAATAATGGGAAGACGAAGTACTATGTTTGACGCCTAAGCCAGAACACCCGACTGAGAACGAATTTACGAGGTTACGGGGATATAACCAGGTAGTAAACTAGAGAGTAAGGAAAAGAATAATACCTCCTCTCTTTCTTTTCGTACCTGTTGTTGTATCAAGAAAGGTGAGAAATAGAAAGAAAAGGAGGATTTTTTATGTCGAAAAGACAGAAACTTGTATTCAGAGCATCTATATTAGTAGCTCTCAGTCTAGGTATTGCACCAGTAACATCAGCGATGCACATTATGGAGGGGTATCTCCCATTATCCTTTTGTGTTATGTGGGGCGTTTTGTGTCTCCCATTCTTAGTTTATGGTGTATTTTCAATCAAGAAGCAATTAAAGGATAACAGAAGATTGCTTCTCATCTTTGCAATGGTAGGTGCGTATGCATTCGTACTATCAGCACTTAAGATTCCATCTGTAACAGGAAGCAGTTCGCATCCAACAGGAACGGGATTAAGTGCAATCTTATTTGGCCCAGGAGCAACTGCCTTAATTGGTATTATTGTATTGTTGTTTCAAGCAATCTTACTTGCCCACGGAGGTTTAACAACCCTTGGTGCTAATACATTCTCTATGGCCATAGCTGGCCCAATCGTATCATATCTTGTATATAAATTAGTTTTAAAATGTAAAGGATCCCGTTATGTAGCAATTTTCTTAGCTGCATCTCTTGGAGACTTATTCACATATGTTGTAACTTCATTGCAATTAGGTCTTGCTTTTCCAAGTACAGATGGAGGTGTATTCGCTTCTATTGGTAAATTCATGGGAGTGTTTGCTGTCACTCAGATTCCACTAGCAATTATAGAAGGTATTTTAACTGTTATTGTTGTAATTGCCTTAGAATCATTTGCAAAGACCGAATTAGCAGAACTTGGTTTTGGAAAGAAGGTGCGTGAAGTTGAGTAAGAAAAAGGTTATTATATTATTATTAGTACTGTGTGTGTTAATAGCTACCGTTCCATTACTTATGCATAGAGACAGTGAGTTTGGTGGAGCAGATGGTCAGGCAGAAGACTTAATTTCAGAGATTAATCCAGAGTATGAAGCATGGGCAGATCCTATTATGGAACCACCTGGTGGAGAAACGGAATCGTTATTATTCTGTTTACAGGCAGCTCTTGGTGCAGGTGTTTTTGGATATGGTTTAGGTGTTTTAAAAGAAAGAAACCGTAAGGAGAATAGGTCTGCATGATCATGATGGATAAATGGGCATACATCTCGAAGCTCAGAGAAAAAAATCCATATAGCAAGTTACTTTTTGGAGTAGGTAACTTATTGATTTGTGTTTTGTGTCGATCCAATGTGGTATCCCTATGCATATTCTTGATGATGTTTGCACTGGTTGTTTTCGTAGGGAAGATGCCACTTCGGGTATACCTACGATTGTTATGTATACCGCCTGTTTTCTTAGTTATTAGTACAATAACAGTTATATTTGAATTCGGTCATGTGGAGTCAGCCAAGGTACTTGTATCCTTGGCTGGTGGCCATATTTATATGACCGAATGGTCTTTAACAAGAGGAATTCAGTTGTTTTTGTCATCTTTTGCATCTGTTACTTGTTTGTATTTTCTTGCGGTAACGACTCCTGTGATTGATTTAATCCAAGTGCTTAGAAGCTTGCATCTCCCTAAAATAATGATTGAGTTAATGTATCTAATCTATCGTTTTATCTTTTTATTATTAGAGACAGGAAATGCAATTGTAGTATCACAGGATTGTAGATTGGGATATAAAGATAGAAAGACGTCAATGAGGTCCACAAGTAAGATGGCAGCAGTATTATTCATACGTGCTTATCAAAAAGCAAATGCATTATTTAGTTCGATGGAATCAAGAGGGTATGATGGTGACTTATGTGTACTGAGTACAATAGAACGACCACGAATTATGGAAGGGTTAACAATGCTCGGTATTATTATAATAGAAGGAATCGTCTGTTATTATTTCTTAGGTAATATGTAACAAGAAAGAGTGGATTGTGATATGCATGGGAATACAATGATAGAAATAAAGGATTTAGATTATCGATATGAAGATGGAACAGTAGCATTACAGAATGTGAATCTAACAATTAATAAAGGTGAGAAGATTGCTATTATGGGGCCTAATGGGTCAGGAAAATCGACCTTGTTTCTTTGTTTAAATGGAGTATATAAACCGACTAGTGGGAATATTCATGTGAATGGAGAGCCTATTACTTATAATAGAAGCGGACTCAAGAAATTAAGACAGACCATTGGGATTGTATTTCAGAATCCAGATAATCAATTATTTAGTGCGGATGTTTTTCAAGAGATTTCCTTTGGGCCAATGAATCTAGGGCTTGATAAAGAGGTAGTAAGAGATAGGGTAGAATCGGTGCTAGAATCCCTTCATATAGAGCATCTAAAAAAAAGACCGACACATTTCTTAAGTGGAGGACAGAAGAAACAAGTTGCAATAGCGGATATCTTGGCAATGAAGCCGGAAGTGATTTTGTTCGATGAACCAACAGCTGCGCTTGATTCTTATCATAGTCAATTAGTAAATGCTTTAGTTGATGAATTATATGAGTCAGGAATTACAGTAATTCAGGCGACTCATGACAGCGATTATGCCATGGCATGGGCAGATCAGATTATTGTTATTCAAGATGGGAAGGTATTAGTAAAGGATACCCCACAGAAGGTTTTTGAGAATGTAGAGTTAAGAAAGAGGGCATATCTTGAAGAGCCCAAAGTTTTAAAGATGTATAATTCTTTGCGGAAGGCTAATAAGATAGAACAAGTAAGCGATAATATATGCCCAAAATCTATAGACGAATTAATAGGACTATTGGAATGAGTATAGATAGTCATATTAAATGAATATGGCTGCAAAACTCTTCTTCAAGCCGACGACATATCTGTGTTTTAAGAATGCCTAACGGTAGACATAAAGCACATTGATATGCTTGTCGCCATTATTAAGAGTTTCACAAATAATAAAAGAGTAATGAGAGGAGTCATGCTAGAATATGAAAAAAGCGATCGTAGTAGTTAGTTTTGGTACGAGTCATAAAGATACAAGAAAGAAAACAATAGACGTAATTGAACGAGGGATTGCAGAAGAATTTAGTGATTGTGAAGTGTTTCGAGCTTTTACGAGTAAAATTATAATTAAAAAGTTACGTGAAAAAGATAACCTAATTGTACCAACAGTAAAAGAGGTAATGGAGCAACTGGTCGAAGGCGGATATACAGATGTAATCATTCAACCAACTCATATTATTAACGGAATCGAAAATGAAAATATGTTAGAAGACCTATCACCCTATGCTAAAAAATTTAATAGTATTCGTATTGGAAAGCCACTTTTATCTGAAACAGGAGACTATAAGCAGTTAGTAAACTGTATCGTTGAGAAAAATCATGTCGGAGAAGATGAAGCAATTTTATTAATGGGTCATGGAACCAGTCATCATGCAAATGCAGTTTATCCAGCAGTTGATTATACATTCAGAGCCGAAGGATATTCAAACATTTATATGGCTACAGTGGAAGGATATCCAACTATAGAAGATGCTATGGGGCTTATGAAGAAGAGTAATTATAAGAAAGTATTATTGATACCGTTTATGATTGTTGCGGGAGATCATGCGAAGAATGATATGGCTGGAGATGAGGAAGATTCATGGAAATCAATTCTTAAGAGAGCAGGATACGAAGTGGATTGTAAGTTGCAAGGACTAGGAGAGTTAGTAGTGGTACAAGATATGTTTATTCGACATATAAGGGAAGCAGAGTAAGTGGGAAACTTGTTCATATCTCTTGCAAAGGCGAGTAGATAAGGGAGGAAGTTAGATGGAAACAACACCTCGAGTTAATCAGAAAAAGAAACTTCGCAGTGGCTATACAACAGGAAGTTGTGCAGCGGCAGCAGCAAAAGCAGCAACAAGTATGCTATTAGATGGAGTCCTTGTTAATAAGGTATCCTTGTTGACCCCTAAAGGTGTGACCTTACATCTATTAATTGAAGATATTAGTATGTCAAAGGATTCTGTACGGTGCGCAATTCGTAAGGATAGTGGAGATGACCCTGACGTGACTAATGGAATATTGGTCTATGCAGTAGTTAGACGGGTACAGGGCAATCAAATCACCTTAGATGGTGGTATAGGAGTTGGAAGAGTCACGCTACCAGGATTATGGCAAAAGATCGGAGAAGCGGCTATTAATAAGGTACCAAGGCAGATGATTTTGCAGGAAGTTGCTATGGTATGTGAACAAAAGGGATATGATGGTGGAATAGAGGTTATTATTGAGATTCCAGAAGGGGTTGAGATTGCTAGAAGAACGTTCAATCCAAGATTAGGAATCGAAGGTGGTATATCAGTTCTTGGAACAACAGGAATAGTGGAACCTATGAGCGAGAGTGCATTAATTGATTCTATAGCACTAGAGATTAAAGTAAAGAGGGCAAATGGTCAGGAGATACTCATTCTTACACCAGGTAATTATGGTGCAGATTTTTTGAATGAGACCCTTCATATAGATGTTGATAAGGCAGTAAAATGTAGCAATTATGTAGGTGAGGCTTTAGATACAGCGGTGGAAGTTGGATATGAGAAGATCCTTATGGTTGGACATGTTGGCAAGTTTGTCAAGCTTGCAGCGGGGATTATGAACACACATTCAAGGCAAGCGGATGCCAGAATGGAAATATTTCTAGCAAATGCGGCGTTAGAAGGCGCTGATATGAAAATATTACAGGCGATTGAGAAGGCAATTACCACAGATGAGATGATATCAATACTAGAACGATCAGGTCATCTAGAAGGTGTTATGAAGAGAATTATGAATCGCATACAATTTTATATCCAACATAGAGTTGGACTGGATATCAAAGTCGGAATAATGGTATTCTCTGTTGAATATGGTCTACTTGGCCAAACCGAAGGAACAGAGAATTTAATAATAGAAACATCATGAAAGGAGCCATGCGCTATATTGTATGACATAAGCATGGGTAGAGAATGAAAGGTATATTATACGGAATAGGAACGGGTCCAGGAGACCCTGAATTATTAACATTAAAGGCTGTCCGAGTATTAAAGGAAAGTGATGTAATCGCCATTGCGGTTACGGATAACACATTAGAAGAACCATTTTTAGAAGATGGTGTACAAGAATCCGTAAAGAATAAGGATTGTGATTCATACCGCCAAGGTTGTGTTGCATATTGTATAGCAGTACAGAGTGTACCAGAAATCGCGAATAAAACTATCTTACATCTACCAACGGTTATGACAAAAGATAAGAAGAAATTGCAAGAAGGATATGAAAAAGCTGCTAAGGCGGTTGAGGAATTACTCGAACAGGGAAAACAGGTTGCTTTTATTACCTTAGGTGATCCAACGATATATTCAACGTATCTTTATGTACATGCACTTATTAAAGAAGCAGGTTTTGATACCAGGATCATAAGTGGTATACCATCCTTTTGTGCGGCATCAGCAAGAATGAATCAAGGATTAGTGGAACGGTCGGAACAGTTGCATATTATCCCAGGTTCATACGGCGTGGAAGAAGCGTTAACAATGAAAGGCACTAAGGTTTTCATGAAGGTTGCAAGTAAGATGCCTATGGTGAAGGAATACATTCGCAAACATCATAATGATGTTGTTATGGTTGAAAATTGTGGTATGGACGGTGAGTGCATCTATACAAGCTGTGAAGAGATACCAGATGATGCAAGCTATTATTCACTGCTAATTGTGAAGGAGGATAAATAATGGTTCAATTCGTAGGAGCAGGATCAGGGGCGGCTGATCTTATTACAGTAAGAGGACAAAGATTATTGATGGAAGCCGATGTAATAATCTATGCGGGTTCATTAGTAAATCCAGAGCTATTGCAGTACAAGAAAGAGTCGGCAACAGTATATAACAGTGCATATATGACACTAGAAGAAGTGATTGAAGTGATGGTAAGTGCATATCAAGAGAATAAGAAGATTGTTAGACTTCATACAGGTGATCCTTGTCTATATGGGGCAATTAAAGAGCAGATGGATGAACTTGAGAAGTATAATATACCATATGAAGTTTGTCCGGGAGTTAGTTCATTCTGCGGTGCAGCAGCAGCTCTACAAGCAGAATATACCTTACCGAATGTATCTCAATCTGTAATTATTACTCGCATGGCTGGTAGAACTCCAGTTCCAGAGAAAGAAGAGATAGCTAAATTAGCCTCTCATCAGGCGACGATGGTAATATTCTTAAGCACAGGCTTATTAGAACAACTACAAGTGGAACTGATGAAAGGTGGATATCCAGCGGATACGAAAGCTGCGATTGTGTATAAGGCTACTTGGCCAGATGAAAAAGTATATCGTTGTACTGTAGAGACCTTGGCACAGACTGCTAAAGAGAATAACGTAACGAAAACAGCGCTTATTGTTGTAGGGAATGTATTAGAGGGAGAGTATGACCGTTCGGAATTATATAATCCTGCATTCACAACAATGTTTAGAGAAGCGAGTAAGTAATATTTAATTAAGACGACTGGTAAATGTGTATCTAAAAGGAGACAACTATGAGTAAAATATATGTAGTAGGAATTGGGCCTGGTGCTTACGAACAGATGACAATTCAGGCTTTTAAGGTTCTAGAATCTTGTGATGTAATCGTCGGTTATACGGTATATGTGGATTTAGTAAAAGAACATTTTGCAGGTAAAGAGTTCCTAACTACGCCTATGAAGCAAGAAGTAAAACGTTGTGAATTGGCATTCGAAGAGGCTAAGAAGGGGCAGACAGTCGCGATGATCTGTAGTGGTGATGCAGGAGTTTATGGAATGGCAGGCTTAATTTATGAAGTTGGAGAAGCCTACCCCGAAGTTAAGATAGAGATCATTCCAGGCATTACGGCAGCTCTTTCAGGTGCGAGTGTGCTTGGAGCTCCGCTGATCCATGACTTTGCAGTAATAAGTCTGAGTGATCTTCTTACTCCATGGGAGAAGATTGAAGCAAGAGTGAGGGCAGCTGCGCAAGCAGATTTCTCTATTTGTCTATACAATCCTTCTAGTAAGAAAAGAGCGGATTATCTCATGAAAGTTTGTGATTATATGTTAGAGTACAAATCCCCGGACACAATCTGCGGAATCGTACGTAACATTGGAAGAGAAGGAGAAGAATCCGAGGTACTAACACTACAGCAGTTGCGAGATTCTGTTGTTGATATGTTTACGACGGTATTCATTGGGAATAGTCAAACGAAGGTTGTTGCAGGTAAAATCGTAACACCAAGAGGCTATACAGTAGAATAAGCGAAACTCATGTATGTTATCGAACGCTGAACTAATCTATCATTCTATGAGACGGAGCACGCTACGTAGCAAAGGACTTCTAAGAGTGTGCGAAATGATTACATGTATGGCGGAAACACCCTCAACACGGCATCCTGCCGTGGTTCGGGCTGGCTCGACGTCCATGCCTCGCCTTCCTATGTATTCAGCACACTCTAAGAAGTGCTATACTACTGCGCTATCGCTTCTTACTCATAGAATGATAGTTTAGTACCACGTAGGAAAGTTATGAGCGTTTCGCGGTTTGTTAAGTATGGTATAGCTGAATACCATTTAAAGAAAGGAGGACTACTAGATGAATAAGAAGAAAGTTTATCTAATAGGAATCGGTATGGGTTCTGAGAGTTCCTTAACCAAGGAGGCAATCGATATTCTTACTCAGGTGCCAGTTGTGGTTGGGGCTAAGCGTATGGTTGATAGTTTTCGAAATACATCTATATGGATTAAGAGAGAAGAGATGGGGGATTTGCCAGAAGTTTATGTTGAATACCATTCTTCTAGGATTGCAGAGTATATAGAGGGTATAGAACAATCTCCGGTCGCGGTTCTTCTTTCTGGTGATGTGGGTTTTTGTAGTGGAGCTAAGAAGCTAGTGAAGGCGCTGGAGCTTTGTGAAGTTATGATGATACCTGGAATTACTACAGTATCATACTTGGCTTCAAGGTTTAACCTCTCGTGGGAGGATATGAATCTGACGTCTTTACATGGGATGACCAATGCAATTATTAATAGAATTCATCACAATTATTATACATTTACATTGTTAGGCGGTAGGGACAGTGTGAATCAGCTTTGTAATTTGCTGATGGAGTATGGTATGGAGCAGGTCAAACTTCATGTTGGAGAATGCTTATCCTATGCTAATGAAAAGGTGCAGACAATTAATCCTGAGGAAGGATATAGGGGAGAGCAACAAGAACTAGCAGCGGTTATTATTGAAAACCTTGATCCATGTAAAGAAATTAATTCTAGCATAGATGACGAGGACTTTATTCGCGGTAAAGTTCCAATGACTAAGGCAGAAGTCCGTGAAGTAAGTATAAGTAAACTTAAATTAACGAAAGATGCGATTTGTTACGATGTAGGTGCAGGTACAGGGTCTATAGGAATTGAGATTGCATGTAAGTCACCAGATATTAAAGTGTATGCCATAGAGAAAAATGCAGAAGCAGTAGAGTTGATAGAACAGAATAAGAGAAAGTTTCGTGTTGATAATTTAAGCGTAATAGAAGGTCTTGCACCGCAAGCTTTAGAGGAATTACCAGCACCGACACATGTTTTTTTAGGAGGAACCACTGGGAATTTAGAAAGTATTATCTATACGATATGGGAGAAGAATCCGACAGTCCGTATTGTGCTTAATGCGATTGCGCTCGAGACGGTAGCACAAGCCATTGCTTTTGAGAAGAAGCACCCAGAGATGCAAAGTGAAGTAGTTCAGCTACAAGTGTCTAAGGCGAGAACAATAGGGGATTACCATATGATGACAGGACAAAATCCAATCTATATTATTACATGGCAACATTAAAACACAGATATGTTTTCGACATGGAGAAGAGTTTCGCAAACGCCTAAGCAAACCAGAATAACAGAACAGGAGGTCATTATATTGAATTCAACAATAGAACGGAAAGTTAAAGTTCCAAGAGTAATGATCACAGGTATATCCAGTGGCAGCGGGAAGACTACAATGGTTTGCGCCATCCTACAAGAACTAAAGAAACGTAATTTAGCACTTGCAGCGTGCAAATGTGGTCCAGATTATATTGATCCTATGTTTCATAGAGCGATTACAGGAGCGAAAACAGCAAATCTGGATTTGTTCTTTACGCCGCCAGAAGTAGTACGAGAGATTCTATATCAGAATAGTATTGACACGGCGATAACAATAATCGAAGGTGTAATGGGATATTATGACGGAATGCAGTTAGGAAAAGATACTGCTAGTTCGTATGATGTTGCAAAACAAACAATGACGCCAGTGATATTAGCTGTTTCCTGTAAGGGTATGAGCTTATCCCTTGCTGCAATTATTAAAGGAGTTGTAGAGTTCCGTGAAGATAGTAATATTCAAGGAATTCTTCTTAATGGAATCGGTAAAGGTATGTACGACAGAATTAAACCTGTAATTGAAGAAGAAACGAATATTCCTGTAGTTGGGTTCTTACCTACTTTAACAGAATTTCAACTGGAGAGCAGGCATCTTGGTTTAGTAACGCCTGATGAAATTAATAATTTACAAGAGCAACTAGATTATCTTAGTGAAGTCGCTAGAGAAAGTATTGACCTTGACTTTATACTTCAGATAGCTGAGAATGCACCAGAACTCGTGGTAAGAGAAGTAGATGAGGTAGCTAATAATACTAAGGTCGAGAAAAAGGATATCATTCGTGTCGGCTATGCTTTCGATAAAGCATTTTGTTTCTATTATCAAGAAAACCTCCATTTGCTTGAGAAGATGGGAGCTACCTTGGTACCATTTTCACCACTAAAGGATGCTACGATTCCGGAAAATCTAACGGGCTTACTATTAGGTGGCGGTTATCCCGAAATGTATGCAAAGGAATTAGAAGAGAATATAAGTATGCGTAAGTCTGTACGAGAAGCAATTCGCTCAGGCATGCCATGTATTGCAGAGTGTGGTGGATTTATGTATCTGCATGAACGAATGCAAGGCAAAGCTGGGGAATGGCATGAGATGGTTGGAGCTACCTCTGGAGAATCTTTTAAAACAAATCGATTAGTACGTTTTGGGTATGTAACATTAACAGCGAATGAAGAGACAATGTATTCCACTAAAGATGAAGTATTAAGAGGACATGAATTCCATTACTGGGATAGTACCGACACAGGATCCGATTATACTGCCACGAAGACATCATCAGCTATATCTTATCCCACAACGCATGCGAAGGGGAACTTGTTGGCTGGATATCCACATTTATATTATTATAGTAATCCAGAGTTTGCGAAGCGATTTATAGAGATGTGTCGTAAGAGACAAATGGATAATATTTAATGAATATTACAAGATACAGCGTGGTGTAATAAAGAAGGTGCGATGCATAACTTAATTCATTGATGATAGAGAGGAGAATGGTTAAATCGTATGTTAGAAAAATCATTACAAGCAATTCTTGAAGAGATAGAACCAAAAGATGAGACAGCAATGGAAGAAGCGAGAAAGCACTGGTTGAATATAGCAAAACCGTTATTTAGCTTAGGTAAGTTAGAGAGTGCTGTAATAGATATGGCCGGTATGAAAGGAACGTGTGATTATAGACTTGATAAACGTGGTTTACTGGTATTCTGTGCAGATAATGGCGTTGTGGAGGAAGGCGTTACACAAACAGGTCAAGAGGTGACAGCGATTGTAGCGGATAATTTTACAAAGAATGCTACTAGCGTATGTCAGATGGCTCGTATTGCCAAGGCAAATGTGATACCAATCGATATTGGTATGGTAGTTGATGTTGAAAGTATCACTAAGAAAGAATTAAAGGTGTCATATGGAACGAAGAACATGACCAAGGAACCAGCTATGACAAGAGAAGAAGCTATTAAAGCAATTCTTATTGGAATCAACTCGGTTAAGAAATGCAAAGAAGCAGGTTATGAGATCTTGGCTACTGGCGAGATGGGAATTGGTAATACCACGACAAGTAGTGCAATTGCAGCGGTATTGTTAGAGAAGCCAGTGGAATTGGTCACGGGAAAGGGTGCAGGACTTACAGGGGATGGACTAGAGAGAAAGATTCAGGCAATTAAGAAAGCAATTACGCTTAATAAGCCTGATATTTCAGATCCAATTGATGTACTTGCTAAAGTGGGAGGACTAGATATTGCGGGACTTGTTGGTGTATTCCTTGGAGGAGCGAGGTATCGTATTCCTATTGTAATAGATGGTTTCATCTGTGCCGTAGCGGCTTTGATTGCATCAAGAATTAACCCAGTAGCTAGAGACTATATGATGCCATCTCATGTTTCAAAAGAACCTGCAGGACAGCTGCTTTTAAAGGAACTTGAGTTAGAGCCTTACATTACATGTGATATGTGTCTAGGAGAAGGAACTGGAGCAGTTGCAGTATTACCATTACTTGATATGGGATTAGCAGTGTATCGTCAGATGAGCACATTTGCGGATATTAATATTGATAATTACGAGGTATTTGATGAATGATGACGCTAGTTACAGGTGGAAGTGGTAGTGGTAAATCAGAATTTGCCGAGAATCGAACGTTAGCATATAGTAGAGAAAATCTAATATATATAGCAACAATGATTGCTTTTGATGAAGAGGCACATCGTAAGATTGCAAGACACCGAGAGATGAGAAAAGAGAAGAATTTCGACACGAGAGAATGCTTTGTAGATTTGAAATCATTAGAGTTTAAACAGGAGAACACGGTACTTCTTGATTGTATGTCTAATCTAGTTGCGAACGAGATGTATCAAGAGAACGGTGCACATGAGCATACAGTGGAACGAATCATTGAAGGAGTAAAGGACATTAAAAGACAAGTAAGAAACCTTGTAATTGTAACAAATGAAGTATTCAGTGATGGGATTACTTATGATGAAGAGACAAAAAGATATATAAACTATCTTGGAGCTATTAATAAAGCATTAGCTGACATGTCTGATGAAGTAATAGAAGTGGTTTATACCATACCAATCTATCACAAAGGAAGGGAGGAAGATAGATGTTAGCACCATGTATTATTGCATTTTCCATGTACTCGAAGGTACCTATGCCAAGAGTAGATTGGAGTGAAAAGAATATGAAATACGCATTCTGTTTCTTTCCTTTAGTAGGTGCAGTGCTAGGAGCACTTGTATATGGAATTGGAACCTTGCTTTTTCATATTCATATTAGTGATCTTTTCTTTGCTGCATTGATGAGTGTTCTTCCAATCTTCTATACGGGAGGAATTCATGTGGATGGGCTTTTAGATACGCTAGATGCACTACATTCATATGGAGACAGAGATAAGAAGTTAGAGATTCTTAAAGATCCACATACAGGTGCGTTTGCTATTATTGGAGCTGTGTGTTACTTTGTTCTATCCCTTGGAGTATGGAGCGAGATCTCTATTAAGGGGCTTCCACTTATAGCAGTAGGCTATGTTTTAACAAGAGCATTCAGTGGATTAAGTGTTGTAACATTTCCACTTGCTAAGAATACCGGTTTGGCTGCTACATTCTCGGATATGTCCCACAAAAGTCGTGTAAAAGTCACGATGATTGTGTATAGTTTAGTGTGTTTCATAGCCTTATTGTGGATAGACCTGTTCCTTGGAATTGGTGTCATCGTCGTGTCTCTGCTTATGTTTGCTTATCATTATTATATATGCAAAAAACAGTTTGGTGGAATCACAGGGGATTTGGCCGGATATTTCCTTCAATTGAATGAGTTAGCAATTTTAATATGGATAGCAATTGGGGGTAGGATAGGAGGAATAGTGTGAAATTTATAATAGGCGGTGTAGCACAAGGGAAACTTAAAGCAGCGAAGCAATGTATTGAGAGTGTAAACGGTGACATTGCTACAAAAGATGTAAGTAAAGAAGTTGTGATTGTTGATGAGAATTATAACCTTATAGAGGAATTGTACAATGCAACAATAATCAACCATTTTCATCTTATAGTCAAGAGAGTATTACACGAGAATAAGGAACCTGAATTGATAATTAAAGAAATAATAGAGAAGAATCCCGATGTTTGTATAGTAAGTTCCGAGATAGGATATGGAATTGTTCCTATGGATTCATTTGAGAGAGAGTATAGGGAGCGTACCGGTCGTATCTGTTGTAAGATAGCAAAGGGAGCAGATGAAGTATATCGTGTATTATGTGGAATAGCAACACGAATCAAGTAAAGAGGAGGCGAATGAATGAAAATCTATATGATAAGACATTCCATGACACCAGGGAATAAGAGGCATGCTTATATTGGTGCTACCGATGAACCCCTCTGTGAAGAAGGAATTGAATTGCTTAGGAACCATACGTATCCTGAAGCCCAGATGGTTATAGCCAGTCCTATGAAACGTTGTATACAAACGGCTATGTGCATCTTTCCAGATAAGAACCCTTATGTAATTGACAATTTAAGAGAGTGTGATTTTGGAGCATTCGAAGGAATGACCTACGAAGAACTCAAAGAAAATGCTACCTATCAGGAGTGGCTATCAAAAGAAGGCAAAATTCCATTTCCAGAAGGCGAAGATCAAATTGAATTTCGTAAGAGATGTGTTAAGGGTTTTGAAGAAGCAGTTGAATATATTCATAATTCTAACATATCGTGTGCAGCGATGATTGTACATGGGGGAACGATAATGGCCATTCTTGAGGCATATGCTAGACCGCTAGAAGATTTCTACCATTGGAAAGCCCAGAATGGAGAAGGCTATCTGGTTGAGATCGATGAGAATAATTGGTTTGGAAAAGCTGTTGATCGATACGTAACTGTAAAGGGGAAGTGTTAGAGAGTAAAGGAAAAGAGTGAATGGAAAGTATGAGATATAGTATTTATGCATGTATCATAGGTTTTATCCTGGATTTGATAGTAGGCGACCCACATTGGCTCTATCATCCGGTTCGATTGATCGGAAAATTAATTAGTAGTACGGAAAAACTAATTCGACGCTGTTTTTCGAAGACAAAAGCAGGAGAACGAATAGGGGGAATTGTATTAGCAATAATTGTAATGGTTATATCAACTGGAGTTCCGCTAGGAATATTGGTTATCTGTTATAAGACTAATGTCTATCTGGGGCTTATAATTGAAAGTATCTTCTGTTATCAATTATTGGCTACTAAGTCTCTTAAAGTCGAGAGCATGAAAGTGTATAGTGCGTTAATGGACAAAGATATAGAGAAAGCAAGATATGCGGTGTCCATGATTGTAGGAAGAGATACGAAGAGTCTTGATGCAGTTGGAATAACAAAGGCGGCAGTAGAGACGGTAGCAGAGAATACTTCAGATGGAAGTATCGCACCGTTGATCGCCATTATTATAGGAGGAGCACCTCTAGGATTCTTGTACAAATCAATTAATACAATGGATTCAATGATAGGGTATAAGAATGACAAATACATTAATCTAGGCAGATGTGCAGCAAAACTTGATGATGTTGTTAATTATATTCCTGCAAGATTTTCAGCCTACATGATGATTCTGAGTGCATATATACTTGGAATGGACGGAAAGAACGCATATATAATCTATAAGAGAGATCGCTACAAACATGCCAGTCCGAATTCAGCTCATACAGAATCCGTGTGCGCTGGAGCATTACGTGTTAGGCTAGCAGGTGATGCGTATTATTTTGGTAAGCTTCATAAGAAAGAATATATAGGCGATGCTCTCCGTGAAATTGAGATAGAAGATATTAAGAGGGCAAACCATTTGTTATATATGTGTGCATTTTTATCATTTGTTTTACTAATGGGAATCAAGATAGGCGTTAGTATGGTTATCTAGAATTTTATAATGACTAAATGATTTGGTGAATCTTAAACATAAGAGGGGAGGAAGTCCGATGATGAATATACATGGCGGCGATATCTACAAGTATAAACCTAAATACGATTTTTCCGCGAATATTAATCCCTTAGGGGTCAATGAAGCAATATTAACAGCAGCAAGAGATAGTTTACGCGACATTGCGAGTTATCCAGATGTACGTTGTGGAAGATTACGAAACTCACTATCATCTAAACTACATGTTCCAGGGGAATACCTCTACTTTGGAAATGGAGCTGCAGATGTGCTATTCACACTGGTATTAGCTAGTAAGCCTAAGAAAGCGTTGCTTGTTAGTCCAACATTTGCAGAATACGAACAGGCCTTACAATCTGTCGATTGTGAAATTGCTTATTATGAACTTGTTTCTGCTAATGGTTTTTCTGTTGCAGAGAATTATCTAAATGCTCTAACACCTGACCTTAATATGGCTATTTTATGTAACCCTAACAACCCTGTTGGCAATACCATATCGCATGAGTTATTGCTTCGAATCCTTAATCGCTGTGCTGAACTTAACATAATATTGGTCGTAGATGAATGTTTTAATGACTTTTTAGAGAATCCGGAATACCATACGCTAACATCAGAGTTAGCGAAGTACAACAATCTTGTAATTTTACGAGCATTTACTAAGATGTATGCAATGGCAGGTCTACGACTTGGATATCTAATGTCGTCAAATGTAGAGCTGTTAGCTGAGATGAACAGTGTAAGTCAACCTTGGTCAGTGTCTATTCCAGCGCAAGCAGCAGGTGTAGTCGCAATAGATCAAGAAGAGTATGTGGCTAAGACGAGAACATATATTAAGAAAGAACGGGAATTTCTTTGCGAGGCATTATCAGTTCTGAGAATTCAGTACTTTGAGCCAGAGGCAAACTATATATTCTTCTATGATCCAATAGATTGGTACAAGGAATTATTAGAAGAAGGAATATTGATTCGTGATTGTAGTAATTATAGAGGCTTGTCAAAGGGATACTATCGAATTGCAATACGCACTAGAGTTGAAAATGAAGCTTTAATTAAGGCAATGAGAAAAATAAAATTCGAACACAAACAAGCGAGTACCGAAGTGGAATACGAAGTTTTAGGTAATAGAGAGGATTAGGGGGTAAAGACAATGGCTAAATCAATTATGATTCAAGGAACGATGTCTAATGCGGGAAAGAGTATCTTAGCAGGGGGGCTTTGTCGCGTGTTTGCGCAGGACGGATATAAAGTAGCTCCATTCAAATCACAGAACATGGCGTTGAACTCATTCATTACTAAAGAAGGTCTTGAGATGGGAAGAGCACAAGTTATGCAGGCAGAAGCAGCAATGATTCAACCCTCTGTTCTTATGAATCCAATCCTACTAAAACCTACAAATGATACAGGATCACAGGTCATAGTAAATGGAGAAGTTGTGGGAACTATGTCAGCAAGGGAATATTTCGCATGTAAGAAAAAGTTTGTCCCAGCTATATTAGAAGCCTATCATAAACTTGAACAAGAGCATGATATTATCGTAATTGAAGGTGCAGGTAGTCCAGCAGAGATTAATCTTAAGAGCGAGGATATTGTGAATATGGGAATGGCCAAGATGGCGAAAGCTCCCGTATTATTAGTAGGCGATATTGATCGTGGTGGAGTATTTGCACAATTATTAGGTACTATTTTACTTCTTGAAGAAGAAGAGCGTGCTATGGTAAAAGGTCTAATTATTAACAAATTCCGTGGAGACAAAACGATACTTGACCCAGGGCTCCGTATGATTGAAGAAAAAGTTGGCATTCCGGTACGTGGTGTTATGCCATATTGTCATCTTGATATTGATGATGAAGATAGCTTGTCAGAACGATTTACAAAGAAAGCTACAACTGGGCTAATTGATATTGCAGTAATACGTTTGCCTAGAATCTCTAATTTTACTGATTTTAATCCATTTGAATATATAGAGGAAGTATCTTTACGTTATATTACGCAACCAAGTGAACTGATGGATCCTGATATGATTATTATTCCAGGTACAAAAAATACAATCGAGGATCTGTTATGGCTTCGCGAAACAGGCCTTGAAGCAAAGATTCTTCAACATGCCGCTAGAGGTAAAGTAATCTTTGGTGTATGTGGAGGATATCAGATGTTAGGAAATACGATTGCGGACCCTAACAATATGGAGACGGATAAGATTGAATTGAAGACGGTAAAAGGATTAGGGCTACTTCCAATTGATACAGTGTTCCTATCTGAAAAGACAAGAACTAGGGTACATGGAACATTCCAGGAGGTGGAAGGTACTTTAAGTAATCTATGTGGAACCCACTTTGAAGGATATGAGATTCATATGGGAGATACGAATTGTAAAGGGACTCCATTGACAAACTTGACGGATATAACCAAGAGTGGTAACGTGAAAGAAGATGGTAATAATGTTGGAAATATTTATGGAACCTATGTGCACGGAATCTTTGATATGTCAGGCGTAGTGAATGGTATCGTAGAAGCCTTATTAAGGGAAAAAGGGTATGAAGGGGCAGATGTTCATGCACTGAATATAGAGGAATATAAAGAGACGCAATATAACTTATTAGCAGACGCAATTCGTAAGAACCTAGATATGGAGGCAATCTATCGAATCATGGAACAGGGCGTCTGATAAACAAATAGATAATAAGGAGGAATACCTTTGAAGATAGAATTAGAACAAGTGTTACCAGCAGAGATTGAGAAACGTAGTTTTGAGATTATTACAGAGGAACTACAAGGAAGAGCATTTCTAGAAGACCAGGAGATGATTATTAAGAGAGTAATTCATACAACTGCTGATTTTGATTATGCTGATAATCTGAAGTTTTCTGAAGGTGCCGTTAGCAAGGCAATTGAAGCGATTAAGGCAGGAGCATGTATTGTTACAGATACGCAGATGGCGAAGGCTGGCATTAATAAGAAGTCACTAGCAAAGCATGGCGGTGAAGTATACTGTTTCATGTCTGATGAGGACGTGGCATTAGAAGCGAAGGAATTAGGAACAACAAGAGCCACAGCAAGTATGAATAAGGCTGCTAGATTAGATAAGGATGTAATCTTTGCGATAGGGAATGCGCCAACAGCGTTGGTTCATCTATATGAAATGATTAACGAGCATAAGATTACACCAAAATTGATTATTGGTGTTCCTGTAGGATTTGTTAATGTAGTTCCATCTAAGGAACTAATTATGAAGACGGATATCCCTTATATAGTAGCGAAAGGAAGAAAAGGTGGCAGCAATGTAGCTGCAGCGATTTGCAATGCACTATTATATATGATAAATAACGAACGATAGGAGGAGTCAGCATGGACATTCAAATGGTAGGAATAGACCATAGCAAGGCTTCTATTGAATATAGAGAAGGTTTTAGTTTTACCCGTCATGAAGCAGCGTTGGCGATGAATCAGATTATGGATTGGTATAAAGAAGAACTTACAGGGTGTGTATTATTATCCACATGCAATCGGACAGAATTATACATCAGCTGTGAAGAAGAGAGTGTAGATCCTTATGAGATTCTTTGTCGTGTTAAGGGGATAGATTCAAATGCATATCAAAGTTTCAATACGCAAAGAAAAGGTGGCGATGTAGTAGAGCATTTATTTTCTTTGGCGTGTGGATTGAAGTCAAAGGTATTCGGTGAGGATCAGATTATTACGCAAGTAAAGGACGCATTGACGAATGCTAGAGAAGCAGAAACGACAGATATTGTACTAGAGAAACTATTCCAGACTGCAATAACAGCAGCGAAGAAGGTAAAAGCAAGTGTACATCTTACAGCGGTGAATGCTTCCGTTGTAGAGAATATGATAATAGTGCTAACAAGAGAATTTGATACCTTACAAGATGTACCTTGTTTGGTGATTGGTAACGGTGAAATTGGAAGATTGGCTGCAACACGATTATTACAAGTTGGTGCTAAGGTTACTATGACATTGCGTCAATATAAGAGTAGAGAGGTGGATATACCCCTAGGGGCTCATTGCATTGACTATCAGGATCGATATGATGTACTTTCTGACATGTCAGTTGTAGTAAGTGCCACAACAAGCCCTCATCATACGATACGATACGAAGAGACACATGAAATTTTAGATGATGGAAAGAAGAGAATTCTAGTAGATATGGCAGTCCCACGTGATATATCATTACGATTATCGGATCTAGACAATATCACATTATATAATATTGATAGTTTAGGTGGCGAAGCTACAGATACAATTAATAACCAATCGGTTGCGGTAGCTATGGAAATATTAGAGGAATACCAAGAAGAATTTAATACATGGTATCTATTCAGAGAATACATTCCGTTAATCCAAAGCGTTGGTAGAACCTCTGCAGTTAGTGTTTTGAATCGTATTGATAAACAGATGAAGAAGATTATAGAGGATCAAGAATCTGCTGAGGAGATCAAAAAGCTTGTGAAGGCTGCGTCCAATCGAGTGGTGACGAATCTGTTATATGGTTTGAAAGAGAGTCTTGATAAGGACCAGTGGAGTAGCTGTCTTGAGGCAATTGAAATTGCATCTAGTAAGAATGGAAATGAGGAAGTATAAGTATGGAGAGCGCATATTTTCCTATATTCATTAACTTAATAAATAAACGAGTTGTTGTCATTGGTGGTGGAGTGATTGCTACGAGAAGGGTACAGACATTATGCTCTTTTGGGTGTAATATAGAAGTAATCGCGCCAGAGGTCTCGGATTCACTAAAGAATTTAGTGAGAGAGGAGAAAATCACTTGGCATGCCCGTCCCTATCAAGTAGGAGATGTTATTGGGGCTACGATTGTGGTATCTGCAACTAATCAAAGAATAGTTAATCGTAAAGTTGGTCAGGAATGTGTGAAGTTGTCAATTCCAGTGAGTGTAGCAGATAGTAAGGAGGAATCCACATTCTATTTCCCTGGTATAGCGAAAGAAGATGCTGTCGTTGTTGGGGTAAGTGCAAGTGGAACCGATCATAAGATGGCCAAAAAAGTGACAGATGGAATAAAGAAAGTATTAAAGTCCATTGTGCAGGAGTGATGAAGAGTAATAGATTTAAGATATTGGAAGGGGTGTTCGTATGGAAGGTAGAATTAGAAAGAGAATTAGGATCGGTAGTAGGGATAGTAGGCTTGCTGTAACACAGTCGCAAATTGTTATAGAGGCTATTAGGAAAGCCCATCCAGAACTTGAATTAGAGCTAGTTACCATGAAGACTACGGGGGATAAGATACTAGACAAAAGTCTAGATAAAGTTGGGGGAAAAGGCTTATTTGTTAAGGAACTGGATATCGCTCTTAGAGAAGGCAGAATTGATTTGTCTGTTCATAGCCTTAAAGATATGCCAATGGAGATACCAGAGGATTTACCGTTGATTGGATTTTCAAAAAGAGAAGATCCGAGAGATGTTCTTATCTTAAAAGATGGCTTTCAAATCGAGGCTAGCTGCGGAATAATCGGATCTTCAAGTAAGCGAAGAATACTTCAATTGAAGAAACTTTATCCGAATTTACAATTTGAGACAATACGAGGCAATGTACAGACTAGGCTTAGAAAGATGGATGCACAAAACTACGATGGAATTGTTCTTGCATTGGCAGGAATTAAGAGATTAGGCTTAGAGAGTATCGTTACAAGAACATTGTCTACAGAGGAGATGATTCCAGCAGCAGGTCAGGGAATATTAGCGATTCAAGGAAGAAGAGATTTCGATTATTCTTTCTTAGACACATTTCTTAATAAAGAATCGGAAATTATATCGACTTGTGAACGTGCTTTCGTAACAGCACTTGATGGAGGCTGTTCTTCCCCTATTGCTGGTTATGCACAGATCCAAGGTAATGAGATAAGATTACAAGGTCTATATTGTGAAGAAGATAGTGAAGATTTTCGTATTGGAAGTATTCATGGTGAGATAGAGAAAGCAGCAAAACTAGGAGAAACATTAGCGAGACAACTAAGAGATGGCAGATAATCATGAAACTCTTCTTCGTGTAGAAAGCAGTTCTCGTAGAATAGCTAGTTAGGAAGGAGTTGGCCTGTATATATGATAAATAGAAAAGGTAAGGTATGGCTTGTAGGAGCGGGACCCGGTGATATCGGATTATTAACCGTGAAAGGGAAAGAAGTACTTGAGTTGGCAGAGGTGGTTGTATATGATGCACTTGTGAGTGATGAGATTGCAGCTTTGATTCCAGCCTCTGCAAAGAAGATTAATGTAGGGAAACGGGCGAATCATCATCTAGTTCCACAAGAAGAGATTAATCAGATTCTACTTGAGGAAGCATTACAAGGGAATAGAGTAGTTCGTTTGAAAGGTGGAGATCCATTCGTATTCGGTCGAGGTGGTGAAGAGTTAGAACTGTTAGTGCAGTATAACATTCCGTATGAGGTTGTACCTGGAATTACTTCTGCTGTTTCCGTTCCGGCTTATGCGGGGATACCAGTTACCCATAGAGACTATACCTCGTCGGTGCATATTATTACCGGGCATGCGAGAAAGGGGGGAGCATCTAGGATTCAATATGATGCTTTAGTTAAGATGAATGCAACCCTTATATTTCTCATGGGAATTGGAGCACTTGAAGAGATTTGTAAGTCGTTAATTGAAGCGGGTATGAATCCGGACACTCCAGCAGCTGTCCTAGAAAGAGGAACGAGTGCAAAACAAAGAAAAGTTATTGCAACGGTAGCCACGCTTAAAGAGGAGGCAGATCAGGCTCTTATTCAAACTCCTGCTATTATCGTAGTTGGTGAGGTATGTAGCTTGTCGGATTCCTTCGCATGGATGGAAAAGCAATCTCTTGCAGGTATTCAGGTTGTAGTGACAAGGCCAAAAGAGAAGAGTTCTACCCTTACAGAAAAATTACGTGCAAGGGGTGCACATGTTATTGAGATGCCTGCAATAAAAACAATAACAATAAAAGAGCAAGAAGAGTTAGATCGATTTGCTGAAAGCATTGATAAGATTAGTGAAGTAAGAGGAGAACAATGGATACTGTTTACAAGTCCAAAAGGTGTGGAGAGTTTCTTCTCTTTATTAGAGGTAACTAAGACGGATATACGCCGTCTGTATAGTGCGGAAGTTAGGTTTGGTGTAGTTGGTAATGCTACAAGAAAAGAGCTGCGACTACACGGAATCGAAGCTGATTACATGCCGGATGCCTATTGTGGTAAAGAACTGGCGAACGGTTTACTTGAAGTGTTTGGTCAAAACCCTTATGTAACGTTGTACCGTGCAGAAGATGCCACAGAAGGAATAGTAGAAGTTTTAGAAGATAATCAGATTGCATATCAGGATGTAGCAGTATATCATACTATGTACCTTGTTGGTGAAGAGTTAGCAACACGAATTGGTATAGGTATTGATAATAAAACGATAGATTATGTGATGTTTACAAGTGCATCTTGTGTTAAGGCTTTTACATCATGTCTTACGGATATGGATTATACCAAGGTTAAGGCAATTTGCATAGGAGAACAAACAGCAGCGGCAGCGTCTAAGTATGGGATGCAAGTTTGTGTTTCCAAAAAGGCTACTATTGATAGTATGGTGGAATGTTTGAGTAGATAATGGAGTTATAATTGGATAAATAGAATGCCAGTGTCAGAAGGTTTGATGATCCTTTTGTCACAGGTATTAAGGACAGATTATGAAAGGAATAGTGACATAGTATGGAATTACTAAATAGACCGAGAAGGTTAAGAGGAAGTCAAATACTTCGAGATATGGTAAGAGAGACGAGGGTTTCAAAGAACGGTTTAATCTACCCCGTTTTCGTCAAAGAAGGGCAAAAGATTAAAGAAGAGATTTCAGCAATGCCTGGTCAATATCGTTATAGTCTAGATACCTTAGCATATGAATTAGAACGTATACAAAAATCAGGAGTTCGTGGAGTTCTGTTCTTTGGTATTCCAGAACACAAAGATGCATGTGGTAGTGTCGCTTGGGCTCAGGATGGCATTGTTCAAAAGGCAGTTGAACTTGCTAAGAAAGAATTTCCTGACTTATATCTTATTACGGATGTCTGTCTATGTGAATACACGTCCCATGGACACTGTGGTTTATTGCATGACCATACCGTTGATAACGACAGTACTTTAGAATTGTTAGCTAAGACTTCTCTATCCCATGTGCAGGCAGGTGCAGATATGGTAGCTCCTTCTGATATGATGGATGGTAGAATCTTAGCAATTCGTAGAACATTAGATGGAGCAGGATATATCAATACTCCAATTATGTCATATGCAGTGAAATACTCATCGTCTTTCTATGGACCTTTCCGTGATGCAGCTGGTTCGGCACCAGCCTTTGGTGATCGTAAATCATATCAGATGGATTATCACAACAAAAGAGAAGCGATTAAGGAAGCAGAATTAGATCTTGCAGAAGGTGCGGATATTCTTATGGTAAAACCGGGGTTAGCGTACTTAGATATAGTGAAAGAGATTTCTGAACGTTTTCCGGTTCCTTGTGCAGTATATAGTGTTAGCGGAGAGTATTCTATGATTAAGGCAGCAGCAATGACAGGTTACATAGATGAGGCTGCAGTAGTTGCTGAATCTGCAGTTAGTATGTTCCGTGCTGGTGCAGATATTCTCATCTCTTATTACGCAAAGGAAATTGCAGGGTATATCACAGAAGGTAGAATCGGGTAGTATTCGAGTGCCAGAGGTTTATTATCATATCTAGATGAATACTAGAGAATATTTATTCATCTGAAGATAAATGGTGTCCTTGTGTATTATTAGTTTTCAGAGCAAAACTCGTATAATTTTTCATAGCATCTTTGCTGACGTACTATAACACAAAACACGCTGTACATCTGAGTACTTCTAAGTGTGTACGGATAGGTATCGAAAAATGCGGAATCGTCTTCGATTCGGCTTCCTGCCTCAGCTCAGGCTGTCTCGGCGTCCATGCCTCGCCTTGCTCGGTTATATAGTACACACTAATAAGTACTATAGATGTTTCGCTATCATTTTGTTGTCATAGTACGCCAGTAAAGAAGCAGCTGTATGTGACTAAGAGTTTTGCCTATTTATGTTAACAATACACAAGCACTGGTTAGTCATAGAATGAATAAATATTATCTAGCATTCACTTCAATGTTGTTTATGACCTTTTGACACTCGTATAAAATTACAAATTCAATAATAGAAGGAGCAGTTTAATCGTATGAAGACAGATAAATCAGAACGTTTATTTACAGAAGCAGTTGAGATTATACCAGGTGGGGTAAATAGTCCTGTACGTGCTTTTCAAGCAGTTGGTGGTAGTCCAAGATTTATAGATAGGGCAGAGAAACAATACCTCTATGATGTAGATGGTAATCAATATATTGATTACATCGGTTCTTGGGGGCCAATGATTCTTGGACATAAGAATGAACAAGTACAAGCAGCAGTACTGGAAGCAATTAATAAAGGCCTTAGTTTTGGTGCAGCTACGGAAATTGAAGTTGAGATGGCTAAGTTGATTTGTGAAATTGTGCCATCTATTGAGATGATACGTATGGTGAATTCAGGGACAGAAGCAGTCATGAGTGCAATTCGTGTTGCAAGAGGGTACACAGGACGTAATAAGGTAATTAAGTTTGAAGGTTGTTATCATGGTCATGCAGATGCTATGCTTGTGAAAGCTGGTTCTGGTGTTATGACATCGGGTGTGCCAGATAGCGCAGGTGTACCGGCTGGCTGTGCAGAAGATACATTAACTGCAGTATATAATAATCTTGAAAGTGTAGAGAAATTATTTGCTGAGAATAAAGGTGAAATTGCATGTTTAATTGTTGAGCCAATTGCAGCTAATATGGGTGTTGTTTTACCGCAGGAAGGTTTCTTACAAGGATTACGAGAAATCTGTACAAGAGAAGGAGCACTTCTGATTTTTGATGAAGTAATTACGGGATTTCGTCTCCAATTAGAGGGTGCATCAGGTTACTTTGATATCAAACCGGATCTTATTACCTATGGTAAGATTATAGGTGGAGGAATGCCAGTTGGTGCATATGGTGGACGTAAAGAGGTGATGCAAGTTGTATCTCCAGTTGGAGCCGTTTATCAAGCGGGTACATTAAGTGGAAACCCAGTTGCGATGCATGCAGGGATTACACAACTTAGAATTCTGAAAGATCACCCAGAAATCTATAGCATGATTAATGGATATGGAGAGAGACTTCGTTCAGGACTGCAAGGTTTAGCCAAGAAATATCAAATTCCATGTGTAGTGAATGGTATTGGCTCCTTAAATTGCATGTTCTTTACAAAGGAACCAGTAGTAGACTATGAATCGGCAAAAACTTCTGATACGGCTTTGTTCGGTAAGTATTTCAATCATATGCTGAATAAAGGGCATTATATTGGTCCTAGCCAATTCGAGGCGATATTCTTGTCTGCAGCTCATACGGAAGAGAATATTCACAAGTTCTTAGAAGATGTTGAAGAGTTCTTTAAACAATGTTAGGATTTAACGAGATTGCTGACAAGACCTGATTTTGGATAGATAATTATAAAGGAATTCGTAAATGAACTTGGTTTTATTCCAAGTCTTTCACGAATTCCTTTTTTTAGGGTTCTATGATTCGAGAATCAAAAGGTTATAAACAACGTTGAAGATGAATGCTAGGGCATATTTATTCATTGATTGCATTAGCATTCTTGCTTCTATTAAGATGACCTAGAATCATAATACCAAGAATAAGAAGAATCGGGAATATAATTGCTCCTAAGATTCCTGCTTTTAAGTTATCAGAGAAAGCACTTGATACTAATCCTACAAAGGTTGGTCCACCAGAACAGCCAAGATCACCAGCTAATGCAAGGAATGCAAACATGGCGGTTCCACCACCACGTATAGAAGCAGAAGCAATGCTAAAGGTTCCTGGCCACAATATTCCTACTGATAATCCACATAAACCACAACCGATAAGTCCAAGGACTGGGTATGGGGAAAGAGAAATAATGAGGTAAGATACGATACAAGTGAAACCACTGAATAACATAAAGCGATCCAGATTTATCTTATGTCCATACTTTCCGTAAATTGCACGAGAGGTTCCCATAAGAATAGCAAATAACATAGGCCCTGCAAGATCGCCAATTGTTTTACTAACATGTAGCCCTTTTTCTGCAAAGGTAGAAGCCCACTGGCTAACTGCTTGTTCGCATGCGCCCGCACAAACCATTAATAACATAAGTACCCAGAATACTTTCTTACCTACTAATTCTTTTAATTTGAGACTAGTTTCGTTCTCGGCGATGAGTGGGGCAATTGGTACCCTAGTAAAGGCGATTGTATTAACAATAGGTATGGAAGCCCAGAAGATAGCAAGGAACTTCCAGTTATGTATACCAAATATGGCAAAGAATAAAGTGGAAAGTAGAACAACACCTACGTGACCCCAGCAATAGAAGGAATGAAGTAAACTCATAGCTTTTTCTTTGTTATCGGTAGGGCAAGCTTCTACAATCGGGCTAATTAGCACTTCAAGTAACCCTCCACCAATTGCGTAGACCATAACTGAAATCAAAATTCCTATGTAGGCGTCGGACATTAGATCTGGAAGAATTGTTAACAAAATTAATCCGGTTGCAGAGAAGATGTGGGCAAGTAAGGCCGAAGCACGATACCCTATTCGATCTACAAAGCCAATGGATAACAGATCAACTAAGAGTTGCAATCCGAAGTTAACAGTCACTAGAAAGGTTATCTTCGATAATGAAATCTCGTAGGTGGATTGTAAAGTAAGGAAGAGCAAAGGAATGAAGTTGTTAACAATTGCTTGAACGATATAACCTGTAAAACAGGCATATAAGGTTTTTTGGTATTTATATTTCAATTCAAGAATCCTCCAATATACATTAATATTACTATTCAAAACCAAAGGAGAAGAAGGTATATAGGTGGAATTGAATAGGTGAACTAATATTAATTCTAACACACATACAGGATAATTTCTTGCATTAATCGGTCCAATAATAACACAATAGTAAGATAATAACAAAAAGCGCTGTTGTACACATGCTTCTGCTAATGTCGAATAGGTCTTTAAAGGTTGAAACAATTTTGACAAAATGCTACAATATATTTAGAAATTAATAATGGAAAGGTAGTCACACTTTAGTTCATCTACTGAGCTTTAGTGACAGGGGGTTCTCCCCTTTACAGGTATAAAAATGTCAAGATATTTTAACAACAAAGAGATAGAATTACTGGCTCCTGCTGGTAACTTTGAAATTTTCAAGGGTATTATAAATCTAGGCTGTGATGCAGTTTATTTTGGTGGTAAAAATTTAAACATGCGCCTTCACAGAAAGAACTATAACTTTTCTGATGAAGAACTTTTTGAAGCTGTGAAAATGGCCCATGAATGCGGAAAAAAAGCGTATATTACTGTAAATAATATGTACAATAACGAAGAGCTTGACGAGTTAAAAGAGTTTCTTCTATTACTAGGAGAAGTAAAACCAGATGCCTTAATCGTACAAGATTTAAGTGTTATTCCTCTACTTAAGGAACTTAATGTGAATATTCCTGTACATTCTTCTGTTATGATGAATACGCATAATCTTAATAGTATGTATGCCCTTAGGGAATTAGGTGTAACAAGAGTAGTACTTTCAAGAGAAGCTTCCCTTAGTTACAGTAAATACTTATCTGTTAAAACAGATATGGAATTAGAATATTTTATACATGGGGATATGTGCGTTGCTCATGGTAGTCAATGTATTTACAGTGGTATGTTATTTGGACAAAGTTCTAATAGAGGACGCTGCTTAAAGCCTTGCCGTTGGGGGTACCAAGTTAAGCAAGAGGATAAAGAGTCTGAGCCACACTTCCCACTTGCGGTAAAAGATATGTTTATGTATGAGAATATTCCTGAATTAATTGATGGTGGAATTACATCTTTTAAAATAGAAGGACGTATGAGAGATATAGATTACCTAACAATGATAATTAATTCATATGCAGATGCAATCGACCGTTATATTGATGATCCGCTTTCTTATGACCGAACAAAAGACTCTTCCCTTCTCTATGAAAACCGTAAAAGAGATGTATCTACAGCTTATGCATTTGGTAAACCAGGACTTAGCAATATTAATAGTAGATATGAGGGGACAGGTACCCTTTATAGCAGCGGTAAAGTATTCAGTACGGCAACGGAAGAAAGAGATATTACTAATGAGAGAATTCAAAAAATTAATAGTCAGCTAGAAGAACACAGTATTAATCAAACGGCGAAACCAAGATTAAGTGTGAAAGTAAATAACATCAAACAAGCTAAAATTTGTCTTGATCTAAAGGTAGATGATATTTACTTATCAGGCGATGTATTTCTAAATGATAAACCATTTACCAAAGAAGAAATCAATGAACTTATGAAGATAAAAGGTGATACTAAAATCTATCTTGGTATGCCACACATGACCTTTGATACCCAATTCGATGAATATAGACATATGCTAGATAAGGGACTCCAGGTGGATGGTCTATTAGTAACCAATATAGGTGGAGTATGGGCTTTTAATGATAATAATTTAATTGGTGATTATCCTTTAAATATACTTAATAAAAAGGCAGTAAGTTTATACGAGGATTTAGGTCTTAATCGTTATACTATTTCACCAGAAGCGAATCTTTTGGAAACAATCTCGTTGTTAAATACTACAGGAGCAAAGGCTGAATTGATTGTACACGGTTCACCAACTGTTATGTACATGGAACATGATCTTTATGATAATGTGGATCAAAAGAATGATTCTTTATTATATCTAAAGGATGAAGCTGGTTTTAATCATCCGATTTTTAAAGACTGCCATGGTAGAAACCATATGCTTTTATACAAGAATATATGCTGTCTTCCAATCCTAAAAGGACTTTATGAGGCGGGCTTATCACATTTTCGTCTAGAAATCGCCCATTTAGATGAAGCGGAATTCACTAAGATTGTTACTGTATACCAAAAGGCTTTAAAAGACTTTAATGCTTGCGAAACTTTATACGAAGAACTCAAACAAGAAGGAACAGATTTCACGCTTGCTGCTTTAGGATTATAAGGAGGAAAGTCATGTATAGCTCAGAAGAAATTCTACAAATGAGAAAAGATTATTTAATGCCATGTCTAGGCTATTTCTACAAAAATCCACCTGTGTTTGTTAAAGGTGAGATGCAGTATCTCTATGACGATAAGGGTAAGAAGTACTTAGACTTTTTTGCGGGTGTATCCGTTATGAACTGTGGACATAGTAACCCTGAGATACTAAACAAGGTAACCAGCCAATTGACATCGTTACAGCATCTAACCAACGTTTACTTAACTAGTCCTGTTGTAGAGTTGGCAAAAAAACTTAGTGAAGTTTTACCAGGTGATTTGCACAATTCATTCTTTTGTATGTCTGGTTCTGAGGCAAACGAAGGTGCTATGTTATTAGCAAGGATTTATACTGGAAAACGCAAATTCATTGCTCTAAATAATAGCCTTCATGGAAGAACATATCTAACCATGTCTGCTACTGATATACCTATGTGGCGTGCAGATCCATATCTTTCTGACGATATTTATTTTGTATCCTCTTCGCCGGATGCGATTCTTTCAGAATTAGAAGAAATCTTAGAAAAAGATAACGATATTGCTGCATTTATATGTGAGCCTATTCAGGGGAATGGTGGTATCATTACCCCTCCTGATTGGTACTATACCGAGATCAGTCGATTACTAAAACGATATGGTGTTTTATTCATCTGTGACGAAGTACAGACAGGTTTCGCACGTACAGGAACTATGTTTGCAATTGAACAATATAATGTCGTTCCTGATATTATGACAATGTCAAAGGCTTTAGGGAATGGTATTCCAATGGCTGCGTTCTCTACAACAAAAGAAATCGCTGCAAGCTTTACAAGTCCATCTGCCTCTACTCTTGGTGGTAATCCAGTTTCAAGTACCGCTGCATTAGCTGTACTTGATTATATCGCTGATCATAATCTATGTGATAAAGCCAAAGAACTTGGTGATATTCTTTATAAAAAGCTAAATGAGTTGAAGGATAAACATTCCATTGTTAGTGAGGTGCGTGGAAAAGGTTTGATGTTAGGTATGGAACTACTAGATGAAAATAATGAGCCTAATTCTTTAAAAACTGATGCAGTATTAGAACAGCTAAAGGATGATGGTATCATTCTAGGAAAGAATGGACTTTACCGTAATGTCCTTGCTTTTCAACCTCCTCTTGTAATTGAAGAATCTGATATTGATTTTTTAATAGAAAGACTAGACTTTGCGCTTAGCAATGCTTAAAATTTGGCTCTAATACTAAAAAAGAGCTACAAAAATGGAGCTGTACACTGCTGATTCTAATCAGTTAGTGCGACAGCTCCATTTATTGTATTATGTGTTATCTTCTTTTGTATATAGTTATCGTTTGTATATAGTTATCTTTTGTAGTTACAGAATCTTTCGTAAGTTAACAATTTTTCTTTAGTAAAAATATCATTTGTTTTTGGTTCCTATGTACTTTGGTTATTTGTCATTTGTATTTTGATCTTTTGTGGCTTATATGCATAACACAGAAAATACTGTGATATTGCTATCTTTATCTTGTTCTATTATAATGCTTTTTATCGAAAAATGCAATGCCAATACAAGGAAATATGATAACTAGTACTTATATACTTCGCTATGTTTTGACGTTATTATTTGAAATCAAGGAAAAGCTATGTTAAGATAATAATATATTCATTAAAACGGAGGTAGCATATGAAATTTACATTTGCACATAATAATTTTAATGTACTTGATCTTGATAAATCTCTTACATTTTATAAAGAAGCTTTAGGACTTGTAGAAACAAGAAGATTCGAAGCACCAGATGGAAGTTTTATTCTTGTGTATCTTGGTGATGAAACAACACCTCATTTATTAGAGCTTACTTGGTTAAAAGAATGGGACCGTCCTTATAACCTAGGAGACAACGAATTCCATCTTGCTTTCCAAGTAGATGACTATGAATCAGCTTTAAAGAAACACAAAGAAATGGATTGTGTATGTTTTGAAAATCCTGAAATGGGAATATATTTTATCAGTGATCCAGACGGATACTGGTTAGAAGTTGTCCCATCTAAATAAACCGATGGTAGCTAGGGGAAACGTGGCATACACTTACGTTAACCTAGGCGATATAGAAATGAGGAAATAATATGGATGCATACAGTACGTTTCATGAAACGTTAGTCAATTTGTTTAACGATATAATGGAGTTGGAACAAAAAGCTATTATTAATGATCGATTTAAAAATATTACAAATAATGACATGCATATCATAGAAGCAATTGGAGACAAAGCGGCTAAGAATATGTCTTCTATAGCAAAAACATTGAAAGTAACGGTTGGGACGTTAACCATTGCGATTAACAGTCTTGTTAAAAAAGGGTATGTGAATCGGATCCGCAGTGAGAAAGATAAACGAGTTGTATTGATATCACTAAGCGAACTTGGTAAAGAGGCATATGAACATCATAAAAACTTCCATGAGAAGATGATTAGAGCTATGATAGAAGGACTTGATGAACAGGAAACGAATACGTTGGTAAATGCTTTAACGAACCTGAATCAATTCTTTAGAAGTTACCAGAGTGATAAATAACGATCTGGAGGTAAAATGAAAGAGAAATATACGCTTACCGCATCGCAAGAAGATTACCTTAAGCAGATTTATCTTCTAGGACGAGAGCAAGAAGAGGTAAGAGTAACGGATGTAGCAAAATATTTGGGGCTATCAAAGCCCAGTGTAAATCGAGCAATTAATACGTTAAAAGAAGGCGAATTTATTGTTCATGAACATTATGGGACACTAAAGTTAACGCCAAAAGGTGAAAAGGCGGCGAATAATATCTACGAATCATATAAGGTGATTCGTAAATTTCTTATAGAAGTCTTAGAGGTTGACGCAGAAACTGCTGATATCGAGGCCGATCTTATGGAGCATCATATAAGTAAATCGACTAAGAAGAAATGGAAAAAATTCTTGAAAAAACGAAAAAAGTAACTTGCCCATTAACATAAGAATAAGTAGGAGGAAAACAGGATGTATGTAAAAAAACTGAGAACGTTTTTATTATGTATCCTTTTAATGTTTTCATTTATCATTCCACAGGTTGTAACAGCAGCAACAACAAAGAACCGTGATGAATTCACCAGAGAATTGTATAACGCAGTTACAAAGCGTGAAAAAGAAGTGATGATAACTTATACAGGTAAAGATGGTGATAAGGTCTTTAAAGATTTTGATGATTTACTAACGGCTGTTTACCAGATAGACGATGAAAACACATCAAGTGATGCAGATTATATAGAGGGATTACTCAAGTCATATACCGTATCTTCCAATGGAAGTCTATTCATTATAAAGTTCCAGTATTATGAATCATTAAAAGAAACCAATAAGGTTGATGCTGAGATTAAGAAGATACTGAAATCTCTTGGGGTAAGTAGCATGTCCACATATGGAAAAGCGAAAGCAATTCACGATTACATTATTGATCGAGTGGAATATGATACAGACTTAGGAAAGTTCAGCGCATATGATGGTTTGTTTAATAAGAGTACAGTATGTAATGGTTATGCACTATTATATTATAAGATGCTAACAGAAGCAGGTGTACCTTGTAAGATTATCACAGGGCTAGCAGAAGTAGATGGTGTGCAGACAACGCATGCTTGGAATATAGTTAAGTTAAAGAATAAGTGGTATTTGGTTGATCCTACATGGGATGATCCCATTGGAGGAACTAGAATCTATTATGATTATTTTCTAAAAGGTAGTAAGGTATTCGATAAAGAACACATTGCTACGGATCAATTTGCTACAGAAGAGATATTGGAACAATATCCAATATCAGAAAAGAATTATAAAGTAACAACATCTGACATTAAGATGTTGTCGAAGTTGTCATTGAAGGTAGATAAGAGTAAGAAGATTACGCTTCCAGTTCCTGAAAAGGCTAGTGTCAAATGGAAGAGTAGCAACACAAAGATTGCAACAGTGTCAAAGACAGGCAAGATAACAGCCAAGTCAAAAGGAGCAGCGACCATAACGGCCACTGTTACTTTGTCTGATAAAACAGTGAAAAAATTAACTACAAAAGTTACTGTAACCAAATAAATAATTAACAGGGTTCTACTAAGGTGATTCCTTATGTGGAACCCTGTTTCTATATTCTTTTGGTGTATAACCAGTTAGTTTTTTGAACTGTCTCATAAAGTGTACATCGTTTTCGTAACCGCATAGGGTAGCAATTTCTTTGATTTGATAATTGGTTTGAGTAAGATGATATTTGGCGAATTCTATCTTACTCACAATTACATCCTGAATACAAGATATCCCGAAGGTTTTCTTATATAATGCGTGAAAATATGAAGGACTAAGGTCTAATCTACTAGCCAATTCCAGGGTGGTGTGTTTCTTATCTATGGAGTTATATATGTAAGAACGTAATGATAGCAAATCATGATAATATGGCGAATAAGGAGTGCTTCGTTCATTCGCCTTCAGTTGTTCTTCTATCTTTAGGAATAAGAGCTTTAATATTAATTGCATAGATTCTTCTTTTCTACTGTTTGCTGAGAGGTGTTCAAAACTCAAATCACGGACCTTTCTTGATATCAATTCCATGGTTGGAATTTCATATATAGTATCGTATGAGATAATTGAAGAAACATAGGATTGTTCAGCTTCGTCTTCGAAGTCAAAGTGTATGAAATCGTTACAAAAGGGTTGATTGACTGTACCGTAAAATTGTGGCGACATTTTATTAAACAAGATTAAACAGTTTGGTTTTGTTAAGATAGTTTCTCCGCCTATTTTAAAGACACCAGGTGTTAAAGTAAGCAAAAGTAAGTAATCTCCTGTTCCATGTGGGCGATTAATATAAAAGTTTGAATTTTCTCGGTAGTGATAACCTATACTATGTATTTTCATTTTAGATACTCCATTTCCTGGGTTATTTACATTTAATGAAAAGTAGAATATATCAGTTTTATAATAAGATATATCATTGTAAATGATCTGTCAATTATGTAACATATGAAATATAAAAACTCATGGAATATATATGGAGATACAATAGGAGGTATAAGATGAAACAAGCAAAACTATATGTAAATGCAGCAAACCGTAAAAGTAAAATCAACAAGGAAATTTATGGACATTTCTCTGAGCATCTAGGGAGATGTATCTATGATGGGATTTATGTAGGAGAGAATTCGACGATACCTAACACCAATGGTATGAGAAATGATGTAGTAGATGCTTTAAAAGAAATTAAAACACCAGTTTTACGTTGGCCAGGTGGCTGTTTTGCAGATGAATATCATTGGAAAGATGGTATTGGTCCAAAAGAAGAACGAAAGAAGATGGTTAACACTAATTGGGGTGGAGTTACAGAAGATAATAGTTTTGGTACTCATGAATTCATGGAGCTATGTGAACAGATTGGTTGTGAACCATATATCTCTGGAAATGTAGGAAGTGGTACTGTACAAGAGCTTGCTGAATGGGTTGAATATATGACCTTCGATGGTATATCTCCTATGGCGGATTTGCGTAAGAAGAATGGAAGAGAAAAGCCATGGAAATTAAAATATCTTGGTATCGGAAATGAGAACTGGGGCTGTGGTGGAAGTATGCTTCCAGAATATTATGCTCATGAATATAGAAGATACCAAACTTTCTGTAGGAATTTCAGTGGAAACGAGTTATATAAGATAGCATGTGGACCTAACTCAGACGATTATAATTGGACGGATAAGCTGATGTCTATGGTGAATACATGGCACACTAAAGCGATTAGTCTTCATTACTATACAATCCCAACAGGCGATTGGGCTAAGAAGGGTAGTGCTACAGAATTCTCCACAGAAGAGTATTATGACACAATACATAGAGCTTACAAGATAGAAGAGCTCATCGTTAAACACTGTGAAATTATGAGTAAGCATGATAAAAATCATGAAATCGGTTTGATTGTTGATGAATGGGGAAATTGGTTTGATGTAGAACCAGGTACGAACCCAGGATTTCTATATCAACAGAATACAATGAGAGATGCTATTACTGCATCTATTAATCTGAATATATTTAATCAACATTCTGACCGAGTGGTAATGGCTAATATCGCTCAAGTAGTTAATGTATTACAATCTGTAATTCTCACAGAGGGTGATAAGATGATTAAGACACCTACGTTCCATGTATTTCGTATGTACCGTGATCACCAAGAAGCTACATTACTTGATAGTTATGTTGAGAATAGTAAAGCGGGTGAGGGGGTAGTTGTTCCGGCGTTATCACAATCAGTTTCTATAAGAGAAGACGGAAGTATGCTTTTGACCATATCAAATTGCGATTTGAAAGAAGATTATGAGGTTACAGTAGACCTTGTAGGAAAAGAGTTGGGTGATTGCACTGCTGAATTATTGCAGTCAAAGGTTGATGCTTATAATTCCTTTGAAGATGGACATATAGTAGAGCCAGTAAGTTATGATGGATATAGAGTAGAAGGAGAAAAGTTAATCCTTACTGTACCTGCTTGTAGCGTAGTATCCCTAAAGGTGAGATAATGGCTTGGGCATGTAAGAAATGTTTGCTCTCAGAGATTGATAAGGACCGATATTATGCAAGCATGTATGAATATATAGAATTACTACCTGTCGATATAAAGACAGAAGAGATAGAATACCAAAGAAGGCTTTCTCTTTGCAAGGAATGTGATTACCTTGAGAATGGAATGTGTAGAAAATGTGGCTGTTTTGTTGAAGTAAGGGCAGCAAAGAAAGTAAATTATTGCCCTAGTGAACGTAAATTTTGGTAGGAAATATTGATTTACTATTGTGAAATCGACATAATGCGACTAGAATGAAAAGTGAAAGTATATTCTAGTATTAGATCGACAGCGCCGCCGACCTAAAATAAAAAGACGTAAAAAGCGCCAGTAGGAGATAACATGTTGTTTTCAAATAGTAAGTTAAAGAAGTTAATAGTACCATTGATTATTGAACAGGTACTAGCTGTATTGGTTGGAATGTCCGATGTAGTCATGGTATCATCAGTAGGCGAGGCAGCCATTTCAGGTGTCTCGCTTGTTGATATGATTAATAATCTAATTATAGCAATCTTTGCGGCATTAGCCACAGGAGGAGCTGTAGTAACAGCACAGTTTATTGGTGCGAAGAGGAAAGATAAGGCATGTCGCTCAGCAAAACAATTACTGTTGATTGCCTTGACAATTTCAACAGTTGTAATGATTCTGTCGATCTTATTCAGGAGAACTATACTATCGATATTGTTTGGAGCAATAGAGGAAGATGTTATGAGCAATGCATCAACCTACTTTGTAATAACTGCTTTATCATTCCCGTTTCTAGCTATCTATAATTCTAGTGCTGCATTGTTCCGTGCCATGGGTAACTCGAAGGTATCTATGAAGGTATCTGTTCTTATGAATATAATTAATATAGCAGGCAATGCAACCTTAATCTACGGCTTCAAGATGGGAGTTGAGGGTGTAGCAATACCGTCACTAGTCTCTAGGGCAGTGGCAGCTGGTATTATGTTCTTCCTATTATGTAATAAGAAGAATGAGGTGCATCTAGAGGGCAGAAATTTACAACCTGACTTGCACATGATTAAGAGGATCTTATATATTGGAATACCAAGTGGTATAGAGAGTGGATTGTTTCAGTTTGGACGAGTTATAGTTGTTAGTATAATTGCACGTTTTGGTACGATACAGATAGCTGCTAATGGAGTTGCTAATACCATTGACAGTATGGGCTGTATAGCAGGACAAGCTATGAGTCTTGCAATGATTACAGTAATTGGACAATGCGTAGGTGCTAACGATGAAGCACAAGTTAAGTATTACACGAAGAAGCTATTAAAGATTACATATGCAATAACAGCGATTGCGAATACATGTATCTTACTTGCATTACCTTTGATCTTGCAATTGTTCTCGTTATCACCAGAGACTCGTAAATTGGCGTATATATTAATATTCATTCATAATGGTATGGCAATAATCCTATGGCCAGCTTCCTTCACATTACCGAATGCATTAAGGGCATGTAATGATGTGAAATTTGCCATGATTTTGTCCATCTTTTCTATGTGTATGTTCCGTGTTCTATTCAGTTATATATTAGGAGTGGGGTTAGGACTAGGTGCACTAGGCGTATGGATGGCTATGATTATGGACTGGGTTTTCCGTGTGTGTTTCTTTGTCTGGAGATTTGCAAGAGGCAAATGGAGAGCAAAAGCGGGATTTATTGATTCGGCTGTAGTTAATTATTAGCATAAATCCATTCATATATCTATAAAAGACAATCTTCATGGTTTATATGTGGCTTCACGGATATTACGTATCCGCGAAGCCAAACAAGCCATTTTGAAGATTGTCTTTTTCGTATTACATTTATTACATAACTCTTGATCGATTACGATGGAGTATTCAATCGTTTAATTTGATATACCATATTGGTTGATGGGTATGCTTCTACGGTGAAGATAGTCTCTCCATTAAGCGAGGTACCTGTGACTTCACGCTGTCTTTCTATATCATATAGGACAACATCTTCCTCATTAATAACGATAGATATGTTATGTATGAAAGGATTGAAAGAACGAACGATGAAAGTATCATTATCATACGTAAAGAGTGTTACGTTCGATGGAGATTGTAAACGTATACGCATATGATCCTGAATGGATTCTCGTATTGTATTAAGAATTGTCTCAGGGTAGTTATATAGATCACCAAAATCATCTGGAATAGTTACTATAAACATACGGCCGTTACCGTATGTGGTCTTCAATAGGATTGGGAAATTGTTATCCGTTCCTAGTCCGCCTATTAACTCCCATACATCATTGGTAAAGAACTCAAGCTGAGGTATTAAAATCTTATTAGCAGCTTCTACATGCCCTCCGTAAGATACACCACCATTTGGTGAATAGGCGTAGGAATTCACAAGTGCTTTCCTACAGGTATGATTAACATGCATGAATTCAAGGAAGTCTTCTCCAAGTTTCTCAACAAAACCAGAAGTCACCATTACATCTGCACCATTCATCAAGCTATTCTTAACTTTTTCTATGATATCACGGTCGCAAGCAGCGTTCGCTGTTAATAGAATATTTTTAGATTCGCTAGGGTACGTTGGATAAGGATCAAGTGGTATACCACACATACCAATATAATTATGTAGAAAGTCTTCGCCGTGGCTATGGTATGGAAGATAGGTAGCTACACCTGTTGGCGTCCCTAATAATTGAAGATATCCATCAACATCATCCATCATTCGTCCTACAGCGGGCGCAAAGTTATGGAAAGTGGGATCTTTCGTTAAGGAAGATAAGTTGAATAACATGGCTTCCTTTGCCTTTGCAAACAATGTAAGATAAGCCTGATCAAGATAGGAAGTTAGGTTATACGTACATTCGTAAGGGTCAAACCATCCACCTAGGTTTTTACCAGGTTTTACATGTTCTAAGTAACGAACGATAAAGTAACTAAGGTATTTAGGTAGATGTTGCTGTGAATACATAGGGTTTCTAGTTTCTGTTCCGGTATATATATAATCGAAGATAAGTGGTTCATCTTCTAGGTTATATCCGGCATCCTGATAATGTTCATACCAGTTAGGATATTTGATAATTGCTTTGACATTCGGATTAACGTCTTTTGCTGTTTTAACGATAACATTCTCAGAGATATCTTTCATTAAATCTAAACGGAATTGTGTCCAAGAACGAGTACCTTTTGACTCAATACATCTTGGGCAACGACAGTTTGTAAAGTAGAAATCATCTAGAATGAATTCATCAAACAGTTTAGCAGTAAGCGTTACAATGGTTTTGAGCTTCTCTCTTGTTTGATTTGAAGTATAACAGAAAGGATGAAATCCGCCGTCACCATGGTCTTCATTTTCAGTGGTGATACCACCTGCAACTCTCATCCCTTTTGATTCAAAAAAGGACTTTAGTGTTTGGAGTTCTTTTTCTGTTAGTATGCTACCGCCTCGATAGGTTTCAAGATAGACTTTACCTACGTTAGTATGTTTTACAAGCTCATCAAAGTGCTGTTCAAATGCTGAAAAATCCTGAATATCTGCAATAGAGAAGACAGGACAGTACACGCTTGAACTAAAGTTTTTAAATCCCATAAGTATATTACCTCCTTAGTATGTAACAGTTATATACTAGTTATAGCAAAGAAGACCAAACTTAAATAGTGGGATATTTAGAGATAAAAGATGTAGAAAATGCAGAAAATGGAGAAGCACTTAAATGCAAAATATTGTATTCTGAAAAAGCAATACTAATTTAACAATTTAAGTGCTCTAAATTAAGATACTTTAGTTAATATGATAACATAATTATTACTTAATTGAATCAATCCATTTATCAAGGTATTTATCGATTACATAAAATTGACTAGGACCAGTCTTAAGAATGAATTCATGATAGTCTTTTTCGGAGAATTTATCACCTAATGCTTTTTCCGCTTTGTTACGTAATTCCATCATCTCAATATAGCCAATTGTATATTGGAGATAGTTAGCAGGTTCTTCAACCATAGCAATATAGAATTGGTCCAATGTGTCCTCATCTGTTATGCCAAGCATACTCTTAAGGTAATTATCAGAATCTTCTCTAGTCCAACCCTCATAGTTAATACCAATATCAGCTCTTGCATACATCATAAGAATAACAGCATTGTTTTGTTCGAGAAGGCTTGCTAAGTTATCATCAATACCTGCCATATGATAAGATATCATCTCAACATAAGTTGCCCAACCTTCAGAATACCCGCCAAAGTTCATAGTGCTACGAACAGGATTGGGATTTTGTTGTGCGTAATATACGTTTTGGAATAGATGTCCAGGATAACCCTCGTGTGCTAATGTGGTGAAGATTTGTGATAAGTCGAACTTATCACTGCCATTGATATAGATGGAATTCTCTGCGTAATTATCAATAGCAGGAGTAAGGTAGAATGCTGGGCTTATAAAATCTTCAAGGGATTTATGAACATATTTAACTGTGTAATTTACTTCATCCATATCAGGGAAGCGATCTTTAATTGCATCTTGAAGATAAGTAAGAATCTCTTCGGGATCTGTCATCGGATAAGAAGGATTACTTGCTTGATCAAGAAGAGTAGCATCTTTTGCGAGAAGAACTTGCATACTTGCAATATTCTTGTTCATGTACTTATCAAGAAGCTTGATTAAATCCTCTACGCTACGATTAGAACCTGTTTCCGAACGAACCAATGATTCGTAATATTCTTTTCCTTTTTCATAGTTACTTAAACCTCCTTCGTTTGTTCCGGTACCCTTCAGACTTTTTAATCCGTCAATGAGTAGTTGATAAGCTGGAATTACATAGTTTAAAACGGCATCTTTATTCTTTTCTTGATAAGCTTTAATCTCATCTTTCGTTAAACCTTCATATTGTTCAACCTTATCATTGAATACGGTAATAAGGAAGTTGTTTTCTTTGTCGCTTATTAATGATTCGCATTGCTTAATGATATCATCTGCACTTCGATCACTCATGAACAGACCAGCGTCTGATTTTAGTTTCTCAAATTCGATAATTTGATTAAAGTAATCATATGTACATGGTAGTAATTCAAGGTATGCGTCAATATCATCTTTGTCGTAAAAACTATATTCGGCATACAGTATAGGAAGTTGTGCTTGCAATCCAACAGTAGGACTTAGAATTTCATAATACAAAAGTAAATCTTCCGCACCGTCATCAACCTTATAATAGTCTTTCATAATATCGTAAGTGAGTTTTTGATCATCAGTAAGCTTCTTATAATTAATATCTTTTAAACGTGCCGAGTAATTTTCACATTTAGCAAGGTTCTCTTTCATTTCTTCTAATGAAAAATCGCCAAGAGTTGGTTTGTAATCGGTGATGCCGTAAGTTTCAGGATTTGCTAACGTATAATTGAGAGTTATGCTGTCACTTTGTACATTATCTAAAAAGACTTCTTTTGTTAAAGCGTCAAATTCCTCTTGTGTTTGAACAGCACTCTTACCTTTATCGCAACCTGTCATGGCTAATATAAGGACAATAAGTGAGAGTAGTAGATACAATTTCTTGGATTTCTTCATAGTTACCTCCATACCTACGCAGTTTTTCTCGACATGCTTGTGGCGTAGACACAAACTTGTTTGATAAATATCAACTTAGGACAATGTCCGTTTTGATAAACTATTTAATATCTTACTATTAATAGTATCCACTCCTGATTGTAGTATGTCAGGAATTTTACTAAAATCATACTATTCACAAACTTTTAAGAAAGGTCAAGCTGAATAGTTAGTAATAGTTTAACACACATAGTGTATATTAATATATTAGTAAAAGAAAGTAAATAGAAACTAGTCGAATAGATTATTAGATTTGGTATGATACTAACAGTAAGGAAAATTATTTTGACATTAATGTATGGGAATGCTATACTACTTAATAATATGAAAATGCTGTGAAGAGAAGAGTACATGTGTAAAGAATTAACAGAGAGCCTTGTTAGCTGAGAATAGGTAATTGCTAAGCGCATGGAAGATGGTCTTGGAGCTTCGTTTCTGAATGAGTGGTACAATGTTACATGTATACTCTTTAGGAAATGACGGGAATCTGCAACCGTTACCATGCAAGACTGTTACTAAGACGTAGACAATAGTTTTGACATTTCTCATATTCAAATCTATGTAGCTATAGCTAAGTTAGCAGTTGCTAAGTTCTATTTTGTGAAAAATAGAAGAATTAAAGTGGTATCACGAGACTTCATCTCGTCTTTAAACGAAATCATAGGATTTCCTTAAGGGCGAATTTTTTTTGCCTAAAAAATTAAAAATCTCTTTTATAGCGTTCAACAGGAGGAATGATTACATGAGTAAAAAACCGTATTATATTAGTACTGCGATTGCGTACACATCAGGAAAACCACATATTGGTAACACATATGAAATCGTATTAGCAGATAGTATTGCAAGATTCAAACGTGTACAGGGATTTGATGTGTACTTCCAAACAGGAACAGATGAACATGGTCAAAAAATTGAGTTAAAAGCAGAAGATGCTGGTATTACACCACAAGAATTCGTAGATGGAGTTGCTGGTCAAATCAGAGGAATCTGGGATCTTATGAATACTTCTTATGACAAATTCGTTCGTACAACGGATAAAGATCATGAAAAACAAGTACAGAAGATCTTTAAGAAACTATATGACAAAGGTGATATCTACAAAGGTTTCTACGAAGGTATGTATTGTACTCCATGTGAATCTTTCTTCACTTCTTCTCAATTAGTAGATGGGAAATGTCCAGATTGCGGAAGAGATTGTCAACCAGCTAAGGAAGAAGCATATTTCTTGAAATTAAGCAATTACACAGACCGTTTAATTGAGCATATTAATACACATCCAGAATTCATTCAGCCAGAATCAAGAAAGAATGAGATGATGAACAACTTCATCTTAGCAGGACTTCAAGATTTATGTGTATCTAGAACATCATTCAAATGGGGTATCCCAGTAGATTTTGATGATAGGCACGTTGTATATGTATGGCTTGATGCACTAAGCAACTATATCACAGGACTTGGTTATGATGTAGATGGTAACAATGGAGAAAACTACGGTAAGTATTGGCCAGCTGACCTTCACTTAATCGGAAAAGATATTTTACGTTTCCATACAATCTATTGGCCGATCATGTTAATGGCACTTGAATTACCATTACCAAAACAAATCTTTGGTCATCCATGGTTATTACAAGGTGATGGTAAGATGAGTAAATCCAAAGGAAATGTACTTTATCCAGATGATTTAGTTGATTTCTTTGGTGTAGATGCGGTTCGTTATTTTGTGTTACATGAAATGCCATTTGATAATGATGGTGTTATTACGTGGGAACTTATGGTTGAGAGAATGAATTCAGACTTAGCTAATACACTCGGAAACTTAGTTAACCGTACAATTTCCATGTCAAATAAATACTTTGGTGGTGTAGTTTCAAATACAAACGTAAAAGAAGACGTTGATGATGAGTTAATTGCTTTAGCCTTACAAACACCAAATAAAGTTGTAGAGAAGATGGATAAATTACGTGTTGCGGATGCAATTTCTGAAATCTTTATTTTATTCAAACGATGTAACAAATATATTGATGAAACAATGCCTTGGGCACTTGCGAAAGATGAAAGTAAGAAGGAAAGATTGGAAACAGTTTTATATAACTTAGTAGAATCAATCTGCATTGGCGCAAGTTTGTTAGAATCATTCATGCCAGAAACATCATCAAAGATTCTTAGTCAATTAAATACAAGTGCGCGTTCTATAGAAGAGATGAATGAGTACGGTAAATATCCATCAGGTAATAAAGTTACAGATGCTCCTGAAATCTTATTTATGAGACTTGATCTTGAAGAAGTTATGAAGAAAGTTGAAGAGATGAAAGAAGCACAGATGAAAGATGCTGTTCCACAGAAAGAGGAAGAACCAGTGATTGATATTGAACCAAAAGCTGAAATAGAATATGATGACTTTATGAAGATGCAATTCCAAGTTGGAGAAATCATTGCATGTGAAGAAGTAAAGAAATCAAAGAAATTACTTTGTTCACAAGTTAAAATTGGTAGCGGGGTAAAACAAATTGTATCGGGAATTAAAGCACACTACACTGCAGAAGAGATGGTTGGTAAGAAAGTTATGGTATTAGTAAACTTAAAACCAGCTAAATTAGCAGGTGTATTATCAGAAGGTATGCTTTTATGTGCAGAGGATGAGAACGGCGAATTAGCACTTATGATACCTGAGAAGAAGATGCCATCTGGAGCAGAGATCTGCTAAAATCAGTATTAAATTCGATTCCCGGATTCGAATAAAAGCAAGCAACAGCTCGAGTTTTGAATAATGTAGGTAATCAAAGAAGAAGAGGCTTATAGAATAGTCTCTTCTTTTTTTGATTGGAAGATAGCTTTGTTGCCTAATTTACTTGTAACTTATAGGTTACTTGGTTATAATAAGGAATGAAAATTACGTAGGAAAGGTCAAAGAATTGATTGACCTAGGACGATGATAATTGAAGTGAAGCGTTGACAACTTAAGATAATGGAGGCTAATTATGATAATTGATACACATGCACATTATGATGATGAACAATTTGATATAGATAGAGAAGAAATATTGAATAAAATGGCTGAGAATGGGATTGAGCTAATAGTAAATGTAGGTGCAGATATGAAGACCTCAGAGCATACGCTTAAACTTACAGAACAATTTCCGTTTGTTTATGGTGCCGTTGGCGTACATCCTAGTAGTTCAATGGAATTAGATGAGACGAAAATAGAACGATTGAAGGAATTGGCAAACATGCCTAAGATAGTAGCAATAGGAGAGATCGGATTAGACTATTACTGGGATGAACCAGATCATGATACGCAAAAAAAATGGTTTGATCGTCAGATGGAACTAGCAAGAGAAGTAAAACTGCCTATGATTATTCATAGTAGAGATGCTGCAAAAGATACTTTAGATATGATGAAAGCGGCTCATGCGGGAGATATTTCAGGTGTAATCCATTGTTACTCTTACTCTGTAGAAATGGCGAGAGAGTATCTTAATATGGGATTTTACCTTGGTATTGGTGGTGTGGTAACATTTAAGAATGCCAAGAAATTAAAAGAGGTTGTAGAGTATATACCTATTGAGAGTATCGTATTAGAAACGGATTGCCCTTATCTAGCACCAGAACCAAACAGAGGGAAGAGAAATTCTTCACTATATCTACCAAGTGTGGTAGAAGAGATCGCAAGAATTAAAGGTCTTGATGCCGAAGAAGTAATAGAACTTACAAAAATAAATGCAACAAAATTATATCGTTTATAAGAAAGTAAAGAGGATAATTGAATGGATCACAGTAACAAATTAGCAAATCCACAGAATACCATAGAAGCAATAAAGAAGTATAACTTTGCGTTTCAGAAGAAATTCGGGCAGAATTTCTTAATTGATACACATGTATTAGAAAAGATCGTGACAGCTGCAGGTGTAACAAAAGACGATTTGGTATTAGAAATCGGACCGGGTATCGGTTCTATGACGCAGTATCTATGTGAACATGCAAGAGAAGTTATAGCTGTTGAAATTGATACAGCATTAATTCCTATTCTAAAAGAGACGTTATCAGATTATGATAACGTAACAGTTATCAATAAGGACATCCTTAAGGTTGATATTAAAGAGCTTGCAGTAGAGAGAAATCAAGGAAGACCAATTAAGGTAGTAGCAAACTTGCCATATTATATAACAACACCAATTATTATGGGATTATTCGAAAGTCACGTACCAATTGATAATATCACAGTAATGGTACAAAAGGAAGTTGCGGACCGTATGCAAGTTGGTCCAGGAACAAAGGATTATGGTGCGTTATCGCTTGCAGTTCAATATTACGCAGAACCTTACATCGTAGCCAACGTTCCACCTAACTGTTTTATCCCAAGACCTAATGTTGGTTCGGCAGTAATTCGTCTTACAACTCATAAAGAGGTACCAATACAAGTAGATGATGAGAAGTTAATGTTTCGATTAATTCGCGCGTCATTCAATCAAAGAAGAAAGACGCTAGTGAATGGTCTTAACAATTCACCTGAGATCCATTTATCAAAAGATGTCATCGCGAAAGCCATTGAAGAATTGGGAGTTTCACCGACTATTCGTGGTGAAGCGCTTGATTTGAAACAATTTGCAGAATTAAGTAATATAATTTGCCGTTTATCTCGTAGTTAATTAATAGATTCCTAACATAAAGGACAACCTTTTTGAATATATATAAAGCATAAGCAATTGCGCTTTTCTTTATGATGGCCAAAAAGGAAGGATGAGTGGGATGTCAGAATATAAACGACTGATTTCGTATATTTATAATTATGAAAAGGGTATAAAAAAGAATAATATTGGCTTTGCCAAAGTTGAACTTCGGAACGGTCAGTGTAAGATTTCAATTAACATAAAGGCAGCCAGCCTAAATGGACAGAAATTGCGGACATATGTATTCTATCGTGAAAATAATAAAATGATTCAAATTCTATTAGCTGAAAGCAGCGTTAAGAATGGGGCATTTGAGTGGAAGGGAATCACGAATGCAAGTAATATCATGAATACAGGACACAATTTTGATCAGTTAGGCGGGGTGCTTTTATATTACTCGATGGATAAGTATTTCGCGACTGAATGGGACGACCAACCTATAATGCTTACACACCTATATGAATGGGACGAGAAGGAAAGTTGGAAAAGCAAAGACAAAGATACTCTAAGAGCGAGTGTAAAGGATAAACCTAAAGAGGATATAAAAGAGGATATAAAAGAAATTGTCCAAGAAGGAAACAAAGAAACCGTTAAGGCAGCAGAAAGCAAAGAGCCTAAGTTTGTTGAGATTCCAAGAGATGAAATTACATATATTAAACAAAAGCAAGCGGCCGAAGAAGCAATTAGTAAGAGCCAAGAAGAAATTGTTCAAAGTATATTGAATAGTATTGATTCTGGTTGGGAGCTTTTTTGTAATAGTCAGAATGATACGAAAACAAAACGGAAAACAAACACAAGGAAGAAAGCGAAACCAGAGGAGTTAGAGTTACAGGGTGCGGAACTCGATGATGGGTCTAAAACCATTACGAATGTATACAGTGAGCTAGAGAATAGTATACCACCAGAGACAGCCAAATTAGTGGGATATCGCTTTATCAATTGGTACCGAAGCAAAGAAACTGGATTTCCGGCAGTAGCAAAGGTTAATGCATCTAATGTTGATGCTCGAGATATTCAACAGGAAACAGGCGAGATAGAAGAAGTTGAATATCAAGAATCGAATGCGGAACAAGAATTGATTATAGAGCAAGAATTAGATGTAGAACAAGAAAACGAAGAACTTTTTATTAATGAAGATGTCAGTGAATCTGAAGATGTTGGTACAGAGACGGCTGAAGATCATAAAAATCAAGACAATATTGAAGGCAGGGAAGAAGTTGCTGCTACAGTAAATAGTGTGGATTATGAGAATACACTGTTTGAAGAGGAGCAATCCTTCTATGATGCAAACACTGAAAAGGAATGGAATGAGCGCCTTGAAGAGGTAGCTAAGAAGAAAACATCAACAGCTGAAAGAATCTTACAGAAGTATCCAGCTATTTATCCTTTTGAGGATGATGAAATTGTTGCATGCGTCAGAATAGAGCCAGGCGATATTGGATTATTTCCAATAGAAAATTGGGTTCTTGGTAATAATAGTTTTTTGCTTCACGGATATTACAACTTCCGCCACCTAATTTTTGCTAAGAGAAAAGTGTTAGATGGTGAAGAATTTATTCTAGGTGTACCTGGTGTTTATCAGAACCGTGAGAAGTTCATGGCGAAGATGTTCGGATTTGCACAGTTCAAATGTTCTAAGAATATAGAGCAAAAAACTGGTGAGTTCGGGTATTGGTATCTTAAGATTAATATGTAATTAATGGGATGGATTGATCAATGCATAACGCAAATGGTCAGTCCATTTGTTGTTTAGACGAATACAGGATTTTGCAATGCCTTCAAATTCGAAGCCTAGTTTTTCAATTAAATGAAGGGAAGGCTTGTTTATAGGATGAATAAGTGCTTCTATTCTATGAAAGCCTAGTTCATTAAAGACTACATCAATAGCTTTTTCTAAAGCCTCAGATGCATAACCATGTCCAACATAATCCTGATCTAGTTTATAACCAACCGTACAAGTCATAAGAGACCCCTTCTGAAAATTCTGAAAGCATACGCAGCCAATTATATGTTCAGGATTGGACTTTTCAAAGATCCAGAAACGCAGAAAATGTAACTTTACAGTTTCATTATACTCATAAACAAGATTTGCTCTTTGAAAATCTTTCGTATAGAACAAACGGACGCGATCTGGTTCCCAATAATTAAAAAAGTTTTTATTTCGTTCATAAAAATTGAGTACTTCAGCTGCGTAAGAGCTTGTTAGTATTCTGAGTTGTAGACGATCTGTTTCATAATATGTTTTCATTGTAATTGACTGCTCCTTTTTAATTCATTTCCATTCCACGAATCCCAACCGTATTGAAATATGGTTGTAACGCTCTGCGATATTCTAACATTGTTTCATTGGTAGGTGCATGGAGGCCAGGTGATAAAATATCTCCACTATCTAAGAATAGCTGAAGATAATATTGGCTGGAGCCCTCTAACCATTTGCCGATAGCAATTATATCATCTAAGTTATGGAATTCCCTGACTATAGTAGTTCTGAATTCGTATGGAATACCGCTGTTTTGTATAATTGAGATTGATGAATCAATGGCATCTAGGGAGTATCCCGGAATACCGATTGTTTCTATGTACCGTTCACGAGAATTTTTAATATCCATGGCAATATAATCGAGTAATTGATGAGACAATAGATATTGTAACATAAGTGGATTACTACCGTTTGTGTCTAGTTTAACCTTTAATCCAATATCCTTAACTGCTTGAATGAATGCGGGTAGATCTTTAGATATGGTTGGCTCGCCACCAGTAATGCATACACCTTCTAGGATACCACTACGACTCTTCAAGGTATCTAATACATCAGAAACAGGCAATGATGGTTGTGTATCTGTAGACAAAACAAGAGAAGAGTTGTGACAGAATGGGCAACGAAAATTGCAGTTCCCTAAGAAAATAGTCGCAGCTAAATGTTTTGGATAATCAAGTAATGTAGTTTTGTTGAAACCATGTATTTTCATAGTTGCACTCATGCTCCTTTCGTAGAAAATCACTTAGCCAATTGCGGAACACTTCTCCATGTTGACAACATATCTGTGTTTTATGTTTGTCGCCATTACGAAGAGTTTTATATATGCTTAAGAATATACGCTTATGTATGTTAATGTTGTTATAGCAAAACTCTTACTATATTTTTTTATGTCTTGCCTAACGATCTATGACATAAAACACACTATAATTGACATTATAAAGAGTTTCGCAATAGTATATTATATGTTATTATAATAGCATATATAAATCAAATAAACAAATTTGATTAATGACAATACCCCCACTAGTAGAATAGATTGAAAAGGAGCATGTTTGCTAAATATGGACCAAAGATATATGAAAGAAGCTTTAAAACAAGCGAAGAAAGCGGATAAGATTGACGAAGTACCAATTGGTTGTGTAATAGTATATGAAGATAAAATCATAGCGAGAGCTTACAACAGAAGGAACATAGATAAGAATACTCTGGCACATGCAGAATTGTTAGCAATTAAAAAGGCTAGTAAGGTACTTGGCGATTGGCGATTGGAAGATTGCACAATGTATGTTACGCTTGAACCTTGTCAGATGTGTGCAGGTGCCATAGTGCAGGCAAGAATTAAGAGAGTGGTTGTTGGGAGTATGAATCCTAAAGCTGGATGTGCAGGCTCGGTACTGAATCTCTTACAGATGGATGAGTTTAACCACCAGGTAGAATTAGAGATAGGTGTCATGGAAGAAGAATGCAGTCGAATGCTTAAGGATTTTTTTAAACGACTACGAGAAGAGAAGAAAAAAGGATAATTGTAGCAAGGAAAATGTATTGACAAGCACAATGGATTTGTGTATACTAAATATCTAAATGCAGTACAAATTGTTACTGTGAATCATACAATTTCATATCATATATAATTAATTTGTCATAAAATTTCCGTGCAGCCGGGGAGATAGCGGTGCCCTGTACCTGCAATCCGCTACAGCAGGGGTGATGTCTTGTCCGAGGGTATTCTTTTGTAGAGCTGCCCTTTAAAAGTGATGTTGACGTCTGGGTCTTACGCAACAGGAATTCGTGAACCGTGTCAGGTCAGGAATGAAGCAGCACTAAGCGAAACCTCTTGTGTGCCGTAAGGGTGCCTGGGCCGAGTTAACTAGAAAGGTAACGTCTATGAGGAATATTCGAAGCAAGGCGCACGGATTAATATAATATAGATAATAATCAGACCATTCTTAATAGAATGGTTTTTTTTGTGTTTTTCTTGGGAATATAGTCCCAAAAAGCCTTGATTTCGTGCTATTTCTACAAAATGAAAGAAATTTACTTTGATGTTCTGAGAATTTTGCATTATAATAGGTTTAATATGTGTAGATTTACTATGATGCTAGGCACAAAATTTGAATGTTCGAGGTGATATAATGGGAGTGAGTCTTAATCCACACACAGTCAACCAACTAATAAAAGGGACAGAGATCTATGGAGAAAACGAGAGTCTGTCTACCATATGTCTGGTACTTAAGGGGAGAGTACTAATCCAGAACGAAGGTTCTAGAGTTATGGTTGGTTCGGGAAGTTTTATAGGGGTTACGGATTTATATGCGGGGAGATTTGTTAGTAGTTACATAGCTTTTGATGATGTAGTATTGTTTCCTTTTGAAGTAACGAATAAGGACAGTATTAAAGCAATTATAGAAGCAAACAAAGATTACTCAGGCTTGTTAGTAGCTAGTATGTCAAGATATTTAGTTGAAGTAAGTAAGACATATGTAGAATTTGACCTTAAGGTTAATAAGCTATATGAGTTTTTAAGCAATGCATATACAGAGTTTAAGACATTAGCAGCGAAAGTAGGATATCGTGTGAATCCAATGGATTCGTTAGAGACACTTGAGCCATTTCCGGCAGAAATATTACGAAATCGTGTGAATATGGAGTATTACAGTGCACTAAGTAAAGTGCCTGTTGATATACAAAAAGCTTTCTTTTCATGTGGGGAGGCTCTTACAACACGCCATGTGAATGAAATCGTTACTGATTTTATTACTTATATTTCAGAAACAAGAGAAAGAGCTGTTTATGTTAGTCAGTTACTTGAATATATGATCAGTGAGACGGGAGATTCCCTTTTCTACCAAGCAATTAACATTGCAATCGAAGTGCACAAACTAGGGAAGAAGAATGAGGAATTAGATGCGTTAATTGATCAGATAATCGAAGAGATTAATAGTGCAGAAAAATTACTTACAACGAAAACTGCTAGAGCAATATATATTAATCGAGATAGAATGGAGCAGTTATATTCTGTTTTACTTACAGGAACTTCAGTTGATATCGATAAGAAGGATACGGATGATCAGCTTCAAGAATTCGATGAAACGAAGGTAATGAATGAGCTACAAGACTCTATGAGAAAAATTATTGAATACGCACAGCTTGGACCTGATGAAAGTGCTGAACTTAAGAAATATATTGCGATGTTTAAGAATCTTGCAGACAAATATGATTCCTCAGATGAAGCAAGAGCAATTCGTAGAGGTATATCAAAATTGTTTTATCCGTTATATCAAACTGTGTTTTTAAGGGCATATAAAGAAAAGAATACAGATAAAGTAATTGATCTTTTCCTACGTTATGGTTTGTTAGATGAGACATTGCTAACAAAAAAACAGTTAGTAGAATTGTATTATCTAGATACTCAAGTAGATGAAAGTATACCATGTAAGGTTTATAACATTAGAGATTGGTTGGTTAAAATCTATGAAGGGCGTAGAGAGCCATCAAAGAGTGAATTCGACTTAGATTATACAGAATCAATTCGTGAGATGAAGAAATCCATGCGCATGACTGTAGAAGAAGAAAAAGCATTGTTAAATGATTCGAATAAGAAGTTAAACTATGAAATCATTAACATGTTCCAATGCAATAACCGTCTTGTGAACGGACAAGTATATTCATTCATACCAGTACTACATCAAGATATGTTTGTTAAGAGTTTACGCACAACATTCGTGACAGCAGCTAAGGTTAATTATGTAATTAATCAATTAAGAGAAATCGACTATTCCGTATTCTATCGTGAATCTCTTTATTATGATAAAGAAAAGAATATAGAGAAGGAATACATACAAAAGGAAGTGTTTCCTGATATTATTCTTTTACCTACAGCGGGTATTAACGGTGTTATGTGGCAAGAAATCTCAGGTAAGAAGAGAGACTCTAGTGGACGATTCTTATTACCATGCTTTGCGGAAGTTGATTTAGAAGATATGCTAATTAAGGTTTTTGGCAGATTCCATTGGGAACTTTGCAGAAGTATTCAAGGAACGGCTTGGAATAACATTAAGTACAAATCCCTTACATCAGAATATGTTGATTATATCCAATTTTATAAGAAGAATCGTGAGTTATCCCCAGAAACAAAGGAGAGAATTAAACTTCAGATTCAAAAGGGTAAGAGTAATTCTAGGGAAATCTTCGTAATTGATTATGTAAATTGGGTCAAGAATGAATCAAAAGGCGCTCTTCGTTTGAATAAGTATGTAAGAGAATTACTTGCGTTATATTGTCCATTTAAAAAACCAATTCGCGATCGTCTTATGAGTCAACCGTTATTTGCAGAAGCTATGAATCGATTTAACAAAGAGAATAATAAGAAGATCCATGAAATAGAACTTCATTATAAAGCGTTAGAAAAAGAAGGAATAGAATTAACTCAAGAGTTAATTGAAACAAGAACATTTTATACTGAGTTATAATATCTGTTCATAAGAAGAAGACAACTTTTATCGATAGCATGAGGTAAAAGTTGTCTTTTTCTTATGTCTTGTCACATTTTGTTATATGCAGTTTGTAAGAAATATGGTATGATAGATGGCAGCATTTTAGATTAAGGAGGGAAAAGTATGATCCAAGAAGTTATAGATTTTCATTATGAACGTATGCAAAATCTAAAGAAATACTACCCGTTTTTTAGAATTAAAGATTCCTCCCTCACACAGTACAAAGAAGGAAAGTATGCTGATATTGACATGGGCTATGTGCTAATGGCAGTATTACGGTTTTTTATAGAAGAGAATAATTTTAATAATATGGAAGTAACGTATGCAAAATACGCTGCTTTTTTATCTTTATTATTAGAACGAGATTTCGGTATTCCGTCTTCGGCTGATGAGACTAAGGAATTGATCGGATATATATTTGATAAGATTCATAATGAAGGAAAGCCGTTTTATATGGATTATTTTGATCCAGTCATGCGTAAGAAGAATGTAACTCGTGTAAAACTAATTAATAGTCAATTAGATGGTGATCAAGTTACATACACCCTCACTTCTGATGCCATTGAATTCTATCTCGATACAAAAGAAATCAAAGACGAAAGTAAGATTAATATAGAACAATTATTATTAGAGAAGATGATTCGTTCAAGGGACTTTAAATCAGGAGTTCAAGTAGTTCGTCGTATTAATCATGAGGTGAATATGCTCAGACTTCGCAAGAATGAAGTAATTCAAGTGTTAAGTAATGACGTATTCGAAGGCATGAAGGCATATGACAGTTTCGTTAAGACAGGAATGAAATGGTTTGAAGAAGAACAAAAGCTTTTTTCTAAGAATACGGAATTGATTCGAAAAGCAGTGGAAAAGGCGGAGTTAGGTAATGTTTCGGATGGGCAGACAGATTCTTATGTGCAGTCCCTACAAGATATACATGAACTAGAAAAGGAATTGTTAAAAGCAATTGGGAAACATAATGAACTATTAGTAGATTGTATGGATCTGCAAAAGAAAGCTGATGAGATGCTAAAAACAGCTAAATTAGGTAGATTACGTGCCTCTTTTGATTTTAAAGATTATGAATCTAAGATTCGTTTGAAGCAAGATACGAATCTGCTAAAAGCTATGATTGAACCTTTGTTATTACCAAACATACGAAAGACATGGAACCTAGCTAGTATAGATGAGCTTACTACGTATCCGCAGAATTCTGAAGAACAAGCAGAGAAAGTAGAAGAAGTCGAAACAACTATGTATGCATATGAAGATGAGAAAGAAGACGAACGAATTAGAGGTAATTTCATATCAATTGCTAGAACATTATTTGATATGCTAATTGCGAAAAAGCAATTTGATTTAATTTCGTTTAACCGGAAGCTTGAAGTGAAGTACTTTGATGAAATTTTCAAGAACAGTGATTATTATTCATTCTTAGTGCATTTATGCCAGAAGAAAGAATATCGTTTATGGGAAATTGAGAAAGAACCCGACACGTTCCTTGAAGGTATTATATCGGATATGTTACGGTTACCAGAGAATGAAAAGTATAGGAAGTTACATTTTGAAATCGTTATGTCAAAGGAATTAAGCGAAGAAATGATAGAGAATATTCAGATCGTTTCAAGTGGAGATAAAGCTAGTTTCTTTACTTCGAATATTGAATTTGTAAGGAAGGAGTAGGTTGACTAATATGGATAACCGTAGTTTAGAGAAAGCCATGGAGTTGTTCGGAAAGCTAATCGCCGGAGAAGAGGTTGGTATGAGAACATCGAAGAACGTGGAACTATATCAAGAATACCGTGATCATGCTGAAGTAGCTAATCTATTAGATACGATGTTAACCCAGATGAATCTTAAACTCTATGAATATAATGAGACCTTATTCATTACAGCAGGGAATCAGAATCGAGTGTTTGGATATACCAATGAGGAGCTACGTCGTTTAATTGGTGTGCGTTTGAATAAGGAACTTTACCTATGCTATTTTATTATTTATCAGATTATTACGAAGTTCTATACCCAGTCAGGAACATATACGTATACGGAGTATGTGAAAATCGAAGACATTATGAAGGCAGTCGATGCAGGATTACATAATGTAATAGAGGGCATGGAGCAGTTTCGATTGAATGAAATAGAAGAGAATAGCTTTGAAGCAATTGCTAACCTATGGGATGAACTTCCTAGTGTTGCTAATGAAGAGAATATGAGTGGGAAGGCATCGAGAGGTTCAAGATATGGATATATGAAGCTTGTGTTCAACTTCTTATTGTCACAATCCTTATTCCTTGAGATGGAAGAACGTTATTATATAACCGATCGTTTCCGTGTTGTTATAACGAGATATTTTGAAGAAGAGCGTGGCCGCTTGTATGATATTTTGACAAAGGAGGACGACGACAATGCCTCATATTAACAGATTGCGTGTAAACAATGTTAAATACAATTTCGGTACTCAGTATTATGATGATTTCATGATGAAGCCATACGGTAAGAATATGTTATATGACCTTGCAAATGGTGGTGGTAAGAGTGTACTTATGTTGCTGTTGTTGCAGACTGTGATACCAAATTGTACGCTAGATGATAAACAACCGGTGGAGAAGCTATTCCGTACCGCTGGGGGGAGTTCAACAATTCATTCCTTGATTGAGTGGAAGTTAAATGATAATAATATAAAAGATGATTTTCAGTACATGACAACAGGTTTCTGTGCGAAAAAAGGTACAGCACAGGAGGAGAAGGATACAGCTTCTATTGATTATTTCAATTATTGTATCTTCTACCGTGAATACAATGAGAATGATATTCGTAATTTGCCACTTATTAATGAGAACGAGCGAATTACGTATTCAGGGCTTAAGCAGTATCTGAAAGAATTACAGAGAAATCCTGGACTTCGTGTAGAAGTGTTTGATCGAAAGGGAGAGTACCAACAATTCATTAGTAATTATGGAATCTATGAAAGTGAATGGGAGATCATTCGTGGAATTAATAAGACGGAAGGTCATGTTCGTACGTATTTTGAAACAAATTATAAGACAACTCGTAAGGTAGTAGAAGACCTTCTGATTGAAGAGATTATCCAGAAATCCTATAATCGTTATTTAGAAGGTGGGAATGACAGCTCTGGCGGTGGTGAAAAGAACAGTGATGACTCCATGGCAACCACATTACTTAATATCAAGGATAAATTGATTGAGTTATCACAAAAGAAGGCGGCAGTTAATCTCTATGATCGTCAGACTGAGATTATTGATGGATTAAAAGAGAGACTAAGTATACTTGACCATGTCTATACAAGAGATAGAGAATTAAAGACGAAGTTACACCAAGCTTATAATTATAATGAGAAATGTATTGCAAGTAAACAAGCACATTTTGAACAGCTTTGTAAGGAAGCAGATGAATTAGATCGTAAGGTGAAACAACTTGAGATTATTGTAGAAGCGGCGAAACTCCAAAAGAACCAAACTCAACTAGAACAGATTAATCAAGAAATTACAATGCTAACACAGGAAATTCAGTTACAAGAAGATTTGTTAGTACGTAAGCAAAATGAAATCTCGTTAAAAGAGAGTATGAACGATTATCTTGAGTATTTAAGGGAGAAAAGCAATCGAGATGAATTGCAGGAGTCGTTAGAAGCGATTAAAGGTGGAAGTAAAGTTGAGGCTAAGGAACTGAATCAACTGGCTTTTAATAAAAAGATTCTTATGGATAAGAAGGTTGAGGAGTTAGAAACTGTAAAGGTTGAACTTCTGGATAAGCTGAAAGAAGCGGAGGAAGTTCTAACTGATTCGATCGAAGAGGAAAGAAATCTTGATATTGAAAAAGCTATCAAAGAGAATGCATTTACAGTGGCAAAAGAGAAGGTTGTATCATTACAACAGAAGTTGAACCAGATGCGTAAGAATGTAAGCCTCTTATTCTTTGAGGAGATTACAGAGGCGATTAAGCAAGTAGAAGAAGAAAACAAGACTTCTGAAGAAAAGTTACAAGAGGTTAAACAGGCACTAGACGATTGTTTAGAAACAATGCGTGTGCTTAAAACGAGCCTACAAATCAAAGAAGAGAAGAAGTTAAGGCTGACTACAACAATTAAGGAATGTGAGGACTGGATTGAGGGTTATAACGTACGTCAAGTAAATTATGAGAAGTTATTAGAAGTATATCATATTGTATCCAAAGAGAATTGTTTGCAAGAGTTAGAGGAGCAGTATAGGGAACTTATAGCAAAGCTACTCAAAAGTAAAGAGCGTATTCAGATAAATGAAAGATATCTGACACAACTCGCGGAGAGAAATCTTGACGTAGAGAGTGAAGGTTTAACTAAGGTAAAAGAATACTTAGAGAAAAGATACAAAGACAAGGTAATGACGGGAACTGCGTACCTTCACACATTACCTGAAAAGGAAAGAGAACGTATCTTACGTAAGATTCCGGTTCTACCATATGCATTAATTATTATGGAAGATTATGAGTCGTTATTAGAAGACCGTTATTTTAGTCGTAAGGATTTTGGTGCGTATGCAATACCGATTCTTAATCTAGAGGAAATCAAGCAAGGAAGTATTAGCTTATCTAAGAAATCTATAACCTTCGCGATGAAAGAAGAAGAGTTATTCTACCGTGAAGAGCGTATGGCAAGGGAAGAGAGCATTGTTCGTGGGGAAATAGAAGAAGAAAAAGAACTTCTAAGAAAGTTAGAACAGCAAGAAGAAATCCTCAAAAAGGATATGGACAAAATTCGCTTTTATCTTAATCAAGATAGGGAAAAATGCGTGGAAGTAGAGCAGAGTCATAAGCAGTGCAAGTTAGAGCTTTCGTCTTTATTAGAGGAAATCCTTGAGTTTGCGGCTGATTATACGAAGAGAGAACAATCTGTGAAGGAGATGTCTGATGAAATCGCTAGCATCTCTGCAAAGATGGAAGAGAATGAACAAGAGCGTGTACGTCTAGTAGAAATCGCAACAGTAGATGCAAGGAAGCGTGAACTAGAAGAGGAAAGTACAGAACTACGCAATGAGTGCGATGAATTACAAAGACGTTACGAGAGAATCTGTGAGCTACGTGACGAGTGGAAGACAAAACACGACCAGTGGGCAATGCAAGTGGATTCTGTGGATAAACAACTAGAATTTTGCAAAGAGCAGTGGACAACTCTTTTTCTTCCGTACTATAAAGAGGGAGTATTCGATGTACTCTCCTTATCGGAAGAGGACTTAGATGCAAGATTCTTGGGTAAGAAAGATGCATTCGAGAAAGAATATAGTGATTTGAGTGATAAAGAACGTCTTCTCAATTCGTATATCAATGCCATGAATCGAAGTTTGAAAGCAATAGCAAAACGTAAGATTAGTTTAGCCACATTAGAAGAGATGAAGAATAATCACTCTTTAGTCGCTATAAGTGACGATATCATGCAGAGCGAGAATGCTGATTACGTTCATAGGGAAACAATTCTTATAGGTTTACGCGAAAGAATGGAAGAAAAGAAAGCGTTGATGCATCAATTAGATGGTAAAGTAGAACAAGCAAGATATGCCGCAGAAGAAAAATTCGGTGAAGCATTCAAAGAGACGCTGCTAAGAATAACAGCAGATATGAACATCGAGGAACAAAAGGCTGCTCTTTTGGTTATGATGCAGAAAAAGCAGAATATGAAAGAAGGGTTCGTTCTTAGTGAAAGAGCGATCAAGATTTGTGAGAATGCCAAAGATGATATGGAGAGAATCTATCGTCAGATGGAACTTGCTAAAGCAACAGAGGTTGAAAGTCTTGAAATCAATGATATAGAAGGTTTTGTGAAGTCGATTTCTAAAGATTTAGAGTCCATATCAAAAGACACGAATAGAAAACGTGATGAATTCTACCAGCTATTACAAAAGACTGCTCAGACATTAGAACTTCTAAAGGCCTATGAACTTGCATCGGAGTTACGTACTGCAGTTACGGTACCTAAAACCATAGAGGAGTCGAATGAGCTAAAAGAGAATCTAACGGGTGTTTGTGATTGTATTCGTTTGGAGAGACAGCGTATTGAACAAGGTCTTGAGGATATGGAGAGAATTAAGCAAAGCTTTGAAAATCAATGTTTACAACGTTGCAATAATGTGAAAGCGGCATTAGAACGCCTACCAAAACTTTCGAAGATTATATTAGATAATGAACAGATTCAGATGATTGGTCTAAATATCCCATATGTGAATGAGGAATTACAAGGTCAGAGAATGTCAGACTATATTGATACAATTGTTGCTGGTGCTGATAAGTATGAGTCGCCGAATGAAAAGATTAAGTATATCAGGGATTCCTTATCTCTAAAACGCCTCTTTGCAGTTATTGTAACGGACATGAATCGAATCAAGTTGACGTTATATAAGAGAGAGCGTATTAAAGAACAAAGTAGACACTTGCGTTATGAAGAAGCTGTAGGTAGTACGGGACAATCTCAAGGTATCTATATACAGTTTTTAATTGCAATCATTAACTACATTACGTATATGAATTCCGGTAATATCGATAATAAAGGCCTTAGAAAAGTTATCTTTATTGATAACCCATTCGGTGCGGCAAAAGACGTTTACATCTGGGAACCAATCTTCGAGTTATTGAAGATGAATCAAGTACAGTTAATCGTACCGGCAAGAGGAACAACTCCTGCTATAACAGGTAAGTTCGATGTGAATTATATATTAGGACAATGTTTAAATGATAAGAAACAACAAACTGTAGTAGTGGATTACCATAGCAATGTAGATACGGCGGAGATGGAATACATTCCACTTCAATATGAACAGACAAGTTTATTCGAATAAAATGGTATCTTGTCTTATACAGAATAAAAATGCTATAATAGCAAGGAGAACTATGAAATATGAAAAATAGTAGCGTTATTACTACTATACAACGATAGACGTAACAACGTGGAACGGGTATAGTGATTATACTAGTTGACTGGTAGGATGTTCTGCGGTTTGCATATGGAGGTGCGGTAAATGGAACGTTATGCTTCCAGTCTTAAGATGAAAGAAATAAAGAAGCTTGCACAGGATAAGCAGTACCTGAAAGCAATTAAGATTCTTGGATCAATGAATGTTGATAAGATTAGGAACATGTCTGATTTGTCTGTTATTGCAGAAATTCTTATTCACAATGATGAATATGAAGATGCTATGGAGATTTTATTAAGAATCTACGAAAAATCCTGTACGAGAAGAATAGTTGAACAGTTAGTTGATTTGTCAATTAAGATGAAGAATATGGAGGAAACAAAGGAGTTCTATAATGAGTATCTAAGAATTGCTCCTAGAGATCCATATCGTTTGGTATTGCGCTATAAAATAGAAAAAGCGAATCACACGCCTTATGCACAGCGAATCATTACACTGGAACAGCTAAAGCAAGAAGATTATATGGAAGAGTGGGCCTATGAACTTGCTAAATTATATCATAAAACAGGACAAGTAGATAAATGTGTAGATGAATGTAGTGATATCATTCTATGGTTTGGACAAGGAATTGTGGTTGAGAAAGCACGTTTATTAAAGGAACATTACACAAGTGGATTTAATATTACTGACAATCTGAAGCCTGGAGAATTTGATGCTACTAGGAGCCTAGAAGAAGTAATTAAGCAAGTGAAAAGGCAAAGAGGTGTAGTAATGCCGGCTACTGCAGAACCTGCAGAAGTGGAAATGGAACCTTTGGTTAAGGAAGATGTAGAGGATTCAAAACCTGTGGAGAGTGAATCTACGGCTGAAGAAATTCAGCCTATATATCAGGAACAACAGCCAGCAATAGAAGAATCGCCAGAAACTTTATTGGAATCAAATTATCTTCTCACGCCAGAGATAGTTAAAGAGGTTAGAGCTCGTGTGAATGTGCTTGACAATCCAGTTACTGATACTGAAACTGAAGTGAAAGTAGAAGTAAAAGAAGAAATAAAAGAAGTAGTTGAAGCAGAAAGCGAATTGGGAACAGTAGCAGAATCAGTAAAACCATATGATTCTGAGGAAGATATGCCTACAGGGAAATCGCAACAACTTAATGAGGTTGATGCTAAAGAAGAAAAACTATTAGTAGAAGAAAAGTTGCTAGAAGAAGAAAAACTACTTAAGGAAGAAAAAGAAGAATCTACAAAAGAATTAGCTGAAGAATTAAGGGAAGGCTTAACAGATGAAGCCTCTGTCACATCAGAACTTAAGGAGACACAAGAAACCGAAGCGGTAGATATTCTCACTGGAGAAGAGTTGCAGAAGATGAAGAACAGAATGCAACAATTACAAGACTATGAAGTTGCTAAGACATATCGTCATGATTCACATGATATCTATGAAGATGGCGAAAACACATATGCATATGGTATTAATTTGAATACTATTTTTCAAAACTTCATTAAGAATGAATCAATTAAACAACAACTGATTTCTATATTAGAAAACATGGATAATAGCAAGCGAAGCAATAACTTTATGGTTTGTGGAGATATTCAAACTGGTAAAACTTCGTTAGCAAGAGCTATCGCCATTGCAATGTGGAAATTAAACCGTATTCCAACGAAAAAGGTTGCTAAGATTAGTGCATCGAAGTTAAATCAAATTAATTTGATTGAGAAGATGGATCAATTAAAAGATGGATCTGTAGTTATAGAGAATGCAAGTTTATTGAATGCCGGTACGGTTAAATCAATTATTCAGATGATTGAACATTATGATGGAAGAATTCTTGTGTTGTTTGAGGACACTACAAGAAATATGGAAGAATTAATGATGAGAGAAGAAGAGCTTCGTACCTTTTTCACACATCGAATTATAATACCACGTTATAATGCACAGGATATAACGGAGTTTGCTTATAGTATGGTAAAACAACAAGAATATGAAGTAGCAGAAGATTCAAGAGAATATTTTGCAGATAAGATAGAGCAAATCTGTCGTGTAACACCGAATACAGAGCAGCTTACAAAAGTTAAAGTTTATGTAGGCGAATTAATTAAGAAAGCCGAAACTAGAAACATGTTTATAATAATGAAACAAGCAAAAGAAGGAAAGTTCTCGCAAAAAGTAACCAATGTTATAACAATCGATGATATCATCAATTAGATGGTAGATATTGATAATAATCCATATTTAATGCATAATGCAAACATAACAATGGAAAAATGAAATTAAAAGATTTTGCGTAATTAGAAGGAGTATTTATGAGTCAAGAAGAAAAGAACAGCACAGTATATGTAATAGGACATCGAAACCCAGATACCGACTCAATTTGTTCGGCCATTGGATATGCAGATTTAAAATGTAAATTAACTGGAGAAAAATATAAAGCAAAACGTGCGGGGCAAGTGAACTCTGAAACTAAATTTGTTCTCCATTATTTTGGAGTTAATCCACCAGGATATCTTCCTGATGTACGTACTCAAGTAAAGGATATGGAGATTAGAAAAATTCCAGCAATTGATCGTAATATATCAATTAAACGTGCATGGGAGAAAATGAAAGAAAACAGTGTAGTTACGTTGCCAATTGTTGAGGCTGATAAACAATTAATTGGACTTATTACAATCGGTGATATCACAAAATCATATATGAATGTGTACGATAACAAGATTTTAGCTACGGCTAAGACACCTGTTGTTAATATATTGGATACATTACAAGGTGAATTGATTGCAGGAAATCCAGAGAAAATTATTGAATCAGGAAAAGCATTAATAGCGGCAGCAAATCCAGATCTTATGGAAAGCTACATTGAAGAAGATGACATCGTTATCTTAGGAAACCGTTATGAATCACAGTTATGTGCTATCGAGATGAATGCACAATGTATTATTGTATGTGATGGTGCACCTGTATCAAGAACCATCGCAAAATTAGCTCAGGATAAAGAATGTATCATAATTAAGACACCATATGATACGTATACAGTTGCACGTTTAGTAAACCAAAGTATGCCAATTAGTCACTTTATGAAACAAGATAATTTGATAACATTTACAACAGAAGATTTTATTGATGATATCAGAGCTGTCATGGCTAAGAAAAGACATCGTGATTTCCCTATTCTAGATAAGAAAACTGGCGAGTTTATTGGAATGATTTCTAGACGTAATTTATTAGATGCGAAGAAAAAACAATTAATTCTTATGGATCATAGTGAACGTTCTCAGGCAGTTGATGGTTTAGAAGAGGCAGATCTTCTTGAGATTATTGATCACCATCGTATTGGTAATATTGAGACGATGAGCCCAATATTCTTCCGTAATCAGCCACTTGGCTGTACTTCAACAATCGTATATCAGATGTTTGAAGAGAATAACATCCCAATTGAAAAACATATTGCAGGTTTATTATGCTCTGCAATTTTATCAGATACATTAGTATTCCGTTCACCAACTTGTACACCAGTTGATGAAATGGCTGCTAAGAAGTTAGCTCAGATTGCTGGAATTGAGATTGAATCTTATGCACAAGAGATGTTTACAGCAGGTAGTAACCTGTTAAGTAAGTCACCTGAAGAAATCTTTTATCAGGATTTCAAGAAATTTACTGCAGGTGAGTTAACATTTGGTGTTGGTCAAATTACAGCTATGAACCAAGAAGAACTTGAGAAGATCAAAGACAAATTAGTGCCTTATATCGAAAAGGCATACAAAGACCATGGCGTTGAGATGATATTCTTTATGTTAACGAATATTTTGCAAGAGTCTACCGAACTTATATTCCAAGGTAATGGTGCCAAAGAAGTTGTGGCAAATGCATTTAAAGTAAGCAATCCAGATGAGAAGGTTATTCTTGAAGGGGTTGTATCTAGAAAGAAACAATTGATACCATTACTAATGATGTCTTTACAACAGGATAATAACTAAGCTTAAGAAAGCAAAGCCCTTTACCGACGGCGCTAATTTAGAAATTACATTTCTTGTTAGCGCCGTCGATTTAGTGAAGTCGTCAAAAAATACTAGCTTTTCAAAAGAGTTAATTTATGATATATTTATAGTATAAGCCCATTCTTTTAGTCTGCTAAGAGACTTATAAAACAAAGCAAGTGAGAGTCCTTCTTGTGTGCGTTTTTTGATAAATTCTTGACTAAATAAGTAGGGTTTGTTATAATGCATCCGATTAGGCACTTGTTAAATAGTTAAAGGAGAATACAATGGAGAAACGAATTGTAGTTGTTGGTGCAGGATACGCAGGAATTCTGACCGCAAAAAAATTAGCAAAAAAATTTAAAAAACACGAAGGTGTTAGTGTAACAATTATTGATAAGAATCCATTTCATACCATGCTTACTGAACTTCATGAAGTTGCAGCAAATCGTGTTGATGAGGATAGTATCAAGATTAGCTTAAAGAAAGTATTCGCAGGTAGAAGAGTAGACATAAAGTTAGATACAGTTACTTCAATTGACTATGATAATAAAGCTGTTGTTGGTAATCAGGAAACATATGAGTATGATATCCTAGTGATGTCAGCAGGTTCTAAACCTACTTTTTATGGTGTTCCTGGAGCAGAAGAGTATTCACATAAGCTTTGGTCATATGAGGATGCTGTTAATTTAAGAGAACATATACATAATATGTTTAGAAAAGCATCTTGCGAACCAGATTCTACAAAACGTAAGAAAATGTTGACTTTTTATGTAGTTGGTGCCGGTTTTACAGGTGTAGAGATGGTTGGTGAATTGGCGGAATATGTTCCTTTTCTTTGTGAAAAATATGACATTGATAGAAGAGAAGTAACTATGTTTAATGTAGACGGACTTAGTAGACCAATTCCTAATTTACCAGAAAAATTATCGAATAAGGTAACAAAACGTCTTGAAAAAATGGGTGTTCAACTTTTACTAAACGCCACAGTTTCTGCTATAGGTACTGATTTTATCGAACTTAAGAAAGATGATAAGATTGAACACTATGATGCAGCTACAGTAATTTGGGCAGCAGGTATCCAAAGTGCAGATATCACACAAGCATCTGGTGAAAAGTTAGAGTTAAATCGTGGTGGACGAATTCAAGTAGATACTTATCTTCGTTCTACAAAAGACGAAAATGTATATGTTGTTGGCGATAATATGTATTATATACCAGAAGGAGAAGAACGTCCTGTTCCTCAGATGGTTGAAAATGCGGAACAATCTGCAGCTACAGCTTCACATAATATTTTCTGTGCTATTACAGGAAAAGGAGAAATGAAGGAGTATAAACCTTCTTTCCACGGCGTTATGGTTTGTATTGGTGGTCGCTATGGTGTAGCACATGTTGGTTTGCCGAATCATATGTTCAGCCTACCTTCATTCTTAGCGATGTTCGCAAAACATTTTATTAATATTGTTTATTTTATACAGGTACTTGGTTGGAATAAGATTTTTAGCTATATTAAACATGAGTTTTTCACTATTAGAAATTGCAGAAGTTTTGTAGGTGGACATTTTTCAAACAGAACTCCAAGCTTTTTATTAGTACCATTAAGAGTATGGCTTGGTGCAGTTTGGTTATTTGAAGGTGTTATGAAAATTGTTGAAGGTTGGTTTACAGGTCCAAAATTAACAGGTTTCTTTGGTGGAGCTAATGCTTGGTATGACAGTATAATAAATTCTACAGCCGGTGGAGCTTCAGCAGCAGATGCTGTTACTGCAGCAACAGGTGCAGCGGCAGCAACTACTCAGGTAGCAGATGCGGTTTCATCAGCTACTGGAGCCGTAGCAGATGCGGTTTCATCAGCTACTGGAGCTGTATCAGATGCAGTAGCAGGAGCCATTGGACATGTGTTAATTAATTTCGATTTCCTAGGCATATTTAGAGTGATCTTTGTTTCTGGTAAGGAACTTGCTGAATCAACAATTAGTGACTATGCATTTAAACTTGATGTACCATTTATAAACTGGTTTATGGATAAGTTAATTTTACCAAGTGATACGGTTCAACTTGTTATGCAAATCATTATTGTAGTAGCTGAAATTTTAATTGGTCTAGCATTGATCGGTGGACTATTTACTACTCCTGCTTCAGGGGCATCATTAGCTTTACAATTTATGTTTGTATGTTCAACAGGTTTATATTTGAACACTGTATGGATGCTTTTTGCCGGAGTAGCAGTATTAATTGGTGCTGGTAGAACTTTAGGACTTGATTACTATGCAATGCCTGCACTTAAAAAAGGTTGGAAACGTATACCATTAGTTAGAAAGTTGTATATTTATAATGATTAATAATAATATGAATGTAAAAGATTGTACCAAACTTGTTAAGTTTGATGAAGCACTAGAATTAGTTATAAGTGAAGTGGATAATTCATTATCCACTTCACCACTTATCATTCGAGGTTATACAAAACATTTAACGGAATCTAAAGGTAAGTTTATACGTGCAATATCAGTATTAATATGTGCTGAAGATAAAGATGGACTTATCCATCCGAATGCTATAAAAATAGCAGCATCAATTGAAATCTTACATTTAGCTACATTAGTTCATGATGATGTAATTGATAATGCCGATCTACGTAGAGGTGATGTTACTTTACAGAAGAAATATGGAAGAAAGACTGCAGTTTTATGCGGGGATTATCTATTTTGCGTAGCTCTTAATTTGGCTATGAATATTTCTAACAAAGAAGATTATTTGGAAGTAGATATGCCAAATTACATGGGAAAGATTTGTATTGGAGAGTTAAATCAGCACATCAATAATGGTAATTTGAACTTGTCTATGTACCAGTATTTGAAAATTATTTCTGGAAAGACAGCAGCATTATTTGAAGCTTCATTCTTTGCGGGAGCAATCTTCGCAGGATGTAAGGAAGATGAATGTAAAAAATATAAACAACTTGGACATTATGTAGGTATGATATTCCAATTGATTGACGACTGTATTGACTTTGAAGATACAGTTGATGTGGCAAAAAAGCCTGTCCAATCGGATTATGAACAAGGGGTTATTACCTTACCGTTAATTAAAGCTTTAGAAGACATGAGTGATTTAAAAGAGATGGCGAGGAGCAATCAGGTTACTCGTAAGGATCTCAATGAGGCAGTTGCTAAAACTGGCGGTTTGTCCTTTACTCATAGGCTAGTAAAGAAATACCATACAAAATCTATGAGAATTATTGGGGATTTAGATTTAACAGAAAATAAAAAAGCCAACTTAATAGAGATTTTAAATAAGGCTTCTCATTTATCATAATTGGCGTTTTGATTCGTATATATGAAAATTATAATAGAAAGTAAGTACAAAATATGGTTAAACGATTTTTAGACTATGTAGAAATTAGGACCAAAATCACAAGTACTTTTGCATTTTTAATGACAATTGCACTTCTTGTATATCAAAAACAGAGCATTGATTGGAAACTGACGTTAGTATTCTTTGCCTCTATGTTTTTATTTGACTTAACGACTACGGCTATTAACAATTATATAGATACTAAAACGAATGATCAAACGCTACAATTTGAACGAAAAACAGCTCTTTTTATTATCTATGCATTATTTGGTTTAAGTACTGCATTAGGTTTGTATTTGGCTATTATGTCCGATATAGTTATATTATTAGTTGGTGGATTGTGTTTTATATGTGGTATTTTTTATACATATGGACCGTTACCAATCTCAAGAATGCCCTTAGGTGAATTCTTTTCGGGATTATTCTATGGTGTATTCATACCATTTATTATCATGTATGTGAATACTCCAAAAGGAACATTTTTGAATTTTGATATTAATAGCCAATCTGTTTCAGTGGAGCTAATGATAGTTCCCATAGCGTCGTTATTGTTATTTGCAATTATACCTTTTTGTACAACAGCCAATATTATGCTTGCGAATAATATGTGTGATCTTGAGAAAGATATTCTTGTTAAAAGACATACATTGCCTTATTATGTAGGTAAGAAATCAATTTATCTCTATGCTGGGTTATACTATATGACTTACGTAGCAATGGTAGCTATGGTAGTATTAGGAATGATTTCACCTATTTGCTTGTTATCTTTACTCACACTATTTATTGTACAAAAGAATATTAAACAATTTATGAAGAAGCAAGATAAAGCCACTACGTTTATTTTATCAATTAAAAACTATGTTATCATAATGGGTGTCAATACAGTATTAATTTTTATTGGTGCTTTATTTAGCTAAACTGATTCGATTTGATGAATCGTGGAGGGATACATCCTCAAACTAGAAAGGCAATGGTTTAAGATGAAGTTTTTTAAAAAGACAGATATGATTATTATAGGCGTAATTTTAGTCTTTGCAGTTATATTCATGGTACTTTACCGAACGAAGTTTTCGGATCAGCCGGCAGTGGCAGAGATCTATTATTACTCTGAGTTAGTTGAAACAGTGAGGTTGGATGAAAAAGTAGATAAAACATTTACGATTCCACAAAACGACAATGTAGTTTTTCATCTACATGAAGATGGAACCCTGCAATTTGAAGAGTCTGATTGTCCTGATAAAGTTTGCATCAATACTGGAAAGATTGGTATGGTGGGGGAAAGTGCAGCTTGCCTGCCTAATAGTATTGTAGTAAAAATCGTTCAGAAATCAGGACGCACTGATGATACTGTTGATATTATAGTTGGAAAGTAGAAAGGTCTGTTATGGACAACAAGATTAATGAAGATTTGGCAACACGAAATTTAAAAAAAACGCAAAGATTAGTTTTAACAGGTTTATTATTCGCCATTGCCATGGTACTTTCTGTAGTAGAAAGCTCTTTTCCACCTATTATGGCGGCAGTGCCTGGTGTAAAGATGGGGTTATCTAACATTGCAGTTATGTACGCATTGTTCTTCTTAAACAAACGGCAGGCATACGCCATTGCTATCTTAAAAGCGGGGTTTGTATTTCTTACTAGAGGAGCTGCATCAAGTCTTTTAAGTTTGTGTGGCGGAATATTATCCCTAACAATTATGGCAATCTTAATGATTGTCTTCAAGAAAAGGATATCATACTTGGTTTTAAGTATTTTTGGCGCAGTTTTTCATAATATAGGACAGCTGATTGCCATTTCCTTTATTTTTACATCAATCTATATATGGGCTTATCTACCAGTTCTTTTGTTTAGTGGAATATTGGCAGGTATAGCAACATCTATATTACTTAAGTTTATTCTACCAGCCTTACAAAGAGTTGGTTTGAAATAAAAATAAAAATTTTTCAGTGGAGGAAAGTTATGAAAAAGAAAATAGCTTTATTACTTAGTTTAACACTAGTTCTCACAATGGCTACTGCATGTGGCAAAAAGAACACAAATGAGGGAACACAAACTCAAGGAGAAGCAACTCAAGAAGAAACAACTCAAGAAGATGCAACTCAAGAAGATGCAACTCAAGAAGAAACAGCTCAAGGTGGAGCTAAAACAGGTCTTGCAGTACTTACTTCAGTTGGTTCTTCAGCAGATGCAACTGCAGATGCAGAAGGATTAGCTCAAGTTGATTCTACAATCGTTGCAGTTTTAGTTGGAGAAGATGGTAAAATCTTAGATTGCGCTATTGATGCAGCACAAACTAAAATCAACTTCTCAGCAGAAGGTAAAATTACAACAGATTTAGCTACTGAATTCAAATCTAAACAAGAATTAGGAACTGATTATGGAATGGCTGGTGCATCTTCAATCGGTAAAGAATGGTCTGAACAAGCAAATGCATTTGCTGATTATGTTGTTGGTAAAACTCTTGAAGAAGTAAAAGGTATTGCTGTAACTGAAGGTTTAGCTACAGATGCGGATTTATCTTCTTCAGTTACTATCCATGTAACAGATTTCATTAGTGGTGTTGAAAAAGCTGTTAACAATGCAAAAGCTTTAGGTGCTAATGCTGATGATAAACTTGGTCTTGGTGTATCAACTAATATCGCTAAATCAACTGACGCTGGTGAAGAAGATGGAGTTGCTCAAGCATACACTAACTATTCAGTAGTTACAACAGATAAAGATGGTAAGATCACAAGCTCTATCATCGATGCTTCTCAAAGTGATGTAAAATTCTCAGCTACTGGTGCTATTACTTCTGATTTAGCTGTTGCACCACAAACAAAACAAGAATTAGGCGCTGATTACGGAATGGCAAAAGCATCTTCAATCGGTAAAGAATGGTTTGAACAAGTAGATGCACTTGCTCAATATGTTGTTGGTAAAACAGTAGAAGAAGTTAAAGGTATTGCAGTTACTGAAGAAGGTGTACCTTCTGATGCTGATTTAGCAAGCTCTGTAACAATTCATATTGGTGATTATACTACAGTTATTGATAAAGCTGTAGCAAATGCTAAATAATAACCACGTAGGTATAATAGAAGTTTAATAATCAAATAATGATATGTGTATCATTTTCCTACATTAAGGGAGGTAGTTTACTACCTCCCTATTTTAAAGAGGTAATTAGAGTGAATAAAAGAATACTAGCAATAATACTAATGATAGTAACAATGAGTGTTAATCTTTCTGCATGTAGTTCTAATAAAGAAAAACGTTATGAGGCAGAATTTTTGCTTTTCTTTGATACGGTAACTCAAATTGTTGGATACGCTGATAGCAAAGAAGATTTCTCGGAATATGCTCAGCTTGTCTATGATAATCTGAAAGTATATCATGAACTTTATGATATCTATAACGATTACGATGGTATAAATAATATAAAAACAATTAACGATAACGCTGGAATCAAGCCAGTTAAAGTAGATCAAAAAATTATAGATTTATTGCTTTTCTCAAAGGAAGCCTATGAATTGACTGACGGAAAGGTGAATATTGCCTTTGGTGCAGTATTAGAAGTTTGGCATGATTATAGAGACAAGGGAATAGAAAACCCTGACATTGCAGCTCTGCCACCAATGGATGTATTAGAAGAAAAAGCGAAACATACCGACATAAATAAGGTAGTTATTAACGAAGAGGATTCAACGGTGTATCTAGAAGACCCAGAGATGTCACTTGACGTTGGAGCCATTGCAAAAGGCTATGCTACAGAGATGGTAAGCAATATTGCATATGAACAAGGCTATACGAGTGGAATGCTTAGTGTGGGCGGAAACGTTCGTACAATGGGTAGCAAGGGTGATAGCAAACAAGATTGGAAGGTTGGTATTCAAAATCCTGATTTAGAGGATGAGAATTCACAGTTATATATCTTAAACTTTAAAGAAGATTCTCTTGTTACGAGTGGTGTTTACCAAAGATATTATACAGTTGATGGTAAACAATATCATCATATTATTGACCCGGAAACTTTAATGCCATCGGATTATTTTACAGCGGTAACTATTCTGTGTAAGAACTCTGGAATGGCTGATGCACTATCTACAGCTGTATTTAATATGCCTTATGAAGAAGGTAAGGAATTTGTTGAGAGTTTACCGGATACAGAGGCATTATGGGTATTTAAAGACGGAGAACAAAAGTTTAGTTCAGGGTTCCAGGATTATATTGCAAAATAAAAGAATGGACTATTGTCGAATTGTTCCTTTGATGTTAATAGATTATTAATGTTTAGTAAAAAGACAATCTTTATGCTTTTTGCGTATCCACGGACATAACATATCGGTGGTCTTGGCAAAAGTCATTTGAAAGATTGTCTTTTTTGTTATGTATTGCATTAAGTAATGGAAAACCTGAATCCTCGGAGATTTAGAAGATTGTACATATCAAATTAAACTTTTACATAATACATAAAATGTTATATTAACGTTAAAGTACGTAATAAATACACCCACAAAGTTAGTGTAACTGAGGAAAATAGAGTTGCAGTTACGACTATACTAGAGGATAATACAGCATCATTATGCATGTTCTTAGCCATTATGTAACAGGTAACAGTTGTTGGTGAGGCAAGCATTACTAAGATGGCAACCATCTCGCTATTCCTAAAACCAAAGAGGTAAGCAATTGGAAGGAACAATGCAGGTAGTAGAATCAATTTGATAAACGTTGCAAGTACCGTTGGTTTGACTTTACTAATTGCTTGCTTTCCTTCAAAGGTAGCTCCGACAACAAGTAGGGCTAGTGGAGTTGCAGTTGCAGCAACATTACTAACAGTCTTTAGTGCCATAGTAGGAATAGGTATCTCTAATATTGCCACAACTAATGCCGCGAATATAGCAATTATAATTGGATTCTTTAAGACGTTGATGCATGCTGTTTTAATCTTATTAGTATCCTTCGTGGATTCATTCGAATTGAAGGTAAGGATGATTACAGAGAAGATATTATATAGAGGAACAGATGCAACAATCATCATAGGGGCCATGCCAGAATTACCATAGATATTCTGAACGAATGCAATTCCAAGCACAGCGCTACTACCACGTACACTAGCCTGAATGAATGCACCTACCATAGATTTATCTTTCATGAAGAGAGCAGTTAATAACCAGGTTGTAAGAAACATGATTGTAGTTGTAATCATACAAAAAAGTACAAATCTTAGATTAAAGGTTTCCTTAATGTTTGCGGTAACGATATCTTTAAAAAGTAGACAGGGGAGTGCGATTTTAAATACAAATTTATCTGCAACAGTCGTGAATTCTTTGGTCAACATATGCTTTTGCATGAGAATCCAACCTAACAAAATAACAAGAAATATAGGAACAGTGGCATTTAAACTAAAAATAAAATTATTCATTCGTACCTCCAGTATGGTATATTGTATATATTAGTAGCACGAAATAACAATAAAGTCAAATTTAGGATTAGAATGGAGGTCAAACTATGACAAACTACATGGGAGATAAGGATTGGTGGAAAGCAGATCAATTTAAACACAAGGGATTTCATATAGGAAAAGGCAAACACCGAGCAAAAATTAACATGCTAAGCGATTGCCTTTTTGTAATCATTCGGACATATCTAGACCTAATCTATCTACTAGTAGCAAACCACAACCCATTAAAATCACGTTCAAGGAAAACAATCTTAGGGTGTTTATCTTTCTTGCTGACAATAAAGTAGGCATAACCTTCTTGCTTATTACCAGGATACATGGTTGTTAGTCTTGGCTCTAATCCTGCAACAGTAACTAAGGTATCATATTTGATGCCATCTCCACTAACTAATTCGAAGTTAGCCGCACTTATTTCGATTTTAGCATTCTCGAGTGATTCGAGCGCATCTATTTCGAATTTGGCAAGTAAATATTCTTGATCATCCGCGGGTAATGCATTCAGATTATTGGCATTAGCTATAATATCCATTGCAGAGTCACCACGAATTACTTTTTTCAACTTGATCCTTGCTTTGTACGTATCGAACAAAGTTTCCGTACCATCAAAAGTTGCTGTTTCTCCTATAGAATAAGGATTTAACCTTGAACCCAAAGCTGCGTTAGTGGCATCTGGAGTAGGTATGGATTCTGCAGGGACATATACAATACTACCTTCTTCTAATTTGGCATCTGGGTCCGTTGAGAACCAAATTCCATTATTATTACGTTCTAGGAAGACAATACTAGGGTATTTATCGTCTTTATTAACTTCAAAGCAGGCGTAACCCTCTTGAGAGCCGCCAGCATACATTTCTCGCAAGGTTGGTTGAATTCCGCTAATTGTAGTAAAAGAATCATAGGCATTTCCATCCTCACTGACAAGAGTGAAGGAAGAATTATTGATATCAATCTTTGCATCATTCTCTGAGGATAAGGCTCGGATTTTGAATCGGGCTAATAGATACTCTTTCCCTTCAGCTGGTTCTGTGTTAAACTGATTTGCGTTTAATGCTATTGCAAGTGCGTCAGAGCCACGCGTGACGTCCAAAAAAGTGAGTTCTGCGCGATACGTATCATACATGGTTTCACTACCATTAAAGAGAATTGTGGTATTGAAAGGAAGTGGATTATCTTTTGTTCCTATCAGAACCTTGTTATCATCTTCTGGAAGTGTTTCTGCAGGGGAAGTGTTGTCTGTAGTATATACATTATTATTAATGTCTGTTTCGGGGATTATATTAGTTTTTCCATCGTTATTATTTATTCCATTGTCTTTATCTGTATTAGAACAAGAGCAAAGGGAGAATAATAAGAAAATAAGAAAAAGGATACAATAACATTTCTTTCGAATCTTCATAGATTTCCTCCTCAAACTTTGTCGTTTGTTATAGTAATCTACGGTTATTGTATCCATATATAGTTAGAATTATCAAAGATATTAGGTGTAAATATTATCCCATTTTAAAATTAATTTTAATGGGAGCGTTAAGATATTTACCACCCTTTGATTGAACCTTTGTGGTAACATTAAGAGTGTATGTTTCAGTTGAAGAATAAGGCTCTAAGGGCTCTATTTCAATGGTATTATTGGCAGCGTCATAACGTATAGAGGAACGTAACATCATTTGGTTTTGGTTAGTAACGAAAAGGTTAACATTATTCACGGTTTTTGGATTTAATGGAGTGTTAAACTTTACTTTCCATACAAACATATTCGTACGGAAACGTATGTCCTGACGAACTTTTCTCTGGAGTTCTTCCGAGCTTGTCTCAATTTCCAAATAGTTGGTAGCCATGGTATCACCTCTTTATATAAAATTTTATGTAAAATTGTATTATTGTGTGTTAAAATAGTTAATAAAATTGTAATCTTTTTGAATTAAAAAGTCAATCGTATATAATTCTTAAAAGTAATTCAAGATTTATTAAAAAATTCTCAACAGGCTAAAAAATTGTTCTTAGCCAGAGAACTGTATCAATACAGAATCCCTACTTTAGAAAGGAATGTAATTTTATATGTCAAAAGAAGTTTGGAAAGCGGGAAATATGCTTTATCCACTCCCTGTAGTGATGGTAAGTTGTAAAGACGGTGAGGAAAAACCGAATATTATTACGGTTGCATGGGCAGGTACAGTATGTACGAATCCGCCTATGGTATCCATATCAGTACGTCCTGAGCGTCATTCTTATGCAATTATAGAGAAGTCAAAGGAATTCGTTATTAATCTAACTACTAAGGACTTAGTAAAGGCCACTGACTACTGTGGTGTGCGTTCTGGTAGAGATGTAGATAAATTTAAGGAAATGGGGTTAACACCTAGTGAAAGTAGTAAGGTTAGTGCACCTGGAATTAAAGAAAGCCCTGTTAACATAGAATGTAGATTGAAGGAGATTATTAAGTTAGGTTCTCATGATATGTTCTTAGCTAATGTTGAGGCAATCCAAATTGAGTCTTCCTTATTGAATGAAAAAGGAAAACTAGAACTTAGTAAATCTAAACCGATTGTATATTCCCATGGAGAGTACTATGATTTGGGTAATCTACTTGGAACTTTCGGTTATTCTGTGAAGAAATCGACCGTTTCAAAAACTAAGAAAAAGCCAAGAAAGAGTAAAAAAGCATAAATAGAATAGGAGTGTTAGGTTAATGAAAATCAGCTATCTTAGAATTCGTAATTTTAAAGTAATTAAAGATATGACCATCAATGAAGTTGAAAATGCCTTAATCTTAGTAGGTAAGAATAATACTGGTAAAACAGTAGTCCTAGATGCAATACGTGCAATTACAGGTGATTATGTAGTAACGAAGCCGAATTTTTTGCAACCTGACAAACCGATTCTAATTGATATTAAAGTAGAATTTACAGAAGAAGATTTACAAATCTTCTGCGAAAAGGGACTTGTAAGCAGATACAAACGTTATGACCTATGGGAGAAAGACTTCAAGACAAAACTACCTTCTTATCAGGAAGGGGTTCTGTCCTTCCAATGTGTAATAACACTAGGTGGAGTGGTTAAATTCAATGATGGAGTCAAGAAAAATAATACATATATAAAGGCTGTATTCCCTAAGATTTATCATATTGACCATAGCAGGAATACTGATTTGATCCAGAATGATGTATTTAGTTTTTATGACCAAAAAGACTTAGCGAATCTAAGAGATAAGATCTGTATGTTTGATGCAGCAAAGTCTTGTAATAATTGTTTTCAGTGTATTGGTGTAATATCCAAGAAGAACCCTGTAGATTTAACGATATATGAAACAGCAAGATTGCTAGAATATAAATTATATAATATGAATCTCAAGCAATTTTCAGATAAAGTAAACCAGTATTTCTATCAAAATGGTAGTGTTTCGCAAAAAATTCGCTATGCAATTAATTTTAATGTGGAAGATATGTTAAAGATTGAGACACAAATCTTTAACGAAGAACGCGGCACACAGGGGAACCTTAATATGCTGGGTGAAGGCCTTAAGAGCATCTATGCTTTATCTCTTTTACAAGCGTATATAGATGAGCCAACTACGCTACCATGTATTATTATGATTGAGGATCCAGAGATCTATCTCCACCCTCAATTACAAAAACAAGCAAGTGAGATTTTATTTCAATTATCTAAGAAGAATCAGATCATGTTCTCAACGCACTCGCCAAATCTAATTTTTAATTTTTCGCAAAAACAGATTAAGCAAGTTATACTTGATGAAGAACATTATACGACTATACGTGAAGATGCAGATATTGATGAGATACTAGATGATCTTGGTTATACGGCCAATGACCTAATGAATGTCAGCTTTGTATTCATTGTAGAAGGAAAACAAGATAGCAGCAGATTGCCATTGCTCCTAGAAAGATATTATTCAGAAATCTATGATGACAGCGGGAAATTACAAAGAATATCAATTATTACTACCAACAGCTGTACCAACATTAAGACGTATGCTAATTTAAAATACATTAACCAATTATATCTAAAAGATCAATTTCTTATGATTAGGGATAGCGATGGCAAGAACCCAAAACATCTTGTGAAACAATTATGTAGTTATTATAGTCAAAGAGCAGTAGAGGATGTTGATAAACTACCTCATGTGACACCGAAGAATGTATTAATATTAAAATATTATTCATTTGAGAATTATTTCCTGGATCCAAAGATCATGGAGAAAATAGGTGTTGTTAAGAGTGAAGAAGAGTTTTATAATATACTATATACCAAATGGAAAGATTATTTATACAAACTTGGAAGTACGAAGCGATTGATTAAGAATTACAACCTTCGTATTACGAATAAAAATGATTTAAAACAGAACATGGAATTAATAAAGACATATGTCCGTGGACATAACTTATTCGATATCTTCTACGGTCGTTATCGTGGTGACGCTCAAATCGAGATTTTGAAAAAGTATATTGATTATGCACCTAGAGAAACATTTGAGGATATTATGGACGCTATTGATTCTTTCGTATATTTTGAAAATAGAAAAAAATAGGATTTTTAACAATAGATAATAGCGATAGCAAGTTTTGATTATGGTTATACTAGTATTACTAATACAAAAGAGAAATTAGAAACAATAAAAACAGTAGAAACAATATTTGGAGGAAGACATGAGTAACATTATATTGGTGGGAATGCCAGGAGCAGGAAAAAGTACAGCTGGTGTTATATTAGCGAAGGTTTTAGGTTATCAGTTTATTGATTCTGATTTACTTATACAAAAGAGAGAAAAGAAATTATTACATGAAATTATTGCCACAGATGGACTTGATGCCTTTATTGAGATAGAGAACCAAGTAAATGCCTCTATAGAAACCGAAGAATCTGTAATTGCTACCGGCGGAAGTGTAATTTATGGAAAAGAAGCAATGGAACATCTAAGGAAAATTGGTACTGTAATTTACATAAAGCTAAGCTATGAAACATTAACAAAACGGCTTGGCAATATAAAACAAAGGGGTGTGGTGCTCAAAAAGGGACAGGACTTAAAAGGGTTATATGAGGAAAGATGCCCATTATACGAGAAATATTGCCATTATGCAGTTGATGCAGAAGGAATGGATGCAGAAGGATTAGTAGAAGCAATTAATAATCTGATATTTACAAATCAAGAGTTTATGGTATAATCATATATGTTGAAAAAACTAAGAATGGGAAACTGTGCCGAAAAACTACCTTTTATCGGTATTTTATAGGAAACAATAGAGGTGTGCGATGGAGCAATATATTATCAAAGGTGGGAAACCGCTTCATGGGGAAGTAACAATAGGCGGCGCTAAGAATGCTGCTTTGGGGATATTATCAGCAGCAATTATGACAGATGAGACAGTTACAATAGAGAATTTACCTAATGTACGTGACATAAATGTTTTACTACAAGCTATGGAGGGAATCGGAGCTAAAATTGAACGAGTTAATGAACACGTTGTTAAAATCAATGGAAGTAATATAAGTAGAATTAACATTGATTATGAATTTATTCGTAAAATTCGTGCTTCCTATTATCTATTAGGAGCATTACTAGGAAAATACAGTCAAGCACAAGTTGCTTTACCTGGTGGATGTAATATTGGTAGTAGACCAATTGATCAACATATCAAGGGATTTGAAGCTCTTGGAGCTACTGTAAAGATTGAATATGGAATGATTCATGCAAAGGCTGATAAATTAGTTGGAAATCATATCTATCTTGATATGGTTAGTGTGGGTGCTACAATTAATATTATGCTTGCTGCCTGTATGGCTGAAGGACAAACAATTATTGAGAATGCAGCTAAAGAACCACACATTGTTGATGTAGCAAACTTCCTTAATAGTATGGGAGCTAACATTAAAGGTGCTGGTACAGATATTATTCGAATCAAAGGTGTTGAGAAATTACACGGAACTGAATATTCAATTATTCCTGACCAAATTGAAGCAGGAACTTTTATGGTAGCAGCAGCTGCCACAAAAGGTGAAGTCCTTATTAAGAATGTTATTCCTAAACATCTTGAAGCAATTACAGCAAAACTTATTGAAATAGGTGCTACAGTAGAAGAATTTGACGATGCTGTTTTAGTAAAGGCTGATTCTCGTTTAGGTAATACACATGTGAAAACTTTACCATATCCTGGATTCCCAACGGATATGCAACCTCAGATTGCAACATTACTTGCATTATCTAATGGAACAAGCATTGTTACAGAAAGTATCTTTGAGAATCGTTTAAAATACGTTGATGAACTTGCACGTATGGGTGCAACAATCAAGGTAGAAGGTAATAGTGCGATTATAACTGGTGTAGAAGGATTCACTGGTGCTATTGTTAGCGCCCCTGATTTACGTGCTGGTGCAGCGTTAGTAACGGCAGGATTAGTAGCGGACGGATTTACAATAGTTGATCATATTGAATACATTGAACGTGGTTACGAAGGTTTTGAATATAAGATGCAAAGCCTCGGAGCCAAGATGGAAAAAGTAGATGTAGAAGATGATAAAGCAATACAAAAATTCAAACTAAAAGTAGGTTAATTAATATTGAAAAAGCTGTTATCTTGAGTAATCTCTCTAAGGGATACTTAGGATAACAGCTTTTATCTTTTTATATAATAGCTTGAATAAATAGTGATTTGTTTTTTGATAAGTCTATGAATCTATTGCCTACCTGCACAACCGGAGCAGCTAAAGCATGCTTGTTTAGCATGATAATTTTACCTTCAGAACCATCGCTTAGGCGTACAGTATTCATTACATAAGTTTGGAACATCTGCTCAAAGAAAACAATTAAGTAGCTAGGATCGTATTTTGTGTAACCATCTTTTTCGAACACAAGTAATACTTCAAAAGGGGATAGGGGTTCCCGATAGACACGTTTCGATGTCAGAGCATCGTAAACGTCTACAATTGCGACAATCTTAGAAAAATCGTCGATCTCATCGCCTGTTAACTGTTGGGGATAACCTGAGCCATCTAATCGCTCATGGTGCATAAGTGCAGCATTTTTAATTCGCTCATCAATTTTTTTATCTTTTAGTAATTCATACCCTATAAGGGTATGTTTCTTTATCGTTCTATACTCATCATCTGTAAGTTTATCCGGCTTCATAATGATTGATTGCGGGATCTCTAATTTACCGATATCATGGAACAATCCACATAAAGTAAGAATTCCAACCTCGGAAGAAGAGAGGTGAATCCATTGGCCAAATATGTGACAAATTAAAGCAACATTTACACAATGTGTATAAGTATTATCATCATATTTTCTCATAGAGTTTATCAGGTCAAATAGGTGAATAGCATTTCTTGAATTATTGATAACTTCATTAATAGAACCCAGTAAGTTTGTCACATCAAGAGGATCATCATGTGAAATTACTTGGTTTATACATTTTTTGAAATGTTCTACACAATTGTAAAAATCCTTTTTAAATGTAATGAATTCATTTGTATTACGAATCTTAGATAGATGTGATTCTTGGGCTATATTATCTAATGTAACTGCTTGAATAGAGTCTTTACAAAACTCTCCATTCTTATTAATACATATTATAAGACTTTTGATAGAGTAAAATTGCAGTTTAGAAATAATGTGATCAGTTAAAATCGTGTCTTTGGATAGTAATATTTGGCCAGAAAAGTCTATAATATCTTTTGCGAGAATCATACCGGGTACTGCTTTGTTTATTAATATTTTTTTAGAGTTCATTATTTGTCACCTCTCATACTGGAGAATTATTGGTGGAACAACTGGGGAATAATATAATTTATAGAAACAGTGAAGATTCCTTAAGAATTTACATGTTGTCGATATCGGGTCACTTTATGTATAAAATTGTTATATATAGTATAAAAATAATAAAAGAAAAAGTCAATATAAGGTAATTATAATCGAATTATAAAGCATAGGAAATTTATACTATTGTAACTAATCCACATTTGGTATTCTTACTATTAAATATTTAGTAGTTGACGAATAATAAAAATTGATGTATTATGAATATACCCCCAAGGGGTATATAAAAATGAGAGAAAGGATATTATGCGAGAGCATAGGTGATATTATGAGAGAGATAACACTTCAAGTTGATGGAATGACATGTGCTGCTTGTAGTAGCGGAGTGGAACGTACCGTTAATAAACAGCAGGGTGTAGATACATGTGAGGTAAATCTAACAACAGGTAGAGCTCGAATTATATATGATGAAAACCAGATTTCAATTGATACGATTAAAGAAAAAATCGTAAAAGCAGGTTTTCAACCCAAAGATATAGAAGAAAATAGTGAGGAAAAGGCTTTTGAACAGGAAGAAGAGCAATTACATGTTGCGAAGAAGCGTTTAATAGGAGCAATTATCTTTGCAATACCATTACTTTATCTTTCTATGGGACATATGTTACCGTTTGAATTATATGTTCCTGAATTCATAAGTATGGATAGACCACTAAACTTTGCTATTGCACAGTTAATACTTACAGTACCAATTCTTTATCTTGGACGTAATTTTTATATAGTAGGATTTCGTACTTTGTTTAAAGGAAATCCGAATATGGATTCCCTTGTTGCAATTGGAACAACAAGTGCATTCCTTTATAGTTTAGTTATGACGATTATGATACCAACTGACGATCATGCTGTACACAATCTATATTATGAATCTGCAGCTGTTGTAGTAACTTTAATTATGTTAGGTAAGTATATGGAAAAGAGAAGTCGTAGTAAGACTTCTGGAGCTATTAAGAAATTGTTAGAGTTAACTCCGGATACGGCTTGCCGAATCGTAAATGGTGTTGAGGAAGTTGTAGCAGTTGAACAGCTAAGAGTTGGTGACATTGTTGTAATTAAACCAGGAAGCAAAGTACCTATGGATGGTACTGTTACATCTGGTAATAGTAGTGTTGATGAATCCATGTTAACTGGAGAAAGTATTCCAGTAGAAAAGCAAGTATCCGATGAGGTAATTGGTGGAAGTATCAATTATAACGGTGTATTATATGTGGAGATTACAAGAACGGGTGAAGACACAACCTTATCAAAGATTATCAAATTGATAGAAGATGCACAAGGTAAGAAAGCACCAATTGCTAAGATTGCAGATAAAGTTGCAGGGTATTTTGTACCAGCAGTTATTGGAATAGCAGTTGTAGCAGCAATCGTATGGTTGCTCCTTGGATATGAGTTTGCATTTGTATTAAAGATATTTGTATCTATACTAGTAATAGCTTGTCCATGTGCCCTAGGTCTTGCAACACCAACAGCAATTATGGTTGGAACCGGTCTTGGAGCAAGTAACGGTATACTAATCAAGAGTGGTGAAGCATTAGAGACAACACATAAAGTAGATGTGGTTGTACTAGACAAGACAGGAACAATTACGAATGGAAAGCCACAAGTTACGGATATTATTAGCAATACCTATAAAACGAATGAATTGTTGTCAATTGCTGCGCAAGTAGAAGCCGCTTCTGATCACCCATTAGGAAAGGCAATTGTACAAAGAGCTAATGAATTAAAACAGGAGAATCCACAGCTGCAATCATTCTTAGAATCAGGAAACTTTATCGTGAAGGATTTCCAGAACTTAAGTGGTAAAGGTTTAGAAGCAAGTTTTGTGAATGATTCGAAGATTATTATTGGTAATGCAAGAATTCTTACAGATTATAATGTTGCAGTTGGTAATTATAAAAAAGAAGCAGATCGTTTAGCAAATGAAGCTAAAACTCCAATGTATGTAGCGATTGATGGAATCTTAGTTGGAATTATAGGCGTTGCTGATACGATCAAAGATACAAGTGTAGAAGCGATTAAGCAAATTAAGAAATTAGGTATTAAAGTTTATATGTTAACAGGTGATAATAAGCTTACAGCTGAGCATATAGGAAAACAGGTTCAAGTAGACGAGGTGGTTGCGGAAGTATTACCTGGTGATAAAGCAGACGTTGTTACGAACTTGCAAAGAGAAAACAAAGTTGTTATGATGGTAGGTGATGGAATTAATGATGCACCAGCTTTAGTTCAAGCAGATATTGGGGTCGCTATCGGTAGCGGAAGTGATGTTGCTATTGAGTCTGGAGATATCGTATTAATGAAATCGGATTTACGAGATGTATATAAATCAATTCGTCTAAGTAAATTAACAATACGTAATATTAAGCAAAATCTATTCTGGGCATTCTTCTATAACCTAATAGGTATTCCGATTGCCGCAGGTGTATTCTATGGATTGAATCAGACTCTATTAAGTCCTATGTTTGCAGGTTTTGCAATGTCATTAAGTTCTGTTTGTGTAGTTGGTAATGCACTTAGACTTAGAATGAATAAACTATAAAGGAGATATAGGATGGACGAAACTGGTTCATGCAATAAAGAATGTGGTTGTTGTAAGACAAAGCACAGAGACGAAACAGAATATAGAAATCTGATGAATCGATTAAATCGAATTGAAGGTCAGATCCGTGGAATCAAGGGTATGGTTGAAAAGGAATCCTATTGTGTAGATATTCTTACACAAGTTACAGCCATACAAGCGGCACTCAATAGTTTTAATAAAGTGTTATTGAGCAATCATATTAAATCTTGCGTTGTAGATAATATTCGTGAGGGTAATGATGAAGTCATTGATGAGTTATTATCTACAATACAAAAGGTAATGAAATAATAGTAGTGAAAGGATGATAAATATGACAACATTAAAAGTTAAAGAAATGAGCTGTAATCATTGTGTAGGTAGAATTGGTAAGGTATTAACAGATGCAGGGATTGCACATACAATTCAATTGGAAGATAAGACTGTAATCATTGAAGATTCTAGTAATGTAGCACAGGCGATTGAAGAGATGGACGATATTGGATTTACAGCTGTACAAGAATAACTAATTATCACAAAGTTTAGATTCTTACAAAAGCCGATATGGCTTGACAAATTAAAAAAACTCTTTTACAATCAAAGTTACAGTAAGTCAATGAGTTTATTGACTAAGTCATTGGCTTTAAGACCGTGAAGAGGAATAGTATATTGGAATGGATATCACAGAGAGAGAAAGATTGGTGAGACTTTCTTATATTCTTTCAATAGAACCTACCTTGGAGTTCCATATGAAAGTATGGCGTAATCGCTGCGTTAAAGAGTGTAAAAGAGAACAACAATGGTAATAGATAGTTACCAGCAAGGTTGTTAATTAGGGTGGTACCGCCGAAGTCTTTCGGTCCCTTGTGGACTTAAGGGCTTTTTTCTTTGCTCAAAAATCAAAACATCTGTAAATTAGTTTCCTCATTGCCATTGATAGATAGGAAATATCTAATTATCGAATATTGGTTTGGTAAAGAAAAATATGTTAATAGTATAGACATAAGTCCTTAAGTAATGTTGCAGTAGTGTGGCAAATTAAAAAAACTACGATTGGCTGAGAAGTGCTACAAACACAAAAAAAGGAGAAAGAAATATGGCTAAAGAAAAGAAATTAGTAGAGGCAATTACTTCTATGGAAGTGGATTTTGCGCAATGGTATACGGATGTCGTTAAGAAGGCAGAACTTATTGATTATTCAAGTGTTCGTGGATGTATGATTCTACGTCCAGCAGGTTATGCAATCTGGGAGAATATCCAAAAACAATTAGATGCAAGATTTAAAGAAACAGGCGTTGAGAATGTATATATGCCAATGTTTATTCCAGAAAGTTTATTACAAAAAGAAAAAGATCACGTAGAAGGTTTCGCACCTGAAGTTGCATGGGTAACTCATGGTGGATTAGAACCATTACAAGAGAGATTATGTGTAAGACCAACATCAGAAACTTTATTCTGTGATTTCTATTCAAACATAATTCAATCTTACCGTGACCTTCCTAAATTATATAACCAATGGTGTTCTGTAGTACGTTGGGAAAAGACAACAAGACCTTTTCTTCGCTCTCTTGAATTCTTATGGCAAGAAGGACATACTGCACATGCTACTGCAGAAGAAGCAGAAGAAAGAACTGTTCAAATGCTTAATATATATGCAGATTTCTGTGAGAATGTACTAGCAATTCCTATGGTAAAAGGTCGTAAAACAGATAAAGAGAAATTCGCTGGAGCAGAAGCCACTTATACAATTGAAGCATTAATGCATGATGGTAAAGCACTTCAATCAGGTACTAGCCATAATTTCGGAGATGGGTTTGCTAAAGCATTTGGTATTCAATATACAGATAAAGAAAACAAATTACAGTATGTACACCAAACTTCTTGGGGTATGACAACTCGTCTAATTGGAGCTGTTATCATGGTACATGGCGATGATAGTGGTCTTGTATTACCACCAAGAATTGCACCAGTACAAGTTATGATTATTCCAATTGCTCAACACAAAGAGGGCGTATTAGAAAAAGCTGCAGAATTGAAAGAGAAATTAAGTAGCTTCTCAGTTAAAGTAGATGATTCTGATAAAGGACCAGGTTGGAAGTTCAGTGAACAAGAGATGCGTGGTATCCCTATTCGTATTGAACTAGGACCAAAAGATATCGAAGCGAACCAAGCTGTTATCGTAAGAAGAGATACAAGAGAAAAGATTGTTGTATCATTAGACGAAATCGATAGCAAAGTAGCTGAAGTATTAGAAAGCATACAAAACGACATGTTAGAACGTGCTAGAAGTCACCGCGATGCTCATACCTATGAAGCTCATTCTATGGAAGAATTTACAGAAACCGTTGCTAACAAACCAGGATTCGTAAAAGCTATGTGGTGTGGAGACCAAGCTTGTGAAGATGAAATCAAAGAAAAGACAGGCGCTACATCTCGTTGTATGCCATTCAATCAAGAGCACATTAGCGATACTTGTGTATGTTGTGGCAAAAAGGCCAAATCCTTAGTTTACTGGGGCAAAGCATATTAATTTCCGAGACAAAACTCATTTAGGTATCTAGCTAGATTCTTATCCTGCATACTATGACACAAAACACACTGCGCACCTAAGTTCGATCTAAGTGTGTGGGTAGGTGAGGTTAAAAGGATACGGACACGCCTTCAACATGACATCCTGTCATGTTCAGGCTGGCTCGGCGTCCATGCCTCGCCTTCCTAGTGTATTCACCACACACTAAGACGAACTATAGTCGCTTCGCTATCGTTTCTTAGTCATTGTATGAAGGATAAGAATCTTATATTAGGTTTCTAAGAGTTTTGCAGTAGAAATCTATTAGGTACAAGTGCATATAGTACTAAAAATTAACATTTTAGGGGCTATATTCATATATGGTAGTAATAATATTTATGAAAGGAAGCGTGCAAACTGTCCTACTTACTAGCTAAGGTGGCATAGCAATTAAACTACGCCAAAAGTAAGCTTGTAGGCAGTAGAATAACTATATTTTAATGAAGTAGATGATTAATGATTTTATTAACTATTTCAGGTGTCAAAAGCCCTCTGAAAAACTTACCTTTGTCAATTTGCACATTCACAAACCTGATTAGTGTGATGCAGAACATAGTTTGGTGAGCAACTGTATGAAGTCGTTGGTATTTTGGCTCTGTGTTTTAGAGCCTTACGTACCATTACGAACTTCAGCGGGGCGAGAGCGGGTTGCGAATTAAACTATGGTTTGCATCACATATTGATATGTAAATTGTGCAAACTGACGAATCAAAATATAAAAGGGCTTTTGACACTTTAACCATTTAATATAGTTATGACATGCAAGGATAAGATATGATAATTCAGATGCCGGATAAGGTAAAAGAGATTATTCAGACTCTTGTGGATCATGGTTATGAAGCATATGCAGTAGGCGGTTGTGTTCGTGACAGTATATTAGGACGTATACCTGGAGATTGGGATATAACAACCTCTGCGAAGCCTGAGCAAGTAAAACAGTTGTTTCGAAGGACCATAGATACAGGAATTGAGCATGGGACTGTAACTATCATGCTTGACAAAGATGGATTTGAGGTTACAACATATCGAATTGATGGAGAATATGAGGATAATCGCCATCCGAAGAATGTTGAATTCACTTCAAACTTGGTGGAGGATTTGAAGCGACGTGATTTTACCATCAATGCGATGGCGTATAATGATCATGAGGGAATTGTGGACAAATTCCATGGTTTAGAAGATATTAAGAGTAAGATAATTCGTTGTGTTGGCGATCCAAATGAACGTTTCGATGAGGATGCACTACGAATTTTACGTGCGATTCGGTTTGCCGCTCAACTGGATTTTACTATAGAATCAGAGACAGAAGCTGCTATTGAGAAGAAGACAGATTTTTTGAGGAATATAAGTGCCGAGAGAATCCGTGTTGAATTAGAAAAGCTCTTGGTATCGAAACACCCTGAGAAGTTAATTCATGCTTACAGGCTGGGTATAACAGATGTTGTTATACCTGAATTTGACAAGATGATGGTCACTCCGCAGAATATGTCAAGTCATATCTATGGTGTTGGAGAACATAGTATTGCAGCAGTCCAAGCAGTGCAAAAACTGTTTGCGAATGTTCCGTATGTAGAAGATGCTAAGGAGCAAGATACATTTTGTCTGGACCATAAATTACAAGCTATCCTCTGTTTTACCATGTTACTTCATGATTGTGGTAAACCAAGTAAAAGACAGACAGATGAAGATGGTATGGATCATTTCTATGGACATGCACAGGAGAGTGCAGTCCTAGCCAAGAAGATACTCCGTAGACTCAAGTATGATAATTATACAATTGATACGGCTACCGCTTTGATCAAATATCATGATTATCCACTTACAACGGATAAGACGGGGCTCCGTAGAGCAGCGAATAAGATTGGGGTAGACTTGATGGAACTACTGTTTCTAGTACAGGAAGCAGATGCTTTGGCCCATGCTAAGGACGCCTGTGAAGCTCGTTTACAATCCTTATATCAAGTCAAAGAAGTGTACAGAGAAATCTGCGAAGCAAATGATTGCCTGCAATTAAAAGATTTAGCTGTTACAGGAAAAGATTTGATGGAGATAGGATTTAAACAAGGAAAGCAGTTAGGTATAATATTGAAACAATTGTTGGAACATGTGCTTGAAAACCCACAAGATAACAAAAAAGAGCTCTTACTTGATTATGCTAAGGACTTAATGGAATAGAAAAATCCTGCGATTAATGTCGCAGGATTTTTTATTAGTCATGTCTAGAAACTTTCGGAATTATTTCAAATTCAACTTCTAGAATAACTATTTGGTTCATAAGATTAACAAGATAGACATCCACTAACGGATGTTTTAGTTAATTGGTTAGGAGGGCTAAATGTGGAGGATAGACATGAGGAGATCTGGAAGCAATACAATATGGCAATCCGTAATGTATATCGTGTAAGGGGTGCATATATATTAGAAACCGACCAAGGTTTGAAATTATATAGGAACTATGAAGGTTCAGAGAATAAAGTAGAATTTGAACAATCAGTCAAGGAGCATCTATACAAAACGGGATATTCAAAAGTTGATTTATATCTAAGAAATCAAAATGGGGAGCTTATTACAGCTGATTCGATGGGAACGAAGTACATAATTAAGAGTTGGTTTAACGCAGAAGAGTGTAATCTTCGTGAGGTGAGTGACATTGTAGCAGCTTCTAGAAACCTAGCCAACTTACATAATTATATGGAAAGTGTTCAAACTGACTCGGCTGAGCAGAATGCTAAGTATGTTAGTAATTTGGAGACACAGTTTGACAAGCATAATAGAGAACTGAAAAGAGTCAGAGGTTATATTCGTGATAAGAAGCAGAAGAATGAATTTGAAGTCTGCTTTCTTAATGTCTATAACGAATTTTATGAGCAGGGTATAAATTCATTAGAGATTTTAAGAGAGTCTGATTATGGAAGACTGTTAGAGCAATGTGTTGCGAAGAATACGATGTGCCATGGTAATTATATTTATCATAATATATTAATGTTACCAGGCGGTATTGCTACGACTAATTTTGATAAAGTTTGTATAGGTGTCCAGATGTTTGATTTATATTGTTTTATTCGTAAGGTTATGGAGAAGAACAATTGGAATGTTGAATATGGTAACCTAATCATAGAAGAGTATGATAAGATAAAGACGATATCAAAGGAAGAGCTGAAGATATTGTATGTATTGCTATTATATCCAGAGAAATTCTGGAAGGTAACTAATTTTTATTATAATGCACGTAAATCATGGGTTCCGAGACGCAACATACAAAAACTAGTGAGCTTATCAGAGCAAGCCAAAGACAAAGATGCATTCTTAATGCAGTTGGAAAAGTTAATATAGGTGATTTATAGGGCTATCGTATATCGAAATTAGTAATATACGATAGCTTTTTACTGTTTATTGTTATTGATTTAACAAGTTGCTTTAAAATCATTGTATAATTAGGTATAATATTATTTGGGAAAAATAAAAGGATGAAAGAACGACTAATCAGTTGAGATAAACTTAAATTAAGGAGGAGCGTATGCAAGTATATACTTGTAATGTGTTAGATTATGAAAGATAAGGTTTACATAAGGAAAATTTTGATTTATTATGTAAAGTAGATTGGAGGTGTGTGCCTTGAAAAACGACAAACAAGGTAATGATTATGATAAATATAGAAAGTACATACCGTTTGTTATTCTAATAGCTATGGTGGCTTTGGTGTTTTCTGTTATCACTGGTGAAGCTGATACGAATGGTGGGCATAAGACGCAGACAGAAACGGCGACTGCAGCGGGATTAGCTACGCAAGAACAGGTGGCATACGACCGACAAATACTAGGAGTAGTCAAATCAATTGACACGAATAAAAAGAGTATTACTCTATATAACGTAGATGGTAACGATGAAATTGAATTATACTACGATGGAACGACAAGTGTTAAAGATAAATACGATCAAGAAATTACTATGTCACAATTAACAGTGGGTGAGATGGTAGATGTATATTATTTACTTGATAATAATATAATAGAGATTGCCATATCAAAGGATGCATGGGAGTACAAAAAAGTTAGCAACCTAGTTATTAATAACGATAAGAAGATGTTAAGTATCTCAGCAAGAAATTATCAGTTTACAGAAAATCTTGTTATATCGAGTGCAGATCAATTAATTAATCTTATTGACCTTAGCGATAAGGATGAACTAACGCTTAAGGGAGTTAATAGCAAGGTATATTCAATTATTGTAACCAAGGGGCATGGTTATGTTAGATTTTCGAATTACGATGACTTTATAGGCGGAAACCTAGAGATTGGTAATGATAATATGATAGCAATATCTAAGGATATGCTCGTAGTTGTTAGAGAAGGTGACTACAAACTTACTATGGAGAACGAAGGTCTAACAGGAAGTAAATTAATTCGTGTAGTAAGGGATCAAGAAATCGTGGTTGATATGGGTGAGTTTAGAAAAGAAGCTCCACAAGTGGGAAAAGTTGAATTCACGGTGCTTCCTAATGGTGCTGATTTATATGTTGATGGAAAAGAAGTCGATTATTCAGAACCAATTGAACTGAAATATGGAGAACATACGGTTACGGTTTCACTTAGCGGATATGAGGATTATACAGGAACGATCACTATAGATGAATCAAGTATGCAGTTCTTTATAACATTAGTAGAACCAACAGTTAGCGAGGAAGAATCGGATTCTGCTGACTCATCAAGTACAAGTGGAAATAGTAATAATAATTCTTCGAATTCATCTAGCGATGATGATAGTCTAGAAGAGGAAGTTAAGAACACTGATACAAGTAACAATTCTGTAGATTCAGAACACAAGATCTATGTGCAAACCCCAATAGGTGCATCCGTTTACTGGAATGGACAACTTATGGGTACCGCACCGGTTAATTTTACAAAGCAAGTAGGCAGCTACACAATTTCACTAGCAGCAGATGGTTATGAAACCATAAGCTATCCCGTAATAATTGCGGATGATGGTGAAGATGTTTACTTGAATTTTCCAAATCTGACAGAGAAGTAGTTGTTACAGTTAAGCTATCGGTAACAGATGTATTTCTTGTGAGTGTAAAGTCACAGAAAACGTCAGACATAGTTTAAAAAATCAGGATTTACGTCTAGAAAACTGTGGAAAAACATGATATAATCATTACGATTCGAAAATTTTACGAAAATACAAAAGTTAATAAAAAAATATAACTTGTTTACACTGACGATACCTTCGCTCCACTATACCATCGTTAGTTATGAACAGGTAACATAACGAATTATGAGGTTTTCATATATTTATAGGAGGATGGATATGGACTACAAGATGCTATATGAAGAATGGTTAAACAACCCTTATTTTGATGCAAAGACAAAAGAAGAGTTACTTTCTATCAAAGAGGATGAGAAAGAAATTAAAGAAAGATTCTATACAGATTTAGAATTCGGTACAGCAGGTTTACGTGGAATTATTGGTGCAGGTACAAACCGCATGAATATGTATACAGTTCGTAAAGCAACGCAAGGGTTGGCAAATTACATAATTAAAGCTGGCTTTGCTAATAAAGGTGTTGCAATTGCCTATGATTCAAGGCGTATGTCACCAGAATTTGCAGATGAAGCAGCACTTTGCTTGTGTGCTAATGGAATAAAAGCATATGTTTTCGAATCTTTAAGACCTACTCCAGAATTATCTTTTGCAGTTAGAAAGTTAAGCTGTATTGCAGGTATTAACATTACAGCAAGTCATAATCCACCAGAATATAACGGTTATAAGGTATATTGGGAAGATGGCGCACAAATCACACCTCCACATGATAATGGTATTATGGATGAAGTGAAGGCGGTAACAGACTATAGTACTGTTAAGACTATGGATAAAAAAGAGGCAATGGAAGCAGGATTATATGAAGTAATTGGTGCTGAAATTGATGATGCTTATATTGCTGAATTAAAGAAACAAGTTATACATGAAGACTGTATAAAAGAAGTTGCAGATCAAATTAAAATCGTATATACACCTTTACATGGAACAGGTAACATTCCTGCTAGACGTGTGTTAAAGGAAATTGGTTTTGATAACGTATATGTTGTACCAGAACAAGAATTACCAGATGGTGAATTTCCAACTGTAAGTTATCCAAATCCTGAAGCTGAGGAAGCATTTACATTAGCATTAAAACTTGCAAAAGAAAAAGATGCTGATCTTGTACTTGCAACTGATCCAGATGCAGACCGTTTGGGTGTGTACGTTAAAGATACAAAATCAGGAGAGTATATTCCAATGACAGGTAATATGTCAGGATGTTTACTTGCTGATTATGAAATCAGTCAAAGAAAAGAGAGAGATGGTTCGCTTCCAGCTGATGGTGCGTTAATCAAGACAATTGTAACTTCTAATATGGCAGATGCAATTGCAAAATACTATGATATCAGTTTAATTGAAGTATTAACTGGTTTCAAATTCATTGGTCAACAAATTCTTGGATTTGAAAATAACAATAACGGAACGTATCTATTCGGTTTCGAAGAAAGCTATGGCTGTCTAATTGGTACTCATGCAAGAGATAAAGATGCAATTGTAGCAACAATGGCACTTTGTGAAGCAGCAGCATACTATAAGACAAAAGGCATGACACTTTGGGATGCTTTAATTGAATTATATGACCGCTATGGTTACTACAAAGATGATGTACAAGCTGTAACTATGAAGGGTATTGAAGGCCTAGAGAAGATTCAGCAAATCATGAATACTTTGAGAACAAATCCACCTACACAAGTTGGCGAATACAAAGTATTATCAGCTAGAGACTATAAATTAGATACAATAAAAGATTTAACAACAGGAGAAGTAAAACCAACTGGACTTCCTTCTTCTAACGTATTATATTATGACCTAAGTGACAACGCTTGGCTATGCGTAAGACCATCAGGTACAGAACCAAAAGTTAAATTCTACTATGGTATTGTAGGTACTTCATTAGAAGATGCAAATGCAAAATCAGCAGCATTAGGTAAAGAAGTACTAGCTATGATTGACCGTATGTAATAAAGATGGGCTGAGGAAAACGGTTCATTAAATTTATAATTATAATAAACACCACAAAAAAGATAATCTTCATGGTTTTATGTGGGTTCACGAATATATTCGTGTTCCACACATAAAATCATCGAAGGTTGTCTTTTTTTGTATGTTTGGGAGGTAGAGTTTTCATTTCTTTCTTATTAAGTTAATACAGAACAAAAATTATACATGTTTTTAAGGATACGGACATAAGATATAATAACTGATAAACCTAGGAGATAATTTATGAGGACATGGTTGAAAGGAAACCAGTGTAAAGGCATATTAATGAAAAGACTAAGTTTGCTTTTGATATGCCTAATTACAATTATATTAACAGGTTGTAAATCTGAGAAAGCCGATGTTAAGAAGATTAAAGATCTGGAATTTACGGTAGTCGAAGATGCTGACGTGCCAGAAGAGTTAATGGCCATGATTAATGAGAAAAAAGCAGAAGCATTTAAGATGACATTCAAGACTGAGGATTATCTCTATATAATTGTTGGTTATGGAGCAAAACCAACAGGAGGATATAGTATTGCAGTGAATGAAGTATATCTAACAAGTAATGCAATTTACTTTGATACAGACTTAATTGGCCCAGAGGAATCAGAATCTGTATCAGAAGCTGTAACATATCCATATATAGTAGTTAAGATTGAGAGAATTGATAAAAGAGTAGTATTCAAATAACAATGGTTAATTAAAAATACATAAGTTAAGCAGTTATATTATAAATATTGATAACATATGTTAGTGATAGAAGGCAAGGAGGGATTATTTGTGGAGTTACTAAAAAAGAATATCCATATGAATAAATTAAAATGTAAAAGCAGTGTTCAGTTAACACTGGATGATGATTTTAATGTTCCGGATGTAAAACCAGATATTTCAAGCATGATTAAAGAGCAAGGAAATATAATTATTTATGATATTAAACCCATGAATGGTAAATTAGCTGTTAAAGGTGCTTTGCAGTTTAATATTCTCTATATTAGTGAAGAGGATACGAGACCAGTACATCATCTTTCTGGAGAGATTCCATTTGAAGAAAGTATTAATATGGATGAGGCTTGTGCCGAAGATAATATCATCGTGAAATGGGAATTAGAAGATTTGAATACAGGTCTTATTAATTCTAGAAAAGTAAGTGTTAAAGCAATCGTATCTTTCGTATTCGCTGCAGAAGATGTATACGATGAAGAAACTGCAATTGCTGTAGAAGGCGATGGTAATTTGCAGAGTAAGACGAAACAGATGAATATAACTCAAATCGCAGTAAATAAAAAAGATACATTCCGAATTAAAGATGAGATATCTATTCCATCGAATAAGCCAAATATATTCGAAATCTTATATAGTGAAGTTGACTTAAGGAATACAGATATCCGTATGCAAGATGAGAAGATTAGTTTGAAAGGTGAATTGATGTTATTCGTGCTATATGCTTCTGAGGACGAGGAACATCCTATTCAATACATAGAAACAGATGTGCCATTCAGTGGTAGTATTGATTGTAACGGTTGTTTAGAAGAGATGATTCCAGATATTGATATAACGATCAATAGTAAGGACATCGAAGTTAAGCCAGATGCAGATGGAGAAGAGAGAGTTATCGATCTTGAAGTGGTTCTAAATCTTGATATTAAGGCTTATGAAGAAGATGAAGTTGAGATATTATGTGATGTTTATTCTACAGCAAAAGATGTAGTTCCTACGTTTAAGGACGCTTTCTATGAAAACCTCCTTGTTAAGAATAACAGTAAAGCTAGAATAACAGATCGTATCAAGAAGTCGGATGCACAGCCAGGTATTATGCAGATATGCAATGCCTACGGTAGTGTTAAAGTTGATGAGTTGCAAGTTGTAGATGGTGGCATTGAAGTGGATGGTGTAATTGAAGTTCAAGTAATGTATATTTCTGACGAAGACCGCAGACCATTAAGTTCTATCAAAGGTATGATACCATTTACACAAACAATCGAAGTAAAACAGATGGGAAATAACAGTTACTTTGATGTCAAGCCAAATCTTGAGTCAATAAGCGTTATCCTTCTTGATAGTGACGAGGTAGAGGTTAAAGCTGGCGTTAACCTAGCTACAATTGCTTTTGATCGCATTGTAGAGCCTATAATAACTGAAGTAGTTGAGCATGATATTGACTTTGCTAAGTTACAGGAGATGCCAAGCGTAGTTGGTTATATTGCCAAGTCAAATGATTCTTTATGGTCAATTGCTAAGAAATACTATACGACAGTTGATACAATTAAAGAAATCAATCAATTAGAGCAAGACAGTATTAAAGTAGGAGATAAGATTTTGATTGTTAAGGCAGTAGATGCTATTTTATAGTAGAAGTATAACAAAGGCTTTTAGAGAAGGTTAACTACCTTGATCTAAAAGCCTTTGTATATTATAGCAATTCGCAATTCCTCGAAATTTCAAGTGCGAAGGTTGAGTTGAATTTAGGATTCCTTTGACTGGTCATTAGTTCCGCTCTTCCACTGATTTAATTTATCCATCGTAGCGTTATACGTACGCTGGCAGATATCAGGAAGTTCATCACCCCATGACTTTGTTGCAGCTTTAAAACCTTTAACAAATGCGGTAATCATCTCGTCAGCTTTATCAGGATCTCCGCCAGATAATGCTTTCGCAAAAGAAACAATTCTATCTGAAGTTTGTTCAACGCCCCAGTATCCATCTTCTGCGATATCTTTCTTAGCTTGTGCAGCTGTCTTTGCATCTACCTTGATATTACCTTCACGAAGCAGTTTGTACATATCTTCATCGCTTGCAATCGTATAGCTATTACCTTGGTTTAGTAATAATTTTTCTACAAGTGAGCGAAGCTGCATGGTACGTCTTTCAGCATCGGCCTTGAGCTTTGAGACTGTATCCATATCAGCAGTATAAGTTTTTGGTTCTGATGAATTAACGCTTTCGTATACAGCACCAGAGTCTTTAGAATGACCAGTTTTAGAGTAGTTTTCTTTTTTGCTTGTATTTGATGTTGAAGCAGTAGATGTGGTCATAGCTGAATACGTTTGTGATGATGTTGTAATTCCATTCACACTCATTTTAGATTCCTCCTTGATTAAAATAATAGATTATTGGTATGTACGTGTATGTTTTCCTCTCAATAAGCTATATTATTAGGTGTATAATAATAATATCGGCATAATTTTGTATTATTTGAGGGGCGTTTGATGGCGCTTGCAATTTTATTTACTGATGTGTATAATATTATGTATACAAGATACAAGTGCGAGAAGCATGAATTGTTTTTGCCGTTATATCGGCATGTCAGTAAGTGTGAAGAAAGTTAACTAAACTGCTGAGGAGTAGATATGAATACAATAATGTTAAAGGCTTACGCTAAGATAAATCTAGGTCTTGATGTCCTTGGAAAACGTGAGGATGGCTATCACGAAGTACGTATGATTATGCAGACTATTCGTTTGTATGACAAGCTCAATATGAAGAAGTTAAACAAAGATGAAATCGTAATCAAGACCAATCTTGCGTATCTACCAACCAATGAAAATAATTTAGTGTACCGAGCAATTCAAATGCTTAAGAACGAATTTAATATAAAACAAGGGGTATATGTAGAATTACAAAAACATATTCCTGTAGCTGCAGGGTTAGCTGGAGGTAGTTCAGATGCAGCAGCAGCTCTTATTGGCATGAATCGTTTGTTTCAACTTAAATTAACTACTACTGATTTGATGCAACGAGCAGTAAAGTTGGGGGCAGATGTACCTTATTGTATACTTGGGGGAACTGCATTATCAGAAGGAATTGGAGAAGTACTTACACCATTAGCTCCAATGCCGAATGCATATATTCTAATAGCAAAACCGCCAATTAATGTATCAACGAAGTATGTATATGAGAATCTAATACTGGATGAAAAGACGAATCACCCAGATATTGATGGAATAATGGAAGCAATTAATTCGAAGGATTTATGCGGAGTTACGAATCGGTTAAGCAATGTACTTGAAAGTGTTACGATAGATAGATATCCGGTAATACAAGAAATTAAAGACACGATGATAGAATTCGGTGCAATGAATGCATTAATGAGCGGGAGTGGACCGACTGTTTTTGGTATTTTTGATGATTTGAATTTAGCAAAGAAGGCATTTTATCAATTAAAGGTACAAGGAAAAGCGAAACAGATTTATTTGACGGATATATTCAATAGAAAAAGGGGGTAAATCCAGATGAATGATTTAAAAGTTACAATGAATGAATACCTACCACTAAGAGATGTGGTATTTAATACATTAAGACAAGCAATACTAAAAGGAGAATTAGAGCCAGGTGAAAGATTAATGGAAATTCAGCTTGCAGAACGTCTAGGGGTTAGTAGAACACCAATTCGTGAGGCAATCCGTAAGCTTGAGTTAGAAGGGCTTGTAATAATGGTACCTAGAAAGGGTGCAGAAGTTGCAAGAATTACGGAAAAAGACTTAAACGATGTACTTGAGGTGCGTTGTGCACTTGAAGAACTTGCAGTTGAACTTGCTTGTAAGAAGATAACCAAAGAACAGGCTGAGAAATTAGAGTCAACATTAGCAACATTCAAGGTTGCAATTCATGGAAAGAACCTAACGGAGATGGCTGAGATGGATGAAAAGTTCCATATGGTAATCTACGAAGCAACAGCGAATACTAGGTTGATCCAAACATTGAATAACTTACGTGAACAGATGTATCGTTATCGTGTAGAGTATCTCAAGGACAAAGACGTATATGGTAAACTAGTGGTGGAACATGAGTCGATAGCAAAGAATATATTAGAATCAAATGTAGACTTAGCGAAGGAAAATGTGAAAGATCACATTTATAATCAAGCAATGACAATCAGTAAAATCATTAGTTCATCAGGGAAACTTTCTTAGATAAATAACTGGTAAATAATGTATATAACATTTCGGTAAGGTAATACTCTGAATATAGAAATATATAGGAGGAGTATTATGAGTAAAAAACAACAAAAACAGAAACATACAATAAAGAGATATGCAGTATTAATTCTTTTGTGCTATTTGGTATTCGTTGTGATCGATTTCTCTATACATACAACGAGTGCCAAGGAGATTACAGAGGGAATCTCAGATAAGATTATTCGATTACATGTATTGGCTAATAGTGATAGCGAGGCTGATCAGGCTTTGAAATTGAAGGTTAAAGATGAAGTCGTGAAAAAATTTGGTAATACTTTCGCAAGCGCAGAGAATAAAGTTGATGCAGAAAAATTAATTGAAGAGAATTTTGATAACATACGTGAAGTAGCATTGGAGGTCATAGAGGAAGAAGGCTATGATTATGACGTACGTGTGTATCTTGCGGATTGTATGTTTCCGACGAAAGTATATAAGGATTTAACATTCCCGGCTGGGATGTATGAAGCGTTGCGAATTGATATCGGAACGGCGGAAGGAAAGAATTGGTGGTGCGTGATGTATCCTCCACTATGTTTTGTCGACCAAACATATTCAGTTGTCCCAGATGACTCTAAGAAGCAGTTGGAAGATTTATTAACTACAAGGGAATACGAATCCTTGTATTCAGACCAATCAACGAAAATTACGTATCGGTTTAAAATAGTTGAAATAATCGAAGATATTTTTAATATAAACAAGTAGAAACACTATATATCTGTAATAAGATAGTGTATAATACTAATTGTAGTAGTTTGACATCGGATATCTTAAGTTTAATAAATATAAAAGAGAAGGGATAAGGCATATGAGTAAGAAAAGCATAGCAGTAATTTTTGGCGGAAAATCCTCAGAACATGAAGTATCTTGTGTATCGGCAGTGACAGTCATTGAAAATATTGATACAGATGCCTACAATCTTGTATTAATAGGAATAACCAAAGAAGGAAAATGGTTAAAAGTAGATTCTACTAAGCAGATAACATCTGGTGAATGGTATAACAGTAAAGAAAATGCGGTATTATCTCCAGATGCTTCACATAAAGGTATATTAGTTATTAAAGATAATAAAATAGAGAAAATTACTATTGATGTAGTATTCCCAGTTTTGCACGGTCTTAATGGGGAAGATGGTACGATACAAGGGTTAATTGAATTATCAGGCATTCCATATGTAGGTTGCGGTGTTTTGGCATCGAGCATCTCTATGGATAAATTATATACTAAGATAGTTGTTGATACATTGAATATTCGTCAGGCAAAGTATGTTGCGGTATTAAAGAGTGACATGAAGAATATCGATAAGGTAATAGCAAGCGTTGAGGAGAAACTTAAGTACCCTGTATTTGTAAAACCTTCTAATGCAGGTTCTTCACAAGGAGTGTCAAAGGCGCATAATCGTGAAGAATTAGTTGTTGGTTTACAAGAAGCAATCAAGCATGATCGTAAAGTATTAGTTGAGGAAACAATTATAGGTAGAGAGATAGAATGTGCGGTTCTTGGTGGTAATGAACCAAAAGCTTCTGGTGTAGGAGAGATTCTTGCAGCAGCGGACTTTTATGATTATGAAGCCAAATATCATAATGCAGAGTCAAAAACAATAATCTCACCGGACCTTCCAAAAGAAGTGGAAGAAAAGATACGTGAATCAGCAGTTCGTATATTCAAGGCAGTTGATGGATATGGTTTATCTAGAGTTGATTTCTTTGTTGAGAAAGATACGAATGATGTTGTTTTCAATGAGATTAATACATTACCTGGCTTTACTGGAATTAGTATGTATCCAATGTTATGGGAGGCAAGAGGTATTAGTAAGAAGACATTAGTTGAGAAAATCATTCAATCTGCTTATTCGAGATAAGGAGACTTGTGTGAAAGATAAATCTTTCGCACGCAAATTTGTGCCTACGGCCCAAAGTTTGCAGGCTGTTGTTAAGGCTGGTATTAGGAGGAAAGATCATGGATAAGAATGCTCCAATTGGCGTATTTGATTCTGGCGTAGGCGGATTGACTGTAGTACGTGAGATAATGAAACAATTACCTAATGAGAGAATTGTTTATTTTGGTGATACGGCTCGCGTTCCTTACGGTAGTAAGTCAAAAGAAACGGTTATAACTTATGCAAGACAGATTGTTAAGTTTTTGAAGACAAAAGAAGTAAAGGCTATTGTCATAGCGTGTAATACGGCATGTGCATTGGCTTTTGATGTCGTGAAAGAAGAGAGTGATATACCGGTAATCGGTGTGGTGAAGCCAGGTGCGAAAGCAGCTGCAGTTTCAACGAAAAACGGAAAAATCGGTATTATTGCAACAGAAGCTACCATACGTAGTGGAATTTATGAAGAATTTTTGAGTCGGACAAATCCAGAAGTTCAGGTATACGGTAAGGCATGTCCATTATTCGTACCTTTAGTTGAGGAAGGATTGTTAGATGATAGTGTGACTGTAGAGATAGCAGGTAGATATCTGCAATCCCTAAAGGAATATAATATAGATACGTTAGTACTTGGCTGTACACATTATCCACTAATCAGGGATACGCTACAAAAAGTAGCAGGTGATGATGTTACCCTAGTAAACCCTGCGTTCGAAACTGCAAAATCATTAAAAGCTATGTTAGAGAAATACGGTATTGAAAGCGATAGAATAGAAACAGTAACGGATCACAAGTTCTTTGTTAGTGATGGCGCTGAGAAATTCAAAGTATTTGCCAATACCATTTTACCTTGTGATGTAGAAGAAACAAAGGATATTAACATAGAACAATATTAGAATAATAAAATACAAGGAGTAAGTATGACAAAGGATGTCTTAGTAACAATAGCGGGACTTCAATATGAGATTGATAGTGAAGAGCCTATTGAAGTTATAACTGCGGGTCAATACTTCTATAAGAACGAAAAACACTATGTTCTCTTTGATGAGATTATGGAAGAGATGAATGATGTCTGTAAGAATAAGATTAAGGTTAGTGGAGATACTGTTGAGATCTTGAAAACAGGTGCCAGTAATGTTCACATGGTGTTTGAGCTTGGAAAGAAGAATCTGACTTATTATAATACACCTTTTGGCAGTTTGCTAATTGGTATAGATACAACGAAAATTGTATGCAGTGAAACTGAGGAAGCAATTGAATTGAATATCGAATACGGATTAGAAGTGAATTACTCTCATGTATCTGATTGCAGTATAACGGTTAAAGTTGCACCGAAGAAGTCATCAATGAAAGCAAGTATATAAAGAGATAGATTTAGTTATTATATAATAAAAATCCCTTAGTTTTTGAGAGAATCCAAAAACTAAGGGATTTTTGTATTACTATAGGTTCTATTTGTTTTTGTTGGTAACTTTATTCTTCATTTTCTTGAAAAATCCAACCTTTTCTTGCTTGGTTTCAAGATTTCCACGAAGACCTTTAACGTCCATAATGTAGATGCCGTTCATAACAGCTTTTACTTCTTTTTTAACTGGGACATGATCAAAGATTTTTTCGTCACAAATTAATGTCATAATTTTTGGACCAATTTTGGCTTTAATAATTGGTACTCTAGAACGTCTAAGATATTTAGGCGTTTGGTCAACTACTATTTTAGGAAGACCGGCTTCTTTTAATTTCATACGTTTCTTGTCTATTACTAATAAAGAGACTGTCTGAGCACCTTCTTTCATCTGTGCTTGAGAAACCTCTGATTTTTTCTGCATCTTGCTACCGAATATATAAAGTGCGATTAACGCAACAATAACAACAGCAAGTACGATTATCAATACAGTAAGCCATGTTGACATTTTATGTACCTCCTTCTTTCTTAATCTAGTTTTTAAAATGCCTTGTTTTGCTTTTCGTTCTTTGCGAAGCTAAATGTATGAGGACTAGTCATACTGTCTTATTATATCATCAATTATTACAAATGAAAATAGATTTATGGAAAACCAGAAGGAATTTTATAGACTAAACGAGAGACTCGTTTTTATCTAACATTTCCTTAATAATGCCCTGTACATAAGGGGCAAGGTGTTTTCTATCTTCGACAGAAAGTTCCTTGATATAGATTGGCTCTCCAAATTCAATGACTACATGACCTTTTCGAATCCAAGGTAGATGTTGCTCGAATATAGCATCTGTATTATTCATAGCAACAGGTATAATTGGACAACCTGATTTTTCGGCAATTTTAAAACTACCTTCCTTGAAAGGAAGCATTTCTTTCCCTTGATTTCTCGTACCTTCTGGAGCGATAAATATAGAATGCCCATTCTTAACTAAGTCTATACCTTCAAGAATTGTTTTCATACCTTCACGTATATTGTCACGATCGAGGAAAAGACAGTTTAGATTTTTCATCCAACTACTGATAAACGGAAGCTTACGCATCTCTTTCTTAGCTACGAAACCAGTTAGTGTTGGGACAGAAGTATAGCCAACTAATATGTCAAAATAGCTTCTATGATTAGCAACGTATAAAACGGGTTGATCACTCGGAATATTTTCTAAACCAAGAACGGTTTTTTTAACACCACATCCAGCTAAGATCATCTTGAAAGCAGTAACAACGATTTTTTGTGAACTACTTACTTTGAGTTGTTTATTAAACTTTCCAATTATGAACTCAATAAATAGTAAAGGGATGCTTAGTATAAAATAAACAAGTAAAAATAAAGCAACAAATAATGTTTTCATTATAGTACCATGCCTTTCGCGTAAAAATAATAAGAGTATTGGGAATATCTTTAATATAAGATATACTCGCAATACTCTTATTATATCATAAAAAACTGATATTAACCATACAAAACAAGCGTGTAATTCCTAGAACAGCAGTATTCTATGGATTTACAGTAGATCCACTTGTGCTAGAATCCGTTGGGTTTGCATTGGTAGTTGATGAAGTGTTTGGATCTGTATTCGTATTACCTGATTCAGAAGAGTCCGTATCTCCGTCGGTAGGTGTGTCAGGTGTTGTTTCCCCGCTATCGGTATTAGAATCACCTGTGCTTGAATCGCTAGATCCTGAATCAGGGGTCTGATTGCTAGATCCATTGTTTGAGTTGTTGTTACCGGAATCTGGTTTCTTATCTGTAGTGGAATCCTTATCAGATTCTCCCTTATTAGAACTATTATTATTTTTATCTTTATCTTTATCCTTTGAAGTGTCTTTATCTTTCGAAGTATCCTTGTCTTTCGAAGTATCTTTATCTTTCGAAGTGTCTTTGTCTTTTGAAGTATCTTTATCCTTCGAAGTATCTTTGTCTTTCGAAGTGTCTTTATCCTTTGTCGTATCTTTATCTTTTGAAGTATCTTTATCCTTTGAGGTTTCATTATCTTTCGTTGTATCTTTATCCTCGGTTGATTCTGCCTTGTCTGAATCAGTATCCTGGCTGAAGTTGTTAGATTTTGGAATTTCATTAAGGATATCATCAGGATCGTCTACGTCAATAACATTGTCATAGTTATCAGTTGAATTCTCATCTCTTACAGGAGGTGTATAATTGTAATACTCTTCTAAAGTTAGCTTATTCTCATAGAGATATGTAGCTAATTCTACACCGAGATAACGAATGTGCCAAGGTTCATATGCATAACCTGTAATATCAGCTTTGTTTTGAGGATATCGAATAATGTAGCCATATTCATGGGCATTCTCGGCAAGCCATTTGCCTTCTTCGGTATCTCCAAAGGATTCGCTAAGACGATTTCCAATGGAAGGAGACGAAACATCAATTGATAGACCTGTCTGATGTTCGCTAAAACCTGGTTTCGCTGAATAACGATTGGTATAATCTGCGCCTTTGGTACTAAGATTCCTATTGTAGATAGAACTTTGTCGCTCATAAGAACGATAGCCAGATACACCGCATAAAGTGTAGCCATCATCTAACGCTGCACCAAACAAGTTCTCAAGAGCACGTGCAGCTGCTTCTCTTAATTGGCGTTTCTCATCAGAGTAACTAAAGCTGAACTTGACATTGGGCTCAGTTAAATCGGGAGGGATATAATCCGCTGGTAATGAGTATTCTTTGTTTACGAATACGGCTAAGCTTTCTGGATCTGTATCCATGGGTGCATTTTTATTTACTTGGATTGCAGTAGTACCATCAGTATCATGTGAAAGAGCTGGAACGGTTTCTTTACTCACGGGCTCCTCTTTCTTACTTGCTTCCTCCTCATTATAATAGTATTCATAGTCTTTGGAATTATCGTTAGATTTAGACATAGAGGTAATTGATGAATATACAATAACGGAAAGAAGAAGTGTGGTTCCTACTATAACAAGTTTATTCTTACTCATAGTATCAGCCTTTCCTATAGTTATTTATGAATAGTAAAGTAAATGTTAGAATACGAACATCATCTTGTTCACACTTACACAATAATTTCATTATATCATAATAAATCGAAAATACTAGATTTATAGCAAATATTAATAAAATAGTAAGAAAAAATGGAGTTTAATCTCTAGTCAAACTCCATTTTTTTCTGTAAGTACCTATTTATGGCTATGTGAACGTGAATTGTAATTGTCTAACAATTGATTCTTTAGGTGCCATAATTCATTAGATAAGTCAACGTATACCCTATGAGGATTCACAAGACGTCTTGTTTCATCCCAAAGTGTTGATAATTCTTTTTGACAGTATGAACGAATATCCATAACCTTTGGAGATTCATATACGCACTTACCGTCGATAAATATTGGTACTAGAAGTTCACGGAGAGTATATTCACCAGCTTCTAGATATGTTTTCTTCCAAGTGGAGATAGGATCAAAGAGCATTAAAGGATTCTCTTCTGAAAACTTCTCGTCCACTAAAGCTATTAAATCAGCTTTTAATTTACCGTTTTCTTTTTCGTAAACACGATATACAGTCTTGTTTCCTGGATTTGTTATTTTCCATTCGTTTTCAGATAATTTAATCTTAGGAATGAAAACACCATCTTTTTGAATGGCTGCAAGCTTATATACACCACCAAAAGCAGGGCAATCTTTACTTGTTATTAGATTCGTACCTACACCCCATGATGTAATAGCTGCACCCTGCGTCTTTAGTGAGTCGATAAGGTATTCATCAAGGTCACTTGAAGCGCAGATTATGGCATCGGGATAACCAGCGTTATCAAGCATTTTACGAGCCTTCTTAGATAAGTAGGCAAGGTCACCGCTATCAAGACGGATACCGTATTTCTTAGGCATCTTACCAGCACTTTTTAACTCGTCGAATACTTTAATTGCATTAGGTACGCCGCTACGTAACGTATCATACGTATCTACTAAGAGAGTAGCATTAGTTGGATATAATTCGGCGTATTTGCGGAAAGCAGTAAGCTCGTCTTCGAAGCTCATAATCCAGCTATGTGCATGAGTTCCAAGCGCAGGTACATCGAATTCCTTGGCGCATAATACATTACTTGTACCAATACAACCGCCAATTACAGCAGCACGTGCCCCTAATGTTCCAGCATCTGGACCTTGCGCTCGACGAAGTCCGAATTCCATTACACCATCATCACCAGCTGCGTAAGCAACACGAGATGCTTTCGTAGCAATTAAGCTTTGGTGATTAATAATGTTAAGTAATGCAGTTTCGATAAGTTGAGCTTCCATAATAGGAGCAATTACTTTCACAAGAGGTTCCATTGGGAATACAACGGTTCCTTCTTCCATAGCATAGATACTACCAGTGAATTTAAAATCTGCTAAGTACGCTAGAAAATCTTCATCAAATAAGTTTAAAGAACGAAGATAAGTGATATCTTCTTCGTTAAAATGTAAGTTTTTAATATAATCAATTACTTGATCTAGACCTGCGGCAATGGCATAGCCACTTCCAGAGGGATTTGTTCTATAGAAAGCATCAAAAATAACAGTATCATTGGTGTTATTCTTAAAATAACCTTGCATCATCGTTAATTCATAAAAATCAGTTAATAATGTTAAATTTTGTTTCCCCATGTACTTACTCCTTTGCCAGTAAACAAATCATTACTGAGTGATTAATGGTATATTTTTTCGAGATATTTTCTAGTATATTATAGCACGTTTCATTAAATGTACAATACATATAGTTGACAAAAGTTTGAAGTTCCATTACGTTTACGTAAGATAGTATAAAAATGGTAAATATATAGGAGGCGTTATGAAGAAGTCCAAAAGCCTGATATTGTTGCTGATACTTATGTCGAGTCTATTAATTGGTTGTAGGTCAAATTATCATACGGGAGTTAATCAAGAGCTAAACGAGAAAGAACAGGTAGTTAAGAAGGATAAGGCTATAAGCGAGAGCGATGAAGATAAAGATGAAGAAAAAGATATAGATAAAGATAATGTGGGGAAGGCACCGGAGACATCGAAAAAAGAGTCATATACTTCGAAGGAAGACAGAGGGGAGATACCTTATGCAAAGTTTGAGAATTGTCTCTATGTATGGGAGGATAAAGTAAATCCGCTATTATTACACGGATATGTAACGTTAAGTGAGAATGTGGAAAATCAAACTTACTACTATGATAAAACAGATATTAAAATCTTAGAGAAAAAAGCCAATTATCCTGATGTTGTAGAAGACTCTAATAGTAAAATTAAGAAGGCAATTGATGTAGAGAATAAAAGGCTTAAGGATATGTTTGATGCTCAAGTGGAGGAAGCTCTAGAGTGGGCAAATAGTGATGTGCAAGGCATTAATCCGGGTGCTAATAAGGAACCTAATAAGATCGCTCCGTATGAGTTTGATAATTCTTGGCAAGTTATAAGAAACGATGAGAAGATGTTAACTATAGTAAGTTCTATATATTCTTATGCGGGTGGTGCCCATCCTAATCTATATAAGCAAGTAACGTCATATAATCCAGTAGAGGGGAAGAAATTAGATATTGCGTCAATAACAACGAATGAGAAAGAATTCAAACAATTCGTTGAAGATGCTTTGAATGCATATGTAGCGGAGAATAAATGCAGTGACTATTTGTTTGGAGAGAAAGGTTATAAGGAAGCATTTAAGAATTGGGATAAGAATTGGTGGATTCTCGACGGGAACTTATATATAGGGTTTAACACATATGATATTGCACCTTACGTAGCAGGTCCATTGGTGATACCAATAGATATTACTAAAGCTAAGGGGCTACTCAATGATTATGGAAAAGAGCTTAGCAAAAATTGATAAAATTATAAATAAGCATATGTAAGGAGATAGGAGGTATTAGAATGGCGTTTTTTAACAAGGTAGGAGAAAGTCTTTCGTCAGCTAGTAAATCAGTTGCTGAGAAAGCAAAACAGCTTGCAGAAGTATCAAGTTTAAATGGCCGTATTAATGCGCAAGAGGAGATTGTTGAGCGTGCCTATCTAGAAATGGGTAAGCGATACTATGAATTACATAATGAAAGTCCTGAGGAAGGCTTTGGGGATTATTGTACCTCGATTAAGGAAGCTTTAGCTCAAATAGAGTCTTTAAATGAAGAGATAAGAAAAGTTAAGGGAATACAGGTTTGTAGTATATGTGGAGCTGAAGTTTTACTAGAAGCAACATTTTGTCAAAAATGCGGTAATAAGGTAATTATACCAGAGGAAATAGTAGCAACTCCAGTAGAAACTACACCAGAAGTAATAGACGAGGTTAAAGTATGCCAAAACTGTGGTAAGGCACAAGACATTGGCACTTCATTCTGTTGTGAATGTGGATCAAGAATAGATTATAAGTAAGCTAAAGAAGTAAGAGTAATTATTCAAAAAATTAGGTAGTAAAAAGCCCTGTCAGACTGTTAGGAGGTCTTACAGGGCTTTTGTTTATAGGTAATAGGTATACGGCTTCTTTAATGGAAAGAGAACAATTATCCTAGTACGATTGATACGTTATATTCTTTCTTTCCGTCAACGAATGGAATCATATTTCCGCTCATTTCTTGACCATCTACAACTAATTTAGCAACACCTTTTTGTGCGCCGCTTGGGTTTTCAACAGTAATATTGTATGTCGCATCACGGAAAATACGAGTTGCTTTGAATCCTGGCATGTCGCTTGGGATACAAGGGTCAACGATTAGTCCGTCGAAGTCTGGGCGGATACCAATAATATACTGTGAAACATTAACGAATGTCCAAGCTGCAGTACCAGTTAACCAACTGTTCTTAGCTTCGCCATGACGAGGAGCATCAGCTCCAGCAACCATTTGAGAATATACATATGGTTCTGTACGGTGAATTTCACTAATGTCTTCTACATAAGCAGGACAAGTCTTCTTGTAAATCTCGAATGCACGGTCACCACGTCCAATTACAGTTTCAGCGATAGAAACCCATGGATTGTTATGGCAGAATATACCGGCGTTTTCTTTGTATCCAGGTGGGTATGAAGATACTTCACCAAGATTTACGTGATAGTCTTTATATGCAGGTTGTAATAACATTACACCATATTTTGTATCTAGTTTTTCTTTTACTGAATTCAAAGCTTTTTCAGCAAGACCTTCCTCAACACCAATTCCAGCAAATACACAAAATCCCTGTGGCTCGATAAAGATTTGACCGTCTTCGCATTCTTTAGAACCAATCTTTTCGCTAAATGCATCATAAGCACGAAGGAACCATTCGCCGTCCCAACCGTTTTCAAGAACAGCAGCATACATCTTATCTACAGCTGCAAGTGCAAGATCAGCTTCCACTTGATTTCCTGTTCTCTTACATAATTCAGCGTATTCTTTTCCATAACGAACGAACATACCAGCGATGAATACAGATTCCGCTTTACCGCTTTCGAAATTCGAACAAGTTTGGAAGGACTCACCTGGTGTCTTAGAGAAACAGTTAAGGTTAAGGCAGTCATTCCAGTCAGCTCTACCAATTAGAGGTAAACCATGTGGTCCAAGGTTTGTGCGTGTAAAGTCGAAAGAACGTTTTAAATGTTCCATTAATGTCTGTGCTTTTGATTCATCATTATCAAATGGTACAGATTCATCTAAGATTCCAAAATCACCTGTTTCCTTGATATAGGCAGAAACACAAGCGATCAACCATAATGGATCATCGTTGAAACCGCTACCAATATCCATGTTGCCTTTTTTAGTAAGTGGTTGATATTGGTGATATGCACTACCATCTTCGAATTGAGTAGAAGCAATATCGATGATTCTTTCTCGAGCGCGGTCTGGGATTAAATGAACGAATCCAAGTAAATCTTGACAAGAATCACGGAATCCCATACCACGTCCAGTACCTGACTCATAATAAGAAGCAGAACGTGACATATTGAATGTAACCATACATTGATATTGGTTCCAAGTATTAACCATTCTTGTTAGTTTATCATCGCTTGTTTCTACCGTGTATTTTGATAATAGATTTTTCCAGTGTTCTTTTAATTCATTAAGAGCTGTTTCAACTTGTTCGTTTGTTTCGAACTTAGATAACATTTCTTTTGCTGGGGTTTTATTAATTACACCAGGAGCTTCCCATTTGTCTTCCTCGTTAAGTTCAAGGTATCCTAATACGAAGACATAAGATATTTCTTCACCTGGTTGTAATGTTACATTAATGTTGTGAGAGCCAATTGGTGCCCAGCCACTCGCTTTTGAATTAGTAGATTGACCTTGTTCTACAACGATAGGACGGTTAACGCCACGGTAAGCGCCAAGGAAAGAATCACGGTCTGTATCATAACCATCAATAGTAGTGTTTACTGAGTATACAGCATAATGATTTCTTCTTTCTCTGTATTCAGTTTTATGGTAGATGGCAGAACCTTCAATTTCAACTTCACCAATACTGAAATTTCTTTGGAAGTTTGTCATATCATCAACAGCGTTCCATAAACAGAATTCTATGTACGAGAATAAAGAGATATCTTTGGCTTGGCTGCTAGTATTCTTAAGTGTTAAGCGGTTGATTTCACAGTTATTATTTAATGGAACAAACGCAGTTAATTCAGCAGTTAATTCGTTCTTAGTTGATGTGAATACACTATATCCAAGGCCGTGACGGCAGCTATATGCATCAAGTTCTGTTTGAACTGGTTGCCAACCTGGATTCCAGATGGTATCGCCATCTTTAATGTAGTAATAACGACCATTTGTATCAGCTGGTATATTATTGTAACGATAACGTGTTAAACGTAATAATTTTGCATCCTTGTAGAAACTGTATCCACCACATGTATTAGAGATTAAAGAGAAAAAGTTCTCGCATCCTAAATAGTTGATCCATGGAAGTGGTGTAGTTGGTGAGGTAATAACGTATTCTTGTCTTGCGTCATCAAAATAACCAAATTTCATCTTATTCATTCTCCATTCTTTTTAAGTAAATTCATAATTAGATATCCTATTTAGATAACAGTCAATTGCTTAATTTAAATAAGCAATTGAGGGTATAAGAAACCAAAGTTATGAAAACGATTAAGTAACTAAATAAGCTTATGTGCTTTATAAAATCAGTATATATTACATTCTGAATAAAAGCAATATATAACCCAATTTTTGTAGCTAATCTACAAATAAACAGTGAAAATATGTGCAAAGTGTATGATTAATTATATTATTTGGATAGTAAAGTAAACATACTAAATAAATAAATCATAGTATACTAAAATATACAATTAATCTAAAAAAAACCGTAAAATTAAGTAGTAAGACAAAAAATACGAAAATATTAAAATGAAACTTGAAGATATTAACAAAAAACACATAATATTTTGTGCGTTTTATATAAAAAAGTAATCAAAAATTTGTATATATATTGTAAAAGCACAAAAAACATGTTATAGTTAGTTACGAAATCGTTTAAGCAAATGTAACTAGTAAATAAGTTTTTTTGATAATTTTAACATTTTTTTGCGTATTTGTAGAAAATGTTGTATAATGTCAAAAGCATAGTTGTTATTTGGGGGAATACATATATGGTATCGATGAAGGATATAGCATCAAAGTGTAAGGTTTCTGTCGCAACAGTAAGTAAAGCCTTAAATGATCACAGTGATATAAGTCAAGAAAAGAAATTGTTAATTAAGGAAACAGCAAAGCAGATGGGGTATTTTCCGAATTCGGCAGCTCGTGCTTTGAAAACTAATCGTACCTATAATATAGGGGTGCTATTTGTTGATGACGCTAATAGTGGACTTACGCATGAGTATTTTGCTAATGTATTAGAGGGGTTTAAAGTTGAAGCCGAGAAGAATGGCTATGATATCACGTTTATTAATCATCGTATTGGGGTTCGTACTATGTCTTATTATGAGCATTGTATGTATCGTGGTGTAGATGGTGTTGTAATCGCGTGTGTGAATTTTAGTCATCCAGAGGTAATTGAATTAATTAATAGCGATCTACCTGTGGTCACTATTGACCATATATTCAATAATAGAATTGCTGTTATTTCTGATAATGTTAAAGGTATGCATGACCTAGTTAAGTATGTTTATAAAGCAGGGCATAGAAAAATAGCATATATACATGGTGCGGATTCTTCTGTTACAACGGATCGTCTTGCAAGTTTTTATCGTACATTAGAAGAGCTGAATGTAGAAGTTCCTGATGAGTATATACGAGAAGCAGCGTATCATGACACGCAGAAAGCGGAAGAAATCACAAGAGAATTATTACAGTTAAAGGATAGTCCTACTTGTATCTTCTATCCTGACGATTTTGCTTGTATAGGCGGTATTAATGTAATTAAAGAATTTGGGTATCGAATTCCCGAAGATGTTTCAGTTGTCGGTTATGATGGTCTTACAATCTCAGATGTATTAGAACCAAAGTTAACAACTTTGAAACAAGATACAACACGACTAGGAAGAGAAGCAGCAGCACATTTGGTTAATTTAATTGAAAAACCAAGAACTGCTTTAATAGAACGTGTCGTTGTTGCGGGGAAAATTCAACTTGGTAAGTCTGTTAAAGAGATATAAGAACAAAAGATAAAAAAGTTGCTACAAGTAATTCAGGGATAGTACGTAGGTAGCAACTTTCGTCTGGGGAAATTAGGCAATATGAAGGTGGTTGTAGTGGGAAGCGTTTTAGAATTTGCAATAGATTATTTCTACAAATTTTATTGCAGTTTTTATACAAAATTAGAGTATGCTTCCTTGACATTTACATAGGTACATGTTATACTTCACAAGAACGAAATGTGAAAGTTAGGCAAAATGTCTAACAGTGGTATTAGGATTGGTTGTTTATTTCGTTGTACGTAATTGTTTTCTTTTATTAGAAAAATTTGAGAAATTATGGATTGTTTCTTCGATATAGAAGTTATAAAATAGTTACAGATAAGAAATAATATAAATGCGATGCTTCACTTAATTAAGGTACTCTTAGTCCCGGGTTGTAAGGCTAAGGGTTTTTTTGTGGGAATCTACTTCGACGCTGATTCTTATACACAGTAAGAACAGAAAGGATTAATTATAGAAATGGAAACAATTAGATTTGATGAGTTAAATTTATCAGCTCCCTTATTAAAAGGGATTGTTGAGATGGGCTTCGAACAAGCGAGCCCAATACAGGCAAAAGCCATACCTGCAGTATTAGAAGGAGGAGACATTATTGGTCAAGCACAGACTGGTACAGGAAAGACAGCTGCTTTCGGTATTCCACTGCTTGAATCAATTGATCCAAAGAGCAAACATCTACAAGCTGTAGTGTTATGTCCTACTAGAGAATTAGCAATTCAGGTTGCTGAAGAAATACGTAAATTATCGAAATTCCTTCATGGAATTAAAGTACTACCTATCTATGGTGGTCAAGATATTACAAAACAAATTCGCTCTCTTAAAGCCGGAACACAAGTTGTAATTGGTACACCTGGACGTGTTATGGATCATATGAGAAGAAAGACTGTTAAGTTCAGTGAAGTTAAGATGATTGTACTTGACGAAGCAGATGAAATGCTTAACATGGGATTCCGTGAAGATATTGAAACAATTCTTAAGGAAATGCCAGAAGATCGTCAAACAGTATTATTCTCAGCTACTATGCCAAAACCAATTATGGATATTGCTCGTACTTACCAAAAAGATGCGACTATAATCAAGGTAGTTAAGAAGGAATTAACAGTACCAAAGATTGAACAGTATTATTATGAATGTAAGCCAAAGAATAAAGAGGAAGTTCTATCAAGATTGCTTGATATGTATGACCCTAAATTATCATTAGTATTCTGTAATACGAAGAAAATGGTAGATGAATTAGTTACTTCATTAAAAGGTAGAGGATATTTTGCAGAAGGTCTTCATGGCGATCTTAAACAACAACAAAGAGACCGTGTTATGAATGGATTCCGTAATGGTAAAACTGAAATCTTAGTTGCAACTGATGTTGCTGCAAGGGGTATTGACGTAGATGATGTAGAAGCAGTATTCAACTATGATGTACCACAAGATGATGAATTCTATGTTCACCGTATCGGTAGAACAGGCCGTGCAGGAAGACAAGGTAAAGCCTTTACTTTTGTTGTAGGTAAAGAAGTATATAAATTAAAAGATATTCAAAGATATTGTAAAACTAAGATTATATGTCAACCAATTCCTTCAATTAATGACGTTGCTAATACAAAGGTTGAGAAGATTCTTAACCAAATTGATGATTTAATTAAGAACGAAGATCTAAGTAAGATGGTTGATTTGATTGAATCTAGAGTGAACGAAGAAGACTATACTTCACTTGATGTAGCTGCAGCTTTCTTAAAGTTAGCAATGGGAGATAATGAACAAAATGATATGATTTCTCCTGAATCTGTTGACTTTGGTGATACTGGAGCTGGAGAAGGAATGGTTCGTCTATTCATTAATATTGGTAAAAAACAAAACGCAAGACCAGGAGATATTCTTGGTGCAATCGCTGGTGAAACAGGTATGCCAGGTAAATTAATTGGTACAATTGATATGTTTGACAAGTATACATTTGTTGAAGTACCAAAAGAATATGCTAGTGAAGTAATCCAAGTTATGAAGGATGCTAAGATTAAAGGTAAGAGCATCAACATCGAACCTGCTAATAGAAAATAAAATATTTTGATAGACTGTCTGTTTTAATTAACATGGCAGTCTTTTTTATTTGACTCTACGTCAAGTGATGGGAAGAGATGCGTCTTGTGGTTTCCAGTAATAATCCAGTTACAAGTTTGGTTAATTTATTGAGATATAAGTCGACTAAATTTAACTGGAATAAATAAAAAGTTAATTGATTATTACATAAAGTCAAGTTACAATGATAGTATAGAAAATGAAGGAGGAGACTATGGGAATTACATATTTGAAAGATAGCAAAACATTCAAGCTTGAAACTAAAAACTCAACGTATATGATATCGATTGTGGATGAAGAGCAGTTTATTGGCCACGTATATTATGGGAAGAAAATAAAAGATGAGGAGATGTCATATTTACTCAGAATCTATGAACCGCCTTATGTTCCAACTCAGAATAATCGAGATCGTTGCTCTTTTTATGATACATTTCCTACCGAATATTCCACATTTGGAATAGGAGATTACCGAGATTCTGCATTAAAGTTACGCAGTGAGGAGGGGCATACAGCAGGTAGATTACAGTATATAAGTCATGATATAAGTAAGGGTAAAGTAGGACTAGAGGGATTGCCAGCAACATTCGGAGACGATTCTAGTTGTATGTCATTGTCCATTATATGTGAAGATGTATACACAGGAGTACAGGTTGTATTGTCATACAGTGTATTCGAGGATGAGGATGTCATAACAAGAGATGTTAAGATTATTAATAAGACGGATAAGTCTATTATAATTGAAAAGGCGTATTCTTGTTGTTTGGATTTTGATGGTATAGATTATGATGTGATAACGTTGCATGGCTCTTGGGCAAGAGAGAGACATGTTCAAAGAGCATCCCTTTCGCTTGGAAAGCAAGGAGTAAATTCGGTACGCGGCGAATCGAGTCATCAGGAACATCCTTTTATAGCATTATGTAAGAGAGAGGCAACAGAAGATTTTGGCGAAGTATATGGATTTAGTTTGGTGTATTCAGGAAACTTTAATGCACAGGCTGAAGGATCTCAATTTAATAGCACTCGATTGTTGATGGGTATTAACCCTGAAGAGTTTCGTTGGTTGTTAAAAGCCGATGAGCAGTTCCAAACTCCAGAAGTTGTTATGACATACTCGTATGAAGGAATTGGACAGATGACACGTAATTTTCACAATATCTATAGAAGACATTTGATACGTAGTAAATATAAGGATCAAAAACGTCCGATCTTAATTAACAACTGGGAAGCAACCTATTTTGATTTTAATAAAGAAAAACTTGTTTCTATTGCAAAGCAGGCATCTGAGTTAGGGATTGAGATGTTAGTTATGGATGATGGCTGGTTTGGAAACCGTTATGACGATAATCGTGCTTTAGGGGATTGGTTTGTGAATGAGGAGAAGATCGAAGGTGGATTAACATCATTAGTTGATGAAGTAAATGCACTTGGTATGAAGTTTGGTATTTGGTTCGAACCTGAGATGATATCACCGGAATCTAAATTATATGAACAACATCCAGATTGGGCAATCCAAATTGAAGGAAAGCCTATGACATTAAGTAGAAATCAGTACGTTCTAGATATTGGACGCGAGGAAGTGCGTGAATATATCTATAGTCAGTTAAAGAATATCTTAACAAGCGCCAATATTGAATATGTTAAATGGGATATGAATCGCCAATTAACGGATCTAGGTAGTAAAGTATTAAATAGTGAACAGATGGGTGAGTTATCGCACCGTTATGTTCTTGGTGTTTATGAGATGATGGAACGTCTGGTTACTGATTTTCCAGATTTATTGTTAGAAAATTGTTCTGGTGGTGGAGCTAGATTTGATGCAGGTATGTTGTATTATAGCCCACAAATTTGGTGTTCAGATAACACAGATGCAATCGAGCGATTGGAGATCCAACGTGGCACAGCCATGGTATATCCTCTTTCTACAATGGGGGCACATGTGAGTGATTGTCCAAATCATACCACTGGCAGAGTGACACCATTCAAAACAAGGGGTCATGTTGCATTAGCAGGAACATTTGGATATGAGTTAGATGTAACGAAGATATCTAACGAAGATAGAGACATGATTCCAGAGCAGGTTGCTATGTATCATCAGTATGCTAAATTAATTCAAAGTGGAGATTACTATAGAATAGCTAATGTTGCAGATACGAAATATTTTGATTGTTATGTAGTAGTTGCTGCTGACAAGAGCGAAGCACTAGTTACTTATGTTAACGTAATGAACCTTGCAAACTCACATAGCAGATGTATCCGCCTAAAAGGCCTTCAAGAAGATGCAAAATATGCATGGGAAGGAACTGATTTAGTAATGACAGGTGCTGCTTATATGAATGCTGGGATATTAATTCCGCAGATGTGGGGAGATTATCAGTCAACACTTATTCATCTTGTACGTCAATAGTAATGAGTAGTTATACATAATGTACCGTATTGCAATTATAAGAGAAGTTTATTACAATTATTATACTATAAGAAGTAGCAATTTATATGGAATAGAGTATAGTTTGGAGTAAAGTGCATGTTAGATAAGGAACGGTTTGACGTAGTTTGTGATATGGTGGTGAATTCTGTTGCAACTAGAGACGGGATAGGAACTTTGAGTGAGAAAACACTACACTCAGTATTAAAGAATTATTATGAACCAGATAGTAGCAAGCAGGAGATTAAGATTGGAGCCAAAGTGGCAGATATATTGAATGAAACTGGTGTTATAGAGATACAAACACGACAATTCAATAAACTTAGAGGGAAGTTAGGCGTTTTTTTACCTAAACATCCGGTTACCATTGTATACCCAATTGCTTCTTGTAAATGGATATGTTGGATAGATGAGACAACGGGAGAAGTAACCCCGAGAAGAAAATCACCTAAAAAGGGAAAGCCTCATCAGATTTTTGTGGAATTGTACAAGATTAAAGAGTATTTAAATAATCCTAATCTTCGTTTGAGAATTGTTATGGTAGAGGTAGAAGAATATCGCTTTCTTAATGGTTGGAGTAAGGACCGAAAGAAAGGTTCTAGTTGCAGTGATCGAATACCAATTGGATTAGATGATGAGATCAATATTGATACAGTATCTGATTATAGTAAGATGATTCCGGATGAATTACCAGAACAATTTACGACAAAGGATTATTCAAAGATTGCAAAGGTACCTGTCGCGCTAGCACAGGTATCTTTGAATGTAATGTGTAGCGTTGGAGCAATTAATCTTGTAGGAAAACAAGGTAGGCTTAAGCTTTATGAGCGAAACTATAAACTATTAACAAAAAATAAAAGCGTATCAAAACAATAAGTATGTAGATTTACGTAACCTAAAAAAGAAGCTGTCAGATGGCAGCTTCTTTTTGCTAATGATGAAAACCTCGGTGACGTCCACGACGACCATGATGGCTGTGTTCTTCGTGATCTTGGGAGTTTTCAAAGGCCGGCTTGTTCTCGCGGTAGCGATGTTCCCAATCCGAATTGACCCTTTCTAAAAGCGAAAGAAATATATCCTTTTCTTCTGTAGATAAACAGGAGAACATTTCCTTGTGTCGCTCTTTTCTTTGCTGTACAGCTTCTTCGGCTTGTATCTTGCCAGCTTCAGTCAACTGTATATCAGTTGTTCTGCGGTCTGTCATGCTTTTTGTGCGCATAATCAAACCTGCATCCTCAAGTTTGGCAATCACTTCACTGGCGGAACCAGGCTGAATGCCGATTCTTTCGGTTAACTCACGTTGCGTAATCATCCCGACCTCGTTTAATATAGTCAAAATACGTTTTTGGCTACCCTTTCCCTCGAAATGAAAACGATTCATATGTCCTAAATCACGCAGATTCATAATAAGCTTACTATCGATGTCTAATGCTTCATAATGAGCAATACGATTAGCTTTATCGTGTTTCTTATGTTCGTGTTTTTGCTCAGGGATATTACCTGTGCAAGTATGTAAAGGTACCTTGATAGTTTGATTCAAAAAAATAAAATCCTCAAAAAAGAATCTATCAACTAACAGATTCTTTTTTTGAGGATTTTAATCCGATTTTTCTATGTTTTATTTAATTATATTAAATACATCTTTAAGTGCAGGATATAGCATAGCGAATTTCTTATATTGTAGGTCATATGCAGATACTAGTTCAGAATCTGGTTCAACAGAATCCACCACTTGAATTAGTGTGCTTGTTGCTTCTTCAACTGTAGTATACTCCTTACAACCAACACAAGCGAGGATAGCAGCACCGAAAGCCGGGCCTTCTTCACTGTTAATAGTATCTACAGTAACGTTCATCACATTGGCAATAATTTTCTTCCATAATGGGCTCTTTGCTCCACCACCATTAATACGAGTACGTTCAATTGTTACACCAAGTGAACGTGCAATTTCAAGACAATCTCTCAAGGAATAAGCAACACCTTCTAAAACTGCTTGTGTCATATCTGCACGAGTTGTATTCATTGTCATTCCAATAAATGTTCCTCTTGCATCAGGATTGTTATGTGGTGTTCTTTCGCCCATTAAGTAAGGTAAGAAGAATACATTGTTTTTACCAAGTTCGTTAATCTCTTTTTGCTCAGTAGCATAATCTTTTGTGCCAATGATTTCGTCCATCCACCACTTGTTTGAAGCGGCAGCGCTTAGTGTTACACCCATAAGGTGGTATTTTCTATCTGCATGGGCAAAAGAATGTAGTGCATTATTATCATCTACGGCAAAGTTTTTACTTGCTATAAATACAACACCAGATGTTCCAAGTGAGATATTACACATACCATCTCCAACTGTACCAGTACCAACAGCGGCCACAGCTTGATCTCCGCCACCAATAATAACCTTAACTGTAGTAGGGAAATTCAATTCAGCAGCAACACATTCTTTAACCGTACCAATAACATCAGAACTTTCGTGAATCGCAGCTAATTGGTTCTCGTTAAGGCCGAGGATTTCAATCATATCCTTTGACCAACATTTATTCTTAACATCTAGAAGTAACATACCAGAAGCATCTGATACATCCGTACAGTGGTTACCAGTTAATCGATATGCTATGTAATCTTTTGGTAACATAATTTTGCTGATGCGAGAGAAGTTCTCAGGTTCATTATTCTTAACCCATAGTAACTTAGGAGCAGTAAAGCCAGTAAGTGCAACATTTGCTGTGTACCCGGATAATTTTTCTCTTCCGATTTCGTTATTTAGGTAATCACATTCTTTTTGTGTACGACCATCATTCCATAAGATTGCTGGACGTATAACTTGGTCATCTTTATCTAGGATAACAAGGCCATGCATCTGGCCACTAAAACTTAATCCATTAATCAATGTAGTGTCACATTCAGCAGTCAACTCTTTCAAACCAGCGATTGTTGCATTGTACCAATCCTCTGGATTTTGCTCGGACCAACCTGTTTGTGGGAAGAAGAGTGGATATTCTTTTGAAACGATTTTCTTGATATCCCCTGTTGCGTCCATAAGAAGAAGTTTAACGGCAGATGTGCCTAAATCAATACCAATATATAACATGTAAATACCTCGTCCTTTCTATGTACTGGTGCTATGCAGTATTTGTTTAATCATTAAACTATATACTTAACATACTATAAATCTGACGATTTGTCAATGAATATAAGGGCAAGACTTATACATATTGCATAGTATCTAGTTGGCTATCCTAGAGTAAAGTGACACATAAATTATAGGGAAACAAAAAAAGATTACCATAGAAGTGATAGGGGTTACATTGCTGTAACATTTGGGGAAACACTTCATATGATAATCTTTTTATATATATAAGCTAAGGGGGGAGGAGTTATATATTATTTGGTACTTATAGTAAATTATTTGCCAAAATATCTTTCTAATAAGCCTTGGAATGCTTTACCATGTCTAGCTTCATCTCTAGCCATTTCATGAACTGTGTCATGGATAGCGTCAAGGTTAGCAGCTTTTGCACGTTTAGCTAGGTCAAACTTACCAGCAGTAGCACCGTTTTCAGCAGCTACTCTTAATTCAAGATTCTTCTTAGTGCTATCAGTTACAACTTCACCTAATAACTCAGCAAATCTTGAAGCGTGATCAGCTTCTTCGTAAGCAGCTTTTTCATAGTATAAACCGATTTCAGGATATCCTTCTCTATGAGCAACACGTGCCATAGCAAGGTACATACCAACTTCTGTACATTCACCAGTGAAATTGTCTCTTAAGTCTTTGATAATATCTTCGCTAACACCTTGAGCAACACCTACAACGTGTTCAGCAGCCCAAGTCATTTCACCTACTTGTTCTGTGAATTTATCAGCGCCTGCGCCACAGATTGGACATTTTTCTGGAGCAGAATCACCTTCGTGAACGTAACCACAGATTTGACATACAAATTTTTTCATAATTAATTTTCTCCTTTTCATAGTTAGTTTTATGTTCTAGAAAGTTATTAAACTTTCTAGTAAAATAAAAATAGTAATCATTACTGATATCATTATGATACAGTAAATGAGAAACTTTGTCAAGTATTTTTTTGAATTATTTTATTTTAATTTCAAAGTTATTGATATGCAACAGAATAGGGGAGTCAGATTGGCATAGATAAAACGGCTGTAAAAAACCATATATAATAGAGCTACATCATATATATGGTCTTTTACAGCCGTTTTATACTAAGATTTGAATTAAGAATAATTCTCTGCTTTTAAACAATTTTCACAAGTTCCGTAAAAGTAAACAGTGTGTCCGCTAATCTTACCTGGGAATGATGCGTTAGCAATTGTATTAATGTGTTCAATAGAGTCCATTTGAAGATCAATAATTTCACCGCAATGACTACAGATAAGATGATAATGTTGATCAATGTTTGCATCAAAACGATCGCTTCCGTCGCCACAAGAAATCTTCGTGATTTCACCGTGTTCTGCTAAGAGATTAAGATTACGATAAACAGTACCTAAACTGATATTAGGGTATAATTTCTTGATATTCATATAAACCGTATCGGCAGTGGGATGGCAGGTAGTGTTTGCAAGGTACTCTTTAATCGCTTCTCGCTGTCTACTGTATTTTAGATTAGTCATAGTAACCTCCTCTCGAGATAATAGTAATCATTATTAATTATATGTTAGCTTTTAGAAATTGTCAAGGTATAACAAAAGATTATAATTAATAAAAAGACAGTATTTTATGCAAAACGGAATGAATATAAAAAACATTAAGTTAATATTTTTAATATTGACAAAATAGACAAAAAGATAACGAGTAATAGGTGTAAAATAAAACAAATCACTATTGTATTTACATTGTTTGGAATGTTTGATATAATAAATATATTAAACATGATTGATAAAAGTTTAACAATTAATGCATAATAAACAAAGAAGAGGTGGAAGGTATAATAAGAATTATACATAAAATTGAAATCTAAGTTGTATAGTAATATCTATAATATTCTCAGTTGATGGACTAGTTGTTGTGACTCTTTGTTTCCGAAGATAAAGTAATGAGTTTGATTGTACAATTATTAGGAGGTGTAAGCAACATGGCAATGGATAGTTTGTCAAAAGAGAAGTTCGAAGAATTGGGCGCATACATAGATTCGCTTCCTTCTAAAAAAGGAGAATTAATTCGTGTTCTTCATCGTGCACAAAGTATTTTTGGGTATCTCCCAAAAGAGGTACAGTTCTTTGTGGCGAGAAGGCTGGATGTCCCAACGTCTAAAGTTTACGGAGTAGTAACATTCTATTCGTATTTTTCAATGATTCCCAAGGGTGAATATAACATTTCTGTCTGTCTTGGTACTGCTTGTTACGTTAGAGGAGCAGAACCTGTATTAGATGAATTCAAAAAGCAATTAGGTATATCCTGTAATGAAACCACGGCAGATGGTAAATTCTCGCTAAATGCGCTTCGTTGCGTTGGAGCTTGTGGACTAGCTCCAGTGGTAATGGTTGGTGACGAGGTTTATGGTAGAGTAACAAAGGATATGGTAAAAGACATATTAGCATCTTGCATTACTCAGAGTTAGCCAAACCGTAACGTTTTTTTATCTACTAACTAAGCTGTATCTATGTAGCATCTATTACATGTCGCTTAGTTTATTTGTAGAATGAAAATATATGGTTTAGCAAGTTGAATAAGCAAGACATTTGCTGAATATTAAGATAAGTATATTCGGCAATTTTTTGTGTTGTGTAATCGCACGAAAAAGACTTTGAAAGGAGTAAGTGTATTCATATGGCAAAGATTAATTCTATTGAAGAACTTTGTGAAGTTAAGGCCAAAGCATTAGAAGCGCAGAAGAATCAAAAAATAACAATTCTAGTTTGTGGGGGTACAGGTTGCAAATCTGCTAACTCTGACTTAATTGTTAAAAATCTTAAAGATGAACTAGCTTTGGAAAACCTTACGGATCGTGTTACCGTTCTTATGACGGGATGTTTTGGTTTCTGTGAAAAAGGACCAATTGTTAAGTTTCTTCCTGATAATACATTCTATACAGAAGTGAAACCAGAAGATGCAAGGGAAATTGTTCAAGGTCACATTGTGAATGGTGAGAAGGTAGATAGACTTCTATATAAGGATCTAATTACTGGTGAATCTATACCAGATTCAAAGCATATGAACTTTTATAAGAAGCAGATGCGTATCGCATTAAGAAACTGTGGTTATATAGACCCTGCGGTAATAGAGCAGTACATAAGGGAAGATGGATATCAGGCTCTTGCCAAATGTTTAACTACGATGGAATCTAAAGATGTCATCCAGATTATGAAGGATTCGGGTCTTCGTGGTAGAGGAGGAGCTGGTTTCCCAACAGGACTTAAGTGGGAGATTGCAAGTCGTTATGACGCAGATGTAAAATACGTTGTTTGTAATGCAGATGAGGGGGATCCAGGAGCATTTATGGATCGTTCTATTCTAGAAGGAGATCCACATAGTGTTGTTGAAGCAATGGCGATTTGTGGATACGCAATCAATGCGACGAAAGGTCGTGTGTATATCCGTGCGGAATATCCACTTGCAATTACTAGACTTGAAAATGCAATCAAATCGGCAAGAGAATGTGGATTATTAGGAGATAACATTCTTGGAACGGATTTTTGTTTTGATATTGAAATTACTTTCGGTGCAGGTGCCTTTGTATGTGGTGAGGAAACCGCGTTGTTACATTCTATGGAGGGGAGTCGTGGCGAACCAACAACGAAACCACCGTTCCCAGCGGAGAGTGGATTTTTTGGCAAACCAACCAATGTAAATAACGTTGAGACATATGCCAATGTTGCCCAGATTATATTAAAGGGAGCAGATTGGTATCGTTCCATTGGTACAGAAAAATCTGCAGGTACGAAGGTATTTGCCTTAGCAGGTAAGATTAATAATGTAGGTTTAATTGAAGTGCCTATGGGTACTACCCTTCGGGAAGTTATATTTGATATCGGAGGAGGTATTAAGGACGGGAAGAAATTCAAGGCCGTTCAGACTGGTGGTCCATCTGGTGGCTGTTTAACTGAGAAAGACTTAGATACTCCGATAGATTTTGATAACTTAATAGCTAAAGGATCGATGATGGGTTCCGGTGGTATGATTGTTATGGATGAAGACAGTTGTATGCCAGCAGTAGCTAAGTTTTATCTAGAGTTTACCAAGGAAGAATCTTGTGGAAAGTGCACACCTTGTCGTGTTGGTACTACAAGATTATTAGAATTGCTCACTTTAATCTGCGATGGAAAAGGAGAGATGAAACATTTCGATGAACTCAGAGACCTTAGTCAGGTTATTAAAGATACTGCATTGTGCGGTTTAGGACAGACAGCTCCAAACCCTGTATTATCAACACTTGATGCATTCTATGATGAGTATGTAGCCCATGTAGTTGATAAGAAATGTCCAGCAGGAGCATGTCGCAAGCTACTATCCTATAAGATTGATGTGAATAAGTGTAAAGGTTGTACGCTATGTGCCAGAATCTGCCCAAATAGTGCTATTGAAGGTAAAGTTAAGGAAACGCATATTATTCACGATGAATTATGTATCAAGTGTGGAGCTTGTATGGAAAAATGTAAATTCGGTGCAATATCAAAAGGCTGATAAGGGAAAGGGGTGATTCTTTTGGCAGAAAATAAAATAATAAATCTAGTTATTGATAATAAAAAAGTAAGTGTTGACTCTGATAGTACGATTTTAGATGCAGCACAAAGTATAGGTATCGATATACCAACACTTTGTTATATGAGATTACATAACACAGAATATAAGTGTCAACCAGCGTCCTGCCGTATATGTGTAGTAGAAGTAGAGGGAAGAAGAAATCTATGTCCTGCATGCGCTACACCAGTTATGGAGGGGATGGTTATTAAGACAAATAGTATGCGTGTTCTTAGGGCACGTAGGATGATTGTAGAATTAATGATATCCGATCACCCAAATGATTGTCTTACATGTACTAGATCTGGAACATGTGAACTTCAGGATTTAGCAAGAAAAACAGGTGTTGTAGATATTCATTTATCAGGGAAATCACAGTCTGAATATGAAATAAAGGGAAATAAAGCGATTGTACGTGATATGTCTAAGTGTATTATGTGCCGTCGTTGTGAAAAGATGTGTTCGGATATTCAATCTGTTAACGCTTTATCAGGTGTAGATCGTGGCTTTGAATCTGTAGTGGGCACTGCATTTGACGAAGACCTAGATAATACCATGTGTGTGGGTTGTGGCCAATGTGTGGCAGTCTGTCCAGTTGGCGCACTTATGGAAAAGGACGATACGGATCAAGTAATTAAAGCACTTGCTGATCCTGATATGACAGTTGTATTCCAAACAGCACCAGCAACAAGAGTAGCAATAGGTGAAGAGTTTGGCATGGAACCAGGAACGGATGCAACAGGTAAGATGGTCACTGCACTTAAGAATCTAGGAGCAGATTATGTATTCGATACTGATTTTGCTGCCGATTTAACCATTATGGAGGAAGGAACAGAGTTAATTGATAGATTACAAAAGTTCTTGAATGGTGAGAAAGCAGCGTTACCACTACTTACTTCATGTTGTCCAGGTTGGGTGAATTTCTATGAGTCTAGTTATCCAGATATGTTAGATTTGCCATCTACAGCAAAATCACCTCAAGGTATGTTTGGTGCGGTTGCAAAGAATTATTTTGCAGAGAAATTAAACATCGACCGAAAGAAGATGTTTGTCGTATCGGTAATGCCATGTACTGCCAAAAAAATTGAGGCAGACAGAGAGGAATTAAAAGAAGATGGTAATCCAGATGTTGATGTAGTTCTTACAACAAGAGAATTAGCACGTCTTATTAAGTTGGCAAATATAGATTTTGCAAGTCTACCAGATGGTGATTATGATAGCCCATTAGGGGAATCAACAGGTGCAGCAGTTATCTTTGGTGTAACAGGAGGAGTATTAGAGGCAGCTTTGCGTACGGTTTATGAAGTCTTAGAGAAGAAGACTCTACCAAGTGTTGAATTCGAAGAAGTTAGAGGATTCGATGGTCTGAAAGTTGCTACGGTTACGATTGCAGGTCAGGATATTAATGTTGCAGTTGCACATGGCCTTTCCAATGCAAGAAAAGTTATGGAAGAGATTAAAAATGGGAATCCAAGAAATCTGCATGCAGTAGAAGTAATGGCATGTCCAGGTGGCTGTATTGGCGGTGGAGGTCAACCTTATCATTATGGTGATGGTGATATATTGAAGGCACGTACTAATGCAACTTACAAGATTGATGAGGAGAAGGTAATTAGAAAATCTCATGAGAATCCTGCAATTAAGGCGCTTTATGAAGAGTATTATGAAGAGCCAGGTAGTGAGATTGCACATCATCAATTGCACACACGCTATACATATCGTGAAAGATATTAAAATAACAATTTAATCAGAAATTGTTAAAAGTCATCGTTACCAATTAACCTAGGAGGTAGGAATATGATTGTTACCGTTTGTATAGGAAGTTCCTGTCATCTAAAAGGTTCACGGGAAATTATAGAAAAGTTACAACAATTACTACACGAAGAAGGTTTAGAAAAAGAGGTTGAACTTCGCGGTTCATTCTGTATGGGAGAATGTGTGAATGGAGTATGTGTAAAAATCGAGGAAGAATTGTTTTCACTTAGCCCGGTGGAGGTGGAACAATTTTTCTCTGAACAAATTCTTAATAGACTGACATAAGAAAGGGTGGGGCTATGAATGTAATTGGTTTTAAAGAAGCAAAATGTAAGAATTGCTACAAATGTGTTAGAACTTGTGAAGTGAAAGCAATACAAGTTAAGAATGAACAAGCACAGATTATGAATGATATGTGTATTCTCTGTGGACATTGTCTAGAAGCATGTCCACAGAATGCAAAGACATTCATTAGTGATCTTGAAAAAGTAAAGGATTACATTGCAAATGGTTATAAAACTGTTATATCCATAGCGCCCTCTTATGCAGGTATTATGAGATACCGTGACCCAGGGCAGATTGTTTCAGCGCTTAAAAAACTAGGTTTTTATCAAGTCCGTGAGACAGCGGAGGGAGCAGTCTATGTTACGAATGAATATGAGAGATTAATCAAAGAAGGAAAGATGCGTAATATCATTACTACAAGCTGTCCTAGTGTTAATGATTTAATTGAAATCTATTATCCAAGTTTAGTAGATGAGATGGCACCAGTTGTGTCACCGATGATTGCGCATGGAAAAATGATTAGAGAGGTTTTAGGAGAAGATGTTAAGATTGTATTCCTTGGTCCATGTATAGCCAAGAAACGAGAGGCTGAAGGGGATGAAAGGACAAGGGGATACATAGATGCAGTAATTAATTTTGAGGAAATAGAGAAGTGGTTAGCATATGAAGAGATTCACATCATGGATTTAGAATCAATGGATTTTGATAATAGTAATCCATCTGTGAATCGGCTTTATCCTATTAGTAGCGGAGTAATTAGTTCGGTTATAGCAATGGAAGAGGGCAAAGATGCAAAGCAATACCGTAAATTCTATGTACATGGCATTAAGAATTGTATGGAATTGTTTGCAAGTATGGAACGTGGAGAAGTAGAAGGTTGTTTTATTGAGGCTAATGTATGTAACGGCGGCTGTATTAAGGGGCCAGCAGTGAGTAGGAAAGAAATCTCACGGTTTAAGGTGAAGTTAGATATGGAAGAAACCATTAGAAAAGAAGCTCCAAAAAAAGAAGAATTTCATAGTATGAGTGGAGAATCTTTGATTAAAACTTTCAAAAATCGATCACCTAACGAACCTATGCCTTCAGAAGAGGAATTAAAGAAGATATTAAAGAAAACTGGAAAGGTGAAGAAGGATCAAGAACTTAATTGTGGTGCTTGTGGTTATCCAACGTGCAGGGATAAGGCAATTGCCGTATATCAAGGGAAAGCAGAACTAACGATGTGTATACCATATATGCATGAGAAGGCACAGTCTATGGCAAACATTGTACTAGATACTACCCCGAATATAATTATTGTTGTAGATGCAGATATGAAAATAGTAGAGTTCTCTGGGGCTGCTAGAAATTACTTTCATATAACAAGGGCAGAAGCTCTTAATAAATATCTATATGAATTCATTGATCATACAGATTTTGAAGAGGTAATGTTGACTCATAATAATATCTATGGTAAGAAGGTGGACTATCCTGACCGTAAGCTGGCTACCTTACAAAACATTGTATATATTGAGGAGCAGAACAATGTATTGGGAATTTTCCAAGATGTTACTAGTGTTGAAGAGAAAAAACAGCAAGCATATAAGGTGAAAGTAGAGACAATTGAGATGGCGCAAAAAGTAATTGATAAACAGATGTTAGTGGCACAACAAATTGCTGGGTTGTTAGGGGAAACTACAGCGGAGACAAAGGTGACACTAACGAAATTAAGAGATACCATATTGAATGACGGAGAAGAGTAAGTCGATGTAATCACCGGCTTTGCAGCAGGAGGGAAGGACGATATGAGTATTAGTATAGATGTATCATATAAAAGTTTAAATAAGCATCACGAGGAGCTTTGTGGTGATAAAGTCGAGATTTTAAAGACTGAGAATTCGAATATTATTATTTTAGCAGATGGAATGGGGAGTGGGGTAAAGGCAAATATCCTTGCTACATTAACATCTAAGATTTTAGGAACTATGTTTTTGAATGGTGCGAAGATTGATGAGTGTGTAGAGACAATTGTTAATACATTACCGGTATGTCAAGTTAGACAAGTGGCGTATTCGACATTTAGCATTCTACAGATTTTTCAAGATGGAAAAGCGTATCTTGTTGAATTTGATAATCCAAGTTGCGTGTTTGTAAGGGATGAGAAGTTGATTCGTCTTCCCTTTGCAGAGCGAATTATTGCAGATAAAAAGATCCGAGAATGTAGGTTTGATGTTAAGCTAAACGATTGTTTGGTACTAATGAGTGATGGAGTTATACATGCTGGCGTTGGACAGGTGCTGAACTTTGGTTGGACTTGGGAGCATATGGCGCAGTTCACTCTTGAGTCAACAAAGAAGACGTTATCAGCATCAAGATTAGCTTCCATTCTTAGTAAAGCATGTGATGATTTATATATGCAAACCCCAGGTGATGATACAACCATAGCTGTGGCTAGGATTATTGATAAAAAGGTTGTTCATATCTTCACAGGACCGCCAAGAAGAAAAGAGGATGACGAGACTCTGATGCAGGACTTCATGAGTGGAGATGCACAAAGAATTGTTTGTGGGGGTACAAGTGCCAATATTGTATCCCGTGTTTTGAATAAAGAGATCGTCACTTCTCTAAATTATATTGATCCAGATATACCACCGACAGCCAATATTGATGGATTCAAATTGGTGACGGAAGGGGTATTAACCTTGAACCGGGCGGTATCGCTTTTGAAGAAGTATGTGGAAGAAAGTATTGATGAGAATTTCTTTATAGAATTAGATAAGGAGAATGGTGGTTCAATGTTGGCTAAGGTATTAATAGAAGAATGTACCTCGCTAAAGATGTATGTAGGTAAAGCAATTAATGTGGCACATCAAAATCCTAGCCTCCCCTTTGACCTCAGTATTCGAATGCATCTAATTGAACAATTGAAAGAGTATATGAAGAAAATGGGCAAAGAAGTGTCTGTTAAGTATTACTAAGGCTATTATCTATGTGGTTGAGTACTTGTGCGGTTAAAAAACTGCAAAACGTTTAAACTTTTATTAAGGTTCATAGCTTGTGTACAATGACACAAAACACGCTATACACCTAAGTACTTCTGTGTGTATGCATAGAGATAAACAAGTGATACGGACACGCCCTCTACACGACTTCCATGTCGTGCACCGGGCTGGCTCGGCTTCCATGCCTCGCCTTCCTATGTTGCTTTGCATACACTAAGAAGTACTATAGGTGTACCGCTATCGTTTCTTAGTCATTGTACACAAGCTATGAACCAATAGTGGGTTATAGACGTTTTGTTAATATTAGACTTTTCAGCACAAGTACATCTAAGGTATAGATGAATAAATACTCTTGAATATACATCGTTACATATTGGAACTTTGTAATACTTATGGACTAGGTATTAATAAGAGAAGGACAATTGCAAACTAAAGAATAGTTAGCAATTGTCCTTCTCAATTTTCATAATACTATAAAGTTTGTATAGTTTACATTATAGTATCTATTATAAAATAAATTCTATATCTTATAATTCGCAGTTATTAACTGTTCTTGGGAATGGGATTACGTCACGGATGTTTGTCATACCTGTTAAGTACATAACACATCTTTCGAATCCAAGTCCAAATCCAGCATGTCTAGTAGAACCGTATTTTCTAAGATCTAAGTAGAAGTCGTAATCTTCTTCTTTTAATCCTAATTCATTCATACGGGCAACTAATTTATTATAGTTGTCTTCTCTTTGGCTACCACCAATGATTTCTCCAATACCAGGTACTAATAAGTCCATAGCAGCAACTGTTTTATTGTCATCATTAAGTTTCATATAGAAAGCTTTGATTTCTTTAGGATAATCAGTTACGAATACTGGTTTTTTGTATATTTGTTCAGTAAGGTATCTTTCATGTTCTGTTTGTAAATCACATCCCCATGATACTTTGTAATCGAAGTTGTCGTTATTCTTTTCAAGGATTTCGATTGCTTCTGTATAAGTAACATGTCCGAAATCAGAAGAGGCAACATGTTGTAAACGTTCAATTAATCCTTTATCAATGAATGAATTAAAGAAGTTCATTTCTTCTGGTGCATGTTCAAGTACATATTTAATTACGTATTTGATCATGTTTTCAGCAAGAATCATGTCATCTTTCAAATCAGCAAATGCGATTTCTGGCTCAATCATCCAAAACTCAGCAGCATGTCTTGTAGTATTAGAATTTTCAGCACGGAAAGTTGGTCCGAAGGTATAGATGTTACGGAATGCCATAGCATAAGTTTCTCCGTTTAACTGTCCACTTACTGTTAGATTTGTTTCTTTACCAAAGAAATCTTGTGTGTAATCTACACTGCCATCTTCAGTTTTAGGAACTTCATTCATATCTAGAGTAGTAACTCTAAACATTTCACCAGCACCTTCACAGTCACTACCTGTGATTAGTGGAGTATGAACATATACGAAATCTCTTTCTTGGAAGAATTGATGAATAGCATATGCGATAAGAGAACGTACACGAAATACAGCTTGGAATGTATTTGTTCTTGGTCTTAAGTGAGAAATCGTTCTTAAGTATTCCATTGAGTGTCTCTTCTTTTGAAGTGGATATTCAGGAGCAGATGCGCCTTCAATCTCGATTTCTTCTGCTTGAATTTCAAAAGGTTGTTTTGCTTGTGGTGTTGCTACAAGTTGACCTTTAATAATGATAGCAGCACCAACATTTAATTTAGATACATCGGCAAAGTTGTTTAATTTATCACTGTACACGATCTGTAATGTTTCGAAGAATGTTCCATCATTAACAACAATAAATCCAAATGTTTTAGAATCACGAATACTTCTTACCCATCCACCGACTTCAATTGTCTGGCCAATGAATTTCTCTTTTTCTTTGTATAACTCTCTAATTGTTACTAGATTCATCTTAGATAACTCCTTTAACATAATAATATTAAGTATTTTTGACACTTTTGCCACAAAATCTCCATAATCTTTTTTTATTATAACATAATTACTTGGTAATACAAGTGTTACTAGGGAAAACCTTATCTATACAACTATTAATAGAGTGTGCTATACTACTAGGATATAACTTAGCAATTGAGAAACTCTTCTCCATGCCTAAGACATACCTGTGTTTTAAGGCTGCCTACTACAATTTGCTTAAAAATGTGTTACTTTCACATACAATAAAAAGCATTGTATGTGACGTTAACACATTTCAGCAAATAGTAACGACAGACATAAAACACATTGGTATGTCCTTAGGCATTACAAAGAGTTTCACAATTGCCTAACTAGGATATAACTTATTAGAAGGAGTAAGGTTTTAACTATGAAAGTCTTATTAGCAGCAATTAATGCAAAATATATACATTCTAACTTAGCAGTTTATTGTTTGAAGTCGTATGCAAAGAAGTACGAAGAGCATATTGAGCTAGTTGAGTTTACGATAAATCATTATACGGATTACATTATTCAGGAGATATATAAGAGAAAGCCAGATGTTCTAGCGTTATCTTGTTATATATGGAATATAGAGATGGTAGAGGAGGTTGCAGTTGAGCTGCATAAACTTTTACCAAACATGAAGATATGGTTAGGTGGACCGGAAGTTTCCTATGATGCGAAAGAAAGAATGGAACGTATCCCGTATCTTACTGGAATTATGATTGGAGAGGGAGAAGAAACCTTCTTACAATTGATGGAACATTATGTAGATGGGAAAGGCAAACTAGCAGATATAAAAGGACTTGCATTTCGTGGAAACTTGTCCGAAGGGGATGCGGTTGAGATAACACCGCCGAGAGAACAATTAGATTTGAGTACTGTTCCATTTCCTTATGAGAATATAGATGAGTTTAAGAATAAGATTATCTATTATGAATCAAGTCGTGGTTGCCCGTACTCTTGTAGTTACTGTTTGTCATCTATTGATAAGAAAGTTCGTCTACGTAACATTGACTTAGTATTACGTGAATTAAAAGTATTCCTTGATGCTAAAGTGCCACAAGTAAAATTCGTAGATAGAACATTTAACTGTAACCGTGCTCATTCGTTAGCGATATGGAGATTTATTCATGAGAATGATAACGGAATAACGAATTTTCATTTTGAAATCTCAGCAGATATCTTAACAGAAGAGGAATTAGAAATCTTATCTAATATGAGACAAGGATTAGTGCAGTTAGAGATCGGAGTACAATCAACCAATGAAGAGACGATCCATGCAATTGATCGTAAGATGGATCTCGATAAATTAAGAAAAGCAGTTGACCGAGTGAATAGTGGACTGAATATTCATCAGCATCTAGACTTAATTGTGGGACTCCCATATGAGAATTATGAATCCTTCCGTAATTCTTTTAATGAAGTATATTCGATGAAGCCAAATCAGCTACAGATAGGTTTTTTGAAAGTGCTAAAGGGTTCTGCAATGCATTCGTTTAGTAAACAGGGTTGCATCACTTATAAGAACCATGCACCATATGAGGTATTATTTACAGATTGGCTATCTTATGACGAAGTGTTACAATTAAAACAGGTCGAAGATATGGTTGAGGTTTATCATAATAGTGGGCAGTTTACGTACAGTATTCAGTATTTGGAACATTTCTTTGAGACGCCGTTTGATCTATATCAAGAAATCGGTCGTTATTATGAAGAACAGAAACTAAATAGCATGAGTCATACGAGAATGAGCCGTTATGAAATATTACTTCGATTTATGAGTGACCGAACTCTTAGTAAGGCAATAGATGAGAAAGACGGATATACATTCGATAAGAAAGTACTAGAAGCAATCTTATTATATGATCTATATCTGAGAGAAAATCTTAAGAGCAAACCAGATTTCTTACAATCAAGAGAAGTAGAACGTGAGATCTATCACCATTTCTTTGTAGAAGAAGAGTCTGTAAAATCATATCTTAGGGGCTATGAGGAGTATACCGGAAAGCAAATTAGTAGATTGACTCATATGGAGAAGTTTGCTTATGATATTATTAAATCAGCAAGTACGGGACAGGCAGTAGTAAAAGATGAGTATATTCTATTCGACTATAAGAACAGAAATCCTCTTGATCATGCAGCTAGCACCCTCATATTTGAGAAAAGGAATGAAACGGAATTATATTATATAGGTAACAAGTAAAATGTATTGTTATAAGGGTTAGAAAGATAGGGAATGTTTATGGCAAAGAGAAGAATTACTAAGGCGGAGAAGGAAAGAATTAAGCAGATTCTCGATAGACTTGATATGACGTATACGAGAGAGTATAAGTGCTATTTAAATCATGAGAATGCATGGCAATTATTAATTGCCACTATGCTCAGTGCACAATGTACAGATGAAAGAGTAAATATTGTTACAAAGGATTTATTTAAGAAATATCAGTCATTAGAAGATTTTGCAAAAGCTGATTTAAAGGAACTCGAAAAAGATATCCATTCTACTGGTTTTTATCATAATAAAGCGAAGAATATCATTGCTTGTGCGAATAAGATTATCTTAGAGTATGGCGGTGAAGTACCAAGAACAGTAGAAGAATTAACATCTCTTGCAGGAGTTGGTAGAAAAACAGCCAATGTAATACGTGGTAACATATTTAATGAACCAAGTATTGTTGTAGATACCCATGTAAAACGAATCTCTAAGAAATTAGGTCTTACGAAAGAAGAAGATCCAGAGAAGATTGAATTTGACCTTATGGAGGTACTTCCTAAGGACCACTGGATTTTGTATAATATACAAATCATCACACATGGAAGAGGCCTCTGTACGGCAAGAAATCCACAATGTAGTGAATGTTTCCTACAAGATTTATGTAAGGCTGGCGGTGCAACTAAAACAAAGCGTCAATCTAAGACTAGTGCAAAGGAGTAAAACATGTGTAGAAATTACGTAGCACTTGATATAGAAACAACAGGTTTACGACCTGAGCATGATGAGATTATTGAAATTGGAGCTGTAAGATATAGGGATGGGGTACCGGTTGAGACGTACTCCTCCTTGATTAAGCCAAACTCTATGATATCATCAAGAATTACCGAGATAACAGGAATTACCAACGAGATGGTGGAAAACGAGCGCCCGTGCGAAGAAGTTCTACCAGAGTTTCTATCGTTTGTGGGAAATGAAGACATTATTGGTCATAACGTTCGTTTTGACTATAGTTTTCTAAAGGCGCATGCCTATAAGCAAAAGAAAAGTTTTGATAATAAAGCAATCGATACGCTTTATCTTGCAAAGAAATTACACCCAGATCTTGAAAGTCGCGCATTAGGTGCGATGTGCTTGCACTATGGAATAATCAATGAGCATGCACATAGGGCATATGACGATGCAAAAGCATGTGCTGAGTTGTATGAAAAGATGTATAATCAATTAGGCGAAATTAATCCGGAATTATTCCTAGCAAAAACGATTATCTACAAGGTTAAAAAGGAAGAAAGTATCACAAATAGGCAAAAATTCTACTTGAATGATTTGGTGAAATATCATAAAATAAACCTTGAAATGTCAGTTGATAGTTTAACTAAAAGTGACGCCTCAAGGTTAATTGATAAAATTATATTGAATTATGGAAGAATTTCTTTTTAAATAATGAGGTTTTGGTCAATACTATTTACAAAGAATATTTTCGAGATAAGTGATTACAGTATTTTTGTGTGGGCTATTCATATCTTTAGCAGATTCAAGTAAAGACTTGATGTGTTCTGTATCATTAGTTGATGAGTAGATTTCACCAAGTAAAGTATACGAAGCAGAGATGTCTGTTTTACAAGTGATAGCGAACTCTAGAACAGTTCTAGCATCTAAGAGGTTGTTTGAATCGTATAAAGCTTTTGCCCATTGTTGCAGAGTTTTAATTAATTCAGTGTATCCAGTATCACAGTCCATAAGGAATGGAAAGTTTGCAGCACCATAATTTAGTTTGAGATCGGTATTCGATTGATTTGAAAGATTTAATAACTTCCTATCTGCAAGTGCTTTGACTGTATCCTGACAACGATTAATAACACTATTATCTGTATCTTCGAATGGAAGAGACTCAATAGGTATTATTATATAGGGAAGATGAGAGATATCTTTTTTACGAACAAAATTGGCATCTCGTTCTTTAGCCCAGAAGTTTTTAGCAGAATCCTCTTTATTTTTGTTTGATTTCGCAGATGCAGATCGAATCAAGATAGATATAAAAGCAAGGATAAAGAATATTAATATAGCAAGCATATGTTAACACACCTTTCTGATAGAATGAATTTGTAAATAAATTAAGTAAAGAGGTGATAAGATGATTAATTTTAACAACAAAAAAACAAGAAAAACCATTTCGACAGTTATCATAATAATTTTAGTATTATCTATGGTCGCACCAATAGTACTTGATGTATTCGTACGTTAGTTTAGTAAAATAACGGTTATTGTGCTTTAACTATACATAATATTTATAAAGTTGTCAATTAATCCATAATAGGCAATATTGAGTATAAATGAGCCACTTTGGGCTATGAATAATTACTTGATAAATTTATGAATTATGTTAAAATGTAACCTAGGTTATTAGAAGCGTATTATAAAGGGGATAATGGAGATGAATAAGAAAAAGATTACCCTAATAGTGGTAAGCGCGGTACTTCTGGTGGCAATTATAATTACTGGAGCGTATATAACAATTTCCGCTTCCATTGATGACAATACCATCAGTAAGGGAGTATTCATTGACTCCGTAGATGTAGGCGGAATGACAATGGAACAAGCGCAAGAAGCAGTTGATAATTATATCGCCGATAGAGCGACAAAGAAAATTACCATACAAGTAGATAAGGAGTCTGTGTCTAGTACACTTCAAGAACTTGGTTATCAAGTTAATGAGAATGATGTAGTAGCAGAGGCGATGAAGATAGGCAAATCAGGAAATATTATTAAAAGATACAAAGAAGTTAAAGATGTTGAGAAAGAAAACAAAATTTTCAACTTAGAATTTACCATGGATCAAAATGTGATTCGTAAATTAGTTGAAGAGGAATGTACGAAGTACGATATTCCAGCTGAGAACGCCACTATGAAACGTGAGAATGGTCAATTTGTTTTCACAGAACATGTTGTGGGGCATAAGATTGATGTTGATGCAACTATACAAGCTATCAATGATGCAATTATGAATGAATGGTCAGGTGATGATATTGTAATTACAGCTTCTGTAATAGAAGATATTCCAGAATATACAGCGGATGATCTAAGAGAAAGTACAGATGTTCTTGGTACAGCTACAACAAACTTCTCAGATTCCAAAGAAGCTCGTGTTAACAATGTATTAGTTGCAACTAAATTTATTGACGGATCGATTATATATCCAGGTGAGACATTTTCAGTGTATGAATCTATCGCACCAATCACTATTGCAAATGGATATATGAAAGCTGGTGCTTATTCGAATGGCCTTGTTGTAGAAAGTGAAGGCGGTGGTGTTTGCCAAGTTTCATCAACATTATATAATACGGTATTGAAATCTGAATTAGAAATTGTGGAAAGAGCACCACATTCAATGATTGTATCGTATGTAAAACCTTCAGCAGATGCTGCGATAGCTGGAACCTATAAAGATCTTAAATTTAAGAATAATACAGATGCACCAATCTATATTGAAGGATATCTTGTTGGTAGAAATGTTACATTTACAATATATGGTAAGGAAACAAGACCTTCTAACCGTACAATCGAGTATGTATCAGAAGTTTTGGAAACAACTCCACCACCTGAAGATGTAATTACAATTGATGAGTCATTACCATCTTCATACTATAAAGTAACTTCACCAGCGCATACTGGATATAAAGCGCGTTTGTGGAAAGTTATTTATATTGATGGTGTAGAAACTGAACGTATTCAAATCAACTCAAGTTCTTATAATGCTTCTCCTAGATATGTTACGATCGGTAAGGAAGAAGTAAAAGAAGAGGAAGTTCCGGACGAAGAAGTTACGGACGAAGATAAGAATACAGATAAAGACAAAGATAAAGACAAAGATAAAGACAAAGACAAAGATAAAGACAAGACTGAGGTAGATAAACCTGCTACAGATGACGTTACAGGTAAAGATGAAGAAACTCCTACTGAGGAGGACGATTCACAAACTGAAGATGAAGATGTAAGCGGAGAGGAATAACTAGGCTTGTTTAAGTCGGTAGAAACATCGACTTTGATATGGAGGCTTTTACACGAATGTTTTTCGAAAATCAAACGATTCTAAAGTTATGATCACTTGAAAATTTTGTGTAAAGGCCTCTTTGTATTTTAGAGTAAGGTTGAAATAGTTTTAATAAAAGGAAAGGGGCCATGCGTTGCTTTAGTTCAACCTTTTTATGTAGCAGTATCACAAGTAAGATTGTGATATGCATGGATATAATAATGAAAGTAGGAAAGATACCAGAAACCGTATTGAAAAGATCGGTATTTAAGCAAATAAGACACAGAAGAGAAGAAGTATTAGTTCGACCAGGTGTGGGGCTTGATTGCTCTGCATTTACCGTTGGTGAAGGGGAAGCAATCGTTCTATCAACAGACCCTATTACAAGTACAGCAAATAATATTGGAGACCTAGCAATCCATATTACAGCTAATGATATCGCGGCGAGTGGTGCTGAGATGATTGGGGTTATGTTGACAATTATCATGCCTGAAAAAGGTCGTGAATCTGATCTCAGGTTAATGATGCAAAAGATCGAGGCATGTTGTGCTTCATTGAATATTGAAGTTATGGGTGGGCATACAGAGGTATCTACAGCAGTAAATCAAATAATTGTTACTGTTACAGGTGTTGGTAAGATAGCAAAAGATAAATTAGCTAGCCCACAAAGAATGAAAGAAGGTCATGAAATTGTTATGACAAAATGGGCTGGATTAGAAGGTACAGCAATCATAGCGAGTGAGAAGAAAGATGAGTTATGCACACGATATACAAGTGAATTTATTGACGGAGCTAGTGAATTAATCAAACATATATCAATTGTAAAGGAAGCAAAGATTGCTTCTGAACATAATGCTATTATGATGCATGACGTTACAGAGGGTGGTATATTCGGTGCCTTATGGGAAGTTGGGGCAGCAGGTAGCGTAGGTATGGAAATCGATTTAACCAAGATCCCAATGAAACAAGAAACAGTAGAAATATGTGAATTCTTTGATATTAATCCATATCTATTAATATCAAGTGGAAGTCTCTTGATCGTAACAGAACGTGCGAATGAACTGATTTCACATCTAGAAAGAGAAGGAATTCCAGCAACTATTATTGGCCGTATAACAGATAACAATGAAAGAATTGTGGTTAATGATTATGAAAGACGTTATCTAGAACCACCTAAAACAGATCAACTATATAAAGTTTTAGGTAAGTAGAATGAAGGAGAGTTTAGTGTGAAAGATAAATCTTTCATACGGCGATTTGGTGCCCAAAGTCAACAAGTTGACTTGCACAAAGTCGCCAGACTTTTGAAAGGGTATGGTGATTATTATGAGACAAAAAATTTTAAAAGCAATTGATAAGAACAGTAAGTTAACAAGTAAAGAGTTAGCAAGCATGCTTGGTATGACAGAGGAGATCGTAGACGCGGAGCTTCGAGCTATGGAGAAGGAATCTATTATATGTGGTTATCCAACACTTATTAATTGGGATAAGACGGATAACGAGCGTGTTACCGCTTTAATTGAGGTTAAAGTTACACCACAAAGAGGTGAAGGTTTTGATAGAATAGCAGAACGAATCTATAAGTTTGAAGAAGTGGAATCTGTATATCTAATGTCTGGTGGATTCGATTTAACTGTAATTATTGACGGTAAAAGCATGAGAGAAGTTGCTAATTTTGTCTCTAGTAAACTTGCACCAATGGACTCCGTACTTAGTACAGCAACACACTTTGTTCTTAAAAAATACAAAGAACATGGTATTGAATTAGATAATAAGAAAGTTGACGAAAGGATGTTGGTGACACCATGAGAAATCCATTATCAAGTAAAGTTGTTGATATTCAACCTTCAGGCATTCGTAAATTCTTCGATATTGTAAGTGAGATGAAAGATGCTATTTCATTAGGAGTTGGTGAACCTGATTTTGATACACCATGGCATATTCGCGAAGAAGGTATCTATTCACTAGAAAAGGGAAGGACATTCTATACTTCGAATGCAGGTTTGAAAGAATTAAAAATAGAAATATGCAATTACATAAATCGAAAATGTCATGTGAAATATGATTATAATAAAGAAGTTATGGTAACCGTTGGTGGTAGTGAGGCAATTGATATAGGTCTTCGTGCAATGTTAGATCCAGGTGATGAAGTACTGATTCCACAGCCTTGTTATGTATCCTATGTTCCATGTGTTACATTGGCTGATGGAGTTCCTGTAATTATAGAATTGAAAGAAGAGAATAACTTCAAGTTGACGAAGCAAGAATTATTAGATGCTATTACGGATAAGACTAAAGTATTAATACTACCATTTCCTAATAATCCAACGGGTGCAATTATGGAATATGAGGATTTAGTTGATATCGCTGAGGTCGTGAGAGAGTATGACTTATATGTTATGTCGGATGAAATCTATTCAGAACTTACTTATGGAAGACAGCATGTATCCATAACATCACTTCCTGGCATGAAAGAGAGAACGATATTAATTAATGGTTTTTCTAAATCATATGCAATGACCGGCTGGCGTCTTGGTTATGCATGCGCACCTCACACTATAATGGAACAGATGATTAAGATCCATCAGTTTGCTATTATGTGTGCTCCAACTACAAGCCAATATGCGGCCGTTGAAGCATTGCGTAATGGAGATAATGATGTTGTAATGATGAGAGATGCATATGATGCCAGAAGACGTTTTTTAATTGATGAGTTAAGAAGAATTGGTTTTGATTGCTTTGAACCATATGGTGCTTTTTATGTATTTCCAAATATAAAAAAATTCGGCATGACTTCGGATGAATTTGCTGAAACATTATTAAGAGAAGAGAAAGTTGCAGTAGTTCCAGGTACTGCTTTTGGTGATTGCGGTGAAGGATTTCTGCGTATTTCATATGCATATTCCATTGAAAACCTTAAGATTGCACTAGAGAGAATTGAAAACTTTATTAATAACCATAAAACAAATTAATTGAATTTAATATCAAATTAGTCATAATTGTAAAGAATTTGCGAATTCTTTCTTTGATGTTGTTGATAACACTTGAATTTTGCGACTTAAGTATGATAATATTAAAGTACTAACTTGGGAGGAATGTATATGGGTGATTTGAGTGCAGATTTTGTCAATCCATTTTTGATATCAGCTACCAAAATATTAAAAGATATGTGTTTTGTTGATACAAAGATAGGTAAGCCTTATATTAGGGATAATATAGATAATGATAGTGTAATTATTATGTTAGGTATTACAGGACAACTACGTGGACAAGTTGTGATTTTACTAAATCAATTAGCTGCCTGTGATATAGCAAGTAGAATGATAATGATGCCAGTATCAGAGATTGACGAACTTTCAGGAAGTGCAATTTGTGAACTTGGAAATATGATTTTAGGTAATGCAGCCACCGTGTTTTCTACAAAAGGCTTATCAATCGATATTACACCACCATCATTATGTATAGGAAAAATGGCATTCATGAATGCAAGCAAATCGATCTGTGTACCATTATCCTATGATGACGATAAAGTAATTGAATTAAATATCGGTATTGTATAAAGAATTACTATTCTTTCTGAATATGAGAGCTTAATAATAGCTAAAGGAGTTTTTTATGTTTAATATAGTATTACATGAGCCGGAAATACCTGCGAATACAGGTAATATAGGTAGAACCTGTGTTGCTACAGGAGCCAAACTTCATCTTATTGGACCACTTGGATTTAGTTTAGATGAGAAACAATTAAAACGTGCAGGACTGGATTATTGGAAAGATCTCGATGTAACGGTTTATGATGATTTCGATGATTTTATGAGGAAGAATCCTGATGCAAAGATTTATATGGCTACAACGAAAGCAGTACATGTATATAGCGAAGTAAATTATGAACCAGATTGCTTTATTATGTTCGGAAAAGAAAGCGCAGGGATACCTGAAGATATTCTATTGCAACACAAAGATACATCAATTCGTATTCCGATGATCGGAGATATTCGTTCTCTAAATCTTTCAAACTCAGTAGCAATTGTATTATATGAAGCAGTTCGACAGAATAATTTCTCACACATGCAGTTAGAAGGTCACCTTCATCATCACTCATGGAGTGAAGCAAAATAGATTTAGTTTATAAAAGCAAAACTCAATTTACTTTTTTCAAGGCGTCTAAGCTGAAGTTATTGAGAGTTTTGCTTTTATTTTTATCTGTACTTAAGTAGCAGAAAAAAAACAACCTCAAAAAGTTGTGTTCCAGTGGTGGACATAAAATACCCACTATACGAATTCAATTTTTGAGGTTGTTTTTTTGATGCTTGTATGTTGTTTATCTGAAAAGCTTAGTTTATATAATATAACTGTTCGTTCTACTCGCTATTTCTTTATAATTTTGTCTTTGGCAAGGTGAAGATAAACTCTGTGCCGACATTCTCAGTACTGATTACATTAATATTTTCATTATGGGCATTGATGATTTCCTTGGTTATTGATAAGCCAAGTCCAGTGCCTTTCTTGTCTTTACCTCTTGACGAGTCTAGTTTATAGAAACGCTCCCAAATCTTTTTAATGGAATCCTTTGGAATCCCAATACCATAATCTTTTACCGCAACGAACACTTTATCACCTTTGATTTCTGTGGATACCTTAATGTTTGAGTTCTGATGAGAGAATTTAATTGCGTTGTCTATTAGGTTGTAGAGGACTTGTTGAATCTTACCAAGGTCAGCGTCTACGAATGTTTCTCGGTCAGAGAATACTAACTTGAAGGAAATCTTTTTCTTGGTACATATGCCTTCGAAGGTAGCTGCTGTTTGTTTAATGATAAGATTGATATCAAAGGAAGTAATCTCAAGGATTTTCCCGTTGTTATCGAAGGTATTAAGTGCTAATAGATTAGTTGTAAGCTTGGTTAATCGTTCTGTTTCGAATAAAACGATACCTAGGTATTTGTCTTGCATCTCAGTTGGAATTGTCCCATCTTGGATTGCTTCAATATAACCTTTTATTGAGGTTAATGGAGAACGAAAATCATGAGAGATGTTCGCAACGAATTTCTTCTGATAATCATCAAGACTATTTAATTCACTAGCCATATAAGTAACAGCATCGGATAGTTCTTTGTATTCATCGGTAGTTTGTATATTCAATGGATAATCAAAGTGACCAGAGGAATACTCCATGGCCGCTTTGATAACCTTCTTTAATGGACGTACGGTTAAGTAATAGATGTACATGAATACAAAAATCATCAAAATCAAAAAGAGTAAGAAACATATATTGATGATATCCATGTAGTAAATACTATCATGCTTTATTGAAGATAATGGAGTAAGCATAACAATATAACCACGGATTTGATATTTATAAGAGATCGGATACACTACACTTAACATTGGTTCGGATAAAATACCTTTAAAATATGTTTTATCTGAGAACGTCTTTGTTAAGAAGTTGGGATCCAGTTCATTCAGATTGATTTCTGTATTTGCTGAATAAGAGGACCTGGTATCCATTGTAATTGTTCCATTCTTATTGACAATCCAGATACGAGTATTCAAAAAGGTATCAATGGATTTAAGCTGTGTTAAAACACTCTGCGTTAGTTGCGGTGAAGAAGTGTAGTAATAACTTCCCATATATTCAGATGCAATGGTAGAAGCTTCGTTGTGAAGAACTGTTTTCTGACGTTCTACAAGACTCTGTTTTAGGCGATTAACTCCATATGTATTCAGCAGTGTGAACATGGATATCGCAACTACAAAATAGCAGACTAATAGCTTAAACAGCAAAGTTCGCTTCATTAGTTCTTCACCTCGAATTTATAGCCAATACCCCAAACAGTGGAAAGGCTCCAGCTTGTATGATCTTTAATCTTCTCACGAAGTCTCTTGATATGCACATCAACCGTACGAGTATCTCCGATATACTCATAGCCCCAAATATGATCCAGTAATTGCTCTCTTGTAAATACCTGATTCGGATGGGAAGCTAAGAAGTAGAAAAGTTCTAATTCCTTAGGAGGCATATCAATGGTGTTACCGTAGTAAGTTACAGAGTAATTGGATAGATTTATTAACAAATCTGGATATTCTACATAATCACCAGTCAGTGGAATGACTGGTGATGCAGCCTGCGGCGTAGGTGTAACAACAGGATGAAAACGGCGCAAAACCGCCTTAACCCTTGCGACAAGTTCTTTGGAATCAAATGGTTTGATCATATAGTCGTCAGCACCTAACTCAAGACCAAGAACTTTATCAAAGATTTCCCCCTTTGCAGATAACATGATAATAGGGACATTAGAGGTCTTACGTATCTCACGGCATACTTCGTAGCCATCGATACCTGGAAGCATCAAATCAAGGAGGATTAGTCCTGGCTGATATGAATGGAATTTCTCGATTGCCTCTTCCCCATCATTAACAATTAGTGTGTCAAAGCATTCTTTGAGCAAATATAGTGAGATTAATTCTGCGATATTTGCATCATCATCGACTATTAAGATCTTTTGTTTCTCTGCCATGAAATCTCCCCCAATTTATTTCTTGAATTCTACAATAGTTACACCTTGATCACCTTCGCCGAATGTACCAAGGCGATAGGAATCAACATATTTTAATTTTTTTAAATGTTGATGAACAGCATTCTTAAGTGCACCAGTTCCTCTACCGTGAATAACAGTTACTTGAGGAAGATGAGCTAGGTATGCATCATCAAGATATTTATCTAATTCAGGTATTGCTTCATCGACTGTTTTACCAATTAGATTCACACTGGTGCTAATGTTGTAGCTCTTTGACATCTTAATCTTACCACTGCCAGTTTTCTTAAGATTAGGTGCTGTGATTACAGGTTCATCAATGAGCTCAAGATCTTTGATATTAACCTGTGATCTTAAGATACCCATCTGTACGAATAAATCACCTTTGGCGTTTGGTAAAGTACTAACCGTTCCCTTAAGTCCAAGGCTAAGGACATTAACGGCATCGCCAACACGGAAATCTTTCGCTTTGTGTACCTTAGATGGTTTGACTTTATTCTTAAGTGCAAGTTTTGATTCCGCAGCATTTAATTTATCACGTAACTGACCACGTTCTTCTTCCATTGCCTTGCCAAGACCGCTTTCCTTTGTCCATTTGTTATATTTCTTAATGGTCTCATCAGCGAATTCTTTCGCATCGGCAAGGATATTACGCGCTTCTTCATTGGCTTCACGAAGGATACGTTCTTTAGCATTATCAAGTTTCTCTTGTTTTTCAGCTAATTTAGATTTTAACTTTGCAGCTTCCTCTTTTAGAAGTGCAATCTCTTCGCGTTCTTTTTCAATTGTGATACGACTCTGCTCTAAATCACTAATGACATCTTCAAAACTCTTATCTTGGCTATCGATACGACTCTTGGCATCGTCAATAATATAATCAGGTAATCCAAGTTTACTAGAGATTGCAAAGGCATTACTCTTACCAGGAACACCAATTAATAGACGGTAAGTTGGTCGTAGGGTTTCTACGCTGAATTCACAACAAGCATTCTCAACACCTGGTGTAGATAAAGCGAAGATCTTAAGCTCACTGTAATGAGTAGTAGCCATAGTACGAATCTCTTGGTTATGAAGGTAAGATAGAATTGACATAGCGAGTGCAGCACCCTCAGTAGGATCCGTACCAGCACCTAATTCATCGAATAATACCAAGCTGTTTGGAGTTGCATTTTTAATAATATTAATAGTATTCGTCATATGAGAGGAGAAAGTACTTAAACTTTGTTCAATACTTTGCTCATCACCGATATCAGCATATACATCTTCGAATACAGCAAGTTCGGAGCCATCAAAGGCTGGAATATGAAGACCTGATTGCCCCATAAGAGTGAATAGACCTACTGTTTTAAGGGAAACTGTTTTACCACCTGTATTCGGACCTGTTACAATTAATAGGTTGAATTCGTCACCAAGGTGTATATCAATTGGAACCACTTGCTTAGGGTCAATTAGAGGATGACGGCCCTTTTTGATATTAACATACCCTTTGGTGTTGAATATTGGCTCAGAAGCTTTCAATTGTTTCGATAGATAAGCCTTAGCAAAGATGAAATCTAACTCAGTAAGAATGTTGATATCATCAGTAAGTTTTTCGGTTTCAACTGCAATAGTAGCACTAAGTTCCGCTAGGATACGCTCAATCTCATCTTGTTCTTGGGATGCCAATTCTCTTAAGTCATTGTTTAATTTAACAACAGCCATTGGCTCAATGAAGAAGGTAGAACCAGTTGAAGATTGGTCATGAACCATACCCTGAAACTGCCCTTTGTATTCGGAACGAACAGGTAAACAATAACGACCATTACGCATGGTGATGATATTCTCACGTAACATGGATTTTGTTGTTTGAGAACTAACAATGGAATTTAGTTGTTCACTAATCTTTTCATTCGTGTTTTTGATAGTACGTCGAATGTGCTTAAGTGTAGAGCTTGCATCATCACTCATCTCTTCTTCTGAAACGATACAACGTTTGATTTCATTATTGATAGGAGAGAGAGGCTCAAGTAAGGAAAAACGCATATCAAGCGAATCTGAGGCAGTTTCGTCGTTTTCATTTCTTGAGAAAGCTTTTACACGTAATGCCACATCAAGAACGGAACTAATCTGCAATAACTCACCCATTCCAAGGGTAGAACCAATTTCTAATCTCTTAATTGAACCACGAATATCCTTTAATCCAGAGAAGGAGATACTTCCCTTTTGTAGGATTCTTGTAAGCGCATCAGAAGTTTCCTTCTGTGCATGTGTAATATCTTCTAGGTTGTCCATTGGTAGCAGTTTACTACATCTTTCTTTACCAAGAGTAGAACCAGCATACTGAACTAATTTATCAATAATTTTATTATATTCTAATGTTTTTATTGCTTTGGTATTCAAAACTATATCCATGCATCTTGCAAGCAAGCTTGCTTACTGCTTATATAAACAGATTGAAAGATCGCAGTGCATGGCTCCTCTCTAAATATTCTTCCAATCTTTTGGTGTTAGTGTTAGTATTCCTTACAGAACTCACAGGTATTCTGTATGTATATGGGATAGGGGCTTTTTCATAGCTATTCAGAACTAGGAAAGATATAGTCCTGAATAGTTATATTTTACATGATGTGGGACAAAATGAAAACTATTAAATTATTAAAAAAACCTTATCATTAAGTTACTATAATAAAGTTAGGGAATCAATTAACATTTTATTCATAGAGTGTTCACAAGTGAATGATAAAATGGTAAAATATTAGAAACACGGTTTTAATGAAATAGGGATACCAAGTGTCGCTGGATAGAAACTCAAAATGATGAATTTGCTACTTTTAACGGGAGTTTAAGGAGAAGTAATATGCCAAATGATAAAAGAATTAGCCCCATTGTGGAACAAAAGGAGTTTAATTTCATTCAGGAACAGATTATTCCCAAAAAGACTTGGAAAAATGTAATGGGAAGCATAGTGAAAACAATATTATTAGCGATACTATTTGGAATTATAAGTAGTATTGCTATTTGTGTTAGCTATCCCTATATTAAGAATGTGCTAGAGGATGATGAAGAGGGAAGACTATCGAGTTTTACAAAGAATCTGAATCCTATTAGAATTGCATCAATTATACCAGAGTTTAAGGTGGAACAGCCAACTAATACAATTATTATGGAAAACAAAGTAGACCTTACGCTTGAGGATTACAAGACTCTCTATAAGGAGTTAGATGCAATTGCCGATGAGATGAATCGCTCCGTTGTAGCAGTAACAAGTATTGTAAATAGTGTAGATTGGTTACAAAATCCATCTGAAACTGCTGATATAACGTCTGGAATTATTATTGATGAATCAGCGGATAAGAAAACACTATCGATATTAGTACGCTATAGCAAAATTAAAGAAGTTAATAAGATACGTGTAACATTCGATACGGATAATGTTGTTGAAGCAAGGCTAGCAAATTATGATAGTAAGCTTGATTTAGCAATTATTAAAGTTGAAGCATCTGAATTATCACAGAAGGTCAAGCATACGATCAAAGTGGCAACGCTTGGAGAATCCGTAAGTTCTTCAGTGGGGGATCCTATAATTGCGATTGGTAACCCAAATGGTTATCCGTATTCGAGGGAATATGGTATTATTACAGGTAAAACAACTAGTGTGTATATTACAGATAATAGAATAGACTTATTCAATACAGATATTACAGATAATTCTAATGGAGATGGAGTTATTATAAACTTACGTGGGGAAGTTATTGGAATCATTACTCATAAATTCAAGAATGATCTGAATGCTAATATTAATACAGTGCTATCAATATCAAGAATAAAATCAATTATAGACGATCTTGTATCAGGGCGTGATCGTACGTATCTTGGAATTAGTGGAACGGATTTATCAAAAGAAAGTGTGAGTGACCTTGGTGTCAGTAATGGGGTTTATGTGAATGAAGTAGAAACAGAATCACCTGCACTGGAAGCAGGATTACAAGCAGGGGATGTAATTCTTAAAATCGATGATAGTACAATTATATCAATGGCACAGCTTAATACTATAATTTCATCTTATCAACCGAGAGATGAAATTACCATAGTAGTAAAACGAACAACCAATGCCACTGGAGAGGAAGACAAAGAGATGACATTCCGTGTACAGTTGCATAAGAAAAAGAATTAGGTTATAATAGCAGAATAAATGAATTTATGAAGATATTTAGAGAGGCTAGGTAGTTAGATGAGATATATTAATGAGTTACGTGAAGGTGAGATGTTATCAGAAACTTATCTCTGTAAATCGAAACAAACATTAAAGACAAAAGCGGGTAAGAGTTATTACTCGTTACTCTTACAAGATAAGACTGGTACACTTGATGCGAAAGTTTGGGAGTTGTCCAATGGAATAGAGAACTTTGACTCTATGGATTACATTCATATAGATGGGCAAATTACAAGCTTTCAGAATTCGCTACAACTCAATATAAAGAGAGTTCGTAAAAGCCAAGAAGGTGAGTACGATCCAAGTGATTTTGTACCAACAACAACTAAGAATATTGATGAGATGTATAATGAAATTTTAAGTATTATTTCTAAGATTACAGATCCTTATCTAAGCAAATTAGTGAGTAGCTTCTTTGTTGAAGATAAAGAGTTCGTCAAAGCATTCAAATACCATTCTGCAGCAAAAACAGTGCACCATGGTTTTGTAGGTGGATTAGTAGAACACACACTTGGTGTTACTAAACTATGTGAATACATGGCAGCTAATTATCCAATAATTAATCGTGATTTATTAATTAGTGCAGCATTATTCCACGACCTTGGTAAATTAGATGAAATCTCAACATTCCCTGAGAATGATTATACAGATGACGGACAATTATTAGGACATATCTATATAGGTACAGAGAAAGTCGGAGCTAGAATTAGAACTATTCCAAACTTCCCTAAAAGTCTTGAGAATGAGTTAAAGCACTGTATCTTATCTCACCACGGGGAACTAGAATATGGTTCACCTAAGAAGCCAGCTTTAATAGAAGCAGTGGCACTTACGTATGCAGATAATACGGACGCTAAGCTACAGACCATGATAGAGATCCTTAATGGAGCGGATGAAAAGTCAGATTGGTTAGGTTATAACAAATTCTTTGAATCAAATATAAGAAGAAGCAGTAAATAATAAAAATAATAAACAAGTAGAAAAAAAGTATTTATATAATATTATGAAATGTGCTCTCATCTCTCAAATAGGTGTTTGCGAAACTATCGCAATAACCTAATCTCTAAAATAAAGAGAGGTGAGAGCACTTGTTGCGTGTTGTAAATGGTAATTAATGGTTTGTATAATTGCTACATGTATTACTATAAATGTGGTATAGTTACGTAGAAATGAGATAAAACTGTAGCTAGATAAATCGCCTTAAATGGCTGTTAGAGATAAAGAGAGGGTTAAGATGACAAAGAAAAGTAAGATGAATAAGAATAATGAGTTGAATGCAACTCATCTATACAACAAGGATGATGAAATAGAAGTAGTAATAGATGCCCTTGGTTCAGAGGGAGAAGGAATTGCACATATCGATGGATATGCATTATTTATTAAAGATGCAGTAATTGGTGATAAAGTACTTGTTAAGATTATGAAGACTAAGAAGAACTATGGATTTGCAAGGTTAATGAATATTATTGAACCTTCTAAAGATCGTGTCGAACCAAAATGTCCAATTGCTAGACAATGCGGAGGTTGCCAGATTCAACATTATGCTTATGATGCACAGTTAGCATACAAACAAAATAAGATAGCTGAATGCTTTAAGAGAATTGGCCACTTTGGTGAAGAAATTGATACAATGATGGAACCGATTATCGGAATGGAAGATCCATATTACTATCGTAATAAAGCACAATTTCCTGTTGGTAAGAATAAAGAAGGCGAAATAGTTACAGGATTTTATGCAAGCAGAACACATTCTATTATTGATACCTCACATTGTTATATTCAAGCAGAGGTAAATGAAGAACTCTTGAATATCGTGAAAGACTTCATGAAAGAAGAAGAAATTCCAGTTTATAATGAAGAATATCATACAGGATTAGTTCGCCATATCTTAACACGTGTTGGATTCGTTACAGGGGAGATCATGGTATGTATCGTAATCAATGGTAGTAAATTACCTTCTTATGAAAAATTAGTGGATCGTCTAACACAAGTAAAAGGTATGACAAGTATTACAATTAATATTAACAAGGAAAAATCCAATGTCATTCTTGGACAAAAAGTTAAGACTTTATGGGGACAAGGCTATATTACTGACTACATTGGAGACATCAAATATCAGATATCACCATTATCTTTTTATCAAGTAAATCCAGTTCAGACAAAACGTCTCTATGAGACGGCACTTGAATATGCTGATTTGTCTGGTAATGAAATCGTATGGGATCTATATTGTGGAATTGGTACGATATCGTTATTCCTTGCAAAGAAAGCAAAACAAGTTTACGGTGTTGAAATCGTTCCTCAGGCAATTGAAGATGCTAAGAAGAATGCAGAGATTAATAATATAGAGAATGCAGAGTTCTTCGTAGGGGCAGCAGAATATCTTATGCCTGAGAAGTATGAAGAGAGCGAAGGTCAGATGTCGGCGGACGTAGTTGTGGTTGATCCACCACGTAAGGGCTGTGAGGAAGCCTTACTAGAGACGATTGTTAAGATGAACCCTAATAGAGTTGTTTATGTTTCTTGTGATCCAGCTACACTTGCTAGAGATTGTAGATATCTATGTGATAATGGATATGAATTGAAGAAGATAAGACCTGTTGACCAGTTTGGACATACAGGGCATGTGGAAAGTGTTTGCCTGCTGTCAAGAAAGTGTTAATGATGGAACTGAATACAAACAGATTATATATACGGGAAATTTCAAGTAATGATTGGGCGAATTTAAAAAAGATAGTAACGGATTTTGAAAATTCAGAATATGCAATTTATGATTCACCTTTTCCTGCAGAAGAGCATGCATTTAAAGAACTGGTCAAACGATTTTCGGATTCGCATCTGTTTTTTGTGGTATTTCTGCAGGGTATGTCAGAAATGATAGGGTATATCTGCTTTCATAACAATGATGGCCAATATGATTTGGGATATTGCTTTCATTCTGATTATCAAGGAAAGGGCTATGCGTCTGAAAGCTGTGTATCCGTTATGCAATATATGAAGCAGGATTGTGGGGCGGAGGGGTTTACAGCAGGTACGGCGCTTGCGAATACCCCATCCTGCAAGTTTTTGGAGAAGCTGGGCTTTGTTTGCGTTGATACCGAGAAATTATCTTTTCATAAAGATGAATCGGGAAATGATATAATCTTCCAGGGTGGGAATTTTGTATATAAAGTAATAGAATAAGTAATTTTGATGATGATCTACCAATCGAATAGCAATAAAAATGAGCACAGGCAAGAACTGGACGGAGGGCGATTTTTGCCTACAATATTTATAAGAACTGCCAACAATAAGACCTTATGTCAAACCAGAAATGAAGAAACCTAAGGAGGATGTTCGTGTATAAGGAGTTTTTTAATATGATTAAAAAAAATAAACCCAATGAAACAATTGTTATAGATGCTGTTGTTGGTGCCGGAAAGACGTCATATATGGAGATGTTATCGGAAGAGATGAAGATACCTTGTTTCCAAGAGCCTGTACAGGAGAATCCTTTATTGGACAAGTTCTATTATGATAGAAAGAGATATGCCTTTCCGCTTCAGATATACTTTCTTAATCGAAGATTTGAGATGCTGAAACAGGCCTCAGAAGCGGGAGAACCAAGACTTATGGACCGTAGTATCTATGGTGATATGATATTTGCTAAAATGCTCTATGAAGAGGGGGATATGGGGAAGGATGAATTTATATTATATCGAGATCTTTTGACCAATATGCTAGATCATGTAGAGGCACCTAAGCTTATGATTTATCTTAAAATTGATACTGACTCCGCAATAGAGCGCATTAAGAAAAGAGGCCGTGACTATGAGCAGATAGTTGAAAGAGATTACTGGGAGAATCTTAATAAAGAATATGAAGATTACTTCTCAAATTATAATCTTTCACCACTTCTAGTTATTGAGGCTGCAAAGTATGATATTGTGGGAAATCTGAAGGATAGAGAGAAGGTACTTCAAATAATTCGTCAGGCGATGTGAGGATCACGCCAATTTGATTTTTAACGTTACCTTTCTGACGGAACATTTATTATAGAACCATAATCATGAATTCCATTATAAAGCCCTCACTTATTACTTTTTGTATTTAGTCACTGCTAAATAATACATATTTTAGTGTATCAACATAAGTAGATTGATATGAACTATTTTATGCGCTGATGGATATGGGTATGAAATTTATTATCATATTAAGAATTAATTTTATATTGGTTGTATTTCAACGTTCTCCTTGTATTGCACATCTGGTAATAGTACAATGGCTATAGTTGTTAATTGCATTTAATACTATATTAACTTATGTCATGGGAGTAATTCCATAATTGTGACGATGAAATCCGGAAAGAGAGGGGACTGCATATGCATACGAAAAACACATTAATCAAAGATATTGAACAAACAGGAATTAGAAAAACAGGAACTTTGCTCATCCATTCTTCAATGAAAGCGATTGGAGAGGTAGAAGGTGGAGGTGATACGGTTCTAGATGCCTTTATCGAATATATGAAAGAGGGACTATTGTTATTTCCAACTCATTCATGGTCTGATAAAAATTTACTAGACGGTATTTATGACCCCAAGGCAGAGCCTGCATGTGTTGGAATACTACCCAATCTTTTTATGAAAAGAGCAGATACTATTCGCTCGATGCATCCTACCCATTCTGTGACAGCCATGGGGAGCAAGGCGCAAGCCTATGTTCAGCGTGACAGCGATGTTATGCGTAACGGTGATGTTCAAACCCCTTGTCCACGAAAAGGTTGTTTTGCCGGATTATACGATGAAGAAGCACAATTGTTATTCTTGGGTGCCGCGCTTAAGACCAACACATTTATTCATAGTATTGAAGAGTGGCTGAATATTCCTGACCGAATAAACCCTCAATCAAGAAAGATTAAACTATTGTTCGAAGATGGTGACATTCGTGAAGTAGATTTACATGGTCATTATTCAACCCGTGGGAATGTGTCAAAATTTTACGATAAGTTGCTTATTCCGATGTTACATATGGGGATTGCTAAGGAAGTAAAAATCGGAGATGCAGTTTCTTATGTGGTCGAAGTGAAGCCAATGGCAGACTGGGTTATAGCACTATTGAAGGAAAACCCATCTTTATTTTCTGACGATCGACCAATCGAATAGTAATAAACAATCTGTTGATGGTCACATCGCTTGTTCTAGTCAAGCGAAATTGTAACACTAGAGTATAAAATTTATGCAGCTCTAG
>JAHZFJ010000020.1 GCA_019421365.1 Lachnospiraceae bacterium
AAAAGAATATGACAATATGAAAACTGATGAAGAAAAGTATGCTATGCATGGGAAATTAAAAGAAGCGAAGAAGATAGCTAATGACGCTTTCCTTGATATTGTTCAAGTAATTGGTGGCTTCTATATTAGTAAGGACCTAGGAAAAGTATCAGCAACGTTCTTAAAGGAGTACGAGGCTAATGTAGCATTATGTATCGCAAAAGAAAAACTACGTAAGTTAGAGAGCGAATTTGAAGCAATTAAGATGGAAAAAGAAGCGAAGAAAGCTTCTAAGTCAGAGATAGATGCAGCAATTGCTAAGAATAAATCAAAAGTAGATGCAGCAAAACAAGAAGTTGAGACAAAACAAGAAATCTTCAATGCAGCGAAAAAAGAAATCGATGCAATGAAGAAAGAATATGCAGGTAATGCTGAGTTTGATAAATACGAAGCTTATCTTGATGAAGGTGTTGATTTGGCAAGATTAACAGAAGAAGAAATTCGTCGTCTACGTAAAGATCTTCAATTAATCTTTCAAGATCCTTATTCATCTTTAAATCCTCGTATGTCAGTTGGTCAGATTATCGGTGAAGGTTTGAATGCCCATAAGGTATTTCATAAGAACAAAGGCAAGATGCAAGATTATATCATGCAAGTTATGGAAGACTGTGGTCTCGCTCCTTACATGATTCACCGTTATCCTCATCAATTTTCAGGAGGACAAAGACAACGTATTGGTATTGCACGTTCCCTTGCTCTAAAACCAAAGTTTGTTGTATGCGACGAAGCGGTATCCGCACTTGATGTTTCCATTCAATCTCAGATAATTAATCTATTGCTTGATTTGAAGGAAAAAGAAAACTTAACATACTTATTCATCTCCCATGATTTAAGTGTTATCAAGTATATCAGTGATCGTATCGGTGTTATGTACCTTGGTAATATGGTTGAGTTAGCTACAACGGAAGATCTGTTTAAAGCTCCAATGCATCCATATACAGAGGCTTTATTATCAGCAATTCCAACTACGGATGTTGATGATAAAAAGGAGGCAATCCTTATTGAAGGAGATATCCCTAGCCCAATAAAACCACCTTCAGGTTGTAAGTTCCATACTCGTTGTAAGTATTGTACTGATATCTGTACGAAAGTGGTACCTGAATTCGAAGAGATGACACCAGGCCATTTTGTTGCTTGTCATCATAAGAGAAATGTTGTAGAATCTAAGTAGAATATAGAATATTTACTTATTTGCTTGGATTTTATGTGTAATAGAAAGACTGTTGCAAATTAATCCTGCAACAGTCTTTTTTCATATTAATGGAGGTATTATGTTATTTAGTAGGAAAGCAACAAAAATTCTAGATCAACAAACAGAGCATTTTGAAAAACGTGAAAAAGAGAGAGAAAAGAGGGGAGAAATCCCTGAAGAGAAAGAAAAAATACAATGGAAAGACCTCATAGCGATGTTTGTCGCAGGGATAATCACATTTGTTCCAGCAATACTATTAGTATGTGCGTTATTTGGTTTTGTAATTTGGCTTTTTTTTATGAGATTTATATAAATATAATAATTAAATTAGGTTCACAACCTAGTAGTAAGAAGGATTTTTAATAAATATAATAGATATATTAAGGGGAGTAGAAAATGAGATGTCCATCATGTGGAAGTGAAAACTGTCATATTATTGAGGAATCTGAAACAAAACAAAAAGGATATGGCGTATGCTCAGGTGTATGTGGCTATATAATATTAGGACCTATTGGTTTCTTATGTGGGTTATGTGGTATGGGAGAAGGAAAGACAACAAGAAGAGCTTTTTGGATTTGTCGAAATTGTGGAAGAAAGTTCCGAATCTAGTAACGGGGGAAATAAGAGGTTAATGAATTATGGATACACAGGTGAAGCAAGAATATTATGACTTAGATAATGAGACACATATAGCAACCGATGAAAAGAGGTGGCTTCGTATGATGAAAATTGGTGAAAAAACGGGATGTCATCAGCGATACGATAGAAGTTTTTTCTTTCATGGGAAGCAATTTCCTGTGTGTGCTAGATGTACAGGTGTGTTGGTTGCATACTTCATATCTATACTACATTATATTGTTGTTTGTTGTAAGAAACATTCCTTTCGTTATCCAAGTAGATCAGGTAAGCAATCTCATGAGATTGCCTTAATTGGTTGTCTAACAATGCTTATAGATTGGACCATACAAGCATTACATGTAAAAGAATCTACTAATAAGAGAAGATTTATTACGGGTTTTCTTGGTGGTTTAGGATTAATGCATTTCTATATTACAACCTATTATAAGGTCGGAAGTTTTATATGTAAGAAGATTAATAATAATTAAAGATTAAACAAAGTTATAAATAAACATATAAGCAATACTAAAAGAAAAGTACAAGATCCATAATGGAGCTTGTACTTTTTTAATGCAAATTATTTTGTACCGTAGATACGGTCACCAGCATCACCTAAACCTGGAAGGATATAGCCTTGTTCATTTAATCTTTCATCAAGAGCACCTACAAAAATATCTACATCTGGGTGTGCTTCTTGTAAGTGTTTTACACCTTCAGGAGCTGCGATTAAGCATAAGAAGTGAATCTTTGTAATACCTCTTGCTTTTAATTGTTTAATAGCAGAGATGGCAGAACCACCTGTTGCTAGCATAGGATCTACAACGAAGATTTCACGATCAGCAGCATCTGTAGGTAATTTGCAGAAATATTCAACAGGTTCTAATGTTTCTTCATCACGATAAAGACCGATATGTCCCACTTTAGCATTTGGAATAAGGTTAAGAATACCATCAGCCATATGAAGACCCGCACGTAAGATAGGAACGATACATAATTTCTTACCAGCGATTTCTTTTACAGTTGTCTTAACTAATGGAGTTTCAATTTCAAGATCTGCTAATGCAAGGTCTCTTGTAGCCTCATAGCAGATAAGCATTGCAACTTCAGAAACTAAATCACGGAACTCTTTCGTTGAAGTTGTTTTAACTCTCATAATTCCAATTTTGTGTTGAATCAATGGATGATCCATAACGATAACTTTAGACATTTTATACCTCCAATAAATGTGTTAATCATACACGATTATATTATTAAACCTACGGTCTATTAATTATAACACTCTTGAACTAGATATTAAAGGTGTTTTTAAATTAATGCAAAGAAATTTATATTAGAAGTTGTAGAAAGAGAAATAACAAGTAACATATATGGGAAAATACTAATATATAATAAAAATATTGCTGCATAATGCAATAAATTGCCAAAATTAAAATGCAATAATGAAAAAGTACTGGTAATATAAACAAAAGATATAATTATAACTAAAATATAATGTATAAAATTTACAAAAATAGCAATTACAGACAATAGGATAACAATATTTGAAAAGCTTTAATGGATATAATTCGCTATAGTAAAAGTACTAGAAGGTATTTAATGGATTTATACTTTTTAGGAGCTTTTGATCTTAGAGAAGATGTATTATTAAAGAAAAGGAGTGGGTAAGATGAGTAAAAGGTATTGCTATGTAAAAAGGGGAATATCCCTACTAATGGCAGCAACATTGGTATTTACTAGTTTTGTTAATGTGAAGCCAATAAGGATTCAAGCAACTGAGGCGAACATACTAGAAGAGGAAATTGAGGAATCAGAAGTCATTGATAGTGAGGTAACAGAAAAGGTATCCATCTTAGAAAATTTTGATGAATCAGTAGATACTAATTCACTAAAAGGTAAACTGATGGGGAATCCAACGTTTGAAATTACAGTTGATGGATTTAACGGATCGAACGCACTAAAAGTAACAAAACGTACAGAGAATTATTTTGGTTATTCTTATGATTTGGCAAAGTTTGCAGGGAATACGATTTCTCTTAGTGCAATGGTTTCTACATATGAAGCATCAGTTGAGGATATCAATGCTTTCAGTGCAACTTTGAAGACTACGAATGCGGGACAAGATGATTATAAACAAGTTGCAACAGTTGATGTAGTAGGAGCTGACTTTACAACATTATCTGGATTATATGATATTCCTGCAGGGTGTGAAAGCTATACCTTATATTTTGAGACTACAAAGGAGGTTAGCTATATTATCGATGATATTGCAATAGTAGTAGAAGGAGATTACGTAAATCCTGATGACGGTAATTCAGAAGGTTATGTTGATACTTCAAACTACGAAGTATTAAAAGAGCTATATCAAGATAAATTTAAAATGGGTGTAGCATGTGAAGCAGTTAGTCATTGGGGAGGATTGAATCCGTTAAGTGAAATTGGTAATCCCAATAAGGAGGAATTGATTAAGAGACAATTTGATAGTATAACTTTTGGAAATGAATTAAAGCCTGATAATAATATGGGCTATAATAATGAAAAGGCTACTGACACGAATTTACCTTTTGTAATTGATACCTCTGCAAAAGAAATGTTAGACTGGGCAAAAGAAAATAATGTCCTTGTTAGGGGACATGTTTTAGTATGGCACAGCCAATGTCCAGATGCGATATTCTGTAAAGATTATACGCCAGTCTATTCAGATGATAAAAATTCTGTATTAGATGAAAACTATTTAGTTAGTCGTGATATTATGTTGCAACGTTTGCAAAGCTATATATACAATGTAATTGAGTATATGTATGAAAATGGATATGCGGAAACCATTTTTGCTTGGGATGTAGTGAATGAGGCAATTGAAGTTGGTACGAATGAGTATAATATGCGAGATAGTTATTGGTATAAAACAATAGGTCCAGATTTTATGTATAATACATTTAAGTATACGAAAGATGCAGTAGTTAAATATTCTAGTGAGTATGCTACATTATATGGAATTGATTCTAATAATGCGGAAGCTTTAGAAAAGATTCAACCTAAACTGTTTTATAATGACTATAATGAGTATCAACCAGACAAAAGGGACGCAATTATAGAATCTCTTCAAAGAAAGTTTGATGGACATAGTATTATTGGAGATGGTTTGATTGATGGTATCGGGATGCAAGGTCATTTAAGTGATAATACTGACATTAATCTATTTTGTGAAGCTCTTCGTAAGTTTGATGAGGTAGTAGATGAGGTACATATTACTGAATTAGATGTAAACCAAACATCTACAGGTGTTAATGCTGATTATTATCAGGCAGTATTTTATAAAAATTTATTTAATGGATTGATTAATGAAGTTGATAAAGGTGCTAATTTGACGAGTGTTACCATCTGGGGATTAACGGATGATAACTCATGGAAAAAAGAGTCTTTACCGTTGCTATTCAATGCTGATTTATCTAAGAAGTTAGCTTTTGATGCTATTGTCTATGCAAAAACAGGTGAAGAATTACCTGAACCTGCTTATGTTGAAGCTGATTATACTGATATGTATGCAACTTTTGATGGTGTTGATACCACAGTAGAATCAGAAGGATTTACACCACGTGGATCAAGTTCCTTGACTATACAAAAGGAAGTTGTATTTAATGGAGAGGCAGCATTATTAGTTAGTGATAGAGCAGATGATTGGAATGGTGCTTCCTTTGATGTATCTAGATTTGTTGGTCAAACTATTTCGGTAAGTGCTTGGGTTAAGAGTGCAGCTGATACTGTTAAAGTATCTGCTGATATTGATGGGACATGGCCAAATATAGCTAGTGTAAATACTTCGAATGGAGAATGGACACAGATAACGGGTACATATAAAGTGCCGTCTAATTTAAATGCGTTAAAACTATATTTTGAAACCGACGACACGAATGATATCTATATAGATAATGTTCGAGTTAAATTGGTTGGTATGGAAGAAGGGTTTGAAGAAGAGGAGAGTATCGCTAGTGCAAGAGGTGTTGGTCATATGCCAGTCGTATCTGTAGTTGATACTGTATTTCGTGGTACTGATGGGCATTCATTCTTAGTTACTAGAGATGCACAAGATGCAACTATGAAATTTGACATAAATCGATACATCGGTAATGTAGTTAATGTAAAGGCATATGTAAAAACCACAGATAGTAAAATTAGATTAGGTTTAGATGGTGATAATCCGATACAGATTGCTGAAGTTGATACTGTACCCGGAGAATGGACAGAAATTTCTGGAACGTATCAAATAGGAAATAATGTTTCCTCGGCTAATATGTATATTGAGACAGATGGAACAGCTGATTTTTATGTTGATGATATTTTTGTTGAAATTGGTGAACTTGTGAATGACGTAGAGAACGAAGATATTCTATTCACAACTCGTTGGGGAGGTGCCGGTACAATCACTAGAGTCGAAGATGGTGCTAATAATCATGCTGCTGTATTGACGAATCGTACGGAAAACTATTATGGTGCTGCATTTGATGTATCAGCTTATATTGGAATGGAAGTTGAGATATCTCTTGATGTAAAAACAGAGGACAAAACAATCAAATTAACTGCTGATATCGACGGATGGCCAAATTATGCAAATGCAACGGCTGTATCAGGTGAATATACAACGATAAGAACGGCTGTTAGATTACCAAAAAACGTAACAGGCTTGAAATTGTATGTTGAAACAGATGGTACTTCGGATATTTATGTTGATAATTTGAGAATTAAGAGAATTCCGATGGGAACAGAACACAAAGTAACATTCGATGTAAATGGAAAAGGTATCGCTCCTTTTAGTCAAGTTATTGCGGAAGGAAACTTGGTATCTATGCCTGAAGAGATGACTGCAGAAGGGTACTCATTTGGAGGTTGGTATAGAGAAGCATCTTGTGTGAACGTCTGGAATTTCATGAATGATAGAGTCAGTGGAGAGACTATTCTCTATGCAAAATGGATAGCCACTGAAACTGGGGGTAATCCGGGTACTGGAGGAAACACGGATCATTCACATAATACAGAAAATCCAAGTACACCTACACCAGATACAACAGCTCCAAAAGTTATCGTAACTAAGGATTCCTATAGAATCATTTATGATTCTTCCAAGATAAACAGTGTTTACGCAACTGTATCAGAGTTAAAATCAAATCTTTCGAAAAAACTGGATGTAATATATGAATTTGTAGATACGAATGAGAAAGTTCAATATGCATGGAATTTCAAAGTTAAAAATTTTAATAAAGGTATGAAAGATGCAAAAGTTGATTTAGGTATTGCCATTAATTCAAGTGTGTCCTACGGATATAATAATGGACTAAGTCTTAACTTTAACCAGGTAGGAAAGCTCCCTATGGAGGCATCTGTTAAAGTAGATGTAAGTAATAATTTCAAAGTTGGTGATAAAGTATACTTATATATCTATAATGCAGAAACAAAGAAACTCCAATGTGTACCAAATAGTAAATACATTGTTGATGAGGATGGCTATGTTATTTTGAATATTATAACTGGCGCGGATTATGTACTATTACCAAAAGTTGCAGCAAAATCTGAAAAGACTACAGTTCTTAGTCAAGTATCTGTAACAAAGAAAATTACTCTTACTAAGAAAACAAAGAAAAATATCGCTATTAGATTACCTGATACTCTAATGAAAGTTGATTCTCTTAAGAAATTCGATAAGGACATTAACAAAGCGGTGTATGGTATAATTATTACATATAAATCAAGTGATAAGTCTGTAGCTACGGTAGATAAAACTGGTAAAGTTATTGGTAAGAAAAAAGGAAATTCTATTATTACAGTAACTATTAAAACAAGTAACAATACTTCTAAAACATATAAAGTAGTAATCCAAGTTAAATAATTATATTAATCGATATTAAAAGGCTGTCATTTGACAGCCTTTTTGTGAAATTTAAACTCTAACAACAATAAAAGCTGGCGTGTTATGCCAGCTTCTATTGTTTAATTTATAAAAAGAGGAGTCCAGATAGAAAGGGGAAGAAAAACTATCTGGGTTTATGAAAAAACATTTTAATATATCAAAGAAATCATATAAATATAACTGATTTCCTTTTGATAAGTTTATTATAGCCGACATATATGATTATAGTGTGGATGAAATATGAACGTTTCGTTAATAATCGAAAAACAAAAGAATGCAGATTTAACAAAACTTACAATTAATGATTTCTATTAGTCAGGAGATACTATATTTTATAAAAAGTAATTTTTATAGTGTAAAAAATAGACTTTTGGTAATTGGTTCATATAATAGAATAGAGAATGAGGGTTACTAAGTAAAATAAAATCGTAATTAAATTATTTGGGAGAAAAGGAATGAAACTTGACGAAATAAGGTAAATCGGCTAGAATTTTATTATAAGATTTGCTAATAAGTAATAGGTGGTGAAGATATGGTGAATGTTTTTAAAAAACTAATTCGTAAAGAATTTGGTAATAAAAAATATGAACAGTATGTTGGTAGTTACCATAAAAAGATGCTGGAAAAGAATTTTGATTATCGTAATCTTCGGAATGAAGAGATATATAATGATATATATAACAACTTAAAAGATAAGGATTTAGAATCCTTAAAGAAGATGTTTGATAGATTGACAGAATCTATGCTTATGGTGGTGAAGATTAGTAGGACATATTTTACGACATTAATCGTCTTTTTGGCTGGAGCATTTTTCTTAATAACCAGAGATTTAGTCCCTTGGGTTACAATGGTAAGTATTATATTGATGAGTTGCTGTTTTTTGTATAAGACATATGAATATGTCGCAAATAAATTCTGCTATATAGATGCGAGAATTATAATAGTATATAAATCAGTACTTGATCAATTGCTAAAAGGAAATCGTAGAAAGGTATTATAACTAATATGTATACAAGAAAGGCTTTTGCAAATAAAATGATTGCAGAAGCCTTTCTTATAATACATATTAGGTTTTTAGATTAACTTATAATGCTCTAGGGCATGTCGAATCCCATTTTCATCAACATCTTTGGTTACAAAAGTCACTAATGGTAGAAGTGATGGGTCAGAGTTGCCCATGGCAATACTATTGGGTACATATTCAAGCATTGGTAAGTCGTTGTTACTGTCACCGAAAGCGTAAGCATGATCTAAACTTAGATTAAAATAATCCAATAAGAACTGGATGCCCGTTGCCTTAGAAAAACCTTTTGGTACGATTTCATAGAATTGGTTTCCACGGTCAATGAAGGTAAATCTATCTTTTTGTCTTTCATAGAAGGTCGCATAATCACTATCATCTTGAACCCAAATGGTGAATTTAGTGAAATCAATATTATCATCGTCAAAAGTTCCTAAGTGTATGTTTCTAGCTCTCATCGATTCCCTAATTTCACAAATCTTAGTTTGGGTAGAATTAGAATCAAAGTAAACAGTAGTGATACCTTCTAGACAAGCTTCGAGTTTACACTCTTTAATATCTCTAAGAACAGACTCTCTACATTCTTTTGTTAATAAATTATTCAATAGAACGCTATCTCCAAGCATAATATATGTACCACAACCACATACATATCCATCAAATTCAAGGGATAAAATACGGTGATCTAGTTCTCCTAAAGTTCTACCAGTGTTGATAAAAGCAAGGTGACCATTCTTTCTTGCTGCTTCAATTGCTTCTTTTGTATCACTGGAGATGGTATGTGTTTTTTCACTTAGAATTGTTCCGTCAATGTCAAAAAATAGTATACTTTTATTCAAGGGTGCCTCCTTTTTAATCGTGAGTAATATGTTCGTTATCTTTAAAAATACTAGCATATAAGGTAATAAGATTCAACTTTTTCTTAGTTGGCGAAATAGTACTCCATCAGAAAAGTGGATAATAAAGGACTTGACCATCATATAGAATTTACTTGACGTATTATATACTGTGTACTATACTTAAAATGAATGAGAATCATTCTCAATAAGGAGGCCGAAATGACACTAGTAGATGGAAGAATAAATCAGGTTTATTGTATTGATAAACTACTGATTGATGGAAATACAAGTAGAAGATTACAATCGCTTGGTCTTATTCATGGAACAGGCATTAAGGTTATTAATAAGAAAAAAAATGGTGCAATTATCTTTAAAGCAAGAGGCTCAAGATTAGCGGTGGGTAAAGATATCGCATCAAAGATTGTACTTACAGAAACGGAGGCATAATTAATGAAAGAGGAATTACATGTTGCATTCATAGGTAATCCCAATTGTGGTAAAACTACATTATTCAATGCCTATACGGGAGCTAAGTTAAAGGTCGCCAATTGGCCTGGAGTTACTGTTGAGAAAAAGGAAGGAGCTTTTAGATATCATAATCACCAATTTAAGTTAGTAGATTTGCCAGGTATCTATAGTTTGACATCGTACACGTTAGAAGAGAAACTCTCAAGGGAGTACATATTAGATGATAGTGTTGATGTAATTGTTGACGTAGCTGATGCCTCCTGTCTTGAAAGAAATCTATTCCTAACGTTACAATTAATTGAACTTGGAAAGCCTGTAATACTTGCACTTAATATGATGGATATTGTGAAGGAACGTGGTATGGAGATTGATCTTCACCGCTTACCTGAGATGCTTGGCATTCCTGTTATTCCAGTATCTGCACGTAAAAAGTCCGGTTTAGACATCTTGATGCACGCAGTGGCTCATCACCAACAAAAATTTAGTGATGGTAATCTTGAGCACCATCATAGTGATATAGAACATAGTGAGCATAAACATAGTCACCATTCAGAATTTGCCATAGTATATAGTGACGAAATCGAAGATAAGATTGATGAGATAATGGAACGTCTGTTAGATTATGACGCTGATATTAACAATCCTAGATGGCATGCGATTAAAATCCTTGAACAAGATGAGGAGGTTTGTGCCAAAATCAATATTGATTTCTCTGATATTGTTATTAGAAGTTATGAATCTGATATCATTAATCAAAAATACGACTTCATTGAAGAAGTGATTGAAGAAGTAGTAGTAAATAAAGAAGTAAAAGCAGCGAATACTGATAAAATTGATCATTTTCTTACTCATAGATATCTAGGATTACCTATATTCCTTGGAATCATGGCTTTAGTATTCGTTTTGACATTCTCCATAGGAGATTGGCTGAAAGGGTACTTTGAAATAGGAATAACCAGTTTCTCAGATGGTGTATTAGCAGTATTACAGAATTTACATACTAATGATATGGTTATATCATTAGTTGTTGACGGTATTATTGCTGGAGTTGGTGGAATTCTAACATTCTTACCTAATATATTCATTCTGTTCTTAGCACTAGCATTCTTAGAAGATAGCGGATATATGTCTAGAGTAGCGTATATTATGGATGGAATTATGGGACATATTGGTCTTTCTGGTCGTGCATTTATACCAATGTTATTGGGTTTTGGTTGCAGTGTGCCAGCAGTTATGGCAACACGTGCTTTAGAAGATACAACCGATCGCAGGAAGACAATACTTGTAACGCCGTTTATGTCTTGTAGTGCTAGACTACCGGTATACGTGCTGTTTTCTGATATGTTTTTTGGAAAATATGCAGTAGTTGCCGCGTTTTCTATGTATGTAATAGGCCTTGTTGTAGCTATTCTAATAGCTTTTATAATGACGAAATTACAAAAGAAGAAAGAGAAGAATTCCTTATTAATTGAATTACCAGAATATAAGGCACCAAATCTTCATACCATTATTATTTACGTATGGGATAAAGTAAAAGATTATCTAACAAAAGCTGGAACGACAATCTTCGTTGCCTCTATTATTATGTGGTTTATATTAAATATTGGACCTCATGGATTCGTAACAGATATATCAGAGAGTTTTGGAGCAGGAATTGGTAAGTTATTAGTGCCTGTACTTGTACCTGCAGGATTAGGATTTTGGCAAATAGCATTGGCATTAATCTCGGGCTTGGCAGCAAAAGAAATAGTAGTATCTAATCTTGGAATTTTATTTGGAATAGGTAATATTGCTTCTGCTGGTGGTAAGAGTGCTTTAATGGAGGCATTAGGTGGATTTGGTTTCACAGCAGTGAATGCATATGCACTAATGATTTTTGTTTTATTATATACCCCTTGTGTTGCTACAATAGCAACAATGAAACGTGAGATGAAATCAACTAAATGGACGTTATTAGCAGTACTATTCCAGGTTTTTGTTGCTTGGATAGTATCGGTATTGTTCTTCCAGATTGCAAATATGTTTATATAGAATCTGGAAAGATTGGAAAGGAGCATGATCGTTAATATGGCTTCAATTATAATAATAGCAGCAATTGTAATATATGCTGCATTCGTAATACGTAAAAAAGTAAAAGATATGAAAGCGGGTAAATTCTGTAGTTGCGGATGCTCTGATTGCCCTTCTGCAAAGAAGTGCCATAGCAAGTAATATAAATAATGATTCGAGTGTCAAAAGCCACTCATGAAACTAGTGGTATAACATGATCACACATAAATTTGTGCAAATTGACGAGATTAAAATTAAAAATAGGTTTTGACACCCAGATTAGTAATGAAACAAATACAGGTAGAATATCGTGGTTATTCTACCTGTATTTCTATAAAAAAATGTTATTTTTAAAAGAACTCTTTAAAAATATGAAAACATTTAGTATAATATAAGTATTTAACACGATATAAAAAGTAAAATTCTATCGTTAAGTAGAATATACATAGTAATAGGCAAGTTCTTTTGCTAAGGAGGTTTTATCAGATGGATAAAAATCTTAAGTTATTGGAACAATTAAGACAAGCAGAAGTTATGTTAGAGAATGAAAGAGGGTTAAATCTACGTCAAAAACAAGAACTTAGAGAACATCAAAATCTAAGTCCATTTGCTTCATTTAGTGATGAATCAAGTGGAAGGGATAGTTTAGAAGAACCTTGCGACCTAAGAACTGTATATCAAAGAGATCGCGATCGTATTTTACATTGTAAAGCGTTCCGTAGGTTAAAGCATAAGACTCAAGTTTTTCTAGAGCCAGAAGGTGACCATTATCGAACGCGTTTGACACATACACTTGAAGTAGCTCAGAATGCTCGTACAATTGCAAGAGCTCTACGTCTGAATGAAGATTTAACGGAGGCAATTGCACTTGGACATGATCTTGGGCATACACCATTTGGGCATGCTGGAGAAAGAGCGCTGAATGAAGCATGTAAAGGTGGATTTGAACATCACATTCAAAGCATACGTGTGGTGGAACTACTTGAAAAACATGGAGAAGGATTGAATCTGACAAAAGAAGTCAGAGATGGTATACTGAATCATCAAACAAGTGGAAAGCCGTCTACACTAGAAGGTAAGATTGTACGATTATCAGATAAGATTGCGTATATCAATCATGATATTGATGATGCAATTCGTGGAATGATAATCAAGGAAGAAGATATACCAAGTATCTATACAGAGGTTTTAGGGCATAGTCCAAGGGAACGTCTGGATAAACTAATACATGATATTGTTATTCATAGTGAGGGAAAGAATGATATTGTAATGTCTCCAGAAGTTGAGGAGGCAATGTTATCCCTTAGAAAATACATGTTTAAAAGTGTATATACGAATAAAGTGGCGAAGAGCCAAGAAAAGAAAGCGGAAAACTTAGTTAAACAATTATTTGAATATTATGTAGAACATATTAATGAGTTACCAGAAGAATATATTGAGATGATGGAAAAAACAAAGGAATCAGAAGAGCAAGTCGTTTGTGATTACATAGCGGGAATGACGGACCGTTATGCAATAAGTAAATTTAAAGAATTAATGATTCCTCACTCATGGGGAATTTATTAGCTTAGAAAGGAATGGAAATCTGATGTTTTACCCAGAGGATTTAGTTGAAGAGATTAGACAGAGAAATGACATAGTAGACGTTGTTTCGGAGCACGTGAAGTTAAAACGTACTGGAAATAATCATATGGGACTATGCCCGTTTCATAATGAAAAATCCCCTTCCTTTAGTGTTAGTGGACAAAAGCAGATGTACCATTGCTTTGGTTGTGGAGTAGGGGGAAATGTATTCACATTTGTTATGGAATATGAAAACTACTCCTTTGTGGAGGCTCTTAAGTATCTTGCTGAAAGAGCAAATATCGCATTACCTGAGCAAGAATATAGTGAAGAAGCGAAGAAGAAGTCGGATTTGAAAGGGCAGTTACTAGAGATTAATCGACAAGCGGCTAAGTACTTTTTCTATCAGTTGAAATCAGAACGCGGTACATTAGCGTATGAGTATTTAACAAACCGTAAACTCAGTGATGAAACGATTAGTAAGTTTGGTCTTGGGTATTCTAATAAATATAGCAATGACTTATATCAGTATCTAAAACAATTAGGATATAGTGATGAAATTCTAAAGCAATCCGGATTGGTGTCCATTGATGAAACGAAAGGGGCCTATGATAAGTTTTGGAACCGAGTGATGTTTCCAATTATGGATGTGAATAATCGAGTAATTGGATTTGGCGGCCGCGTTCTTGGAGAGGGTGAACCAAAATACTTGAATTCACCCGAGACATTATTGTTTGACAAGAGTAGGAATTTATATGGTTTGAATGTAGCTAGAACTTCTAGAAAGCATAACATGCTAATCTGTGAAGGTTATATGGATGTGATTGCACTACATCAAGCAGGGTTTACCAATGCAGTTGCATCATTAGGTACTGCTTTCACAGGCTTGCAAGCAAATCTGTTGAAGCGTTATACAAGTGAAGTATTACTAACATATGATAGTGATGGTGCGGGAACAAAGGCAGCACTTAGGGCGATTCCGATATTGAAGGAAGCGGGACTTAGCACGAAGGTTATCAATATGAAACCGTATAAGGACCCCGATGAGTTCATAAAGGCGTTAGGAGCTGAGGAGTTTCAGAAGAGAATCAACGAAGCCCAGAATAGTTTTTACTTTGAAATAGAAGTACTTGAAAGAGACTATGATTTGAATGATCCTGAGCAAAAAACAAAGTTCTTTAATGAGGTTGCTAAGAAGTTATTAGTGTTTACGGAGGAAATTGAACGAAATAATTATATTGAAGCAATGGATCGAATATACAGAGTAGGATTTGATAATCTACGAAAATTAGTTAATCACTATGGTGCTACTATGGTTCCTTCACAAACAGTTATTAAGAAGGTTCAGGAAAGAAGTAATAAGAGAGTTACAGCGGAAGATAGTATGAAACAAGCTAGTAAATTACTATTAACCTGGATGATAGAAGATACAAGATTATTCCAGAAATTAAATGGAGTTATTACTGAGAAGGATTTTGACGGTGAATTGTATCAAACGGTTGCTAAGATGTTGTTTCAACAGTATATAGAACAGGGACAAGTTGTACCAGCTAAGATTATTAATCAGTTTGAGAGTAAAGAAGAACAAAATGAAGTAGCTTCCTTGTTTAGTACTACATTTCAAGAAGAGATGAGTATGTTAGAGAAAGAAAAGGCACTTAATGATTTGGTTTATCGTATTAAAAAATATAGTTTGGATATAAGAAGTAGGAATGTTACAGATATTGAGCAAATGCAAAGTTTAATAAAGGAACAGGCAGATTTACAAAAATTGCATATTTCTCTTATTGATGGTTAGAATATTAACAGATTAGGAAGAGGTGGACTACTATGGACGAAAATATGGCAAAGTTTGCGGAGAAATTAAAAGAACTCCTTGAATTTGCAAAATCCAAGAAGAACGTTCTTGAATATCAGGAAATTAATGATTTCTTTGTCGACTTTGATATTGACGAAGAAAGGATTGAAAAAATCTATTCTTATCTTGAAAAAAATGGGGTTGACGTACTACGAATTACATCTAATGAGGAAGAAGAGGATGTAGTTCCAGAAGATATTCTTTTAGAAGATAATGACGAATTTGAAGATCTTGAAAAAATTGATCTTTCTATACCAGAAGGTATTAGTGTAGAGGATCCAGTTCGTATGTATCTTAAGGAGATTGGTAAAGTACCGTTACTTAGTGCTGATGAAGAGATTCAACTTGCTAAGAGAATGGAAAATGGAGACGAGATGGCAAGGAAGCGTCTTGCAGAGGCAAATCTCCGACTTGTTGTTAGTATTGCTAAGCGTTATGTAGGAAGAGGTATGCAATTTCTTGATCTAATTCAAGAAGGTAATCTTGGACTTATAAAGGCTGTTGAAAAATTCGATTATACAAAAGGGTACAAGTTCAGTACGTATGCAACTTGGTGGATTCGCCAAGCTATAACAAGAGCAATTGCAGATCAAGCAAGAACGATTCGTATCCCTGTGCATATGGTTGAGACTATCAATAAGTTAATTAGGGTGCAACGTCAATTACTTCAAGAATTAGGAAGAGAGCCACAACCAGAAGAAATAGCAAAAGTTATGAAGTTACCTGTAGAGAGAGTTCGTGAGATTCAAAAGATTTCTCAAGAACCAGTATCATTAGAAACACCAATTGGTGAAGAGGAAGATAGTCATCTTGGCGATTTCATTCAAGATGATAATGTACCGGTTCCTGCTGAGGCTGCGGCATTTACTTTATTAAAAGAACAATTAGTAGAAGTACTCAGTACTTTGACAGAGAGGGAACAAAAGGTACTTCGTTTACGTTTTGGTTTAGATGACGGTAGAGCAAGGACACTTGAAGAAGTTGGTAAAGAATTCAATGTAACAAGAGAAAGAATTCGCCAGATAGAAGCAAAAGCCCTTCGTAAGCTTCGTCATCCAAGCAGAAGTCGTAAACTAAAGGATTATTTAGAATAAAATATGTAGGAAAAACAAAGCCAAGGGTGAATTCATACATTCATCCCAGGCTTTTTTGTTATCGGAATTGACAAGAAACTATTCTTAACGGCCTTTACTAAAGGTGATAATATGTTGTATAATATATAGGTTTTACCTATGGATATAAGTAGAAGGGAGGGCTAAGAGTGACTCTTCGTCATCTGAAATTATTTATAGAGGTAGCAGATACAGGAAAGATGAGTTTGGCTGCAGCGAAGTATTTTATCTCTCAACCCACAGTAAGTCAGGCTATAAAAGAGCTTGAAGAATATTATAATGTGTTGTTGTTTGAGCGATTATCTAAGAAATTGTACATTACGCAAGATGGGAAAAAACTGCTACAGTATGCAAGAGCAGTTGTACAAAGCTTCGATGAATTAGAAGAGAGAATGTTTGATCGAAAGCACACTCATACATTACGAATTGGTTCAACAATTACAGTAGCTAACAGTTTAATTACAGATATTGCTGCGTCTATGGCAACCAAATCGCCAGAAACCCATGTTAATGTATATACAGATAATACTAGGGGGATAGAGAGAAGAATACTAAAATCGGAATTAGATATAGCGTTAGTAGAAGGAGAAGCTAAAAGCACAGATATTGTAGCAATACCTTGCGTAGAAGATTTTTTAGTTTTAGTATGTAGTCCAAAGCATAGATTTACCAAAATGGATATTATCCCTATTGAGGATTTGGTAAATGAGAATTTTATTGTACGTGAAGAAGGTAGTGGTACAAGAGAATTATTTGAATCAACTATGTCCCAGATGAAGAGTAGAATAACAATTGGTTGGGAATGTAGCACTCCAGAGGTTATGAAGAAAGCTGTTGAGAATAATTTGGGTGTTTCAGTTATGTCGGTTCGTCTTGTAAGAGAGGAAATTAGAAATCAAAAGTTATGTGCTAGGCTTGTAGAAGGGTGCGATTGGAGTCGGCAATTTAGTATTATATATCATAAAGATAAATATATCACTGACTCAATGCGAACAATTATAGAGTTGATAAGGTTAACTGATACATTAGAAGACGTAAAAAGTCTAATCAAGTTAGTTTAATATAAACAAATCTAAATTATTTGAAAATTAAAGAGAATTACTCTATTAATAACTGAAAATTAATAATATTTAAAGAATAAAACGAAATATATACAAAATTAATAAAAATTATCATATATTGATGGAACTTTTCCTTTATAAGTGTTATAATGAATGTTAATAATTAGAATATCTATAAGTATAATAATTCATAGGAGAAGGTACCAATTAGAAGAGGTAGGAAATGCAAATATCAAAAAGACTTGGTGCAGCAGTAGCACTGGTAACTAAAAATAATCGTGTGGCGGATATTGGTTGTGATCATGCGTATACATCTATATATCTTGTAGAAAATAAAATTGCTTCCAAAGTAATAGCTTGTGATATTAATAAAGGGCCATTACAACGGGCAAAAGAGAACATAGCTAGGTACGGATATAGTGATATAATTGAGACTAGATTGTCTGATGGTGCTAAAAAGATAGTACCCGGTGAAGTTGATACATTACTTGTGTCAGGTATGGGTGGTGGATTGGTTGTCAAGATCCTATCCGATAGTAAAGAAGTAGTAGAGAACTGCTCTGAATTAATATTACAGCCACAATCAGAAATCTTCCTAGTAAGAAAATACCTCCATGAGATTGGGTATGAAATTACAGATGAGAATATGGTTATTGATGAAGGTAAATATTATGTGATGATGCGTGCAACAAAGTCAGATTGTCAACAAAGATACTCAGATGAAGTATGTTATCAATATGGAGCCAAATTATTAAAGAGTAAGAATGAGATATTATATCAATATTTGAACAAAGAAAAAGCAACATATGAGGGCATACTGCATAAATTACTTAAGACGCAAACAGAACATTCTAAGAAGAGGGAAGACGAAATTAAGCAACAATTAGAATATATAGTAGAAGGATTACGATATTATGAAGTGTAAAGATATAATTAAACAACTAGAGACAATTGCCCCAGTTCACTATGCGGAAAAATGGGACAATGTAGGATTAATAGTAGGTGATGAGGAACAAGAAGTGCATAAAGTACTTATTGCACTAGATCCATCTACAGAAGTAATTGAACAGGCGATTGAGCAACAATGTGATATGATTATTACCCATCATCCATTGATTTTTTCACCGATGAAGAAGATTACAAATAATGATTTTATTGGTAAACGTATTCTAAGTATGATGAATAATTCAATAGCATATTATGCTATGCATACCAATATGGATATTGCTATTATGGCAGATGAATCAGCTGCAATGGTTGGACTAAAGGATACTGTAGCATTAGAACAGGTAGAACCTAGCAACCAACATGTTGGAATTGGACGTTTTGGGAATTTAGTAATTGCAATGTCACTACTTGAATTAGCTAAAGCGGTTAAGAAACAATTTCATCTTGATGATGTCCGAGTAGTTGGCGATTTAACAAAAGAAATAAAAAAAGTTGCAATTTCCACAGGTTCAGGTGAAGACTTTATTGAGAATGCCATACAGATGGGAGCTGATGTTCTTATAACTGGTGATATAAGGCATCACAAAGCGCTTGATGCAATTGAAAGAAATCTAAGCATCATTGACGCTGGGCATTATGGAACTGAGCGTTTCATGGTAGAATGGCTATGCGCTCATCTTGAAGTTAATAACGTTACTGTTATGGCGGCAAAGGAGCAATCACCTTTCAAAATTATATAGAGGAGATAATATATGAGTATAAATGTAATTATTAATGGAGAAACCAAAGTTTACGAAGATAATACTAGTCTATTAGATATAAGCAAAGACTATCAAAAAGACTATAAAAATGATATTATACTAGCTTTTGTTGATAATAAACTTAGAGAATTATTTAAAACAGTTAACAAAGACTGTACAGTACGATTTGTGACAACGAAAGAACCAGCAGGTAGAAAAACATATAAGAGAGGTATGACACTAGTACTTCTTAAGGCAATTCATGATGAAATTGGAAATCAGAATGTTGAAAAAGTACTAGTAGAGTATGCAATAGGGCCGGGTTATTATTGCGAGATAAAATCAGATGCTGTGTTAGATGAAGCGTTAATTGAAAGAATCGAAGCCCGTATGAGAAAAATCATTGCAGATGATATACCGTTCCAAAAGAGAAGTATTACAACGGATGAAGCAATTGAATTATTCAGAAATTACCGTATGTATGACAAAGAGAAATTATTCCGCTATCGTCGTGTGTCTAAAGCAAATATCTATAAACTTGGTGGATTTGAAGACTATTTCTATGGATATATGCCACCAAGAACTGGTATGTTACAGTATTTCAAATTGTATAAATATGATGAAGGTTTAATTATGCAATTACCTAGTGATGAAGATCCAAGAGTGGTACCACCTTTTGCACCAAGACACAAGCTATTCGGAGTATTAAAAGAATCGAATCGTTGGGGCAATACTATGAAGATCGAAACAGTTGGAGCGCTTAATGACGTAATCTGTAAAGGTGAGATCAATGATTTGATTCTTGTTCAAGAAGCACTCCAAGAGAAGAAAATTGGAGAGATAGCAGAGCAGATTGTAGCAGATCGAACTAAAAAATTTATTATGATATCAGGCCCATCCTCATCAGGTAAAACAACTTTCTCACACCGTCTATCTATCGAATTGCGTACACATGGATTAAATCCGTTACCAATTGCGCTAGATAATTACTTTGTAGAACGAGTTAATACCCCTTTAGATGAAGAGGGTAATCCTAATTTTGAGTGTTTAGAAGCAATTGACGTCGAACAATTCAACACTGATATGATGAAGTTATTGAATGGGGAACGAGTTGAAATACCAACGTATAACTTCAAATTAGGTAAGCGTGAATATAAGGGCAACTATCAACAACTTGGCAAGGATGATATATTAGTTATTGAAGGTATTCATGGTTTAAATGATAAGTTGTCACATTCTCTTCCAAAAGAAAGCAAATTTAAGATCTACATAAGTGCTTTAACGCAGTTGAATATCGATGAGCATAATCGTATTCCAACAACTGATGGTAGATTGATTCGAAGAATGGTAAGAGATGCAAGAACAAGAGGAACTTCGGCAAAAGAAACGATAGCGATGTGGCCATCGGTACGAAGAGGAGAAGAAGAGAATATCTTCCCGTTCCAAGAAGAAGCAGATGTTATGTTCAATTCAGCGCTAATCTATGAGCTAGCTATTCTTAAATTATATGCGGAACCAATTTTGTTTGGGATTGACCGTGACTGTCCAGAATATGTTGAGGCTAAACGTCTATTAAAATTCTTGGATTATTTCATAGGTGTTAGTCCAGATGAAGTACCTCGTAATTCTATAATACGAGAATTCATAGGGGGAAGTTATTTTAAAGTAGATTAAGATAGAATCATATTGCATTAAAAAAAGTAACTGTTCATACTTTAGAGGAATGAGCAGTTACTTTCTTATATTTAGAATTATTATATTCGTAATTATTTACGTGAGCAGCACTATAAGCCGAGTTCTGTATTAGATGATTATCTATCTAGTCTTACTGTTGCCAATAAGCTCAAGCGACCAACCCGAAAGCACGGCGGGCAACCGTATTACTCTCTATTCGGTCTTGCTTCGAGTGGGGTTTACATAGCCATTCTTGTTACCAAGAATGCGGTAGTCTCTTACTCTACCTTTCCATCCTTACCAAACGAATTTGGCGGTATATCTCTGTTGCACTAGCCTTGGAGTCACCTCCACCGGACGTTATCCGGCACCCTGCCCTGTGAAGCCCGGACTTTCCTCACCTAAGACCTTTCGGTACTAATAGGCGCAATCATCTGTGCTACTCACAAGGATATATTCTATCATGAATTAAACAAGTTGTAAATTAAAAAAATAAATTTTGAATATGTATTAGATTTTGTACAATAACAATTCAAAAAATTAACATTTTATTCAGAATTTGGACATATATATATAAGCATGGGTGATTTTTGATTGTAAACAGGTGACTAAGGAGGAGAAATTATGAATTTATTACAAACACCTTTAACTTTACTAGAGATTGAGCGACTACTTGAGAAGGAGCTTAGAAATGAGGAGAAGGATTACCGAATTATTGGTGATTTAGACCTTAGCTATGAGGAGTATTGTTTCCTTACACTGAAAGCAAAGGGGCTTCAGCGATATGAGAACAATTTGGTTATGCTTGAGAAGTACAGATTTGTTGTCCTAGTTTCGTGGGTATTTTCAATGCGTTATGCCAACATTGAAAAGGTAAATTACGAAACTATGTATAGAGAGATTAATAATTTACAACAACACATTATGAGAAAAACAATTAGTATTATAGCGGGGACGTTTGAAGAGTATGGAATTTATACATATGGTTTAGATATCTATTCATTGGAAGGATTATTTGAATTAATTGGAATTCATTCAGGAATTCCGAATAGAGTCCATGAACGATTATTTAATATATTAGAAGAATCATTAAATTATAAGGATATGAATCGATTTGAACAGCAATTAATGTTAGAGTTAGAACCTAGAATGACAGCCATATATGAATATATGGAAGAAGATACGAAAAAAAAGTTGTTTCATGAAACAAGAGAGATCTTTATCGATTGTAGAATGAATAATTTAACAATTGAAGAATTACAAGATAAATATGTTTATGCATCAAAGAGTATATTGATTAACCTTGTACAGTGGTGCGATGAGATAGAATACTATCAAGATCAAAATGAAATGAGAGTCTTGTATAAATAATTAAAGCTATTTGGCTCCAATAGTAAAAAGGTTTACTATTAGAGCCTACTTTATGCTAAATGCATGTTAATAGAACGAAGATTGAAGTTATGCTCGGATATCAAAAGAATAGCGTTTAAGTGATGATGTAGGTTGATCTTTTTCTATGATATCCTTAACGATATCTACTTCCTTCTGGCGTTCGATAAATTCTGTTTGAAGTAAATAGCCATTACGAGTCATGGCTTCTTCTAATAAATCGATATTATTTCTTAAAAGACTAGTTGAAAAATCATCTGACATATAGAATTTGGCTTCAACATTACCGCGAGTTAAAGTGATGTGGATATCAGTGGGTCCAAGGTTCTCCATGTCTAGATGTAATAAGACGCTAATGCTATCTGGTTTCTCTTGTAAGTTCTTCTTTTTCGTATAAACATACAAATCACTATGAACAAATTGATCTTTCATCTTGATTGGTAATTGTACATAAGGAAAGAGTTGATTTAATACCTTCATAAATTCCATATTCTCTTGGAAATTCTGTGTAGTTGCACTTAACTGTGTGAACGCGTCTTTTAGCCCTGTATTTTGAAGGAGATCTCTTAATGCATTAATTTGATTATAGGTTGTATCATAGTAATCATTCACTTTATTATCTGCAATGTCATTCGTTGTTAATGACATCGAGCTTCGAATGTGTTCTTTTAAGACCCATTGAAAAACTTGAGTAGAATATAATGTTTTCGCATCAAGAGAGTTCGTAGCTGGTAGAGCAGTTTTGATAGCGTGCAGCAATGAATTCGTTCCTATTTGTCCGTCTACTATTCCATCACGAATATCTTGTGCTAGTGGGAAATCAACAAGTGCTAAAGCGAGAGTTTGACGATTTTGTAGACTTAAGAATGTTGATAATTCATTGTTATTAAATTGCTGATTTGTAAACTGCTCAAGAATATGCCTAATAATAGGAGCTTGGAATGCATCAGTCAATGTTGTGGTTCCATTATTAGGGGAGGCATCTGACTCTAATAGAGTGTTTTGTAATTCATAATCCATTTGTTCTGCTATTGTAATGCTGTTTTGAATACAATCAACAACATCACGTAAGGAAGCAGTTTGGTTTTGGATTGCTTCTGATAATGAGTCTGTTAGTGCAAAAGGTCTTAGGATATCTAATAGTGTAGAGATTTCGCTCTTAGAACTAATAACAGAGGATAAAGGTATTTCCGTTGTTGCATCATTCTTTAAAAAGATATCCATAAGTCCCTCATTAATAGCAAGGAAGTTTTTTGATGTAGTAAAGGTACTCACCTTGTCAAGAAGCTTTGGAATCTCGTCCGCTATTGTACCAATTTCCTTGCTTAATCGGTGTTCAAAATTCCGATAGTTTTCAAATTGTGTAGCTGTAGCATTCGAGATAGGTATATTATGTTTATTCATAAGTACAAGAGTACTTATAGAAGCATTTTTATTCAGTAAAGATTGTTGGAAGATTTTTTGAATGGTTTGTTTGTCGATAGACATATGATTATTCAATAATTCAAATACAATCATTTGATTTCGTTCACTCTTTTGTAAACCAGCTTCTTCTAGTGCTTTGTTTATGGTAGCCAATCTAGCTTGTGACGGCTTTACCGATATCGCACGAAGAGCAATTCCATCTTCTGTTTCAACCGCTTTGAAAGTCGCAGTCTGCCCGATGGTTAGTTCTGGGTCGCCCTGAAGAGGATAGGTAAGGGTTTCACCTAGGTCCACCTTGATTGATACGGTATCATTCCTAATATCAGTAACTTCGCCACGTATAATCTGGCCTTTATCTATCAATATCTGCCCAGTAGCAGAATAACTAAGATTACTGTTCACAGCACTAGCAGTACCAGATGGTGAACCAGCTGTCGTTTGGAATGTAGAAGTTTGTCCGGTAGACGGACGTTTCTTTGGTGTCATGTTGCTTGGATTCGAGCCAACATTTCCAATTGTATTATTCGATAAACTCATCGTTGGTGCTCCTTTCAAGCTTTTAGGTGATACTTAATTGGGATGATTTTCACAATAAAGTATGTTGATAATATATATATCGTACTATATATCTAGATATATAAGTATACAATATATATTATATTTGGACAAGTATGACGCAATCTATTTCATTGAGTCAATAGAGAGGCTAACATGAAATTTATCTTGAAAGCTGGTTTGATAGACTATATAATAAAGTGGAAATAATTAGATATTGTAAGATGGGAGTATATCGAAATATTAGAATTGTTGTGTGTTAAGTAAATTTCGGAAGAAATATTTATAACTAGTAATGAGAGGTAAAACATATGATAAGATTTGTAGCGTTTACAGATTTACATTATGACCTTATTCATGATGGAGATATGAGGATAGAAGAACTGATTTCTACCGTAAAGAAAGAAAAAGTTGATTTTATTATTTCTTTAGGGGACTTATGTCATCCTTCTGAAGAGAATAGGAAAGTTATTCAGCAATTAAATCGTTCAGGAGTAACTGTTTATTATGTAATAGGAAATCGTGATTCAGATTTCTTTATGCAAGATGAAGTGGAGAAGTTTTATAATATTAGAAAGGATTACTATTCATTTGTAATAGAAGAGACAAAGTTTATTGTTTTAAATTCTTGTTATATACAAGGTAAAGATTCGTATCAATATTTTAAAAGGAATTATGATAATACAAATGATATGTTTCCAGTTATCCCAGAAGTTGAACGTCAATGGTTGATTCAAGAGATGCAGGATCCAGGACTAAATTATGTAGTTTTTTCACATCATAGTTTGGCTAATGATTTTATGCAAAGAGGAATTGCAAATAGGGAGGAAAATGTGGGAATTGGGGCATTATTGAATGGAGTATCTACAAAACCTAAGGTGTCTGACTTTAGTTTAGAGGAGAAAATACAATATGAAAATATCATTAATACCGTTTGATCTGAATAAGGAGGTTGAGTGGAATTCATACCTTAAAGAATTTATGACATATATCTCTGAAACATGTAGTAAGGATGATAATTATTCAGAACTTATATCGTATTTGAATAGTGAGGGATACAAGATGGATACACTTGCTGTAATAAACAGAGATAGTAATCCTTTTAATGTAATGAGAATATATGCGGAGGAAATAATTGTTGGGTTCATTGATTACATCTGTTATGTAGATGAAGATGGAAAATGTATTATTGGGAATTTCTACATATATCCTGATTTTAGAAATCAAGGGATAGGAACAGAATGTTATCGATTGGCGGAAGTACAGTTAAGAATAGCTGGTGGTAAATTTGTAGAAATTACTCCAGAAGAGAAAGCTATTAATTTGTATGTGAGAATGGGGTATTACAAGACTGAAAAGGTATCATCGGATAATGGATTGCCTATTTACAGAAAAGAATTATAAATTCAGAATATCTTTGTTTTAAAGTGAGGTGAGAAGATGAAAAGAGGAATATTTACATTAATAGTTATGTTAACCATTAGTTTTACACTTTCCGCATGTAGTGATATTGCAGAACCTATCATTTTACCGGATCTTGAGGAGGTTATATCAATTAAAGTTAGCGAAGATGACGATGAACTAGTATACACAGATGTTGAAGATATAAGCAGTATTATTTCAAAAATCAATGAAGCTAAAGCAACAAGCAAGCCGACAGTTCAGGATAATCCAGTTAATGTAGAAAATTATTACAGTGTTTATATTACTGCAAATGAAGAACAGTCAACTACATTATATATTTATAAGGAGAAATCCAAATGGTACATTGAACAACCATATCAAGGAATATATGAAACCGATGAAGCGATATTTGAAGATTTAGGAGGTGGTGTATTAAATGAGTAAGGCATTATTACTAATCGATAAGCAATATATGTGTAGGTGAAGAACATGAAAATATTATAGAAGGAGGAAATTAAATGTATAATTTTCCTGAAGATTTATATACCGATGTACGTATTGAACGAGTGTATTCAACAACTATTTTATATGCTAATCATGTATTAACACAAAATAAAACAAAGAATGAAGAAGGGGCGATGATACGTATATTTGACGGGGAGAAATGGTATTATAGTTCGATTACTGATTTAGAGTCCATTCAATCGGAGATCGATTTGCTTGCAAAGATGGCAACGCCAAATAAAAACATAACTAACCATGAAGTGTTAAAACGTTTAGAAGTACATAATGGAATGGATTTAAAGTTTGACAAAAAGTGTGTAAAAGAAATTGATAACAATGAAAAGATAGAGTTGTTGAAGACATACTTACCTATGCTTAAAGAATATGAGGAGATTAAAACAACAAAGGGATATTATCTTGATCAATACATAGAAAAGAATATTATATCAAGCTTGGGAACTGATATCACATTTGATACACAATCTTGTACAATTGCCCTAAGATATGCGATTGTGGTCGATGATCAGCCTTTCAAAGGTAGATATGACATTTATAAAACAAAATTTCAAGATTTATTTTACCATGATGACGAAGTAAGAAGAGAAATAGAGACGGACATTGATTACGCTACACATGCTGTTCCAGTAGTTCCGGGAACGTATACCTGTGTACTTTCTCCAGAAACCGCCGGTGTTTTCGCTCATGAAAGCTTTGGTCATAAAAGTGAGGCAGATTTTATGATTGGTGACGAAACAATGGAAAAAGAGTGGTCAATTGGAAAAAAAGTAGGTTCTGAAATCTTGAATATTATTGATACGGGGACAATTTATGGTTCCGGATATGTTCCGTATGATGATGAAGGATGTCAAGCAAAAGAGAACTATATAATTAAAGATGGAATACTAACAGGACGTTTGCATAGTGCTTATACAGCAGCTGCATTACAGGAGCCTCAAACAGGTAATGCAAGAGCTGTCAGTTTTGAATATGAACCAATCGTTCGTATGACTACAACGTACATTGGAGCTGGTAATGATACGAAAGAAAAGTTGATATCAGAGATTAAAGAGGGAATATATATCGAAGATATCCTACATGGTTCTGGTATGTCAACATTTACAATTGCTCCGCAAAAAGCTTATATGATACGAGGTGGGGAAATCAAGGAACCGGTAAAGATTTCTGTCATCACAGGTAATGTTATGGAAACCTTGAATGAAATTGATGGTGTATCAGATACAGTTGAAATTAAGGCGTTTGCACTGGGGGGCTGTGGAAAAATGGAGCAGTTTCCACTTCCGGTTGGTTTCGGTGGACCTTATGTAAGAGTTAATAATATCAAGGTACAGTAGGGAGGACGTTATGGTAAAGGAAACTTATCAACTAAAAGAGATCAATACAACATTGAATGTTACGCATTCTAGAATAGACTCTATAAGGAAGAAAAGTATAATTAAAACAGGTTGTCGAGTATATGAGAATGGTTATATAGGAGTGGCAGGTACTTTTGGGGAACCGAGTGATGAAACATGGGAAGAAGCAATTAGAAATCTTAATCTTAAGATTCCTTATGAATATGAACCATCAAAAGATAGTAGAAGAATACGAGATTTAAGAAATCCAAATCTTACGTTAGATGATTTTCTTGAGAAGACAGAATTGATTTTAGCCCAATTTAGAGAAGAATATCCACAGTTTATATTTAGTAATAAGATAAGCTTAAGTGAAACAGAAGTTAGTTTAAGAAATGGTGTCGGTCTTGAGCTCATTAATTGTGATAAATGTATCTCGTTTGAACTTGCCTATAAACATAAGGATTCCATTAATATTATGGATAGTTTTTTGTTATATACAAAAAGGGAGTATACAGTTGAAGCTATTCTAGAGGAGGCGCGAAAACAGCTTACGGCCTTTGAAACAATGGTATCCTTACCTGAGATAGAAAATCCAATTATTATTGATTGTTATTCGCCATTATCAAAAGTGATTGAATCTCTTAATGGAGAATCTTTAGGACAGGGAACGTCTATATTTTGTGATAAAGTGGGAACAAGTACATTTAATGAAGCGTTTACATTATTAGTAGATCGAGAAGATACAGAGTTTCATGTTCCATTTTTTGATGCAGAAGGAAGCGTACTTGATTATGATAGTACACCACTAATTCATGATGGTGTGATAGTAAAAGGTTATGCGGATAAGAAAAATTCAAAACTATATAATACACCAAATACTGCTTCTGCGTATGGGGAATATGATGATGTACCAACACTTGAACCGCCGATACTCACCTTGAAGAGTTCGGATAAAAACCTTGATGAATTGATAGGTAATGAACCAGTAATTCTATGTGTATTTGCTAGTGGAGGAGATTGTACGAATGAGGGAGATTTTGCAACACCAGTACAAATGTCATTTCTATATCAAAACGGTAAATATCTAGGAAGATTACCTGAGTTTACACTAAACGGAAATATATATGATATATTCGGTGATAATTATGTCGGATATAGTGAAGATAAACCATTCTTTGGACAACATGCTCTTGTGACAAGAATGAATCTGATCGTATAAAAGATGAATAAGGTAGAAGATTGAAGACAATATTCAGTTAATTACTATAGTGCTGAGGGAATAATAATAAAAAGGGGTTTAACTATGATAATCAAGAATGGAGTGTCATATTCAACTAATTATGAAAGAGCAGCGGCTTATTTCTTAGGTACCTGCGCACCTGCTCCAGAAGATGAGAAACGCTTGCAAGCATTTAAAATTATTACTGGAATTTATGAAATTTTCGCTAAAGATGTAACTATATTAGGATTTAAGCCATTTGCAGATGTATCCTTTAGTCCTTGGGAGCAGCAAAAAGGGCGTGAAAAGGATGTAAAAATCATTCGTGATGCTGTGGCAAAAATTACTTCTATGATGCAGGAGCTTTTTGAACTGGTGGAATCAGGTGAATTACACGAAGAAGGTTTGCTATTGGCTGAAGGTTCGATACCACTAAAAAGAGCTTTAGTAAAAGCAATTGAAGCATTAGGTATATCCATCGAAAAAGGAAATCGGATTATGTTACGTATGCCATTAGGAGGTGCAGAGGGATTAAAAGAGCTTGCCTCCATCTCCCGTGAAGATAACGTACATATTGTAGATAATTCCAAGTCTGATGCCGCATTTTTGTTATTTAGCCGTTGTGTATATGATGTATCGACTAACTGGATTGCATTGGCATTTGATAAACTTTTGAATGCACAGGGACAACTTATTAAGCTATGTACAGAATTAGAGAAACGCGGTTTTCAGCGTATTGACTGCCGTGATGGTAAAAAAATAAGTCTAGATTATGTTAAGCAGCATGGAAAACAAGAAGAGTTGAAGATGGCTTGGGGTGAACGAAGTCATTCCGGTATTGAAGTGAGTTTTGAAGAACTTCGCCTTGAGCCTTGCTTTATATGGATTCGAATGCCTATGTTCAAAAAGATACTAGAACATATCAATGAAATTCCAGTCGAGACAGCGAAGTTTATTAGTGATTGGATCAAAACATGTGATGGGTGTCGCTATTGTATCCAAACTGATAAAACTGGAACGCGGCCGTTAGCAGCAACGGATATTAATGGTAGTAAAAAATGTCCATATTACCCTGGTTTTTCAATGAATTGGCGTAATCTATCTCCAGAGCTTTCTAATAATATACTTGCAGTGTTAGATGCAGTGGACAAAATTCTATGTAATTAGTATTATTATGTAGTTAGTAAATTATGATAGTAGGATATAACTATGTATATAGGTATGTTATGTGAAGGGTAAAAAAGTACTATGAAATTTTTAGAGAGTATTATATTTTTATTAGGTTTATTGGCTTTTATCTGGTTTTTGTTTCCGTTAATTACTCACGGTATTATGAATGTAGGAAATGCAACGGGGATTGTTGGAGGCTGCATTGTAATGGTATATGCTTACCAGATGTCTCGTATTAACAACTGGATTGAAAAAATTTGGAATAATAATATTAATATAGGGAGAATAATCCTAAGTGCTATTGGTATAGGAATAGTCATGGGATTTGGGCTAGTGCTACTTTTGACAAGTTGTATGGTAACAGCGACATTGAAGAAACCAAAAGAGAATGCAACAGTTATTGTACTTGGTTGTAGAGTTTATGGAGAGCGTCCAAGCTTAATGTTGATAGAGCGACTTAAAGCAGCGTATGATTACTTAATTGATAATACGGATTCCAAATGTATAGTATCAGGAGGGCAAGGCTCAGATGAGGATATTTCTGAAGCAGAATGTATGTACCGATATCTGACGGACAAAGGAATTAGTAAAGAACGATTATACAAAGAGGAACGGTCAACATCCACGAAAGAAAATTTAATTTATTCAAAGGAAATTATGGATTGCTATCAGTTGAATCCAAACATCGCCATTGTTACCAATGAATTTCATGAATACCGTGCAGGAAAAATTGCGAAAAAATTAGGATTACAGTATTCAGCAGTTCCATCAAGAACAGCTTGGTGGTTATTGCCCACGTATTACGTAAGAGAATTATATGCAATATTTCTTGAGTGGATTTGCTAATGAGGAGTAAGGAAAAATGAATCTAAGTGAAATATACCGTCCCATTACCGCAACTCCTTTTAACACAGAAAATTATATGGAATAAATGATTCCTTCTTTGAAACAGAAAAGCCCAAAGATAAGAAAACAAGAAAAACCACATTTGCTATAAGGTTTTATGCATGGAGCGTAAGTTTGTTTGCAGAGGATTCCATGAGTGATGTTAAAAATCGTTTTTCTGATGTTGATTGCTACTTTCCAAAATTAAAAAGAGAGATAGAACCCTTGTTATTCGACATTACAGATCTTAACAAATTAATACCTATAGCGGAAAAACATTTGTTGAGTCATTTGCACATTGAAAGAGAGAATCATATTCTTAACGATGCTGTTAGGAATATTATTTTGAGTCAAGGAAATATAAGAATGTCACAGCTAGGTAAATCCATATGTATTAGTAACAGACAGTTAGAACGAGTGTTTAAAGAAAATATGGGGATTCCGCCAAAACAGTTTTCTGTATTAGTAAGATATCAGTATTTATGGAATCATGTTTTGTTCAAAAAAGACTTTAATGTACAAGATGAAGTTTATCAATTGGGTTATACAGATCAAGCACATCTACTTAAAGATTTTAAGTACTTCCATTCCATGACGCCGGTACAAGCAAGAGAGTTTGCATTCCATGATGTCGCATTTTTACAAGATGGTGTACGAAAACTATATAATATATAGCTAAATATAACTGTGGAGGATAACTTAAAGTGAAGAACATTAATTTGATATCAATACATAAGTGGATGCATAGAAATGCTAGAGAACTTGAACTTGCGAGGTGGAAGTATCATTTTGAAAATGGGGACAAGATGGAGGTTGTTAATGCATTGATGTATTTTCAAAACACTGATGGTGGTTTTGGTAATGCAGTGGATCCAGATAATTGGAATCAAAATTCTGTTCCATATGGAACATTTTTCGTACTAGAGATACTCAAAGAAATTGATTCCTGTGAATTTAATCACCCAATTTACATAGGAATAAAAAAATATCTAGAAGTTACTGGAAATTCTCCGGAAGGATGGATTTTTACCATTCCGTCTAATCAGGAATTTCCACATGCAGCTTATTATAATTACGATCAGGAATATAACAAGGTGGAAAGTAAAGGAATCATAATAAGTTTCTGCTCTTTTATACTTGAATATAATAAAGAATCATCAATTTATGATGAGATGATAAGATTAGCTGATGAAATGGTGCAGGGGATATATGAAGAAAATCAAGGTGATATGGGGCCATCAGGATATATGACTCTTTTTCATGCTCTGAAAAAGATAGATTTGCCTAATTATGATTATAGTAAATTAGAGAAAAGATTAATAGAATTAGTGAATCGCTCGATTCAAAGGGATCCAGAACAATGGTTAAGTTATGGATATCGTCCATCTGATTATATTAAATCGAAGGACAGTATGTTTTATAAAGGTAATGAAGATATTATTGAAAAAGAATTAGATTTTCTAGTTGATACGCTCCCTCAAAATGATGTTTGGTCAATATCATGGAGTTGGTTTGAAAATAAGGATAAGTACCCGAAGGAATCCAGTATAAGTGAGAACTGGTGTAAAGCATATAAAGCAATTGACAAAGTGATTTTTCTTAAGAATTTCGGTAGAATAGATGAGGTGTTATAATGAGTATACTTTTTGAAAAAGCAAGAAAGTTTGTGTATAGAAATGCTAGGCCACTAGATTTAGCTAGATGGCAATATCATTTTGAAAATGGTAGTCAAGAAAATGTATTAAAAGCATTAGCAGTATATCAAAATGAAGATGGGGGATTTGGATATGCCTTGGAAGCGGATTCCTGGAATCCTAACTCTTCACCGATCCAGACATGGGCAGCAACCGAAATTCTTCGTGAAATAAACGTTACAGATAATAATAATGTGATTATCAAGGGAATTTTACGCTACTTAGGAAGTAAAAAAGATTTCGATGGACAGATTTGGTACAATACAATTATGAGTAATAATGATTACCCTCATGCACCTTGGTGGCATACACAAAGTGAAAGTACTTGCCATAATAACTATAATCCTACCGCCTGCTTAGCAGGATTTATTATTCGCTTTGCTGATAAAGGCAGTTCACTCTATAATATGGCTTGTGTAATTGCAAAGGAAGCATTCCAGCAGTTGATGTTGGAGCAAGGGCAAAGCGATATGCATACATTGTCGTGCTATATACGACTTATGCAGTACTGTGAAGAAGCTAAGGATACTAATATTATTGATTTGGTATCATTAAAAGGAAAATTAAAAGAACAGGTGAAAAACAGTATTACATCAGATATTACCAGCTGGAAAACTTCATATATCTGTAAACCATCTCAGTTCTTTCATTCAAAAGACAGTATTTTCTATGATGATAACAAAGATATTAGTCAGTATGAATGTGAATATATAGAAGACACGCAGTTGGAAGATGGGTCATGGAACATTCCATGGAGTTGGGAGAAATATCCGGAGCAGTGGGCTATCAGTAAGAATTGGTGGAAAGTAAATGGGATTATTAGCAATCTAACGTATCTATATGGATTTAATAAATTGTAAATTAAGAGATAAAATGCAGAGGAAGGATCTGGTTATGCGTTGTAAGCATAACCTAGAATCTTCTCTCTGCATTAAAGCCTATTATTCCTCAACCGTTATATTTTCCGATTCAGTAGTAATCGTTGCAGTCTTATCACTTTTAAAACTATTAAAAGAAATTGTTCCCAATATTACGATTAATATATTAATTACTATGAAGGATACAAGGATTATCCCAATTGTTTTCCAGATACGCTGTGAGCGTTTGTTCTTTATTGCAAGCTGTTCGTTAATTCTTGATAACTGCTCGGCAATGATGTTAGAATCAACTTCTGTTTCTACTTTTGAACCAAGAAGCTCACTGACCGATACTTCGAAGTAATCGGCTAGTTTAATTAAGGTATCTGCATCAGGAACGGATAATCCTTTTTCCCATTTTGAGATTGTTTGACGTACTACGTTTAATCTAATAGCAAGTTCCTCTTGTGTTATTCCTTTTGTCTTTCTAAGAGTTTTTAAATTCTCACTCAACATGTTTGTTACCCCCTTTGCTATTTATATAGTACCCTGAATCTAGCCGTTGCTACAAGCAATGCATAATAACATTGCTATAAATAAGACATATGTGCATAGTAATAACATAATACTATAACATTTACTTACTATCAACATAGAGATAAATTGTGCGACCGGAATATCTTGTTACGAATAAACTTAAATGTTAATTAATAAAATTAGGTTTCATACCAATAAACATTAGATTTATAACATAGAAACAAAAGAAAAATAAACTAAAATCGAAATAACTTAATATAATTAATAAAAAGAGATACAAAACTTTAAAATATAAAAAATGTGCAAAAAACAGGACATAAAATACCAGTTTTTTATGCAATTATACAAATGTTACATATTTATTCATTTTATTGTTGAATCTCTATACAATCTAGATTATAATCACGAGTAAGAACAAAGGCGTTCTTGGTACAGTAGAATATTACTGCCCAAGGGCGCTTTTTTTATTTTAATCGGGGATTTTTTAGATAGGGAACTTTGTGTGAGAGGTATTATCACACTGTGAAAGGTATTATCACACTGTGGAAGGTATTATCACATTTGATTTAGTGCCTGCGGCTAAGTGTTTGCAGGCTATAGAAAGGGCATGGTTATTGATATGAAAGAGATGAATTTAGAAGAAGCAAAACGTGTAAAACAAGGGTTGTATGATCCTAGATTTGAACATGATAACTGTGGTATCGGTGCAGTTGTAAATATTAAAGGTATCAAAACTCATAAAACTGTTGAAGATGCTCTTCGAATTGTTGAGAATTTGGAACATAGAGCAGGTAAAGATGCAGATGGAAAGACAGGTGACGGGGTAGGAATCCTGTTACAGATTTCTCATAAGTTTTTTAAGAAAGCAGTGAAACCACTTGGTATCGAATTAGGTGGAGAGAGAGAATATGGTGTTGGTATGTTCTTCTTCCCACAAGAAGAGTTAAGACGCAATCAAGCAAAGAAAATGTTTGAAATAATTGTAGAAAAAGAAGGCTTAGAATTCCTTGGCTGGAGAGAGGTTCCGACTCACCCAGATACATTAGGACAAAATGCAATTGAATGTATGCCTTATATCATGCAATGTTTCATTAAAAAACCAGCTGACGTGAATAAGGGGCTTGATTTTGACCGTAAATTATACCTTGCTAGAAGGGTGTTCGAACAAAGTAATGACAATACTTATGTTGTTTCATTATCAAGCAGAACAATCGTATACAAAGGTATGTTTCTAGTAAATCAGTTACGTTTGTTCTTTGAAGACTTACAATGTCCAGAGTATGAATCAGCAATCGCAACGGTACATAGCCGTTTTAGTACGAATACAAATCCTAGTTGGCAAAGAGCACATCCTAACCGTTTTATCGTGCATAACGGTGAAATTAATACCATCCGTGGTAATGCTGATAAGATGCTTGCTCGTGAAGAAACAATGGAATCTAAGTATTTGAAAGGACATATGCATAAGGTTATCCCAGTAGTTAATACAGAAGGTTCGGACTCTGCAATGCTTGATAATGCATTAGAATTCCTTGTAATGAGCGGAATGGAATTGCCGTTAGCGGTTATGATTACAATTCCTGAACCATGGAGTAATGACCGTGCTATCAGTCAAGAGAAGAAAGACTTCTATCAATATTACGCAACAATGATGGAACCATGGGACGGTCCAGCTTCGATCTTATTCAGTGATGGTGATATTATGGGAGCAATCCTTGACCGTAATGGTTTACGTCCATCACGTTATTATATAACAAGTGATGACAATCTAATCTTATCATCAGAAGTTGGTGTGCTTGATATTCCGGCGGATAAGATTGTTAAGAAAGAACGTCTTCGTCCTGGTAAGATGCTTCTTGTAGATACTGTTAAAGGTGAACTAATTGATGATGAAGAACTTAAGAACAAGTATGCAAGAAGAAAACCATATGGTGAATGGTTAGACGGTAATCTTGTTTGCTTAAAAGACTTAAAGATTCCAAACAAAAAAGTTACGGAATATAGCAAAGAAGAGAGAGCAAAGTTATTTAAAGCTTTCGGTTACACATACGAAGATTATAAAACAGCAATTCTTCCTATGGCAAAGGTAGGTGCTGAACCAATTTCAGCAATGGGTGCAGATAGTCCACTTCCTGTATTATCTAACAAAGAACAACCTTTGTTCAACTACTTTAAACAATTATTTGCTCAGGTTACGAATCCACCAATTGATGCAATTCGTGAAGAAATAGTAACTTCAACATCTGTATACATTGGAGAAGACGGAAACATCTTAGAAGAAGTGGCAGAAAACTGTAAGGTACTTAAGATTAACAATCCAATCCTTACAAATACAGACCTTCTTAAGATTAAGAACATGAAAGCAGACGGCTTCAAAGTTGAAGAGATTCCAATCACTTACTACAAGAATACTTCATTAGATAAAGCTATTGATCACCTATTTGTTGAAGCAGACCGTGCATATAAAGAAGGAGCAAATATATTAATTTTATCTGACCGTGGGGTTGATGAAAATCATGTTCCAATTCCTTCATTACTTGCAGTTTCTGCTTTGCAACAACATCTTGTTAAGACGAAGAAGAGAACTCGTGTAGCAATGATTCTTGAAAGTGCTGAGCCTAGAGAAGTACATCATTTTGCAACATTACTTGGTTATGGTGCATGTGCAGTTAATCCATATCTTGCGCAAGATTGTATCAAACAATTAATTGATAACAACATGTTAGATAAAGATTATTATGCAGCGGTTGATGATTACAATCATGCAATCCTTCATGGTATCGTTAAGATAGCATCTAAGATGGGTATCTCTACAATTCAGTCTTACCAGGGGTCTAAGATATTCGAGGCAATCGGTATTGATGGAGAGGTTATAGATAAATACTTCACAGATACTGTTAGTCGTATTGGTGGTATCACTATTAAAGATATAGAAAAACAAGTAGATCGTCTACATTCACAGGCATTTGATCCACTTGGATTAAACGTAGATTTAACACTTGACAGTGTAGGTAGTCACAAGTTAAGAAGTAATCAAGAAGAACATCTATATAATCCTAAGACAATTCATTTGTTACAATCAGCGACTCGTACTGGTAATTATGAGATGTTTAAAGAATATACAGCATGTATCGACGAAGAGGGTGCTGGGCTTAACTTAAGAGGCTTAATGGATTTCAACTTCCCAGAGAAGGGAATTGATATCAAAGAAGTAGAAAGCGTTGATTCTATTGTAAAACGTTTTAAAACCGGAGCAATGTCATATGGATCTATTTCCAAAGAAGCACACGAAACATTAGCCATTGCTATGAACCGTCTTGGTGGTAAATCAAACAGTGGTGAAGGTGGAGAAAGCTTAGACCGTCTTCATGGAGGTAAAGATGGTTTGAATCGTTGTTCAGCAATCAAACAGGTTGCTTCTGGTAGATTTGGTGTAACTTCTGAGTACTTAGTAAGTGCTAACGAAATTCAAATAAAGATGGCACAAGGTGCAAAACCAGGCGAAGGTGGTCACCTTCCAGGTAATAAAGTATATCCTTGGGTTGCTAAGACAAGACATTCAACTCCAGGTGTGAGCTTAATATCTCCACCACCACATCATGATATCTACTCAATCGAAGATTTAGCTCAGTTAATCTATGATTTAAAGAATTCTAACAAAGATGCTAGAATATCGGTTAAGTTAGTATCAGAAGCAGGGGTTGGTACAGTTGCAGCAGGTGTTGCTAAAGCAGGTGCAGGTGTAATCCTAATCTCTGGTTATGATGGTGGAACTGGGGCAGCTCCAAGAAGTTCTATCTATAATGCAGGACTTCCATGGGAACTTGGTCTAGCAGAGACACATCAAACATTAATTATGAATGGCCTTCGTTCTAAAGTTCGTATTGAAACAGATGGCAAATTAATGAGTGGTCGTGACGTATTAGTTGCAGCTTTACTTGGTGCAGAGGAATACGGATTTGCTACAGCGCCACTTGTAACCATGGGTTGTGTTATGATGCGAGTATGTGACTTAGATACTTGCCCAGTTGGTGTAGCAACTCAAAATCCTGAACTTAGAAAGAACTTTAGAGGTAAACCAGAATATGTAGAAAATTTCATGCGATTTATTGCACAGGAACTTCGCGAGTATATGGCTAAGTTAGGTATTAAAACAGTAGATGAATTAGTTGGTCGTACGGACTTACTTAAGGTTAAAGATACATTCAAGAAAGAGATGGCAAACAAGCTTGATATGTCAGCAATTCTTGAATCTGAATATGTAGATACTAAGAACCCTCACATATTTGATCCAAAACAAATCTATGATTTTGAATTAGAGAACACAATTGATGAGAAAGTATTTCTTAAAAAATTACGTCCTGCAATTGTTAATAGACAGAAAAAGACTATAGAAGCCGAAGTTACCAACGTTGACCGTTCACTTGGAACAATTCTTGGATCTGAAATTACAAGAATTCATGGAACAACATTAGATGAAGATACGATTACAATCAAATGTCATGGTGCTGGTGGTCAGAGTTTTGGAGCATTTATACCAAAAGGTCTTACATTAGAGTTATCAGGTGATTGTAACGATTACATTGGTAAAGGTTTATCAGGTGGTAAGATTATTGTATATCCTCCAAAAGGATCAAACTTCAAAGCAGAAGAGAATATCATTGTAGGTAATGTAGCTTTATATGGAGCTACAAGTGGTAAAGTATTCATCAATGGTGTAGCTGGAGAACGTTTCTGTGTACGTAACTCAGGTGCAACAGCAGTTGTTGAGGGCGTAGGTGATCATGCATGTGAATACATGACAGGTGGTCGTGTAGCTGTTCTTGGACGCACTGGTAAGAATTTTGCTGCTGGTATGAGTGGTGGTGTCGCTTACGTACTTGATGAAGATAGCAACTTATATATGAGATTGAATAAAGAACTAGTTGCGGTTGAACCAGTTACAGATAAGTATGATGTAATAGAACTTAAAAATATGATTTCTGAACATGTAAAGGTTACGAATTCAGCACGTGGAAAAGAAATTCTTGATAATTTCATGGATTATCTTCCTAAGTTCAAGAAGATCATTCCGCATGATTACCGTAGAATGTTACAGACAATTGTACAGATGGAAGAAAAAGGACTTAGTAGTGAGCAAGCACAAATAGAAGCATTCTATGCAAATACAAGAAAGTAGAGTGGGAAAAGGTTGAAAAAGCTTAGCTTTTTCAACCGGAGATTTGTGCTTAGCATCAAGTCTCTGGACTTTAGAAAGGAGAACTTAAATTATGGGAAAACCAACTGGATTTATAGATTATGAAAGAAAATGTAATCAGGCAATAGAGCCCAAAGATAGAATTGAGAATTTTAATGAATTCCATATGCCATTGTCAAAAGAAGAGCGTAAAAAACAAGGTGCTAGATGTATGGAATGCGGTGTTCCATTCTGCCAATCGGGAATGATGATTGGTGGAATGACATCCGGATGTCCACTTAACAATCTAATTCCTGAATGGAATGATTTATTATTTACAGATAATATGGGGCAAGCGCTCAATCGTCTGTTAAAGACTAATAATTTTCCAGAGTTTACTGCAAGAGTATGTCCTGCTCCATGTGAAGCTGCTTGTACTTGTGGTTTGAATGGAAATCCAGTATCAATAAAAGAAAATGAACTGGAAATTATCGAGAATGGATTTGAAAAAGGCTATATGAAAGCAAATCCTCCTAAAATCCGTACTGGTAAGAAAATTGCTGTTATTGGCTCTGGCCCTTCTGGTCTTGCAGCCGCAGATCAATTAAACAAGCGAGGACATCTTGTGACTGTATTCGAACGTGAAGATCGTGTGGGCGGATTATTAATGTATGGTATACCTAACATGAAATTAGAGAAACACATTATTGATCGTAAAATTGATATTATGAGAGAAGAAGGTGTTACATTTGTAACAGGTGCTGATGTTGGTGTTAATTACAAAGCAAATAAGATTACAAAGGAATTTGACAGCGTTATCTTAACTTGTGGTGCTTCTAATCCAAGAGATATCAATGTTCCTGGTAGAACAGCAAAAGGAATTTATTTTGCCGTAGACTTCTTAAAATCTACTACTAAGAGTCTATTAGATTCGGATCTTAAAGAAGGTACGTACATCAGTGCAAAGGATAAGAATGTTCTTGTAATTGGTGGAGGCGACACTGGTAATGATTGTGTTGGTACATCCGTTAGGCATGGAGCTAAATCTGTTATTCAACTAGAGATGATGCCAAAACTTCCTGATCAAAGAGCCGAGAATAATCCTTGGCCAGAATGGCCTCGTGTCTGCAAGACAGATTATGGTCAAGAAGAGGCAATAGAAGTATTCGGTCATGACCCTAGAGTGTATCAGACTACAGTGAAAGAGTTTATAGCAGATGAAGCAGGCAATGTATGCAAAGCAAAGCTTGTGAAGTTAGAAAGTAAATTCAATGAAGAGGCTAAACGTTACTTCATGGCAGAAGTTTCAGGTAGTGAATATGAGGTGGATGTAGATTTAGTTCTCATTGCAGCAGGATTTTTAGGCACACAAAGTTATGTGGCAAAAGCTTTTGAAGTTGAACTTAACGAAAGAACGAATGTAGCCACGGAGAATGGAACATATAAAACAAGTGAAAAGAATGTCTTTGTTGCAGGTGACATGCGCCGTGGACAGTCACTTGTAGTATGGGCAATCCGTGAAGGTCGTGAAGTTGCCAAAGAAGTGGATACACATCTTATGGGATATAGTAATTTAAAATAATTCTAGATTGTATCAGTTATTGTATAAGAATATTATTCGGATAAATATATAGGTCATAGCAAAGTCATAGGATCATGGTTGTAAGAATCATGTTCCTATGACTTTGTTTTTTTATATATGGATAGCTTTATTTGTAGACTATTCGACTGAAAATTACAAGATAAAGCAACTTGCTATAAGTGGTTATAAATGGTAAAATTGGTATAGGTATGAGTTTTAAAGCCATTAGAGCTTTTTAGTATATGGGGAGGGGATTTATGAAGATAAAGATGCAACTGATAGCTATCGTTGCGGCATTCCTAGTTGGTATTGTTGGCTGTTCTACAGAAAGGGACAATAATGCTAATAGTGGGGGTGTGTTCGGAGCTGGAGGCGTTGAAGGCGAGGATCTCAATATCAAAGAAAATAACCAAGATTTTACTGTTGAGAAAGATAAGATTACTATACATTTTGAATTATATAATGTGGGGCATGAAAAGCAAGAAGATGGAACAACAAGGCTTAGTGTAGAAGGGTATTCAGGGAGTTATGAAGAAATTTCACTTCCCTTTTTATCCTATGTGTTAGCATTGCCACAAGATACAGCACTGAAGGATGTTGATGCTCCATTGTGGTCAGAAACAGTTCATATCATAGACAATATAAAGCTTACTAATCTAGCATTAAACCCTGTGCAAAGTGAAGAGGGGACAGGAGTATATGAATCAACAAGTGATGATGGTTTTAAGATGAAAGTATTTGTACAGAAATATCAAGGGATACCGGTTGTATATATTTCAATATTTCCTATTGTATATAATGTGGAATCACAACAAATTAGGTTTGTTGAGAGTGGCGACTTTCAACTTAATTTGAAAGAAGAAACTTGGGATATGTCCCATTATGATTCTCCTGAACGTATGAAGAATGTAGTCGATAACCCAGATATTGTTGACTCATACAAGGTATCAGAGAATTAAAAATGTATTAACAAATATAGTTATCTTAAATCAAATCTTAATAAAGATTTAATCAAAGGGAATGCTTAATGGTGTATAATACAGGAAATGAATACAGAAAAGGGGAATAAGATGGATCGAGCATATACGATATGTATAATAATAGGTATTGGGATACCGTTGTTATCTTTAATATTAGGGCAAATAACGAATATGATTGACGGATTTTTTGATGGTTTATCAGGGATATTAGAAGGTTTGCATATCGATTTGAATATTGAAATAGGCAATATGCATCTATGCTTGTTACCTTTCTCAGTTCAAAGTATCTGTGCAGGATTATTAGTATTTGGTGCACTTGGTAAGATGCTATTACATAATAGTAATCAGACCTTGAGTATTATTATAGCGGTAGCATTCGGATACCTAGTGGCTGTTATCGTACAGACTTTAATACATAAGTTAAAACAAGTTGAAAATACTACGTATTCCAAAGAACAACTCCTATTGTTTGATGCGAAAATAGTGAATACTATAATTCCAGGAGGCTTTGGTAGTGTTAGTATAACAACTTTAGATGGAATAACAACATCATATCCAGCGAAATCGGCTGTTTCTAATGAAGGAATCCGACAAGATACAAAGGTTAGAGTATTATATTTTGAAAAAAATGTTGCTATTGTAGAGAAAGCAGAGGAGTAATAGGTATTATCATGATAGTAAACAGATGAATATCTGTTTCACTATAGAGAAACTAGAGGTTAATGAGGTTAAGGAGGGTATAGTATGCCAGAAAATTTGGAAAGAATGTTACCAGTACTTCTAATTGTTGTTGGAATTATTATTATATTGATGGTGATTCTATCAATGTGGAAGAAAGTACCGCAGGATAAAGCAGCGGTTGTAACAGGTTTGAAGAAGAGGATTATCACAGGTGGTGGTGGTCTTGTAATCCCAGTGTTTGAAAGAATTGATTACATATCTCTTGGTAATATACAGCTTGATGTTGTAACAGATGAGAGTATGTCATCCCAAGGTGTACCAATTGCAGTTATAGGTACAGCGGTAATTAAGGTAAAGAATGAACAGAATTCTATTTTCAATGCAATTGAGCAATTCACAGGTAAGAACGAAGCTATGATAGAGCAATCGATCCGTAGTACAGCAACAAATGTACTTGAAGGAAAGCTTCGTGAAATTGTATCCACAATGACTGTTGAAGAGATATACCGTGATAGGGAGACCTTCTCTTCTAAAGTTCAAGAAGTAGTGGGAACTGAGTTAACTGAGATGGGCCTTGAGGTTAAGGTATTTACCATTAAAGATATTAATGATAGTAATGGTTATATTAATGCACTTGGTGTAAAACAGATAGCAGAGAAGAAAAAAGATGCAGAGATAGCCAGAGCAGAAGCTGACCGTGAGATGCAGATTGAGACTTCTAAAGCAAGGAGAGCTGGCGAGCAGGCAAGATTACTCGCTGAAACAGAAATTGCAGAAGCTACCAAGTTAAAACAAGTGCAAGAAGCTGCATATATGCAAGAGCAACAAGCAGCAAAAGCAAAAGCCGATGCAGCTTATGAAATTCAGAAGAACATAACAAACAAAGAAGTAGTCACAGCAGAGATGGATGCTGAATTATTAAAACAAGAAAGACAAAAAGATATTGAAGCTGCTCAAGTACAGATCATGATTACGAAAGAGCAGAAGAATATTGAACTTGCACAAAAACAAGCAGAACGTAAGAAAGAAAGTCTTCGAGCAGAAGTTGTTGAACCAGCGATTGCTGATAAAGAGAAGCAACAGACGATTGCAGATGCCGAAAAGTATCGTAAGATAGCAGAAGCAGAAGCACAGGCACAAGCGCAGACAAGATTTGCCCAAGCGGAAGCAGAAGCGAGAAAAATTAAAGCAATTGCAGAAGCAGAGGCTATTAAACAAACTGGTCAAGCAGAAGCAGATGTAATTACTCAAAAGGGTACTGCAGAGGCTTCCGCTATTCGTGCAAAGGGTATTGCAGAAGCAGAAGCAATGGAGAAAAAGGCAGAAGCTTATCAGAAATATTCTGGAGCTGCAGTTGCTGAAATGCTCATTAAAGTATTACCTGATGTTGCAGAGAATATTGCTAAACCATTATCACAGATTGATAAGATTATTATCATGGATGGCGGTAACACAGATGGTAATGGAGTCTCAAACGTAGCTTCTAATGTGACAGGTGTTATGACTCAAGTAATGGAGTCGATGAAGGAAGTAACAGGTATTGATTTGTCTGATCTTGTTAAAGCCAAAGGATATGATGCACAAGTTACACGGAATGTTAATATCAATGCAAATGCTAGTAAGGAAGTTGCAGCTACAATAGATGCAATTAGCGAGTAAATAAATTTGGGTTGTTGCAAACGAGTTATCTTCACTTAAGTTGCAACAACCCCATTTGTAAATAGGGGATAAGATTTCTAGATAATTAATAAAGGACAGTTAGGGGAAGACATGAATAATAAATTAAAGATACTATTGATAGATATTAAATTATATATTACAAAGAGAAAAATATTCTTTTCTTTTATCTTAGTTCTATTCATAGGAATAATTGCTACAATTGTTGCCTTGACTTGTAGTAAGCAGCAATTTGATATGACAACAGAAGAGATGGTAGAAGACTACGAACAGATGGAAGCTGTTTTGAAGGAGAATTATCCTTATTTTGGTCTTCTGGAAAGATATGGAATTAACTATGAAGAAAAATTACAGACTAAGCTAGATAACATGAAGGAATGTAAAGATGGGAGTGAATATTTTAATATATTTACTTTAGCATTTGAAAGTCTTAAAAATGCAGGTGATGTTTCCATCTGGGATTACTGGAGTTATAAATACAATGAAGATTATATTCAGAGATTTACAGCGGATAAGAATGAATATCTACTGTCATTAATCGAAGCGGATGAAAGTGTTGATGCCTATAATACTTTAAAATACATTCATAATACTAGGGATTATGTTTCTGAATTTAGAGAACGAAAAGTGAAGACAGTGCTTGCGAGTAACTTTAACACTAAGATTATTGAAGAAGGAAAAATAGCATATATAGTATTTAAGACATTTGATAGAGAATATGTGCAAGAAGATAAAGAGGAGCTTTTAGCATTCTTTAATGAAGTGAAAGACTATGATCATGTTATTATAGATGTGCAGAATGTTTATTCAGGGATTGATGATTATATGGTAGAAAATATAATAGCACCGAATATAGATCAACCATTAACTGCAGATACGTATCTTCTTTATAAAGATGGAGAGAACAATAGAAACTTCATACAAAACCGTTATAAGCAAGAGGAGATTAAGGGTATAGATACGCTTCCGACTTTTGAAAATATTGTGCAAGAAGATGTAGAGAATCTAGATAGTTATGTGGTAGATGCATTCACAGTAGAACCTAATAACACAAAAGCAATTATGAACGCAAAGATATGGGTTCTCACCAATGAATACACATATGGTGTAGCTGATAAGTTCGCGAACTTCTGCGAACAGACGGAATTTGCAACTGTTGTAGGCAAAACTACAAGTGGTGGAGGACTAGGAATAGATTCTTTTGCATTTCAATTACCTAATAGTAAATTATTGATAGGGTATCGTGGAGATTATCCATTAAATCAAGATGGATCTTGTAATTTAGAGGTAGGTACTACCCCAGATATTATGACAAGTAATGAGAATATTCTTGATGAATGTTTGAAAATCATTGAGAATGGGAATTATTAAGGTGAAGTTTCAAATAATTCTGTCCAGAACTTATAAAAAGTGGTATACTGTAACTAAGTTCTAGAATTAAGAATTATAGTGTGTTAATTAGTACAGATTATTTAATTGAATGGAGGGATTGTTATGAATAAGATCATTACAATTAGTAGACAGTATGGAAGTGGTGGACGAGAAATCGGTGAGAAACTAGCTAAGATATTAGGTATTCCATTCTATGACAATGAATTAATCACCAGAGCTGCTAAAGAAAGTGGATTTGCTGAATCTGTATTCGAAAGAGCTGAAGAAAAGGCAACTAGTAGTTTGTTGTATTCAATAGCTATGGGTATGGGAGCTTATGGAAGTCAAGATATGGGTTTTGCCAATTTATCTTTAGATGACAGAATCTATTTAGCGCAATCTGATGTTATAAGAAAGATTGCAGCAGAAGGACCATGTGTAATCGTGGGAAGATGTGCAGATTACATATTGAAAGATAATCCACGTGTTGTCCATGTGTTTATATGTGCAGATATTAAAAGTCGTGTTGAACGAGCAACTACGAAGTATAATATGCCAGTTACAAAGGCACAAGAGAACATATTAAAGATTGACAAGCGAAGAGCTAACTATTACAATTATCATGCAAATGAGAAATGGGGAAAAGCAGAAAATTATCATCTATCTATTAAGAGTGATTTTGTTGGTATTGATAATGCTGTGGAAATAATAAGATTATTTGTAGAAAAAGGTGTTTAAAAAGAATGAAAGTAAAAGATAAGATGAACAAGCAGTATACCTTAGTGTCCATCTATGTTATCGTGACGTGTATTATTATCTACTGTTTGAGTTTGGTGGCAAAAAGTGCTCCTGCTATTGTAGAAGACTTATTAGAGAAACTGAACTGGATTTTACGCGTGATGAAGCCAATACTATTGGCATTTGTGTTTGCATATTTGACTGAACCAATTGTGAATTTCTTAGAGTATCATTTTAAGAAATGGCGTATATTTAACAAGAAACAAAGTTCTTGTAGAACATACGCTGTAATAGCTACACTGCTTATCCTATTATTGGGAGTAACTGCATTGATCTCAATGCTTGTATACAGTGTAACAGACCAGGTACGTTTCGCTAGTTTTGATGATATTGTTGTAATTGTTTCAGATTTTATCAATACGGTAAATGAATTTATCAACCAGATTACAGGGAAAATGGAAAGTTTGAATATCCAATCATCTGAGTTGAATTCTTATATCAAAGAGGCAACCACGTTCTTACTTAATGGTTTAAAAGGATTTGGTAATTCATTATTAGGTTCTGTAACAAATATTTCGGGATATCTAACAACATTTATCTTTGCGCTAATAATAGGAATCTATTTCTTGATTGATGGTGCAATGATTAAGAATTATATTAGTAAAGTGTCAAGAGCGTTATTAAGTACTAAATTTAATAAACATGCTAGACAATTTATTAGTGATGCTGATACCGTTTTCTCTGGTTATTTAAAGGGGCAATTAACAGATGTTCTTGTAATGATGGTGCTAATTAGTGTTGCATTATCTATCATTGGTGTTAAGTTTGCTATTGTTATAGGTGTATTGGCAGGGATTTGCAATTTAATACCGTATTTTGGACCATTTGTAGCATATGCAGGAACTATACTGGTATGTTTAATTAATGCTGATTACAAGAGAATGATTATTGGTGTTATTGCATTATTCGTCATTCAAACACTTGATGGTAATATTATAGGGCCAAAACTACTTAGTAATAGTATTCAGATTCACCCACTACTTGTTATTATTTTCTTGATTTTTGGTAGTGCAGTTGGTGGATTCTTAGGTATGATTTTAGCGGTACCAGTAGGTGCTTTAATTAAAGTCCTATTTGTTCGTTTTATTGATTACAAATTAGAATTGAAAGATCAAGAAGAGCGGGAAGCAATGAAAGCAGCTTCTGTAAAAAGAGCAAAATAAAAAATTATATTATAAACCGTATTATAGTCTAGCTACTATGATACGGTTTTGTTTTATTTAAATGAATATTACAATATATTGTAAGAAATTCTTAAGAAAAAAATACTTCTATAATGGTAAGATATAGAGTACGATTGTAGATGTAGGAATGTATGCAATTTAACCAAATCGTAGTAAATCGGTTATAAAATTCGTTTGACTAGGTTTTGCTAAATAGAAATGGGGGTGAGATAGTGGCAGAGGAAAGAGAAAAGGTAATTGAGGTTCGTAATGTTAAAAAGGTATACCGAATGGGTAGTGAACGCATTACAGCGGTAGAAGAAGTGAGCTTTGATATCTATAAAGGTGAATTCTGTTGCTTGTTAGGAACATCTGGTTCTGGTAAATCAACCTTGCTAAACTTAATGGCTGGCATTGAGAAGTTAACAAGTGGGCAGATTATTATAAAGGGTAAGAATATTCATAAGATGAGTGAGAAAAATCTTGCAAAATTCCGTCAGAAGTATCTAGGTTTTGTATTTCAATCTTATAATCTTATGAATTCAATGACCGCATTAGAGAATGTTGAGTTCCCGTTAGTATTCAAGCGAATACCGCCAAAGAGAAGAAAAAAGATGGCTAGAGATATGTTAATCAAGGTTGGTCTTAAGACTAGACTTGAACATAAACCAAAGCAAATGAGTGGTGGTCAACAACAAAGGGTTGGTATTGCAAGAGCGTTCGTTGCAAAACCAGAAATTGTATTTGCTGATGAACCTACTGGTAATCTAGACACGAAGACAACAATGGAAGTTATGGAATTAATTAGAGAAGTTGCGAGAGATAATAATCAAACGATAGTGATGGTTACACATGATCGACGATTGGCTGAATTTGCAGACAAAATTATTCATATCTTAGATGGTAAGATACAGAGTATCGATTTGTTAAATCCTGATGTGAAGATGGACAAGGAAAGTGTAGAAGAAACACAAGAACCTGAATTAATCAAGGAAGATCTAGAAGTAAAAGAAGAAAAGAAGGAAGAAAAGGAAGAAAAGGAAGACTCTAATATCCAAAGTTCTGACGTGATACAATCAGAGATTACAGAAATACGTGATGTGGAAGAATCATCAGCTGCAACTACTGAGTAGGTTGTAAAGTTACGAGAACAATAAAAGTCATTGGTTAAATGAAAATGGAAGAAAAGTAGGTAAAGAGGAGGAAAGTTAAAATGAATGGAAAGAAGATGAAAAAGCTGCTTTCATACATTGCACTACTTGCAATGATAGTTGTAAATACCGTTGGGAATGGAATGGTGAGTAAGGCTGATGGTGTCACGAAAACATTTAAATTAAATGGCACGTTGGATACTGTAGAGATTAAAGCAGGAGGGACACAACATGTAAAGATACCATTTAGCTTAAATACCAATACATATTTTTATCCGGTAGAAAATGTTAGTTTTAGTGTAGAGGTTGTTGGTGATGCACCAATTAATGTGACGTCTGATGTTACGTTGAAGTTCGCAAGTACTTCAGCAGAAGTAACAACTCTTTCAAAAAACACAAATTATATTCTAGAGTTTGATATTGAAACTTCAGAGTTAGCAAGTAATGGTACGTATAAGTTGTCGATAACTGGTACTGGAGATTATTTTGACGATGGATTAGGTGAATATTCCACATGTGCATTAAATTTTTCTAAAAATTTAAACGTTAAAGTAACAGGTCAAAAATCCGCATCAAAGATTAAAATCAGTAACATTGAATATGATGAAGAAGTGAATCGTGGAGATGAATTTGAAATTTCATTGAAAGTTGGTAATACAGGTGATTTAACTGCCAAGGATGTAAGTGTATCTTTAGGAGATTTTAGTGCGCAAACAGATATTGTACCAAATTATTCAACATCTGAAATGTCTGTAGGTGATTTATCAAACGGAAGTACCAAGAGTGTTAATTTCCCTGTGAAAGTTACATCGAAAGCAGAAGCAGGTACGAAATCCTTAAAAGTTACAGTTTCATGGTATGATGATAAAAAAGGTGAGGGGTATACAGAAACAGCTAATATCTTTATTAACGTAGTTGTTCCTGAAGACCAAGTACAGAATAATGGTAAACCAAATCTTGTTATTACCAATGTAACACAATCGCCAGAAAGCCCAATTGCTAATGGTAAAGTAACCTTAGCGTTTACTGTTGAAAACAAAGGTAAGACAACGGTTAAACAATTAAAATTCACACCATCAAATATTGCAGCATCAGGACTTAGTCCAGTATCGGCAAAACCTTATGTTTATATTGACGAGCTAGAAGCTGGTAAGAAGAAGACAGTTAAGATGCAATATGAATTATCTGAGGAAATTACAGAAGGGTTACACGAATTAACATATGCGTTCACATATAAGTACTTAAACAAAGATGGTACTGATTATGAAGATGGCACTGAGAATGTTAGTTTATTCGTACGTGATATTACTAATCCAAAAGGTTCAGTAAATACAAGTGTGCCAAAATTAATTATAAGCAACTTTAATACAGGTGATGAGAAATTAAAGGCTGGATCTGTATTCACATTTGCATTTGATGTTAAGAATACACATGCAAGTATTGCTGCTAAAAACATTAAAGTAACAATTTCTTCTGAAAATAATATATTTTCTCAAACGGAAGGAAGTAATAGTTTCTATTTAGATCAAATACCAGCAGGTGCTACGATAACACAATCTATTGAATTAAAGGTAAAAGCAGATGCAGCTTCTAATGCGTATCCATTAAAGATAACCTTTGATTATGAATACGATGGTAAAACAGCAAGTGAAGATGGTAAGACAGAAGATGTTGGAACTGCTTCTAAAACAGTAGATGAAGTATTGAATATTCAAGTTGCTGAGAATGCAAGACCAGTAGTGCAGGATATCTATATAAGTTCATATGATGAGCCACGTGTGAATGAAGCAACTACATTAACATTTAACTTCTACAACATGGGAAAATCAACGCTTAATAATGTAACAGCGACTGTAGTAAGTGATTATTATCAAGCATCGGATACATCAACTAAGTTCATTGGTAATGTTGAGGCAGGACAAGGGAATACATATGAGATTGATGTAATTCCATTAATGGAAGGCGATTGTCCAGGTCAGTTAAAGATTACTTATGAAGATAGTAATGGAGAAACGGTAGAATTGTTTGCAGACTTTACTCAATTTATTAATGCGCAACCTACTATGGATCCAAATATTGATGGTCAATATCCAGAAGAAATTCCAGATGTACCAGAAGCGAAGAAAGCAATTTTACCTACTTGGCTATTTGTTGTTATTCAAGTGGTAGTGTTTTTTGTAGCAATTGTTGTTGCTAGAAAGGTTGTTATTAGCTTGTACAAGAGAAAATTACGCAAACAAGAGGAAGCAGACTTATAAGAAGGGAGATGATGAGCAATGTTTAATACCATGATAGGTAATGAGTTATTATCTGCGACAGTAACGACAGAGATGACAATTGGTGGTACGGATACTACTAGTTCAGGCAGTGGCGAGAATTTGTTAGAAACTCCAGAAGAGAATACAGATTCAGCAGCAAGTGATGGAACTGTAGAAGGTGAAACGACTGACACGACTACAGATAATGCAAACGTGGAAGGTGATACAAGTAATGCAGATGTATCTAATGTGGAAGGTGAAACAACTACTACGGAAACTACAGGTACTGAAGGTACCACAGACGCTGCATTAGAAGGTGATACAGATTCGACCAATGTAGATACTAGTATCAATGAAGGCGAAGTAATCGATGCCTCTGGTGATACAGGTGATATGGCAATAGGAGGCGATACTTCTTTGGGAGGAGATATGTCTGGCGTTGATGGTATGAATGGTGAAACGACTGGTTCGACAATTAAGGACCCATTCTTATCTAGCTATATACCTATTGCAGGAATATCAGCAGCTACTTTGGTAGTAGGAGTTATTATTGGAATCTTACTCGCGAAGAAGAAAATAAAAAAAGGAATTGATCTGTATGAAGATTAGTGATCTTATTAAAATGGGACTTCGAAATCTTAGTAGAAGAAAAGCTAGAACAGCACTAACAGTTGTTGGTGTTGTAATCGGTACTATTTCGATTGTAGTAATGATCTCCATAGGTATTGGTATGAATACAGGATTCAAGTCTCAGGTAATGGAACTCGGTAGTTTGTCCACGATAACAATTAGTAAGTATGCAGCAATTAAGGATGATAAAGGTAATTATATTGACACAAAAGAGCAGGTCATTAATGAAGATTTGCTGAATACTGTAAAGCAAATTGAGCACGTTAAAACAGCCAGTCCGGTGCTTAATACTCAACTAACGCTTAAGATTGGTAATTCTGTACAAGGGTATGCGAGTTGTTCAGTTATGGATGTTGATGCAATGAAAGAATTTGGTCTTCCAGAGGTACAGTATGGTGAGTTGCCTTCAGAAGAAAATCCAGATGTACTGATTATGGGAAGTGAGGTACCTAAGAATTATTTCTATTCAACGAAAGGTAATCGCTATGATTCCTATCAGTTTGAACCTGGTAAAGATAAGATATTAGCTTATATGGAGATGTATCAGTATGAGTTAAATGATCCTACAAAAAAAGCTGAATTTTATTTGGGTACTAATGTTGCAGTCTTAGAACAGAATTCGCAATATGATTACCAATGTTTCATGTCATTAGATACCTTTAAGAAGTGGTATATGGAATCCATAGACTATCTGAAACCATCAGATAAGAAGAAAGCTATCAAGGCGTTGAAAGAATATGAAACCATACAATTGAATGTGGATAATGTTAAGAATGTTAGTAAGGTAGAGCAAAAAATTAAGGAGATGGGATATCAAACAGAAAGTTTGAATTCTTATCTAGCCCCACTAGAGCAAACTTCGAATATGATGCAAATGGTTCTAGGTGGTGTTGGTGCAGTTGCTATGTTAGTATCTGCAATCAGTATTGCTAACACTATGATTATGTCAATCTATGAAAGAACCAAAGAAATTGGTGTTATGAAGGTGTTAGGATGTTGCATCACGGATATCAAGAAATTATTCTTGTTTGAGGCTGGAATGATTGGCTTAATTGGAGGAGTAATTGGTATTGTACTTAGCTATATTGCGTCATTTTGTATTAACAAATACGGTGGACCGTTATTCGAAGCATTAATGAAATCTACATCAGTTATGTATGATAATTCAGTATCCACAAGCTTCTCGATTATTCCAATATGGTTACCATTCTTAGCAGCAGGTTTTGCTATTGCAGTAGGTGTAATCTCTGGATATTATCCAGCTAAGAGAGCAACGAAGATTAGTGCAATTGAGGCAATGAAGACGGAAGGTTAATGCCTCCCTTATTGCAATTAGGTCATCCAATTTGGGCACTGAACACGAACGCCATCGCAGTATTGAGTGAGTATTGGTTGCTTGACACCTGGTCTTGACAAGTAGTTATTAAAGATAGTATCAACAACTACGGAGATATTTTCGAATATATTTCTCTCTGGTATCCACTTGTGATCGAAAGCAGTTGAAGATGTGATTGTAAAGCTGTAGCCTTTATTACGATACCATTCTGTATATACACGATTTAGTGTGAATGACATAATTGCTAATACATTTGCTTGTATAGTAGCCTCTGGCCAAGTCGCATAGATTTCGCTGGAGGCTACATTTTTAATGTAATCACGGTAAAGCACATAATAGTTTTTAGCTGAATTATCAGAAGGTGGACCATCATGTACAACGACATATTCAGGTACAACAACTCGGTCAAGAACGATATTAAAATTAGAAACATCTTTGATTTCATCTTCTGCAATCTTTGGTGGATATTCGTAATATAGAGTATGAGGCCCGATAACAAACAATTCACTTGTGTCCGGTTGAACTACTTGAGGTAATAGTTGGGCGCTTTGTATAGCAGTAACGGTAGGAAGAATCTGTGAACCTGAAACAGTCATATCTTCGAAACCTGGTGCGGAAATCACAATAGTATATTCGGAGTATGGTTGCATTGATTCTGGTTCTAAACTATAGTCTAGTGGAGGAGCTGGTAGCTCAATGGTGTCAGTTCTACCTACAGAATTCGTGTGTATTTCCTCGATAACATTAGTTGGGTCGCCAGTACGTGTGATTCTTACGGTTGCATTATCTATAGGCCTTAGGTTTGCCTGTGAATTTACACGAACTAATAACTTACCCGTAGATTGTGTCTGCATTTGAGCAGGGTAAACATAGTTTCTCATGAGATACCTCAATTCATAATAAGATATACTAATAAGATATGTTTCTTATGGGAAAGTGTTAAGGTTATAGAGTAAAGTGATATATTCTATAATTATATTTAATAAATAAAGCCAAATTAGGTATTGCCATTAAGTGCGTAATCTAGTATAATGTGTCTAACTAAGTATTACAGTGGTAACTTATGTGTAGAATTTGAAATTCGATCGGAAGGTGATAGTATGGCAGTATCAAGTATTAATAATCAATTAAATACCAATTATGAACATCTATCAACGATGAAGAAGATTAATTCTGTGGCAGATGATATAGCGAATTCAAAGAATATGCTTAATGTTGCGGATGGTGGACTTAGATCTATTACAGAGAATATGGAATTACCTAATTCGACTTTGGATGCACTTGGAATAGCCGATTACGATGTAATCGGTGGTTTTGACATTGGAAATCTTACGGATGTTAGAAATCGTATTGATGATTTGGATGTACTAAGATATGTATCAGATATGAATAAAAATCAAATATTGGATGGTTATAGAATGTTTGTTCAGTCAGTTATGACAGGGCAAGCAACTAGAGGCATTTCCATTTTATCAGGTATCGTCCCTGATGGATGGGGTATATAGGAAGGATATTTTGAAATCATAGATTTTGAAATATCCTTTTTCGCAGAAAAATGTTCGCAGAAAAATGTTCGCAGAAAATTTGATAGAAATATATTCATAGAAAAGAAGTTATAGAATTCAGTGACAATTTGTTATACATAAATTTGGAAGAAAAAGAAAATTAGTTTTAATTTTTTTTGCCCATTTCTAAAATTAAATAAATTGTTCAAATTATATTAATATTTTGATATATTTATACAATTGTATAAAAATTCACTAAAACTAGAAAATGATGCATATTATACTTGTGTAATGACTGTTTCTGTGGTAGAATAATGAAAATTTATCAAAAATCAGATAAGCAACTAAAATAAGCTCATAGAGTTTATATATAACAATGTTATTAAAGAAAGGAATAGGTATTAATATATGAAAGCTTTTTTAATACTTGAAGATGGCAATGTGTTTACAGGAACCAGTATCGGTTCAACAAAAGAAGTTGTGAGTGAGATCGTATTTAATACTTCTATGACAGGATATCTAGAAGTACTAACAGACCCTTCTTATGCTGGTCAAGCAGTTGTTATGACATATCCTTTGATTGGTAATTACGGTGTGTGTTATGAGGATATGGAATCTCTTAAGGCATGGCCAGATGGTTACATTGTACGTGAGATTGCAAGAAGACCAAGCAATTTCCGTTCTCAAGATGGAATTGAGACCTTTCTTTTAAAACATGATATTCCGGGTATCTGTGGAATCGATACAAGAGCTCTTACAAAGATTCTAAGAGAAAAGGGTACCATGAATGGTATGATAACAACGAATGAAAACTATGATATAGAAGAAGTGAAGGCTAAATTAAAAGAGTATACTCCAGCAGGTGTTGTTGAGAAAGTAAGTCGTTCCCAAAAGACAGAGCACCCAGCTGATGAAGGAACTGATAAAGGATTAAAAGTTGCACTGATGGACTTTGGCTCTAAGAATAATATTACGAGATGCCTTACAAAAAGAGGATGTCACGTAACTGTATATCCTGCGTTAACTTCGGCGGAAGAGATTCTTGCAGCAAATCCAGACGGAATTATGTTGTCTAATGGTCCTGGAGATCCAAAAGAATGTACTAGTATCATTGAAGAGATTAAGAAGTTATATAATAGTGATGTTCCGATTTTCGCAATATGTCTTGGGCACCAATTAATGGCACTTGCTAATGGCGCGGATACACACAAGATGAAATACGGTCATAGAGGTGCCAATCACCCAGTGAAAGATTTATCAACTAATAGAGTCTACATATCTTCTCAAAATCACGGGTATGTAGTAGATGACAGTAGTTTAGATGAAAGCGTTGCAAAAGTAAGTTTTGTGAATGTTAATGACGGTACAGTAGAGGGGCTTGAATATACTGGTAAGAATATTTTCACAGTACAGTTCCACCCAGAAGCTTGTGCAGGTCCAAGAGATTCCGAACTTTTATTCAATAAATTTATTACTATGATGGAGGATTGCAAATAATGCCAAAGATTGAAGATATTAAAAAAGTATTAGTTATTGGTTCTGGACCAATTGTTATTGGTCAGGCAGCAGAGTTTGATTATGCTGGTACACAGGCTTGCCGTTCTCTTAAAGAAGAAGGAGTTGAAGTTGTATTAGTAAACTCCAATCCAGCTACAATCATGACAGATAGAGATATAGCAGATCGTGTATATATCGAACCATTAAATCCTGAGATTGTAAAACAAATTATAAAAAAAGAAAGACCAGATAGCGTATTACCTACACTTGGTGGTCAGGCAGCTCTTAATATAGCTATGGAATTGGAAGAAAGTGGATTCCTTAGTGAAAACGACGTACGTCTAATTGGTACAACTTCACTTACGATTAAGAAAGCAGAAGACCGTCTTGAATTCAAAAACACAATGGAGAAGATTGGTGAACCATGTGCAGCTAGTGAAGTTGTTACATCAGTTGAAGCTGCGATTGAATTCACAAAAACAATTGGTTATCCAGTAGTAGTTCGTCCAGCTTACACACTTGGCGGTAGCGGTGGTGGTATCGCACAGGATGAAGAACAATTAATCGATATCTGTACTAACGGTCTTAGACTTAGCCGTGTAGGCCAGTGCTTAATTGAACGTTGTATTTCCGGTTGGAAAGAAATCGAATATGAAGTAATGCGTGATGCTAATGGAAACTGTATAACTGTATGTAATATGGAAAACTTAGATCCAGTTGGTGTTCATACAGGCGATAGTATCGTTGTGGCACCTTCTCAGACATTATCAGATAAAGAATATCAGATGCTTAGAAGTTCAGCACTTAACATCATCGATGAACTAAATATCACTGGAGGTTGTAATGTACAATATGCACTTCACCCAACATCGTTTGAATATTGTGTAATCGAAGTTAATCCTCGTGTTAGCCGTTCATCAGCACTTGCTTCTAAAGCAACTGGATACCCAATTGCTAAGGTAGCTGCAAAAATAGCACTTGGTTATACATTAGATGAAATTCCAAATGCAATTACAAAAAAGACATTTGCAAGTTTTGAGCCAGCACTTGACTATGTAGTTGTTAAGATTCCAAGACTTCCATTTGATAAATTTATCTCAGCAAAGAGAACATTAACAACTCAAATGAAAGCTACTGGTGAAGTTATGAGTATTTGTACTAACTTCGAAGGTGCTCTTATGAAAGCCATTCGTTCCTTAGAACAACATGTAGACAGTCTTGAAAATACAGGATTATATGATGGTTTTGATCGTGAAAGAATGTTAGAAGAACTTCATAAAATTGATGATAGAAGAATCTTTGCAATCGCAGAGGCATTACGCCTTGGCATCACTTATGAAGAAATATATGAAATTACTAAGATTGATGAGTGGTTCATCGATAAGATTGCAATCTTAGTTGAGATGGAAGATACTCTTAAGAATTCTGAATTAACAAAAGAGTTATTATTAGAAGCGAAGAAATTAGAATTCCCAGACAAATTAATCGGTAAATGGACTGGAAAATCAGAAAAGGAAATCAAAGAACTTCGTAAACAATATGGAATTACAGCATCTTTCAAAATGGTTGATACTTGTGCAGCTGAGTTCTCAGCTTCCACACCATATTACTATTCATGTTTCGACAATGAGAATGAAGTAGATGCTACTAAGACTAAGAAGAAAGTTATGGTTCTTGGTTCAGGCCCAATACGTATCGGTCAAGGTATCGATTTTGACTACGGTTCAGTACACAGTGTGTGGTCACTTATAAGAAGTGAGTATGAAACGATTATCGTAAACAACAACCCTGAAACTGTAAGTACTGACTTTGATATTGCAGATAAATTATACTTCGAGCCATTAACACCGGAAGATGTTGAAAACATCGTTGATCTAGAAAAACCAGATGGTGCAGTAGTACAATTTGGTGGTCAAACTGCAATCAAATTAACGGAAGCACTTCTTAAGATGGGAGTTCCAATCCTTGGAACAAGCGCAGAGAATGTTGATGCAGCGGAAGATAGAGAGTTATTTGATGAAATACTTGAAAGTTGTAATATTCCAAGACCTGCAGGAAAAACAGTATATACAGTAGAAGAAGCATTAGCAGCAGCGAATGAACTTGGATATCCAGTACTTGTTCGTCCTTCCTATGTACTTGGTGGTCAAGGTATGCAAATCGCAATCAATGACCAAGACGTAAGAGAATTCATGGGAATCATTAATCGTGTTGTACAAGAACACCCTATCTTAGTAGATAAATACTTAATGGGTAAAGAAGTAGAAGTTGATGCAGTTTGTGATGGAACTGATATCTTAATCCCTGGTATTATGGAACATGTAGAACGTGCAGGTATCCATTCAGGTGATAGTATTTCTGTATACCCAACACAAAACATCTCAGATGAGGTTAAAAAAGTAATTGAAGAATATACAAGAAAACTTGCTAAGAGCCTAAATGTTATCGGTTTGATTAACATTCAGTTCATCGTTTACCAAGATGAAGTATATGTAATCGAAGTAAATCCTCGTTCAAGCCGTACTGTACCATATATCAGTAAGGTTACAGGTATTCCAATCGTTGACCTTGCATCAAAAGTAATCTTAGGTGCAAAGATCCGTGACCTTGGTTATACACCAGGTTTACAAAAAGAAGCAGATTATATCGCAGTTAAGATGCCAGTATTCTCATTTGAGAAACTTCGTGGAGCAGATATTAGCCTTGGGCCTGAAATGAAATCAACTGGTGAATGTTTAGGTATTGCAAAGACATTCAATGAAGCATTATATAAAGCGTTCCTTGGTGCTGGCGTAAATCCTACTAAACATAAGAAGATGATTATGACTGTTAAAGATGCAGATAAACTTGAAGCAGTTAGTGTTGGTAAGAGATTCAATGATTTAGGATATACAATCTATGCAACAAGAGGTACTGCTAAAGTATTAAATGAAAATGGTGTAACTGCAATCGCAATTAATAAGATTGAGCAAGAGTCACCAAACTTAATGGATTTAATCCTTGAACATGAAATTGACCTTGTAATTGATATTCCTACTCAAGGCGCAGAAAAATCAAAAGATGGTTTCTTAATCCGTCGTGTATCAATCGAAACAGGTGTAACATGTCTTACATCACTTGATACAGCAAATGCACTTCTTACAAGTTTAGAAACAGCAGAAGATGATAAAAAGAACCTTACATTAATTGATATAGCTAAGATTTAATTATAAAAACACGGCCCTATGGGCCGTGTTTTGTGTTTATTATCTTTATTCGTTAGCCATGCGTTTTACTTCTTTTAATCCATTTACGAAGGCTGGAATTAATAGAATTATGATAGTAACAATGGCTTCTGGTACGATATAAGTAGCGTTGTAACCAATTGCATATATTATTGGATCTTGTTCTGGTGGAGTGAATTGTTTGAAGAATACATATCCCGAAATTACATGGGCAATATATCGTCCTATAACGCCGATTAGATATCCTTTTACAAGACCATGTTTCGATTTACTGTAAATACCTGCAAGACCTAAACACCCGAAGGCAACTGGATAATCAAGTAATAATTGTATAGGATGATATACACTTGGATTGATTACAAGCTGTAAGAATCCGTAAGCAATACCTGTAAGTAAACCAATTTTAGTCCCATAGAGATAACCTATAAAACAGATGAAGAACATACTAAATAGTGTAGCTGAACCACCATATGGTAAGTCAACGAATTTGATAAAAGATGTTACCACCGCAAGTGCCATTGCAACAGATGAAAACACTAATTGTTTCGTTTGAATCTTCTTAGATTCCTTTTGACTTACATAAACAATTGCTAAAAGTGCAAGCACCAAAGCAACAAAAAGAATATAACTTGGGGCTTTAAGTGTGTAGCCATCATCTACATTACCACTTGCAAAAAAGTTCATTATTCCTAGATACATAAAAAAAATCCTCCCTATTCTTGCGTAGGAGGAGCTTATCTTTTGTTGTATATAATTCAAGTAGTTGAACTATTGCGTTTATAATATTATCTCATAATGAAATGAGTAATTATATATGATATGGCAATAGACAATATAACTTGATCGAGATTGCTTTAACAATCTGAATTATGTACAAACATGTGCTTCCTTACGCTGGTTCTAACCAGTTCAAGTTATGAGGGTTGTATAAATACATCTCAGCCAAAAGAGCTCCCCTAGCATTATGCTATGTTTACGAATATACTATAGCAAGTTAATTGTAATATGTCAATGTATAATGACGATATAAGATGCGTATTCATTGCAATCAATATAAGTATTGTGGTACAATCTATTGAAATGTTAGATATAACATGAAAAGTTGTAATTGCCTGTTTGACTTGAAGAAAGTGAGGAATGGTTAAATGAAGGAAAAGAAATATATCTTGTTTGATTTAGATGGAACGTTAACAGATCCTAAAGAAGGAATAACTAAGAGTTTTCAATATGCGCTTGCACATTATGGAATAGATGAACCTGATTTGGATAAATTAGAGGTTGTTATTGGGCCTCCGCTAAGAGATTCTTTTGTTGAGTTCTATGGTTTTACTAGAGAAAACGCACATGAAGCAGAAACTAAATACAGAGAGAGATTCTCTAAGATCGGTATGTATGAGAATGTTATCTATGATGGGATTGCTTCAATGCTACATACATTAAGAGATGAGGGTAAGATGTTGGCAATAGCCAGCTCAAAACCGACTTTTTTTGTGGAGAAGATACTAGAATATTTTGAAATTAAAGAGTATTTCCATCACATTATTGGTAGTAACCTAGATGGAACACGTTCTGATAAAGCAGAAGTAGTTGATGCTGCGATTGCTGGATTTGGACAAGTTGATAAATGTGATATTATAATGGTTGGAGATCGTAAGTTCGATGTAATCGGAGCACATGAACGTAGAATCGAAGTAATTGGAGTTGCTTATGGATATGGTGGAGTAGAAGAACTAGAAGAGGCAGGAGCGGATTACGTAGTAAATACTGTAGTAGAGTTAGAAAAACTATTGCTTAATAGATAGAATATAGATGAACGTTGACGTAATACAGAACGATTCTGAAAGCAGACATTGTATAATGATGTCTGCTTTTATCATATAATGTTGTATCATGTTAGTTTAAAGTTGTTAAGTATGGTATTATATGGTATACTGTTGCTAGTTGTGTGAGAAGTAGTTGAAGTATAGTAAACGAAAACTATTTTACGATAGCTATAAGATTACAGCGCTAGAGAGGAAGCTAGTATTGTAATGTAATTCATAGATTGCGAGGTACATAAACATGATTAAGGCAAAAGTTCAAAGCATTGGGGAGACGCCACCTACCTATATTAATTTGATTTTGTCAGCGACCAGAAGAGGCGCTGTTTTAGAAGCCGACAATGAATTATTCGACCTGATTGGATTTAGTAAAGAACAGTTTGAGACATATTTCCAAAGTAATTTATTACATTTTATAAGAGAAGATCAAAGGGAAGAGTTTAGTGAGTTACTCCGTGCGAATAGACGTGCTATATTCGAGTGTAATAGTCTGATGAATAATTCAGCAAATGATTGGAGGCTTTTAATTGGATATCCATGCGAGAAAGTAAAGGAAGAGGAGTCGGTATACGCTATATTGATTAATCTGAAATCTGAGCAATTTGTAAAATACGGGGCAATAAGCAGAGAGAGAAACGGTAATATAGAAGCAGATGATGAAGAGATTCTTGAAGAAATCATGATTCAAGAGATTGAGAACAGTCTGCCGCTGAGTGAGAAAAATTATAAATGTGATAGGATAACAGGTTTACCTAATGAACTATGCTTTTTTGAAAACGCAAAGAGAATTATGTTAAATGAGCCTCAAAAGAATTACGCAATTGTATATACGGATATTAATTGCTTTGGTTATGTGAATAAGACGTACGGATATCTTGAAGGTAATCGTATACTTGCATTATTTGCAGCAATGATGAAGAGAGAACGGGATATAGTTAAGGAAGCCACAAGGTTATCCGCTGACAATTTTGTTTTTCTAATTACTTATGATACGAAAGATACAGTAGTAGAACAGATTTGCATGCTTAATGAAGAATTCTCGGACCAATGCTACCAAGTACGTATGGGGGTTAGGCTTATACTAAGTAGTGGTGTTGCATTCCTAGACGAAGATACTTCGATAATGAGTGCAATTGATAATGCCAATACTGCTAGAAAAAGTGTGAAAGGCAATTCTTTAATCACTAGCTGTGGTTTATTTACAGAAGAGATGCAGCAACGAATTCAATGGGAGACTTATGTGAGTCAACATATGGAAGCTGCTTTGAGCAACAAGGAATTCTGTGTGTATTATCAACCAAAGATTTCACTACAAACGGAGAAAATTGTTGGTGCAGAAGCTTTAGTACGTTGGATTGCAGCCGATGGAGAGATTATACCACCGATGCGGTTTGTACCGATTCTTGAGAAAAATGGATTTATAGAACAGGTCGATTTTTTCGTATATGAAGAGGTGTGTCGTTTGCTTAGAGAGCGAATAGCAAAGAAGCAGAATGTGGTACCGATATCAGTTAATGTGTCAGGTTCGCATCTTACAGATTCATATTTTGTTCAGAATGTTATATCATTGGTGAAGCGTTATGAAATACCTACTAATTTAATTGAACTTGAGTTAACGGAAACGGTATGTATTGAGAATTCTAAAGTAGCGATTGATATGGTGAAAAAGTTTAGAGAACATGGATTTTTAGTTTCCATAGATGATTTTGGATCTGGTTTTTCATCATTGAATTTATTAAAAGATATGGAAACAGATATAATTAAGCTAGATCGTCAGTTTTTCCGTGAAGGAGAGATGCATAAGGAAGAACAGATTATAATTTCAAGTATCGTTCATATGGCAAAGAAATTGAATATGAGGGTTATTTCAGAAGGTGTTGAAACGCATGCGCAGTCTGAATTCTTGAAAGGTATTATGTGTGATATGGCACAAGGATATTATTTTGCAAAACCAATGCCACTAGATAGTTTTGAAGAAGCGATTGAATAATAAAAGTGTTACGAAATCTCTACAAAGTAAATTATTATATTATTAAAACCAAATGCAATGAAATGCATTTGGTTTTTTAGTGCCCTTTCGGCTTTCGAATCCTATTCGTGTAATCGTCTAATTAATTGATATACTACACAGTTTTGAATTACCAGTGGTTTAGTATGTGCAAAGAAGATGATACCATCACTTGGGGCAAGAATCTGAGATATTACTTCACCTTCTAATGGATCGATTACTTCGGCTAGAGTATCCCCAAATTGTACTTCATCACCAGGGTTTTTAAGTCTCCTATAGATACCAGAAACGTCTGCCCTTATTGGTGAAAGTGAATCTTCTTCAATTACACTAGCTATGAAACCGTTATGACAGTTGTATTTAATAATTCCCATACGAGTAAGGAAGCGAAGTACAGAAGAAACAGCTTGTCTTGCTGATGGTTCGTCAATCTGATCAGTTGCGCTTGTGTAGACTGAGAAGGCATTCGTATCATTCATTTGCCAGTTATAGTTAAGAGTAGTAGTATCAAATGGCTCTGGCTTTCTAGTTAAGACATAAGGAAGGCCGAAAAGATTTGCTAAACTGGTATTTTGATGACCAGTTTCCATCATGCGTACATGTGGAATGAAATCTCCAGGAGTATGGAAGCTAGCAAATTGGATTCCGTAATTATATCCTCTAGCCTTCTCAAATACAGCATTTGCAATTCTTTCTGTGGTTTCACCAGAGGGGCTGCCAGGAAACATACGATTGATATCTGTTTTATCAAGAGCCCAAAAACGCTTTTCAACATTAACAGAGAAGTTATTAACACATGGAATCACTAAGATTTCATGGTTGTTTAGGATATGTCCTTTTTTTTCAATCTGTGCTAATGTCTTAATTAATTGGGAGCACACATAGAGCTGCTGTACTTCATTACCTCTAGTTGGACCAACTATACAGGCTGATTTGTCACCGCTACCGAAGGTGTATCCGTATATATTCATATTAGCACGAAATGGAGCATCTAATGAATAGATCGTTTCTTTTAACATACGCCAGTACCTCCTAATATACGAGCAATTAAAGATCCAGCATATACAACAGGATATTCTCTAAGAGTAAATACAGTACCACTACATGGTGCAATAATATGTTCTTTAATGGTTCCTGTTAGCGGATCAATAATATCGCCAACGCAATCCCCTTTACAGATGCCTTTCCAGTGAGAGATAGCAGGAACGAATATTCCAGAGGACTCTGCATGAATCATCTCAACTTGACCATCCGTTGAAACAATGGGTTTTCGAATTGGTGGTACTTCACCAGTCCATATTCCTAGCTCCTTCATAAGATTAAACAAACCATCAACTAATTGCAAGCCATATTCTTTTGTCAATCGCATTCCAACGCCCATCTCTACAGCTAAGGATGGAACACCTAAGGAATTCAAACTATGTACCAAAGAAGATTTGAGAATTGTAACGGAGTCATTAACCCAAACAAAATCAACATTTAATAGTTTAGAATATGGCAATAATGTCTTAAGGTTATCCTGACTAATACGCACTTGAGGAATTTCTCGAATGAATATGTTGCTTGCATGCAAATCGATACACAAATCGCTTCCAAGAATATCATCAATAATGGTAGCTGCTACACATTCCGCCATATCACCTTCTTCATTGCCAGGAAAGTTACGGTTCATATCAAGATCAAAGGTTGGAATACGTCTAGTTATCGATTCCATACCAAGAGGATTAACATAAGGATAAATATCTACAATACCATTTAAATACTGAATGTTAGCATTTATTTTACGAATTAGTTCATAACAAACGAACTGCCCTTCCAATTCGTCACCATGGATTCCTGTGACGATACAGATACGTTTCTCCTTACCAGTAAGAGTTAGAGGAAGTAAACGATTTTTCTTAATGTCCATTGATTCTGCGACAGGCAGACCAACTGATATAACGTCTTTTATCATGTGATACTTCCTTTCTTTTATTTTTCCATATTATGATACAATACAATCCAATAGGTGTCAAATTTTCGGATAAAATAAATCTATTCCTCAAATTCCATTGTCTTTCTTAAAGTTAGGGGCTATAATGTAACTTATCAGAAGGAAATCAAGCGACGCGAAGCGTCATTTGATTTCACCTGATAAGTTAGCGATAGAACGAAGTTCTAGAGCTAGTGGTTGCACGAAGTGAAGCCACGTACTCCGAAGGAGTCATGTATTAGAGTTAGAGATAGAACATATTCAGAAAGGTAAATGAGGAATGGATATTAATTACGAATTATATAAAGTGTTTTATTATGTGGGGAAAACACTGAGCTTTTCGGAGGCATCAAAAGAATTATTTATCTCGCAATCAGCAGTTAGCCAGTCCATTAAAGTACTTGAGAAGAGACTGAATCAGACGTTGTTCATACGTAGTACAAAACGAGTAAAACTCACAAAAGAGGGTGAGATGTTATTTAAACATATAGAGCCAGCGATTAATCTTATTAATCGTGGTGAAAGCCAGATCATGGAGGCAGGAACTCTTAATGGTGGACAACTTCGTATTGGTGCAAGTGATACAATATGTCGTTATTACCTTGTTCCGTTTTTGAGTGATTTTCATCAAAAATACCCCAAAGTGCATATCAAAGTTACCAATGGTACCTCGCTACAATGTGTTGAGCTACTAGAATCTAATCAGGTAGATTTAATAGTGGTAAACTCACCTAACAGTCGTTTAAATACCATCAGTAACGTTACTGAAGTAGGTGAGTTCCGTGATGTTTTCATTGCAAATAAGAAGTATTTTCCGAATGTAGAACGAGAAATGACATTAATAGAGTTGAGAAATTATCCAATCCTTATGCTGAATAAACAATCTACAACAAGTGAGTTTCTCCATAGTTTATTCTTACAGCAGTCAATTGATTTAGCCCCTGCGATTGAACTTAATAGTAATGATTTGCTTATTGATATGGCGCGTATTGGTTTAGGAGTAGCTTTTGTTCCGGATTACTGTGTGAAAAATCTTGTGAATGGGGAAGACGAGGATATGATTATTCTTAATATGAAAGAAGAGCTTCCATCGAGAAAACTTGTAGCAGCTTATAGTAATCAGATACCGTTAACATCGGCATCGCAGTACTTCTTAGATAACTTGGCATCACAACCTTAGAGGATTTTGAGTGATATTGATAAAAAATTAAGTAAAAGTGAAGATTTTGTGAATTACTGTAATCAACTTGACGAATGGGACAAAGTTATATAGAATGAAACGTGTGCTATAATTAAGATAATATGGAGGAAATAAAGTGAATAAGTTTAAGAAGGTAAAATTCCTAGTACTTATGACTGTACTTGTTTGTAGTATGGCATTTGCTGCTGGGTGTAGTAAAAAAGATTCAAAAGAAGAATCTAGTAAAACAGAAGATGGAACAGTTGATACAACGATCAACTATAAAAAAGATGATGTAGCGTTAACAGTTGATGGTGAGAAATTAACAATGGAAGAGATGCTTTACTATATCTATTCTTACGAATCACAAATAGATTACATGGATCAAATGTACCAATACTATTTTAATACTGGATATTGGGATATGGAAATCGAAGAAGGAAAAACAATCCGTCAAGATGCAAAAGACCAAACGATGGATACAGCAATCCGTTATGAAGTGTTATACAGAGAAGCACTTAAGAATGACTATTCTTTAACTGATGAAGAAATCGCAACAATCGAAGAGAATTCTGCTGCTGTTATTGAACAAATGTCAGAAGAACAACTTGCATTAACTGGATTTACAGAAGAAGCAGTTAAAGCAATCCAAAAAAAATGGGCTATAACAGATAAATATTATGAAGCATTAATTGATTCTTTTGATATCGATGATAAAGCAATTAAAAAAGGTATTGATAAAGAACAATATAAAGAATATAGTACTGAATACATTATGGTACCAACAGCAACAACTGATGAATCAGGAAACTTAACACCAGTATCAGATGATGAAAAAAAGGCAGCCAAAGAAAAAATCGAAGCTATCTATGAAAAAGTAAAAGATAGCAAGAATTTAGAAGATGGTATCACTGATGGTGATTCAGATGTAAATTATACTGATTTATCATTCTTACCAAACGATGAGAATGAAACAACTAATAAGACATTCATGGAAGAAGCTATGAAGCTTGCTAATGGAGAAATCAGTGGTATTGTAGAAACAGAAGAAGGTTACTACATTATTAAAATGGTTGATGATAGTGCAACTACAAGCTATGATGAAGCTGTAACTGCAGCTATCGATGAAGCAGAAGCTGCTCGTTTTGATGAAGAATTTGAGAAGATTAAAGAAGGCTACGATGTTAAAATTAACGAAGAAGTTTGGGACAAAGTAGTTTTAGGTAACAACACAATTGTTCCTGTATCAGCAGAGGATACAACAACAACTGATGATACAGCAGCTGAAGATACAACAGCAACTGATGATACAAGTGCATCAGATGGAGAAGCTACAGAAGATACTAGTAAAAACAACTAATATTAAGCCTTTTGTCAAGTATAGGAGTGTGATTCATTGTGAATCTTCTCCGGTACTGGACAGAAGGCTATTTTTTGCCTTAGTTTTATATGAAACAGTTATAAATCAAATCGCTTATATAAGGAAACCTAATTAGTAAATTGAATTATATTAATTTTATTTATAAAATACAGTATGGTATAATAAAACAAATGAAAAGATAGTAACCGTAAGTCAGCATAGCTGACGCGCAGGCCGCAACAAGAATGCTATAACATTCTTATAATATATGTATGTCAGAAAGGTAAGGTAAGCGATGAGTAACGTAAAGAGAATCTATGTTGAGAAGAAAACACCATACGCTGTCAGAGCAAATGAACTGAAAGAAGAAATTAAGAGTTATCTTGGAATAAAAGGATTAGATACTGTTCGTGAATTAATCCGTTACGATATTGAGAATTTAACAGAAGAAACTTATAAGAAGGCGCTTGGTATTGTATTTTCTGAGCCTCCTGTAGATGTATTATATGAAGAAGAATTTGAAAAGAATTGTGATGATAAAGTATTCTCTGTTGAATATCTTCCTGGCCAATTTGATCAAAGAGCAGATTCTGCAGAACAATGTGTGAAGCTATTGAATGAAAAAGAGGAACCAATTATTCGTTCTGCTACAACTTATGTATTAATGGGAGAAATCTCAGATGAAGAATTTGATCGTGTGAAAGCATATTGTATCAACCCAGTTGATTCAAGAGAAAGTAATGCTGTCAAACCAGAAACATTGGTAGTTAAGTTTGATGAGCCAGCTGATGTTATTACATTTGATGGATTTAATCATATGGAAGAAATCGAATTGAATGAATTGTATCAATCGCTTAACCTTGCTATGACATTCAAAGATTTCCTTCATATTCAAGACTACTTTAAGAATGAAGAAAAACGTGATCCTTCTATGACTGAGATTCGTGTACTTGATACATATTGGTCTGATCACTGTCGTCATACAACATTCCTTACAGAGCTAAAGGATGTAGAATTCGAAGATGGTTTCTACAAAGCGCCTATTATGGCAACTTATAATCAATATACCAAAGATAGAGCAGTAATCTATAGGGATAGAGATGATAAATATATCTCATTAATGGATATTGCATTAATGGCTATGAAGAAATTACGTGCAGATGGCAAGTTAGAAGATATGGAAGTCTCTGATGAAATCAATGCATGTTCGATTATTGTACCAGTGGAGATCGATGGTAAAGAAGAAGAGTGGTTAGTATTCTTCAAGAATGAAACACATAATCACCCAACAGAAATCGAACCTTTCGGTGGTGCAGCAACTTGTCTTGGTGGAGCAATTCGTGATCCATTATCAGGTAGAGGTTATGTATACCAAGCAATGCGTGTTACAGGCGCGGCAGATCCAACTGTATCATTAAAGGAAACGTTAGAAGGTAAGTTAGCACAGAGAAAGATTGTTACAGGTGCTGCAAAAGGTTATAGTTCATACGGTAATCAGATCGGTCTTGCAACAGGTTTAGTAGATGAAATCTATCATCCAAACTACGTAGCCAAGAGAATGGAAATTGGTGCTGTTATGGGTGCTGCACCAAGAAGAAACGTTATTCGTGAGAATTCTGATCCAGGCGATATCATTATCTTACTTGGTGGAAGAACAGGACGTGATGGTTGTGGTGGAGCAACAGGATCTTCGAAAGCACATACTACAAGTTCAATCGATACTTGTGGAGCAGAAGTTCAGAAGGGTAATGCCCCTACAGAAAGAAAGATTCAAAGATTATTCCGTCGTGAAGAAGTAAGTTCAATTATTAAGAAATGCAATGACTTTGGTGCAGGCGGTGTTTCCGTAGCAATCGGTGAGTTAGCAGATGGGTTGCACATCTTCATGGATAAAGTGCCTAAGAAATATGCTGGACTAGATGGAACAGAATTATCAATCTCTGAATCACAAGAAAGAATGGCAGTTGTAGTTGATAAGAAAGATGTCGATAAGATGTTAGCATTTGCAGCGGAAGAAAACTTAGAAGCTGTTGAAGTTGCAGTTGTTACAGAAGAACCAAGATTAGTTATGATCTGGAGAGATAATATAATCGTAAACATAAGTAGAGCTTTCCTTGATACAAACGGTGCTCACCAAGAAGCAAAAGCAACTGTTACAATGCCATCTAAAGAAGATAATTACTTACAAAAAGAAGTTGTTGTAACGAACATGAAGGAAAAATGGTTAAATGTACTTCATGACCTTAATGTATGTTCTAAGAAAGGTCTTGTTGAGATGTTTGATAGTTCCATTGGAGCTGCGACCGTTGCAATGCCATTCGGTGGAAAATATCAATTAACTCCAATTCAAACTATGATTGCAAAACTTCCAGTGTTAAAAGGAAAATGCGATACAGTAACTATGATGAGTTATGGTTTTGATCCTTACTTATCAAGTTGGAGCCCATATCATGGATCAATCTATGCGATAATATCATCAGTAGCTAAGATTGTAGCATGTGGTGGAGATTTCACTAAGATTCGTTTCACATTCCAAGAATACTTTAGAAAACTTGGAACGGATGCAAAACGTTGGGGTGAGCCAATGGCTGCATTATTAGGAGCATACGAAGCACAGATGAAACTTGGTTTACCATCTATCGGAGGTAAAGATAGTATGTCTGGAACCTTCAATGATATTGACGTGCCTCCAACATTAGTTTCCTTTGCAGTAGACATTGCAAAACAGCAAGATATCATAACTCCAGAATTCAAGAAGGCTGGAAGCAAGATTGTTAAATTCAATATCGCTAAAGACGAATATGATATACCTGTATTCGAACAAGTAATGGAATTATATGCACAGATTACGAAACTTGCAAACGAAAAAGTATTATTATCCGCATATGCACTTGGATGTGGTGGTGTAGTTGAAGCAGTTAGTAAGATGGCATTTGGTAATAAATTAGGTGTTACATTGTGTGACAATGTTAAAGCAAGTGAATACTTCAAACCTGAATACGGTTGTATCGTTGCAGAAGTCTCTGAAGCAGATATGAATAAGATTACAGCAGTTTACGAAGTAATCGGTGAAGTGACAGAACAAGCAGCTTTCGTATATGGTGACGTAGTAATTACCATGGAAGAAGCATTATCATCTTGGACAGAAACATTAGAGAACGTATTCCCTACTAAGTCAGAAGGTGAGAATGGAGCATTAGAAACGAAATTATTCGATGCAAAGACAATCTACACAGCAAAAACGAAAATTGCAAGACCACAGGTATTCGTTCCAGTATTCCCAGGTACAAACTGTGAGTATGACGTAACAAAAGCATTTGAAAAAGCCGGTGCAGATGTATCTACAGTAGTTTTCCGCAACTTAAGTGAAAGTGATATAACTGAGTCAGTTAAAGCATTCACAGAAGAGATTAATAAATCGCAAATCATCATGTTCCCGGGTGGTTTCAGTGCAGGTGATGAACCAGATGGTTCTGCCAAATTCATTGCTTCAGTATTCCGTAATGAAGCAATCAAAGAAGCAACAAATAATTTGTTAAAACAAAGAGATGGTCTTGTACTCGGTATCTGTAATGGTTTCCAAGCCTTAATCAAATTAGGTCTAGTACCTTACGGTGAAATTACAGATATTACAGCAGACACGCCAACACTTACAACAAACCGTATTGGACGTCATATTAGTAAGTCTGTTTACACTAAAGTTGTAACAAACAAATCACCTTGGTTATCTAAGGCTGAACTTGGTGGTGTGTACTCCATTCCAGCATCACATGGTGAAGGTCGTTTTGTAGCCAATGATGAATGGTTACAGAAGTTATTTGCTAATGGTCAAGTTGCAACACAATATGTTGATGTGAATGGGAATCCAAGCATGAACGAAGATTTCAATCCTAATGGTTCTTACTGTGCAATTGAAGGTATTACAAGTCCAGATGGTCGTGTACTTGGTAAGATGGCTCATTCAGAACGTATCGGAGATGGAGTTGCTATGAATATCTTTGGAAATCAAAATCAATTGATTTTTGAAGCAGGTGTTGAATACTTTACAAAATAAACTGTTATAAAGGAAGGTAACTGATCGATAGTTACCTTCCTTTTCATTGTATAGAAGCAAAATAAACCACCGGCTCTGCCGGTGTGTCCCCAGTTAGCTTAAGCTTCAAGTAAAAAACCTCCTATGTTATAATTAATGTGGGTTTGCCAACCACAAAAAAATACATAGGAGGTATCCAAAATGGATATGAATAGTTTAGCCCATACGAAATGGGAATGCAAGTATCATTTAGTTTTTGCACCAAAATATAGGAGACAAATTATATATGGAAAAATAAAAGCAGATGTAGGTCAGATATTAAGCACACTTTGCAAAAGGAAAGGGATTGAGATAATAGAGGCAGAGTGCTGCAAGGATCATGTTCATATGCTGGTAAGAATACCACCAAAATACAGTGTATCTGAGGTAATGGGATATTTGAAAGGAAAAAGTTCGCTAATGATATTTGAAAAGCATGCGAATTTAAAATATAAATATGGAAATAGACATTTTTGGTGTAGAGGATATTATGTTGATACAGTAGGTAAAAACACGAAGAAGATACAAGAATATATTGCAAATCAATTGAAAGAAGATCATGAGTATGATCAGATGACATTGAATGAATATATAGACCCGTTCACGGGTGAGCCAGTACAAAAAAGCAAGAAGTAATCCCTGAAAGGGAAGCTGGTGAATAAAGCTATCATGAAAGGCTCAAGGAGCTTGCCAGAGTAAGGGGGCATAAAAAAAGCCCTTTAGGGCTAGCCTGAGGAAGAAGTGCGGTTGGCAAATCCATCAGGCGCTCCCGGGCGCAAGCAGGAAATAGCCCCTTATAGGGGCAGAGCAAGCCACCAGCTAAGCTGGTGGTCTTGACAATAAAGATTATGTTAATATAGAAGATAAATTATAGAATTATAACTTGTACAAAATAGATAAAATGAGTTTGTATAAATGTAATTAAGCAGTAGAAATTTTTTGAGAACATTTGGTTACAGTGACAAAAACATATAAAGTTTAGTCTATATTGTTATATAAATATTAAAAATAGGTAAAATTATTTACATGCTTAATTATTAGAAGCATGATATAATAGATTTAATAAGAAGCAGTTCAGCTGCTATAAGGATTAAAAAGTTTTAGAACTTTATTAAAGAAATCGGTTATAACGGTGCAAGAAGAGTCGAATTGTGATTCTTTTTTTGTTGTATTTTTATTGAAAATTAAGGTCTAGTGACATAAATCAAATGAATGGGGGTGTATGTGTGCAGACAGAAACTTTTTTTTCCTGTGATGATTTAAATCCAACTGTTTATTTTGTGTGTAAACAAAAGAGAGTAAAGGAGTGTATCTATCACGATCATGATATTCCACAAATAAGTGTCATTTTATCGGGCAAAGGAAAATATTTAATTGATGATGAATTATGTGAAGTGGAAGCGGGAGATGTATTGTTCTTTGATTCAGGTGTAAAACATCATAATGTTGTGACGAATGTAAAAGAGCCGATGGTTGAATTTTTTGTTGGTTTTTCAGATATACATTTTAAAAATACGCCTGAAAATTCAATGGATTTTGGTGTGTATCCCAAAATTATGCATATGAAACCACGCATGAAACAAGAAGTGAATAAAATCTGTTATGAAATGATAGCTGAATATCAATCAGGGCAGCCTGGAAAAGAGTTTATGGTTAAAGCGTATATGACTCAGTTACTAGTACAAGTTGTACGTGGATTAACTATTAATGTGCAGAAATCCGAGGTTGAGCATTTTGAAACATATAATAGAAGTTATGCTGTTAGAAGAATCATTAATTATTTGAATGAGAACTATGAACAACGCATATCGCTTGAACAAATAGCGCATAATATGTATCTCAGTCCAGTATACATATCAAAGATATTCAAGGAAGAGACTGGAGAGTCTCCAATTAATTATCTAATTAAGATTAGACTCGAAAGAGCAAAGGAACTTTTACAAACAAGTAGCAGTAAAAGTATTAAGAGCATCGCAAAGCAAGTTGGATATGACGATGTATACCACTTTAGTAAATTATTTAAGAAATATTATGGTATATCTCCGCTCTATTATAAGAAGAATATAAGAGAGAAGATGAATGCATAATAAGGAAGGGGTTTAAGAAGCACGATGGATATGTACGAAGCGATATGGAAGAGAAAGTCAATCTATCATTACAGTATGGAAGCATTGGATGAACAAATGCTTCGAAATATTCGTGCATTTTTAGATCGTCAGATTCTCATTAAAGAGGATTGTAAAGTCGAATATGCAATTTTGTGCCAAATGGACCAAAAGAAAACTATAGCGAATGAACTTGGTGTAGAAGCTCCATACTTTATGGTTATCTACGAACATGAACTTGAAAAGTATTATCTGAATGCTGGTTATCTACTTGGACAATTATCATTATATATTACATCAAAGGGGCTTGGGAGTTGCTTAGTTAATATGTCTTTTGGTAAACGTGGGAAAGGCGATAAGAGAATTATTGCTGCATTAGCATTTGGTAAACCCAGAACGAATTCTAGGTTAGAAGGACATAAACCGAAACGGATTCCAATTGATTACCTGTGTGTTTATAAAGAAGAAGTGAACCAAGATATTAAAAAGGTTATTAAAGCAGCAAGCGTATCCCCATCTTGTATGAATAGTCAACCATGGCGATTCGTAGTTTATCATAATCGAATTCATATATTCTTGAAGAAAGATCGGATGATCAAGAAATGGTTCCATTCGGAACAGATGATAGATATGGGATTCATGTTATCAAATCTCTTGATGGAAGCAGAGAACTTATGGTTAACATCTACAATTGAGTATGTAGATAATCTGTCTGAGAGACCAGTTAAGAATTATGTATATATATTGAGCATAGTGTTTGAATAATATAAAAAACAATCTTAATGAGAATTGCTAGGAGTCATAATTAGAATCCTGATAAAACCTCATTAAGATTGTTTTTTTTACTTAGCACTTGAAGATTTTGATGTGCGAAGTTTGAGTTGTTTTATTGAATAGTAGTCTTTATTGCCGTTAGATTATTTAAAGCCTCTTCATCGGTATCACCATAGATAGATTTGTATAAATCAATTATATTGGCATCCCAATCTAGTAGAATTGGCCAAGTAGTGCTTTCGTATTTCTTAGGTGATTCATAAGTTCCTTCAATAGGAATGGACTTCATCTCTACAGTAGAGACGTTAATCTCTAACATAGCAGTGATTAGATTCTCAATCTGTCCTGTTGAAAGGTTTGTTTTTACATACCCTAAACAAGTATTTGTTGTATTAATTAATTGTACAATACCTTGGCTTTTATACTTTTCAAAGATTGCATTCAATAGACGTCTTTGACGTAAAGTACGTCCGAAATCATTATTCACGCCGTCATAGGTAGGCACTTTACGAACTCTGCAATAACCTAGTGCTTGGTTACCGTTTAATACGTTCATACCTTCTTTAACATTACGATACGCTTTGTTTGAAATATAGTTAGTAGTATTCAAATATTGAGCTTCTTCAGCACCTAATTGAATCTCTACACCACCTAAAGTATCAACGATCTTTTCGAATGATTCAAAATTAACAGCTACATAACCATCCAGGTGAATCTTATAATTTTGTTCAATGGTATCCCTTAAAAGTTCAATTCCACCATGTGCATATGCTGCATTAAGTTTTGTGCTTTTCCAACCTGGAACACTCACATAAGAATCTCTCAAGAGAGAAGATAGTTGTACGGTGTGGTCTCTTGTATTGATTGATGCAATCATCATAGTATCAGTATTCCTAGCGCCAAATAATTCTTCAATACCAATTAATAATATATTAGTAACATAATCTTCTTTACGACCAACAATTTCTCTGGTATTCCAATCATACTCGCTTACTTCTTTGCTTTCATCGATGTCTGGTGTTGAAGGATCATCTTTGTTAACGGAACTAGATATATAATTAGCTATTAGTTTCGTTATAAGACGATTGCCTGTTTTAGTGAAGATAAGAAATGAAGCGAAAAGGATAATACATGTTAATATTCCAATAAAAATCTTAAGACCTGTGCGTTTTTTCTTTTTCTTTGGATAATCATCTAAGTTTGGCATATTGTTTGTATTAAAATCTTCTTCCTCCTTATTCATTATTTCGTCTTCTTCTATCTGTTCATTGACTTGCTGTCTTAGTGATTCCTTGATATTATAGAATTCGTCATCCAAACTGAAATCGGTTTGAATTTTTAAATCTTTCATATCATAAGGATCATCGTTATATTTTTCTTTCATAAAGTAAATTATCCCCTGTTATCTGATATAATATTACACGATAATATATTTTTCTCTTCTATTAAACCACATTTTTGGGAAAAATGTATTAAGAAGTCATATATTTATTATGAATTATTCTTATGAAATTCTTATGATTTTCTTAAGTTGATTTAAAATGGATATTTATGGTAATAAAATAACTCTACGGAGCGTTGATTGAAAAATCATTAATCATTAAGTATGATATTGAAGTGAGGAGGTAGTGTGAAAACTATTTTTCACATGTTATAGAAAGGCAGGGTTATTTCATGGATTGTTTAAAAGTAGGAAAGTTAATTCATCGATTGCGTAACGAAAAAGGTTATACGCAGAAACAATTAGCAGATGCTATGAATATAAGTGATAAGACAATATCGAAGTGGGAGAGAGGGCTTGGTTGTCCAGATGTTTCCTTGCTTCGTGGGTTATCAGATGTACTAGGTGTTAATATTGAGCAGATATTATTAGGCGAATTAGAGACAAATGAAGTAGATGGAGGAAATATGAAGAAAATAAAATTTTATGTATGTCCAAATTGTGGAAACATTCTAACTGCAACAGGAGAGGCAGATATATCATGCTGTGGTCGTAAATTAAGTGCATCAGTAGCAAAGCCAAGTGATGATAAACACAACATTAATGTTGAGATCATAGATGATGAGTTTTATATTACATTTGATCATGAGATGACGAAAGAGCATTATCTTAATTTCATTGCTTACGTTACCTATGACAAAGTGCTATTAGTAAAGCTATACCCAGAACAGGGTGGTGAAGTGCGTATGCCAAGGTTACGTGGAGGTAAATTTTACTTTGGTTGTAATAAGCATGGGATGTGGCAAGATGGTAGCATGAGAAGGTAGATTTATAATAAAAAAGTATAAAATTAAATAATTTGTTGTTGACAAACGGCAAGGTTTAAGCTAAAATATATATTGTCTTTGACAACAACAGAATATGCGCGAGTGGCTCAGTGGTGGAGTATCGCCTTGCCAAGGCGAGGGTCGCGG
>JAHZFJ010000021.1 GCA_019421365.1 Lachnospiraceae bacterium
TTTATTATATCAAAATTTTATACCAAGGTGTTACAACTTAATTATACCAGGACACTCATGTATAATACAAATATTATAAAAGAGGAGAACCACCATGACCGAACAAAAAGCTAGAAGACCACGACATACATATGCTGCTGAATTTAAAGCTCAAATGGTACAACTTTATCAAAATGGTAAAAGAAAATGTGACATCATTCGCGAGTACGATATGACCCCCTCTTTACTAGAAAAATGGATTAACCAAGCTGATACATTTGGCTCTTTTAAGGAGAAAGATAATCGTTTTCCAGAAGAATAAAAACGATAGAGATAAAAGCTAAGAAGATCGAGAGTTGCTTTAAGGGTGCGTTCGATGGAATGAAAACAAACGTCGTTATTAAAGTACCAAAGTGTAAACTTAAGGAATATGAATCTATGTTTCAGAAGAGTGGATTGAGTAAGAAGGTAGGGATTATAGGTATATCTTAACCGAAAATAGTAATGTGTCGTCCTGAACCCCTATAATTATCCCTAAGTAATACCCATGTAATACACAACAGATACTTATTCTTGATAAACTAACCATTTGCAGTTGCTATTCAAGAAGCAGCTGACGCTGGTAAATTCTAAGGAAAAACTGTAATGTAATTGCATAGATAATATAAAAGTTAGTCACGTCATTTTAATGAATTTTATTATGATGTGGCTAATTTTTAGCTATATCCATAAATGCAAGTTTACCCTGCAAGTAGTATATTTTTTTCATTTAATGCACTCTTCCTTAAAACTAATATTTGGAAATCTCAGACTTCTTTCTTATTGACTTATATTCGTCAAGATAATACAATTAATTACATTGTGTAACCTGAATATAATGGTTCACAATAATTTACTAAATAGTAAATAATACATATTGGCATCATCAAATGAAAAAAGAAAGAAGGAGTAAAATGAAACAAAGGAAAAGACAAATATCGGTCTTATTAGCGGTATTATTAATTATGAACTGCATATTCAGTATGCAGCCGGTGAAGGTAGTTTCAGCAGCAACGAAACCTTCTGTTGAATCAACCAAACTCTCAATACCAATGGGGGAAGATACATACAGTGTTAATGTGAAAAATCCGATAAAAAAAGCCACCTATACATATGAAAGTGCGGATAAGAAAATTGCGAAGGTGGATAAAAAAGGTTTTCTTACAGGGGTAAAAGTAGGAAAAACCAAAGTAACTGTTTATCAAACATACAAAAAGCAAAAGACTAAAGTAGGAACTTGTACAGTTACAGTTAAGAATTCTTCTATATCTCCTTATATGAATGATGCAAAACTTTGGGTGGAAATTGGTAAAGATACCTTTAAAGAGTATCCTGTAGATTATAGTATGTATAGTCCAATCGTATATGAGAATAAGCAGGCTACTTATTCATATTATTCAAGCGACTCTTCGATCCTTAAGCTCACTAAGGGTGGTAAAGTAATGGAAACGTATAAGCAAGGTAAAGTAAAGATTACGGTAAAAGAAACTTTTAATAAGAAGACACGTACGGTAGGTTCCTTTTCTGTTTCAGTAAAAAAACCAGAATTAAAAATTGATGGTACTACACAAGAATTTATATTAAATCAATTTTATGATTTTTCAGAATACCTAGATTATGCTTCGTACTATTATTTTGATATGGGAGATTCCACAAAAGATTGTCCTATTACTTACGTTAACGATACAGATGGAGAATGGTATGGTGATGTCTTAGCTGTTAAAGAAGGGACAGTCAAAGTTAAAGTCTATGCAGATAGTAAGCCTATCGATTATTCTGTGGATAATAGTGATATTTATGTGGGGGCATTCACAATAAATGTTGTTGCAAAGCCAGCGACATCTATTTCCGTAGAAGATTTTTTTGGTACTCTTAAAAATGATAAAATGACTTTGGAAAGTGGAGGATTTGGTTTACTTGCGAGCATGACTAACCCTGAAGATTCAAGTGATATAATACAGGTATCAGTTAGTGATCCTTCTGTTGTTTCTCTATATTCAAAAGATGGAAAGAATTATGATACGCAATATTCTTTGGGTTTAGTGATATTTGTAGCAGCAAAACCAGGAACAGCGACAGTAACTTTTACTGCTGGCTCAATAAAGAAAGAAATAGAAGTTACGGTTATAAAGGCAACAAAGGTATCAGGAAGTGATGCAACAATAGATGGCGTCATTCCAAGTAAAGGAAAAGATAGTAAGATTACCGTTAGTAGTTCAAATCCAGATGTAGTCGCAATTGATTCTGTATATAATGAGTATAGTGAGATTGAAGCAATGGAATATAGTATTGAATATACAACAAAATCTGTTGGTGAAGCTGTTATCACAGTTGCGTGTGATGGTGTAGAACAACAATATACTATTAAGGTAACAAATTAGAAGTTACATAGTGGCAGTGTTATATTAAAAAGTACTTAAGGTCTATTCGAATCATATTTGATTGGTATAGGCCTTTATATGTTTTTGAAATAAGATTTGTAACTTAATCATCTGAATTTAACCTTCTCTTTCTATAAGCATTACCGCTACGGGTTGAATAATTATGTAATTGCGTTATACTTAATATGACAATAATAAATTACATAATAGGTGGCGAGTAAAAAGAAATGAAAGTTTTAGAATGGTGTAAGAAAGAAAGTGAATTAATAGTACAGAAGTTAAAGATACAAGTAAAACAATTTCTGATGTTTACTAAGTGGATTGTTCTTGCGGTAGTAGTAGGATTATTAGTAGGAGCTTTTGGCTCCTTATTTGGCGTTTGTATGGAGTTTGCAACGGAAACCAGATTAAGATACGGGTGGTTAATATTCTTATTACCAGTAGCTGGTCTGCTTATTGTATTGCTATACCGGAGTTTCAGTATTACAAAAGATGGTGGAACCGATATTGTTATTGATACAATACATAATAGCGGAGTTGTACCTTTTCAGGTGGCACCTTTAATATTTACCTCAACTGTGCTGACCCATTTGGTGGGAGGATCAGCAGGACGAGAAGGAGCTGCTCTACAGATTGGTGGAAGCTTTGGAGACAAAATAGGTCGCGTGTTAAAGCTAGATTTGATGGACCGTAAAGTGCTGATTATGTGTGGTATGAGCGCTGCATTTGCAGCGTTATTCGGTACTCCAATGGCTGCTGCGGTTTTTGCTATGGAGGTTATCACGGTAGGGGTTATGTATTATGCGGCATTTTTACCATGTGTAGTGGCCTCTCTAGTAGCTGCGCACTTTGCATCTGAGATAGTTGGAATAAGCCCAGAATCCTTTCATATAGCCGATGTACCTGACTTGAATATAGGAATTATTAGTGTTGTTATTCTTATAGCAGTAATAGGCGCGGGAGTGAGTTCTATTTTCTGTTGGATATTACACAAAACTTCTAGGGAATTAGAAAAACAATTTAAAAATCAGTATATAAGAATTATTGTTGCAGGTGTTATGATCATTCTGCTTACTTTTATAGTTGGGAGTCGTGATTATAATGGTGCAGGAATAGATGTGATTAAGAGAGCATTCCTTGGAGACGTTGTTCCTTATGCATTCTTATTAAAGATGCTCTTTACCGCAATTACACTTGGTGGAGGATTTAAAGGTGGTGAAATTGTACCTACCTTCTTCGTAGGTGCAACATTAGGTTCAGCGATGGGGCTTGCTCTTGGAGTCTCGCCTTCTCTGTGCGCTGGTATCGGCATGGCAGTGCTTTTTTGTGGAGTAACGAATTGTCCTCTTGCAACCTTGTTTATCTCCTTCGAATTATTTGACTACAAAGGGGTTCCGTATTTTCTATTGGCAATTGCAATTAGTTATGTGTTATCGGGATATTCGGGACTATATGGAGAACAGAAAATCATGTATTCCAAATTCAAAGCAAGATATATTAATCGAAATGTAAAGGATGGGGATTAATTTGGTGATTTAGTTACAGATAGAAAATCTTCTACTTGTTATACTCTAAAAAAAGATAGGGAGGAAGTTATGACAGTACGAAGAAGATTTGCTTCTGTGAATGAAGCACAATGTGTTGCTTGTGGTAGTTGTATTAAGGTCTGTCCAAGAGATGCAATTCATGTACCTTATGGCGTATCTGCTATGGTACATTTACAAAAATGTGTGGGCTGTGGTTTATGTGCTAAAGCATGTCCGGCATCTGTAATCAAGATTATGGTTCAACAGGAAGAGATTATGAAAGAGCAGGTGGAAGGATAAGATGAGAAACAAAAAGAAGAGATGGTATGAATATCTTTGGATTATGTCTGCTGCCTACCTGATATTAGGTTTCTTTAATATTCTATTTGCTTGGTTAGGCCTGATTTGTTTTTTGGTACCATTGCTAATATCCATAGGTAAAGGAAACAAAGCATATTGTAATCGTTATTGTGGAAGAGGGCAATTGTTTGACTTACTTGGTAATAAATTAGGGATATCAAGGAAGAAGGATATTCCAGCATTTATTCGAAGTAAGTGGTTTCGTTATGGATTCTTGTTATTCTTCTTAACCATGTTTGGAAATATGTTATTCACTACGTATCTTGTGTTTAGCGAAGTTCATGGTGTAAGAGAGATAGTAAAAATCTTATGGACCTTCAAAGTTCCATGGAGCTTCGCTTATCATGGAACAGCGATAGCACCATGGGCGGTACAATTTGCCTTTGGGTTTTATAGTGTTATGTTAACCTCAACAATTTTAGGATTAATAACTATGGTTTTATATAAGCCTAGGTCATGGTGTGTATATTGTCCTATGGGAACAATGACACAAGGGATATGTAAATTAAAAAGAGTCGGAAAAATCAGTAATGTGTAAGTATTGCGATGATGAGCGTTATACAATTGGCACTTCTCAATGAATGGTTTATAATATACTTAAAAAGACAGCCGGAAGATAGTGGCACCTATCTGTCTCGGCGAATTATTAGATAACTACAGAATAGTCGTCCTAAACTTTACCAGAGAGCAGGACGGCTATTTTTTGCGCTTATCATTTCTGACAATATATATTCTTTAATTTGACGTATTGTTTAGATAATTTATCAACCATTCCCAATCACTATAATAGGTAACGGATAACGATGTCCTATCTTCCGATTTTGTAACTCCAAATACAATGTGATTCACTGGTTCATCAACCTTTGGAAATAATATGGTCTCACTCGTGTTAGGCGATTTGTTTTTTAAATATGTACATACATTATCAAATGTTTCCTGAGGAATATCCTTCATCTCTGTCTTACTTTTCCATATATAACTTTTAATACCGGGTGCCATAGAATTCTCGCTGTAATCATCTCCTAATTCACTTTTCAATTGAGCCAACAGTTCTTCTTCTGTTACATCAGAATACCCGAGGATAATACAATTTAATAACCCTTCTCCAGCTAGACCGTCATACCCTTCTTTTGAAAACTCTAACATCACCCTAGCATTATAACCAAATTTTTTGATTGGACTATTCAACTCTATAAAGCTTAATAAAGTCTTACCCTCATTATTGTTCCCTTGATTATTGTCATTAGCATCATAATCATATTGCTTGTAATCCATATCATTCATATTATCGAGTAATTTAATGACTTGGTTCTCGCCCATTCCCCATTTGAGATCTTTGATTATGGGTTGATATATACTATCTGTCGTTTCTTTTTTACAAGCAGTAAACGATACTAAAAATAAAATTGTAAGACATATTACTATTATCTTTTTAATCATACTATTCCTTCTTCCTACCATCTAATTACACCAGTTAAGTTAAATTCTAAATACATTTGTTCCATTAGCTAAATTAATATCCATGTAAGTATATCCTGGGCATATTCTAATTAAATAAATTTTTTTAGTAGTATCCGTTAGTGCAAAACAAATGATATCATAATTGTAAATGTTTGTATTTTGTGTGTCAATACTTTACTTTTTATAATTTATTGATTTAATCAACTTATAACAGCGTTTATAGGTTTATCATTTCCAGATACTTGCATCGTGCTCTTGCTATAGTTACATACATCATAGAAAATATACATTATATAATACCATTCGATTACACGATCAGCGTAATTATTAATTAAAGAGTTGCGCGCTGTTGCGCTGAAACAACAAAAAACTTAGTCTAATTGCACAAAAAACATACAAAGAAAAGATAAAAACCGGTGGATTGACTAAAAATATACCTAATGTTAAGATAATACTATAAAACAACCGATTGCGCAAAGGGGTGTTATTATGAATGAGAGGAATTGGTGTAAAGAGGATAACAATAAAATGACAATTGATGACATTGCTAAAGAACTTGGAGTTTCTAAAACAACAATTTCTCGGGCTATCTCTGGGAAAGGAAGAATTAGTGCATCAACGCGCAAAAGAGTATTAGACTTTTGCCAGGAGTGTGGGTATAAGCCCAATATGATAGCACGAGGTTTGGCAGAATCAAAGACATACAATATTGGGGTTGTTTTACCTAATGATTCTGATTTGAATGAGATACCCTTCTTTCAGGTTTGTCTTCTTGGAATTATTGAAATGGCAACAAGTTATGAGTATGACGTTGTTGTTTCTACCGTGGGAGCAGATGATATTACGAAGTTAGTTAGACTTGTAGAAAACAAAAAGGTTGATGGATTCATATTAACGAGAACACGAATTCATGATGCGCAAGTTGAATATCTAAGTAAGCACAATGTACCGTTTGTAGTAGTTGGTACTTCTGAAAGTAGTGGAGTAATCCAGATAGATAATCATCATGTAGAGGCATGTAGAGAGATGACATCGATGCTCATCATGCAGAAGCTAAAACGCTTATCGTTTATAGGAAATAATTCAACTCACATAGTAAGCCGTATGCGTTATCAAGGTTTCATAGAAGGATGTGAATTGAATCAAATTACGCCAAGAAGCGATTGTATCTACTTAGATTGTAATACGCGTTTGATGGTGGAACAAGCGGTAGATGATATATTACATAAAAGAATTGATTGTATTGTTTGCATGGATGACAAAATCTGTAGTCAAGTACTATTAAAGCTTGCCACGGAGCATGTGAAGATACCAAGAGATATAAAAGTAGCATCATTTTATGGTAGTTTATTTTTAGCAAGTCATAATCCGCCAATCACAACATTAGAGTTTGATGTAAAAGCATTAGGAAATGCGGCTTGTAAAGTATTAATTGATGCATTATCAGGGGTGGAAGTAACGCAAAAGACATTACTCGGTTACGATATTAATTTTAAAGCTTCGACAAAGAAGTAAAGATAAAGGATTATGTTAAAGAGGATAAGTTGAAAAGACTATTTTAACAAAGATTTGATTAACACGAAATATTCAGATATCGAGAGGAGAACGGTAAAGTATGAAAAAAAGAGGAATTGTATCAGTATTATTAGCAACAACAATGGTAGCAACTTTATTAACTGGTTGTGGAAGTAAGAATGAAGGAAACAATAAGAATACCAATACTACAACAACTGACACGACACAATCAACTGAAACTGACGAGACAGCAGATAATGGTGGCTTAACGACAGATAATATCACATTAAAAGTATGGGAATCGTCAGGACAAACAGAAGATTTTATCAAACAAGCTGGTGAAGCATTCACAGCATTATATCCTAACATTACAATCGAGTATGAAAATGTAGAAGTTGGCGATGCCAATACACAAATTGCACTTGATGGCCCTGGTGGGGTTGGTGCTGACGTATTTGCTACACCAAGTAACACAATTGGAGGTTTGGTATCAGGAGGACATATCTTACCAGTTGAAGATGAGTCCGATATTGTAGGTAAAGTAGCAGCTTCTTGTGAGAGTGCAGTTAACTATGATGGAAAATATTACGGTTACCCAGTAGCTGATGAAACATATGCATTGTTTTATAATAAAGATTTAATTTCAGAAGATAGTGTACCAGCTACATGGGAAGAAGTAGAAAAATTCTGCCAAGAATTCAATTCGGCTGGTAAATACGGAATTATTTGGAATGTTTCAGATGCGTATTACTCACCAATGTTCACTGGAAAAAGTGGAAACAAATTATTTGGTGAGTCAGGAACAGATAACTCAAGCAGCTATATGAATACTGCTGAAGCTGTAGAAGGTATGACATACTTCCAATCATTTAGAGAGTATCTTGATGTACCTGCAGCAGATATTGCAGATAACTCAGTTTGTTTAGCTGCATTCACAAGCGGAAACGCAGCTATGTATATAACAGGCCCTTGGAATGTAGCTTCTTGTGAAGAAGCAGGAATGAGCTTTGGTGTAACTACATTACCAGCATTACCAGGAGATGATCAACCAGCAGCATCTTTCTCTGGAGCACGTACTATGCAAGTTTCTGCTTACACAGATTACCCAGCAGAAGCACAAGCTTTTGCTAAGTTCTTAATCTCTGATGAAATGCAACAATTACGTTATGAATTAACAGGAGCAATCCCTTCTACTTCAATAACAGTAGATAGTGAATATATAACAGGTTTTCAAAAACAATTAGAGTATGCTTACCCAATGCCATCAATTCCTGAGATCGATAACTTCTGGGATCCAATGATAAGTGCATGTTCAAATATCTGGGATGGTGCAGATGTACAAACAGAATTAGAATCTTGTAATACTGCAATTTTAACAAAATAAATTGTAGTTAACTAGTGGGTCGTTTACTGAATAAGGAACGGCCCATATTTATCACAACGGAAAAGTCAGCAATGGAGGAGATTCGAGATGAATACCACGTTAAAGCCAGATGGCTCATCAAAAGCAAGAGTTTTGATAACATCAATCATTTTCATGGGACTTAGCCACATTCTATATTTCAAGCAATATGTAAAAGGTCTACTTTTTAGTTTGGTTGAAATAATTGGAATATGTTTAACCCCATTCTTTATACAGAAGATATATAACTTAATAACACTTGGATTTCCACAACCAGATTTAGCAGTAAAAGAACGTAATAATTCAATTTTTATGTTAATTGACGGTATTATGATTTTAGCAGTTATTGCGATCTTTATTGTAATCTACATAGTATCTGTACGTAACGCAATGGAGGAGTATAAAGATTTCTGCTTGACAGGAACGCTTAGAGAAAAAAAGGATGCAATGAAATCGGTAAAGGGGAACACGTTTCCTTTGCTAGCTTTATCACCTGCAGTACTATTAGTTTTGTTTTTTGTAGTGGTACCACTTGTATTCTCGGCATGTGTAGCATTCACCAATTATTCAGCGCCAGATCATATACCACCCAACAATACCGTTGATTGGGTAGGACTTGATAACTTCATAACAATGTTTGGTGGGAAAACAACCTGGACCAGTGCTTTCGGACGTGTTGCAGTATGGACAATTATCTGGGGTGTTTTAGCTACGGTTACATGCTATGCAGGCGGACTTATTATGGCTGTAGTGTTACAAGAAAGCAAGATTAAGATAAAACCAGTATTTCGTTCTATATTCATCTTACCATATGCCATTCCATCAGTCGTAAGTATGCTTGTATGGAAGAACTTATTGAATGGATCCTTTGGTATTGTTAATCGTACATTAATGCAATTAGGGGTTATAGATACAACAATTCCTTGGTTAAGCGATTTGTGGTTGAGTAGATTTGTCTGTGTAATGGTCAATCTTTGGGCAGGTTTTTCTTACTTTATGTTATTGATTATGGGTAACATGACAGCTATCTCACCTGACATATATGAAGCAGCTAAGATTGATGGAGCTAATAAATTCTACATGTTTAGAAAAATCACACTTCCATTGGTATTATTCCAGACAACACCACTTATTATTATGTCATTAACACACAACATCAATAACTTTGGTGCAATCTACTTCCTAACTGGAGGTCTTCCAAAGGTAGCAGATAGTACATTAACCTCTGCAGGTGGTACGGATATCTTGGTAACATGGATTTATCAGTTAACCGTAGAGCTTATGAAGTACAATTATGCATCTGTGTTAGCGGTAGTTATCTTCATAGTACTTGCGCCTATAGCAATATGGAGCTTTAAAAATACAAAATCATTTAAGGAAGGAGAGGTGTAACATGGGAAAGAAAACAGCACATTTTATTAATAAATTTATTGTTTGGTTCTTTTTAATTGGTACTAGTATATTTGTTCTCTATCCTTTGGTGTATGTTGTAAGTGCAGCTTTTTCTAATCAACAAAATATAGCCGCGTTAAGTATTATACCATTTGGCGATGGAATCTCTCTTTCTAATTTTGAATACTTGTTTAAGAAGACAGATTATTTGATATGGTTCAAAAACACATTAATTGTAGCTGTAGCGACAACGTTATCAACAATTTTCGTATGTGCTTTAAGTGCATATGTATTCTCGAGATTTACTTTTCGATTAAAAAAGGGAATGATGATGGCGTTATTAATTCTCCAAATATTTCCTTCTTTTGTTGGTATGGTAGCGATCTATGTAATTCTTCTTCGAATAGACGGATTAAATACCCTTTGGGGACTTGTTTTGGTTTATGTAGCTGGAAACATACCTTATAATACTTGGTTAGTAAAGAGTTATATGGATACACTTCCAAAGAGTCTTGATGAAGCGGCAAGAATAGATGGCGCAAGCCACTTTAAGATTTTCTACAGAATCGTTTTACCTATCGCTAAACCAATTATTATCTTTTTAGGAATCACTAGTTTTACAGCACCATGGATGGATTTTATTTTTCCTAAGATGGTTCTTCGTTCCTCAAAAGTACAAACAGTTGCACTTGGACTTTTTAGTTTTGTAACAGACAAGAAAAATTTATTTTCAACCTTTGCAGCAGGTTCATTGCTCATTGCAATACCATTTGTTATTTTCTTTGTAATTACACAGAAGATGTTAATCACCTCATTAGGTGGTGCTGCGGTTAAGGAATAGACAGGAGTAGACAATGAAGAAATATAAAAAGGGACAGCAAGTCTATAGTTTAAATCGTGGTTGGCGTTTTGTTGAGAAAGATATATCGGTTTTACCACCTACGAAACAACATGATGATGTATATGGTTTTTCAAAGGCAGGGGCATACCGTGGGCCTGCTGATGCGAACTATGATGATACGGATTGGGAGATTGTTAACTTACCTCATGACTGGGTTACAAAACATGATTTTGTAGAAGATGGCTCTCCGAATCAAGGCTATAAAGAACGTGGAATCGGTTGGTATCGTATGCGATTTGAACTATCAGAAGAGGATCGAAACAAGCAAATTCTATTGGAATTCGAAGGAATGTCTTGTGATTCTCAGATTTATGTGAATGGTTCCATACTAAAACATAACTATTCCGGATATAACAGTTTTTGTGTAGATATGACGGATATGGCGAACTTTGGAGTAATACCCAATACACTAGCAATTCGTATTGATGCATCTGCTTGGGAAGGCTGGTGGTATGAAGGAGCTGGAATATACCGAAATGTTTGGTTAGTTAAGAAGTCTGAAGTACATTTGGCTCACGATGGTATATTCATAAAGCCTGAACTGGTAGAGAAGAGTAGGTGGAATGTTTTAATATCAGCTGAAATCGAAAATAGTTTTGAACATGAACATAATGTAGAAGCTATTACCTGCTTGTATGATCAGGAAGGTAATTTAGTTGGGGAAGCCGCACTAACAGGAAAAGATATTATACATGGATATGAAACAGCAATGGTTACCGGTGAAATCTATGTTAATAATCCAATTCTTTGGAGCTATAAACAGCCGTATCTATACAAGGCAGTTACTAAGTTATATAAAGGTAGCGATTGTATTGATGAAGTCGAAGAGAATATTGGTTTTCGTACGATTTCCATTGATGGAACAGCTGGATTTTGGCTTAATGGAAAAAATATTAAGTTATTAGGATTCTGTAATCATCAAGATCATGCAGGTGTAGGAGTTGCAGTTCCGTATTCCATCAAAGAGTACCGAATACGACTAATGAAGGAATTAGGAGCCAATGCATACAGATGCGCGCATAATCCGGATCCTGAAATTTTAGATATCTGTGACGAACTAGGATTAATGGTTATGGTAGAGAATAGAACCTTTTCGTCTTCAGAGGAAACAATTAGGGAGGTTGAAGGGATTGTGAGACAATCTAGAAACCATCCTTGTGTAATACTATATTCCGTGCTTAATGAAGAACCATTACAAGGTACGAATAAAGGTAGACGTATGGCAGGGGCGTTAAGGGCAGCAGTAAAACGTGTGGATGATACAAGACCAGTTCTTGGTGCATTCAACGGTGGCTATATGGAAGAAGAAGGCGCTTCCACAATCCTAGATGTAACTGGAATTAATTATAACCCAGGTCGATATGATGGCTTCCATAAGAAATATCCTAACACACCACTAATAGGAACCGAAACAGCAAGTGCCTTCATGGTACGTGGGGAATATGTCACAGATTATAGTCAGAACTTAATTAACTCTTATGATGATGATTGTGCTTTGTGGGGAAATACCATAAGTGAAGCATGGAAGATGGTTGTAGAGAGGCCTTTTGTAGCAGGGGCTTTTGTATGGACAGGATTTGACTACCGCGGAGAACCAACTCCATTTACTTGGCCAAGTGTAGGTACATTCTTTGGTACGTATGATAGTTGTGGATTCGAAAAAGATGCATGTTACTTCTATAAAGCTTATTGGAAAGAAGAACCGATGGTACACATCATATCACCTTGGTCAGCAGGACATGAGACGGGTACTGAGATTCGTGTCAAGGTAGTGACAAATTGTGAAGAAGTTGCCTTATTGGTTAATGGTAGAGTAATAGATAAAAAGGTAGTAGATCCGATTAATCATGTAGAATTTTCTGCTTCATATGAAGTGGGAGAGTTAAAGGCTGTTGGATATCGTAAGGGTGAAATCGTAGCGAATGACTCTCAGTTAACTGCAGAACAACCAACAAGTCTGAAGGTAAGTTTAAGTCAAGAACAATTAGTTGCAGATGGATTTGATGCTGTAGCGATTAATGTTAGCCTTGTCGATCAAAATGGTACAGTAATTCCGAATGCAGATAATATGATTACATTTGATGTTTCAAATGCAATTATATTAGGAGTAGGAAATGGAGATCCGAACTCTCATGAAGATGATGTATCTAGTGAGAGAAAATTATTCCATGGTAAAGCGCAAGCAATAATAGCGCCAATTGATAAAGGGGATGTACAGATCAGGGTTAGTGCTAAGGATTTCGATCTTCAAACTGAAGTTATGATCCCAGTTCTAGAAGTGGAATCATTCCCTTATGTTGTACCAGTGCAAGAACGTGTTATTGATAATTGGCGAATGTATTATAAACTATTCGATGAGATGCCTAATCCAAATCCTAAGGTTGATAAGAATGATATGAATAGCTTTGAACCAATCGCATTTGACGGAGTACCACAAACACAATTGTCAGATCAATTACACAAATATGCATTGTATCGCTGTGTCGCTAATCTTGGGGAAGCAAAAGAAAATCGATATCTATATATTAGTGACGTTAAGGGATATGCATGGATTTATTTGAATGGTGAATTGTTGGCTTCTAGAACAGATTCTTTTGGTGGGCATATGATTGTTAATTTGCCGAAAGAAGCGAAAGAAAATCAAGTTATAACAATTATTATCCATAATGAGAATGAAGAATGGCCACAAGCAGGTATCTGCTCACCAGTGGTTATGAAAGAATTATAATGATTCGGGTGTCAAAATCCAATTTTAATTTGGGTCCTGTCAATTTGCACCAATATATATATGACATGTTATGCCAAACGTAGTTCACTCGCAACGCGCTCTCGCTTGGATGAAGTTCGTAGTGGTACATAAGGCTCTAAAATACATAGCCTAAGTACCAACGACTTCATACAGTTGCTTAATGAACTACGTCCGGCATAACATTAGTTAAGTTTTAGATGTGCAAATTGACGAAGGCAAGTTTTACGAGAGGCAGTTTGTAGAATGCTGGCTAAGTTAGGGACTAGAAGAATAATCAAAAAACTAGGAGTTATTTATTTTTGACTCCTAGTTTTTTGGGAATAGGGAATCAAATCTCCATTCTAGATAATTTTTATCATGCTTTATAATAAAATATAATGCTAATATGGGGTGAAATTAGCAAGAAAGAGGGTATTACATGGGAAAACAAAGAGTATGGAAAAAGATGAGTTTGGGATTAGTAATAATTATTATGATGGGACAGATTTTAGGCTTTGACACCTCTGGATTCCAAGCACACGCAGAAGTAACATATGATAGTGTATCGGATTACTCCGAGGAACCTTATGAGATAACAATACAAAATGGTAGCTTTGAAACTGGAGATATGACAGGTTGGACTGTTAGTATGGGGACCACAGATCAAGCCGGTTACATGGTTAAATCAGACAGTTATAGTAGTAATACAACCAAATTCCTTAACATCTGGAATAATGAGGCAGATACAGTTTCCTTTAATATTAAGAAAGAAATTACAGGGTTAGAGGAAGGCGAATATAAGATAAGTTTCAGAGTCGATGGTAAAGAAGGTGCAGATGTTAATGGGGCTGAATCTGGATTGGCATTACTGATCAACGAACAACCTACAAGTATTACCAATGTAACAACTACAGGTTGGAATCAGTGGAAAACATATGAAACAGAAAGCTTTACATTAAACAGTGATGACACAATAACGCTAGAATTACAAGGAAATTTAACTGGTTCTGGATATTGGTGTGATCTTGATGACTTCAAGCTCTATAAACTAGATGGTAAACCTTCTAGTGCGGTCGATCCTGTAGATGCAGATATCTTCGTAACGAGAGTAACCGGGATGAATGATGATTTTATCAAAGGTGTAGATGTTTCTTCTTACCTTAGTGAAATCGACAGTGGAGTGCAGTATAAAGATTTTGAGGGGAATATATTAGATAAAGCAGGTTTCTTTCATTTACTAAAGGAATCAGGTGTTAATTATGTTCGTGTGCGTGTATGGAATAATCCATATCAAATAAAAGGTGGTAGCCAGTATGGTTATGGTGGTGGTAATAACGATGTTGCAAAAGCAGCGGAGATCGGAAGACTTGCAGCAGATGCAGGACTAAAGACTTTAGTAGATTTTCATTATTCCGACTTCTGGGCAGATCCTGCAAAACAAAAAGCACCAAAAGCATGGAATAGTTATACACTAGAGGAGAAAAAACAAGCGGTTGAAGAATTTACTGCAGCAAGTTTGAATACCATAATTGATGCTGGTGCAGATGTTGGCATGGTACAAGTAGGTAATGAGACCAACAATGGTATAGCAGGGGAAACCTCATGGTCGAATATGTGTGAAATCTTCAATGCTGGTAGCAAGGCAGTGCGTGAGATTAGTAATATAAGATATGGATCTAATGAAACTATTAAAGTGGCACTACATTTTACAGATATTCAAAAAGCAGGTAACTATGCTAATATTGCGAAGACGTTGAATGATAATGGAGTAGATTATGATGTATTTGCAAGTTCTTACTACCCATTCTGGCATGGAACAACTTCTAACCTAACAAGTGTATTATCAGAAATTGCATCCACGTATGATAAGGAAGTGATGGTAGCAGAGACTTCTTATGGATATACCTATGAAGATGGCGATGGTCATGGCAATACATTAGAAGAAGGGAAAGACAGTCTTGCAATTACATATCCAATTAGTGTACAAGGACAGGCAACAGAAGTTCGTGATGTCATACAAGCAGTAGCAGATATAGGTGCTGCAGGAATTGGCGTATTCTACTGGGAGCCAGCATGGATTCCTGTTGGGGTATATGATAAAACGGCAGAAGATGCACAATTGGTGTTAGAGACCAATAAACAATTATGGGAAATAAATGGATCTGGCTGGGCTTCAAGTTATGCAGGTGAGTATGATTCTGAAGATGCAGGTGTTTGGTATGGGGGAAGCTCTTGGGATAATCAAGCGATGTTTGACTTTTACGGAAATCCATTACCTTCGCTAAATGTATTCAAGTACGTGGATACAGGTGCAACAGCAGGAGAAATCAAGATAGATGCTATATCGGATATTAGTGCTACATTCATCCTTGGGGACAACATAGAACTTCCCAGTGTTGTCTCTGCAGTATATAATGATGGTTCTGTTAAAGATGTTATTGTTAAATGGGATGAGCAGGATTTGTCTGTATTAAATGCTGTTGGAAATTATACAGTTCACGGTATTGTAACACAGGGGGATACAGTCTTTACAGTAAAGTGCAAAGTTGAGATAAAAGCCAAATCCTTAATCGAAAATGGCGGATTTGAAGAGGGGTTATCAGATTGGAATTTCACAGGAAGAGGCTATGATCCTGGATATTCTGATGCTAAGGAAGGAAATTACTGTTTACATTTTTATAGTGCAGATGGTGTAGAGTTCACAGTAGAAAAAGAAGTCACACTAGATGCAGGCATATATGCGTTCTCTGCATTTGCCCAAGGTGGTAATATGGGTGCTGAGGAAAATATAACGCTGTATGTAAAAACAAACGATAATGAATATTCTACTGTTTCTGATTATCTAAGTGGTTGGAGAGAATGGAAAGAAACGACGGTAACAGAAATCAAAGTAGAAAAGAATAATACTAAGGTAACGGTTGGTATGTCTGTAAAAGGTGGTGCAGGTTGTTGGGGTACCATTGATGAATTGTATTTAAGAAAGATAAAGGATATAGATTCTGATAATAACTCGGGGGCAGGCAATGAGAATAATGGAAACAATGGTAGTGAGTCTTCTGGAAGTGGAAGTAGTGGGGAAAGTTCTCCGAAAGATCCTGTGTTAGTATCACGGGGGTTACTTATTTTGAGTTAGCACATAATGGTGTGTTCCCATTTGAAGGGAAATTAACATTCTTAGCAGGCAAAGAATATGTAGGTAAATCAATCTTCATAAGTTATGTGAATGAACAAGATAAACAAGTAGAGCCACAGTGCTATGTAAGAGTAATGGATAATGGAGAAGTAACTGTGACCATGCCACATGCCTCAAAGTATGTTGTTACGCTTGAGAACCCAGTTTTACCATCATTAGTAGCTAGCAAAACTCTTTATACTGGTAGTACGTATACATTAGGAACGAAAGTACAGAACTCTCTATCAGGTGATACAGCTACCTATTATACAAGTAAGAAGTCTGCTGTATCAGTTAGTAAGACAGGAAAACTTACTGCTAATAAGGCTGGTACAGCCACTATTACAACGAGATACGTACAAAATGGAAAAGTATATGTATTCAAAACCAAAGTAACAGTTAAGAAACCTTATATTAAATTGGATTCAGTACCCAAAGAATTAAAGGCATCAAAATCATTTACTTGTAAAGCAACGGCCTACGGAACAAAGGCATCTATTACTTGGTCGGTTTCAGATTCTAAGATTGCAACTATTAACAAGAATACAGGTAAGTTAACTGCTAAGAAGGCTGGTAAAGTAGTAGTAACAGTAAAAGCAGGGAAGGTCACAAAGAAATTCACTGTTAAATGCCATTAATGATATGAAAATGCTTTACTATATGAAATGATTGAGTTGCGTTAAATAGTAAAAAATGCATGTCCTATGAAAACTAGGGCATGCATTTTTTGATTTATTATTGTACAGTTACAAGTCCCTTAACGATTTCAAGAGCTTTAACTTGTACCATTCTTTGTACTAAGTATCCTGTACCATATTGTTCTAATTGAGTGTTAAATCCATCTTCAGTTGTGCCATTTTCTAATAGATAAGCTTTACATTCATCAAGTGTAACAGTAACACCTTCATTTTCAAGAATTGCTTGATAGATAAGGGTAGCTTTTGTATTTTCTTTAGCAGTAGTTTTTAATTGCTTATCGTATTTAGCTTCTGACATACCCATGTAATCTTCGAAAGAACTGTTAGCATAATCGGCACTGTAGTTTGCAAAATATGCTTTCATTGTTTCGTAGTAGTTGTAATCTGAATTCTTCATAGTAGCAGCTAAATGAGCAGTATATTCTTCTGGATAAGAATTTACTGTAGTTTCTTTTACTAAATAATCAGAAATCCATTTTTCAAGATTTGTGTTATAGTTTGTTTCTTTTAAATAAGTTCTGTATTCATCTGCTGTAGTAGCATAATCGGATAAATTTTCTTTTACGAATTCATCAGTAAATTCAGGAGTTACATAGATACCATTAACTGTTACCTGGAATACAGCATCTTTGCCTGCTAAATCAGGATTTTGTGAGTATTCTTCTGGGAATGTAACTTCAACTGTAACATCATCACCAACTTTGTGTCCGATTAATTGTTGTTCAAAGTCATCTATAAAAGAACCACTACCAATTACTAAGTCATAACCTTCACCTTTAGAGTTACCACCTTCGAATTCAACACCATCAACAGTACCAACATAATCGATGTTTACTTTGTCGCCATCAGCAATTGCAGCTGTAGCTTCTTTGTCCAATGCTTTATTGTCTTCTAATTGTTTTTGAATGTCAGCTTCTACAGATTCGTCTGAGTATTCTACTTCACTTAGTGGAACTGTGATGTTTTTGTAATCAGCTAAATCAATTGCGGAAGTAGCAGTAACGCCATCGATAAATCCGTTATCTGCAATGTACTTGCTATAATCAGCACTTGCTACGATCTTCGTTGCATTTCTATACACTTTGTAACCAACGAAAGAACCAATGCCAACAATAATAGCTACAATTACACATATACCAATAATTTTATTGATCTTGTCTTGACGTTTTTTTTGTTGGATCTCCTTTTGTCTTTGTAATTTTCTTTGTTTACTTAAGCTCATAGAAGAATCAATTTTTTGTTTCTCTTGTTTCATGTTAACCTCTTTCTGTTCATGATGAACTTATTTGTCTACTATTCCAATTGCTGGACAAAAAGAACTTGTCCAATTAGGTACTTTGATACAATGCTGAAAGTATCAACAGTTGAATGATATCAACATATGTATACCTAGGACTGAATAGTTTGCTACTTCTATTTTAAATAAGTTACTTAATATTGTAAACAATAATTATGTATAATTTGTGAAAAATAACGATATAGATAAATACTTTACATATTTTTCAACGTTTTTATGGTTTGAGGAAGATAAATATGGTATAATTTGATTAATATGTTCAAAAAGTTTGTTAAAAGAGTAATAATATTTGTAAAATATAATAAATAACATATGATAGATATATTTTATTTCATCATAAAACATAATAAAAGAAAGGACAAAGACCATGATACATAACATCATATTTGACATTGGAAACGTGTTGCTATCTTTTTGTTGGGAGAGACATTTTGCTAGTTTTGGATTTAGCGATGTAGTGTTTAATAAAGTAGCGAAAGCCACAGTATTAAGTCCAACATGGGATGCGTTTGATCAAGGAGTGTTGACTCCAGAGCAGTTACTTGAAGTGTTTATTAAGAATGATCCGTCAGTAGAGAATGAGATTCGTCAGATGTATGCCAATATTAGCGGTACAGTTGAGATTTATCCATATACTTTAGCTTGGATTGAAGATTTGAAGAAGAGGGGATATAACGTCTATGTGCTATCGAACTTTAGTGAGAAGCTACATAAGGAATGTGGGGGCAAGGTAGACTTTTTGAAAGACTTAGATGGATACATATTATCATACCAAGAAAAGCTTATTAAACCAGATGATCGAATCTATCAACTGTTGATACACAGATATGGATTAGTGCCAGATGATTGTGTGTTTATAGATGATAAGATGATCAATATAGAAGCAGCTAGAAGAAATGGAATGCATGGAATCGTATTTACTTCCTATGAGGAAACGGTTTATTTGTTAGACAAAATGCTGTAGATTTGTTCTAATAGAATAAAGAGTGAAAAATTGGGTACTACTACCTATTAACCCATTGACAAATATTTTATCGCTTGTTATTATTAACTTAATCAGGGCAAAGGTGTTCTTATATGAATTCCTATGCCCTATTTTTGTAAGAAAAAAACGAATGACCTACTGTATAGGGTGAACAGGTAGCAGATTGGTTGGTAAGGACAGGTACATAGAAAGGAAGAGAGGGTGTTAGAATGAGCAAATATACAAAACAAGATATTATTGAATTAGTGGAAGAAGAAGATGTAGAGTTTATACGTCTTCAATTTACAGACATCTATGGAACATTAAAGAACATGGCAGTCACCACAAGCCAGTTAGAGAAGATATTAAATAATCAATGCAAGTTTGATGGAGCTGCAATCGAAGGATTTACGAGCAATGATAAATCAGATTTATATCTGCATCCAGTACTTGATACATTCGAGATTTTCCCTTGGAGACCACAACAGGGAAAAGTAGCTAGATTCTTATGTGATGTATATCACAAAGATGGTACTCCATTCGAAGGAGATAGCCGTTACATTCTTAAAGAAACAATTGATCAAGCAGCAGAGATGGGATATTCTTTTGAGATTGGTTCAGAATGCGAATTTTACCTATTCGGAGCAGATGATAACGGAATTCCTTCTACAGAGTTTGAGGAGAAGGGTGGTTTCTTTGATATTGGACCGATCGATTCAGGGGAGAATGTACGTAGAGAGATCGTTTTAACATTAGAAGATATGGGATTTGAGGTTGAAGCATCGTATCATGAAGCCGGTGCATCACAACATCAAATCGATTTCCAATATGATGAGGCACTTAAGGCTGCAGATAATATCATGACATTTCGTATGGTTGTAAGAATTATAGCCAAACGTCATGGTTTACATGCTACATTTATGCCAAAACCATTGAATGATTCTATGGGTTCAGGAATGAATATTTTATTGTCAATTCTAAAAGATGGCAGGAATATATTTAGTGGTACTGAAGACAATAATGAATTATGTGATGAAGCAAAATGGTTTATTGCAGGTGTTTTAAAGCACAACGCTGCCATAACAGCTATTGTAAATCCGATTATTAACTCCTACAAGCGTTTGGTACCAAGTTATAACGTACCAGCTTATAACGGTTGGTCTGTTCATAATAGAAATGCAAGCATACGTGTACCTAATGACATCGATGCAGAGAGTAAGATTGAACTTCGTTCACCGGATTCGTCAGCAAATCCATATTTAGCACTAGCTCTATATCTTGCTGCGGGATTAGAAGGTATTCGTAATCAAGAACAACTACCAGAAGCACTTCCTAATGATACGATTAAACAAGAAGAGTATAATCATGAGATTAAACGTCTTCCTAAGACGTTAATTGATAGTATTGAGGCTTTAGAGCAAGATGAATTCATTAAGAGTATTCTAGGCGACCAGTTTGCTAAGAATTTCATTAGCGCAAAGAAAAAGGAATGGAGCGATTATTGTTCCCAAGTAACAGCATGGGAAGTAGAGCAGTATTTATACCGCATCTAACCATGCAACCGGGTTCTATAGTGGCTATATAAACCGGTTGTATGAGGTGGAGGTGAGACAAACAGATGCTTAATGTAATAATTGCATTTCCTAAAATAGATGATGCGAAGGTAATAAAGAATGTTTTAGTACGTAATGGATATGAGGTTGATGCAATATGTACCACGGGTGCACAAGTTATCGCTACCGCCAACAATTTAGATGGCGGTATTGTAATTAGTGCGTATCGCTTTACAGATATGTTTTATAGCGATTTACATAATTATCTTCCTAAAGGTTTTGAGATGTTGTTAGTTGCTTCACCTACTAAGTTTGAAGACTGTATCAATAATGATATTGTTTGTCTTGGAAAACCCATTAAGACACAGGATTTATTAAATACTCTTGCGATGATGACGTATAATTATACAAGACGACGAAGAAAACTTAGAGAGAAGCCTAAGCAAAGGTCAGAAGAGGAAAAAGAAGTTATTGTGAAAGCAAAACGTGTTCTCATGGACAGAAATAATATGACTGAAGAAGAAGCACATCGTTATATTCAAAAGACGAGTATGGACAGTGGTACTAATATAGTAGAAACAGCACAAATGATACTATGCTTGATGTAATTTATGAGAAAAAATCACATAATTGAAACAATGCGATTTGCGAATTGTAACTATTCAATTTCGGAAATAACATTGCATAAAGGTACATTATAGAGTAAAATAACAAAAATGATAAGTATATAAGGAGGCTTCATAATGTACAAGATTAACGAGAATTATCTAAAACTACCTGGTAGTTATTTGTTTTCAACAATTGGTAAAAAAGTAAATGAATTTACAGCTGCAAACCCTGAGAAGAAGATTATTCGTCTTGGTATTGGTGATGTTACATTACCTTTAGCACCAGCTGTTATCGATAGAATGCACAAAGCAGTTGACGAGATGTCAGATCAAAATACATTCAAAGGTTATGCACCAGACCTTGGTTATGAATTCTTAAGAGAAGCTATTGCAGTAAATGATTTTAAAACTCGCGGAGTTGATATAGCACTTGATGAAATCTTCATCAGTGATGGAGCTAAGAGTGATTCTGGTAATATCGGTGATATCTTCGATATCGATAACAAGATTGCTGTATGCGATCCTGTATATCCAGTATACGTAGATACCAACGCGATGTCAGGTAGAACTGGTGAGTATATACCTGAACTTGGTAAATGGAGTAACGTAATCTACATGCCTTGTACAGCTGAGACTAATTTTGCCCCAGAATTACCAAAAGAAAGACCAGACATTATCTATCTTTGTTTTCCAAACAATCCAACTGGTTCTACAATTAATAAAGATGAATTACAAAAATGGGTTGATTATGCACTTAAAGTTGGTGCTGTAATTATCTATGATGCCGCTTATGAAGCTTACATCTCAGAAGAGAATGTTCCTCATACAATATATGAATGTGAAGGCGCTAAAGCTTGTGCAATCGAACTTAGAAGTTTCTCTAAGAACGCTGGTTTCACAGGTACTAGACTTGGTTTCACAGTTATTCCTAAAGAATTAAAATGTGGTGACGTAACACTTAACAGCTTATGGGCAAGACGCCATGGTACTAAGTTTAATGGTGCTCCTTACATCATTCAAGCAGCCGGAGCTGCCGTATATACAGAAGAAGGAAAGAAACAAACAAGAGAACAAATCGCTTACTATATGAATAATGCGAAAGTAATCCGAGATGGTCTTGCTAGTCAAGGATACACAGTATCGGGTGGCGTGAATGCTCCTTACATCTGGTTAAAGACTCCAGAGAAGATGACTTCATGGGATTTCTTTGATTATTTATTACAAGAAGCAAACGTTGTTGGTACTCCAGGGTCAGGATTCGGACCAAGTGGAGAAGGATATTTCCGTCTCACTGCATTCGGTTCTTATGAGAACACAGTGGAAGCAATCGAAAGAATTAAGAGATTATAAGATCGCGATAGGAATCTATTGCACAATAACTTAAACTTCGCACTTGAAGATTTCGAGGAGTTGCTAACTGCTCTAATTGAAGTCTTTATGTGAGAAGTTTATGTATATAAAAGAAGAGAAAAGACAATCTTTCAAGTGTTTGGTATATGGGGCACGGATATTATCCGTGTTTTCACATGCAGACTATGAAGATTGTCTTTTTACTAGTGTGAGAATACATATGTAGGGATGTAGTTTTCTAGATCAACTATAATGTGATATAATGCTTGTATATTACTAACCACGAATAAATACTTATACCTATGGATTTAAGAAGGATGAAATAATGAATAATAATACAGAGAATAAGAAAATCATAAATAATGATTTAAGTGATAAAATTACAATGAGACCCGCAACAATCGCAGATGCTGAAGGGATACTTGCCGTATACGCCCCTTATATTCTTAATACAACAATAACCTATGAATATGAAATACCTACAGTTGAAGAGTTCCAAGAGAGAATTCGTAAGATTACAGAATTCTATCCTTATCTTGTATGCGAAGATGAGGGTGAAATTGTTGGCTATGCATATGCATCACAGCATATGGAACGTGCTGCCTTTCGGTGGGGAGCAGAGATTTCAATCTATATCAAGAATGAGTATCATGGAAATGGTATTGCAGCTAGATTATATGAGCAAATTATCGATATTCTGTATAAACAAGGAGTTTATAAGGTTTATGCATTAATTGATTCTCCCAATGAAAAGAGTGAGCACTTTCATTTAAAACGCGGCTTTAAGGAAATAGGTTGTCTACCACATACAGCATACAAATTAGGAAAATGGTGTGATATGAAATACTACGAGAAAGTATTACGTGAGTGTGAGGGGGGACCAGGTGAGCTGGTGGCTGCCAAGTTAAGTGAAAAATAATGATTATGAATTAATCATAGTCAAATTGAACATAATATCAAGATACATTTGTATGCAAAAACAATGTATTAATATGCACAAGTATAGTTTATAAACGTAAGATAATCGTTGGATAACAATGTAAAATATACCATGAAACTTTCAGATATAAAGATTTGAAAATTTTACTTGCGTTTATAAATACACTGTGCTAAGATGAAACACAATAAAAGTAACGATACAAAATTTATATAACAATATGGTTACTTATAGAAATTGTAAAAGCGTTGAAAGAGACTTTGTCTTACCGAGAGCATTTATAGACAGGAATATAGTGTCACCGACTGAGAGCACTATTTGGATGATAAGTAAGCCATGGAACACTCTGGAGCTGGTGAATTGAACAAGTATATGTCAGTAGATATCGAAAACAACTTTAAGAATGAAGAACATTTTGGTACGTATGGTTGGTATAGAGAGATCGCAGACATAGAAGAGTAGGTTCGCACGTTGCACGCGTTAAGTGTTTAAGCGGAGAAATTACACATTTCTCAATGCGGGTGGTACCGCGGGAAAATAGCTTATCCCGTCCCGGAATATATTCTATTCCTGGGGCTTTTTTTATACCCATTTTTAGAGCTGCTTTATATTTAAAAGTGTGCTTGCATATACGGTAATAGCCTATTGTCAGTAAATTGACATGCGGATTGTAGGAAAAACCTATGTATTATGAAAGCAAGTTGGGTGCGTCCTGTATCAAGACGTTAAGGCGCTCTTGATAAAATTAAAAATGAGGTAGAGAGTCCAGATGGAAGAGAATATGCTGGAGTCACTCTGATGTAGATATCTTTTATTCTACATTCAGATTCCAGTCAGAAAGCTTAGATATTACATCAATTTGTCTAATATTTAAGGAGGGATTTCAATGGAATTTATTTCAGGAATCAAAGAAAAGGAAACAGTAAGCATTTATGACATCATCTTAGGTGATGATTCAGTTGGTAACAGAGAAACAGGTATTGCAATGGAAGGCAAAACAGTCCGTTTGAACGGAGCTGTTCATACCATTCGAGATATGAGTGAGTTTGCATTCATTGTATTACGTAAGCAAGAAGGTGTAGTACAGTGTGTATTCACCGAGGGAGGCGTATCATTCGACCTTAAATTTTTGAAAGAAGGTTCGACGGTAGAAGTTCAAGGTGTTGTATCGAAAGAAGATCGAGCACCTAATGGATTTGAGATTCGTTTGACAGACATCAAAGTTTTGTCGGAACCATCTTATGATACGATGTTACCAATCCCAATTAGCAAATGGAAGTTAAAAACTTCGCTTGAAACAAAATTGTCGCTGCGACCAATTTCTCTTCGTAACATCAGGGAAAGAGCAATCTTTAAAATTCAAGAAGGTATCGTTCGTGGTTTTCGTGATTTTATGTTTGAACAAAAGTTCACAGAAGTTCGTACACCTAAAATCGTTGCAGGTAATGCGGAAGGTGGAGCTAATGTATTCAAGCTAGAGTATTTCGGTAAGAAAGCATTCTTAGCACAGAGCCCACAATTCTACAAACAAACAATGGTTGGTGTTTATGATAGAGTATTCGAAGTGGCTCCGGTATTTCGTGCGGAGAAGCATAATACAACAAGACATTTGAATGAATACACAAGTATGGATTTCGAAATGGGATATATCGATGGATTCGAAGATATCATGGAGATGGAACAATCAATGCTTGATTATACATTTAAGTTTCTTGAGAAAGAATATAGCAAAGAGTTACAGATACTAGAGGTGAAATTACCAGATGTTTCAAAGATTCCAACTGTACGATTTGATGAAGCAAAACAATTAGTATCTGAAAAATATGACCGTAAGATAAGAAATCCATACGACTTAGAGCCAGAAGAAGAAATCTTAATCGGCAAATACTTCAGCGAAGAGTATGGTAGTGATTTCGTATTCGTAACACATTATCCATCAAAGAAGAGACCATTCTATGCAATGGATGATCCGACTGATTCGAAGTTTACATTAAGCTTTGACTTGTTATTCAAAGGTATGGAAATCACCACAGGTGGTCAAAGAATTCATAGTTATGAAGAACAAGTAGCAAAGATGGTGGAACGAGGAATGGATCCAGAAGACTTTACAAACTATCTAATGATTCACAAATACGGTATGCCACCTCATGGTGGACTTGGTATTGGTTTAGAACGTTTGACTATGCGTCTTCTTGATGAACAAAATGTTAGAGAAACTACATTGTTCCCAAGAGACGTATCACGTCTAGAGCCTTAGGGATTAACTACTTTCCGTTGTGAAGGGGGCAAAACTCTTCGACCGGTATAAAGCTTCTTAGTTGTCGTACCATAATACGAAACACGCTGCACACCTTAGTGCTTCTAGGTGTGTACGCGGATTCGTTCAATGGATACGGAAACGCCTTCGATTCGCCATCCTGGCGAACTCAGGCTGGCTCGGCTTCCTTGCCTCGCCTTCCTAAGTTTCTCGAGTACACACTAAGAAGTACTAGAGGTGCTTCGCTATCGTTTCTTAGTTATGGTACGGCAGCTAAGAAGCGTAGGTAAATGCCTAGAGTTTTGCTGGTTGTACAAGAGGATAGGGAAGTACGTGAAAGATGGTAGTGAGGAGATAACTAAAACTCATTATGGATACATTTTTGAAGAAATTCCATGTAGGAATTTTAATTGATAGGTGTTTATGGAAATAAGATGAATAGCAATAGGCAAGGTCACAACAAGTTTGTGCTTGCACGACCAAACTTGTTATAAATAAAAAGCGTGCAAGAATAGCGAGAATAGGTTGAATGAATTACGAATGGAAGGAGTCATGCAGTGCCCAACATTCAGCCTACTTATTAGGGCAGTATCACAAGCAAGCTTGTGATAGCATGAAGTAAATTATGAAGATAACAGACGAAACAATTACGTATGTTGCGGCTTTAGCAAAGTTAGAACTCTCTGAAGATGAGAAAGAACGTGCTAAGACAGACTTAGAGAATATAATCAGTTATATGGATACGATGAATGAGATTGATACAAGTAATGTGGAACCAATGTCGCATGCATTTCCTATGAAGAATGTATTCAGAGAAGATGTTGTGACTAATGGAGAAGATCGCGAGAACTTATTAAGTAATGCGCCAGTGAAGAAGGACGGTTGCTTTATCGTTCCTAAGACAGTGGAATAGAAGGGAGGACATAGTATGGCAGAGATTAAATTACAAGATGCAACTCCTATGACAGCCCTTGAATTAAGCACTCGAATTAAAGCTGGTGAGGTTTCTGTTGAAGAAGTTGTTAAAAAGCAATTAGAGATTATTAAGAATGAAGATGATAAATACAATTGTTACATTACAGTATGGGAAGAAGCAGCTATAGCTCGTGCAAAAGAAGTGCAAAAGTTAATTGATGAAGGCAAATTAGCGGATTCTCCACTTGCAGGTGTTCCAATTGCCATTAAAGATAATATCTGTACGAAAGGGGAATTGACAACTTGTGCATCTAAGATGTTATCAAACTTCAAACCACCATATAATGCAGAAGTAATTGAACGATTAGAAGCAGCAGGAGCTGTTATTATCGGTAAAGTAAATATGGATGAGTTCGCAATGGGAAGCACAACAGAGACTTCTTACTACGGTCCAACAAAAAATCCTAGAGGTGTAGAATATGTACCAGGTGGCTCTAGCGGTGGAGCGGCAGCTGCTGTAGCTGCAAGAGAAGCAGTGGTAGCACTTGGTTCCGATACAGGTGGTTCCATTCGCCAACCAAGTTCTTTCTGTGGAGTTACTGGTATTAAACCAACATATGGTACAGTTTCACGTTACGGTTTGATTGCATATGCCTCCTCTCTAGATCAGATTGGACCAATTGCTAACAATGTAGCAGATTGTGTCAGTGTACTTGAAGTAATCGCAGGACATGATGCAAAAGACTCAACTTCTGTACCAACAGAGCGCTATCAATATACGAAAGCATTAGTTGATGATGTGAAAGGTAAGAGAATAGGTATACCAAGAGGCTATATCGGTAAAGGACTTGATGAAGAAGTGAAAGCTTCTATCTTAGCAGCGGCGAAAGTATTAGAAGAAAAGGGTGCAATTGTTGAAGAATTTGACCTTGATATAGTAGATTTAGCAATTCCAGCTTACTATGTCTTAGCATCCGCTGAAGCAAGTTCAAACTTATCTCGTTATGATGGTGTAAAATATGGATACCGCACGCCAGAATTCGAAGGCCTTGCAGATTTATATAAGAAGACACGCAGTGAAGGATTTGGTCAAGAAGTAAAGCGTAGAATGATGATTGGTGTCTTCGTTCTTAGTTCAGGTTATTATGATGCGTACTACAACAAAGCATTACGAGTGAAAGCCTTAATCAAAGAAGGTTTTGATAAAGCATTCGAAAGATATGATGTAATTCTTGGACCAACAGCTCCAACGACAGCATTAAAAATCGGAGAGAACTTATCAGATCCACTTAAGATGTATCTCGGAGATATCTACACCGTATCCGTAAACTTAGCCGGCCTACCAGCCATCAGTTTGCCATGTGGAGAAGATTCTAAAGGAATGCCAATTGGTCTACAATTAATCGGAAAACCATTCGGTGAAACAGATATTATTCAAGTGGCATATAGCTATGAACAATCACGTATCAAATAATCTATACTAAATGATAGATGAATAAGAGTGTAGGCAGATAGAAATCAAGTAGATATGAATATAAAATATTTCAATTGTATTATCTTGTGTATCTACCTACCCATTGATGAGAACAGCGAAACTCATCGATACCGTTGACATATGCTCAAAAGCACACGCACAATCTGTAAGAAATGATAGCGTATTAGCTGTAGTACTTCTTGGTGTGTGCTTGAACAATCTGGGAAGGCGAGGCATGGACGCCGAGCCAGCCTGAGCTGAGGCAGGATGCCGAATCGAAGGCGTGTCCGTAAGTTTGAATAGACATTCTGCACACACCTAGATGTACTAAGCTAAGAAACGTATTTCGTCAGATTGTGTGTGAGATTTTGAGCATATTCATAAACCTCAAAGAGTTTCGCCCCCTCTCACAAAAACGTAGAAAGGAAGGAACCACATGAAATCATATGAAACTGTCATAGGACTAGAAGTCCATGTAGAGTTGGCAACAAATACAAAAATCTTCTGTGGGTGTACAACAGAATTTGGTGGCGCACCAAATACACACTGCTGTCCAGTATGTACAGGAATGCCTGGAACACTCCCGGTTTTGAATAAACAAGTAGTAGAATTTGCGATAGCAGCAGGTCTTGCAACAAACTGTACAATTACACAGAATTGTAAGTTTGACCGTAAGAATTATTTCTATCCAGATTTACCAAAAGCATATCAAGTATCTCAATTATATCTACCAATCTGTAGAGATGGAGGGATTGAGATTGAAGTTGGTGGCGTGAAGAAAACAATTGGAATCCATGAGATTCATATGGAAGAAGATGCAGGAAAGTTAGTACATGACGAATGGGATGACTGTACATTAGTAGACTATAACCGTTGTGGAGTACCATTAATTGAAATCGTAAGTGATCCAGATATGCGCTCTGCTGATGAAGTAATTGCTTATCTTGAGAAGTTAAAGTTAATATTACAATATCTTGGTGTATCTGATTGTAAGATGCAAGAAGGTTCTCTCCGTGCAGATATTAACTTATCCATTCGTGAAGTTGGTGCACCTGAATTCGGAACCAGAACAGAGATGAAGAACATGAACTCTTTCAAGGCAATTGCAAGAGCAATTGAGGGAGAGAGAAAACGTCAAATCGAATTGATTGAATATGGTAAGAAGGTAACCCAGGAAACAAGAAGATGGGATGATAATAAAGATACTAGTTTTGCCATGCGTTCTAAAGAAGATGCACAAGATTATCGTTATTTCCCAGAACCTGATCTTGTACCAATTGAAATTAGTGATGAATGGTTAGAGACAGTTAAGAAACGTCAACCAGAACTTAGAGATGAGAAGATGACTCGTTATGAAACGGAATATGATATTCCAGAATACGATGCCTCATTAATTACGAGTTCAAAGAAACTTGCCGATATATTTGAAGCGACTGTTGTTATCTGTGACAGACCAAAAGAAGTATCCAACTGGATAATGGTTGAGACAATGCGTCTCTTGAAAGAACATGAGATGGAACCAGAGAATATTGGGTTTACACCAGAAAACTTGGCTAAATTAATTGGATTAATTGATGCGGGAGCAATTAACCGTACGGTGGCAAAAGAAGTATTTGAAGTGGTATTTACTGAGAATATAGATCCAGAGAGTTATGTTAAGGAAAAGGGATTACTTATCGTTAATGATGAAGGAGAACTACGTAAGACGATTGAAGAAATTGTAGCAAGTAATCCTCAGTCGGTAGAAGATTACCACAATGGTAAGACAAAAGCTATGGGATTTTTAGTTGGTCAGACTATGAAGGCCATGAAAGGCAAAGCAGATCCAGGAATGATTAATAAAATTGTATTAGAGTTATTGCAGAAATAAATTGAGAAAGGGATTGTACTTAAAAACTAAGTATTCTCCCTTTTTTGTATTATTAGAAAATTTTTAATAATTCAAATTATATATAAAAACATTTTTACCAAAGTTTTATAGCTAATAAATTAAAAAAACAAGAAAATACATATTAAGGAAAAAATAAGAAGGAAATACATTGTTTTCAGATAAGAAAGCAATTATAATTATTAGATTACTAAAAATCTCTAGATAAAGAAGATTATAACTAAAATATTATTTACAAGTTCATAACAAAATGATTAGAAGTTGATATTGTTGAGGATTTAATATTTGAATATACTTGATTAAACTAATTGACAATGAGAAGGAGAGAAAAGAATGAATGCGTTAGAAATTAATAATTTATCAAAGAGTTTTGGAAAAACTCATATAATTAAAGATGTATCCTTCCACGTTTCAGAAGGTGAAATCGTGGCTTTTGTTGGTCCTAACGGGGCAGGTAAGACAACAACATTGAAGATGATTACGAATTTGATATGGCCAGATAGTGGCAGTGTAACAATTGCAGGGTATGATTTGTTCAAGCAAAGAGAGATGGCACTTGCTAATATGGCTGGTATCATTGAAAATCCAGGTTTGTATACAAACCTATCTGGATTAGAGAACTTGCAATTTATACAGAAGTTAAGAGGAGTATCAAAGGAAAGGCTACAAGAAGTTATTGAATTAATTGGTCTTAATGATAAGGAAAAGTTACACCGTAAGGTAAGAAGATATTCTCTTGGTATGAAACAAAGATTAGCGCTGGGGATGTGCTTACTTACGAAGCCGAAGTTTCTTATATTAGATGAGCCAACCAATGGTCTTGATCCTACGGGCGTAATCGAGCTTCGTCTATTGATTGAGAAGATGGTTAAGGAAGAGAATGTATCCGTTTTATTTTCATCACATATGTTAGGTGAAGTTGAAAAACTCGCTAACCGAATCATATATATTAAGGACGGAAGTATAATAACAGAAAGAATCCAGAAGAAAGAGGATAATATAATCTATAAGATGCATATAGCAGATCAGGAAGAGAAAGCTGTTGAGATTCTAGGAAAACTTTCTTGTTGTAAACAAGCCCGGTTACAAGTAGATGGAGTATTACATATTGAAGCAGAAGTTGGTTATCTGAATACAATACTGAAAACTTTAGGAGAGAACGATATAACAATTTTAGATATTGATAAAGAAAAACAGAGCTTAGAAGATATCTATCGCTGTATATTTACGGAGGATTAATACTATGGGAAGATTATTCCGATTTGAATGGCTGAAAAGCCGTAAGAATATCAAGAATATCGTAATGCTATGTCTATTCGTAATCATTCTTGTAGGATATATTATTCTCAATGGTATTTTATCGGAGAGATACAAGATTGATGAGCGAGTGAACTATACTAGCGATAAGTGGTATAGCGTTATGAAGATGAATGAACTATTAGCTATAAGCGAAGAGAAAGATATGTCTAAGGATATGAAGACAGAAATCGATTTTTGGAGACAAGTTTATCAATATGCAGTATCTCAAGATGTCTATAAGCACTGGCGGGGCGAAGATAAGTGGAGAGATGTTGTAAGAGAGACCATTGAGAAGAATGAGTACTTGCTAAAGGGGAAGGAGGAGGGAATCAGTACCTATAACCGTGTGTCTGATCAGGAATTACGAAATGAGATCAAAAAGAATCAAGTATTCTTAGAGGAGGATATTAAGCCACTAGAAAGTGAATATCAGATGTCATCCCTATATTTCTTATATCACTTATTAGAGCAATTATTTCCCTATCTAATTGTTGTCGTTATCCTAATAGTTTGCGCAGATACCATGTCCAGTGAATTCGATACGGGTAGTTACAAATTCTTGATGTTACAACCATATAAGAGAGGGAAAATATTTCATATCAAATCAATCGCTTCAATCTGTTATGCAATGTTTTCGGTAATAGGTATTATTGCAGGAGTCTTCGTGATAAATGGCTGTATTAATGGCTTTGGAAATCCAGGTTATCCAGTAGCTGTCGATGGAAGCCGATTTGGGAAACTGATATCTGATACATATGAAACCAATGCAGTAGAATACATTGGAATCGGTAAATTTCTTCTGCTTGTGATACCAATCGCTATCTTGTATCTATTATTTACTGCGGTTTTTGCATTAATCATCTCTACTTTAGCTGCTAATAGCATAGCATCTTTATCGATGTCAGTGGGAATTACGCTAGCGGCTATCATGCTACAACCTTATGTAGTTAACTACAAGACATTGTCCTTGTTGTATCCAGTTAGTTATAGTAATCCGGTAGAAGTGCTGTCGGGGGGGACATATGGAACTGCTCTAATGGCTATTCTAGTTCTTACTTGTGTAAGTATTGTAGTCTATCTAGTGAATGCATTGATATTTAAGAAGAGGGACCTATTATGAGAAAATTAATATATTTTGAATGGAAGAAGATATTTAATAATAAAAGAAATCTTGCTGTTATGGGAATTGTTTTTCTAGTTTTACTTGTATTTATATCATCGAATGTAGAGCGTAATAAACAGGACCGAGAGGAAAGTGCGAAACAAGCGGATTTCCTTGCAGATTGGTATAATAAAGAGAATGTTTCTTATGTTAAGAGTTATAATAGAACAAACATGTATATATGTAAATTATATAGTGATGTGGCAAAGAAGCGAAGTGAGTATTTTACAGAAAAGGCAAGAGCAATTCGTTCTAATGATAAAGAAGCAGAATTAGAGGCCGATAGTTCCTATTATGAAACGCAACTCAGATATTATGTAGAAGGAGCTCTTTATACAGGAGGCACGATGGAAGCGCCAATTATACAAAATGCCATCTATTCCAATAAGGAAGTGTTCCCTGATATGTTGAATTATCAGTATAAACAAGAAGGAAATATCTCAGAACTGTATGGTGACTATCTGATGATGCCGAGTATGTTAATTGGTTCAGATAATCAAGTCACAGAGACGCTTATCTACTATCGAGAAAAACTAGATTTTATGAATAAAATATCAGTAGATAATGCTGAAATTTTAGGTGTAAATGAGATGAAGGGATATAACTTTCTATATCTTGCCTTTAAAGATATTTTCCCTTATATTTCTTTGCTAGTGGTACTTTTAATCCTTGCAGACATTATGTCAACAGAAAGAGACTATGGTAGTTATAAATTCTTGTTATTACAACCAATTTCTAGAGGAAAGGTATTATTAGCTAAGGTAGTAGCATCTATCACAAGTGCCTGGATTGTTATCTTAGTACCTATTTTCATATGTTTCTTAGCTGTAGGAGCGGTGAATGGTTTTGGATCTCCAAAGTATCCAGTTATAAAAAGTACAGAGACATATACAACAACAGAGCCGATATATACAGATCTTGAATATACAAGAGGAACGGCTTATGTTGGTGACTTCTTCAGTGAATTTAGTGGAAATACAGATAATGGGTATCATTTATATGAATATCGCAATGGTGGCTTGTATATGGGAATTAGCGAGTATGCAACGACTACTGACTTTAGCTATTTTACAGTACCAAACGGAAATTATTTTGAAGGAAATAAAACTTTAGTTTATAATCCGAATTATTATGGCTTACCGGACAAAGTAGTTCAAACAATAATGACTCCGTATTTTACTTATATCAATATAAGTAGTTTTCTGATACAGATGTTGCCCGGGGTGTTATTATACCTTATGTTTGGAGCATTACTTGGATTATGTATATCAACAGTTACGCAACATAGCTTGGTATCTTTTGTCATATGTATCTTAATCGGTGGTGGAGGAAGTGTTCTTCTATCTAATATTAATGGGAAAATAGGAAAATTCTTACCATTTTCCTATGGTAATGTTGTAGATTGCATGCAAGGATTGTATAATAGAACTATGCTACAAGGAATACTAGTATTGGTGAGTATCAGCCTGATTTTATACATAATCAGTTATGTTACCTTTAGAAAACGAGATATTGCTTGTTAATTACGTACGTACTACTATTGTCCTCTGCTTGAACATACTGGAAAAAGCGAGTATAATACCAGTATTACAGTACGGTTTAAATACGTGAAAGGGGTATTGTAACGTTGGAGAAAAGAAGAAGTAAAAGAATACCGGTTCATTTAAATTTAGAGATATCATCTTTGTTTAATCAGGATAATGGTTTGGTTACGATTGCAAATACGCCAATTGAAGTGATTAATATATCGAGAACAGGGATTGGATTTATCACAGATAGTATGTTACCTACAGGATTTTATTTTAATGCTTGTTTGCAATTTAATGGAGAGGATTCCAAGTTATACTGCGTTGTTAAGATTTTACGATCTGAATTCGCCGGAGGAACTTCTACTATCTATGGTTGCGAGTTTGTTGGTATGGCACCTGTGTTTTCGTTTATATTTGATCAATTAGAAGAGGAGTATGAAAGTGAATAGGTTAGACCAACAGATGAACTTCATTATGGAAGTGGACAAGTTAAAAGAGATAACAAGACAGACATATATATCTAGTGGAAAACGTCTCGAAAACGATGCAGAGCATTCTTATAGTTTAGCACTTATGGTTGCTTTGTTAAGTGAATATGCAGAAGAGAAAATAGATGTGGCTAAGACGATGCTTATGGTTTTGATTCATGATATTGTAGAAATAGATGCAGGAGATACATATGCATATGATGATGCAGGTAATCAAACAAAAAGAGAACGCGAAGCCTTGGCAGCAGATAGGATTTTCAATCTACTTCCAGAGGATCAGGCCATATATATACGTTCATTATGGGAAGAGTTTGAAGAAGGACAGACACCAGAAGCAAGATTTGCATTGACGGTAGATAAGGTTCAGCCAATGACCTTGAATGATCACACCGATGGAAGAGCCTGGAGAGAACATGACGTTCATCTAGATAAAGTTATGAAGAGAAATGAGCATACTGCAGATGGCTCGCAGGCTTTGTGGAAGTTTGCGAAAGGTATCATTGATAAAAACGTTGCAAATGGTAATATTAAAAGCTAGTAGAAATTTGGTAATTGCAAACTAATAAATATAGAAGGAGAGTAAAGAATGGATTATAGAGTAAAATTAAAAGATGAGAATGAATTAATGAAAGAAAGATTTGATTTAGCAGCTGAAAGAATTAGTCAAATCCCAAGTGAGAATACAGTGAAGGCACCATATCTTGATTATTTTCATAAAGTAGCGATGTATATTATGAAGATGAAAGATACGTTGTTATCAATAGAAGATGGTAGTTATGCGAATAAATCGCTTGAAGAACTACAGGCAATGAATCAAGATTTATATGAAGATATTCTTGAAGAAAATTATGAGACAAGTTATGCAAATCCAGAGTATGCATGTAAGATGTTAGGTGAGGATTATGGAAAGGTGCTAACTTGTTTGTATGCTAGATTACGTTCTTGCTTAGCAAGTGCGTTTGAATATCGTTTATTCGATATGACGATTAATATGGAGTTATTCATTGAAATCTACAATCTTTTTGAAGAGGAAGATGAAACAACTTACAAAGAAGTGAAATCAGCATTGTACTATACAGCAACAGATTATAGTGAGGAAGTATGCTATTATCGTACAAGAGAGCTATTAGATCCAGAATTATCATTCTTAACTGATATTGTTATGGATTCTGATCTTACTGATTTACGTTATCTATATCAATACGGTGATCGTATTACAGAGAACGAAATCAAAACAGCAGAATATATGAATAAGTTAAGTCAAGAAAAGATTGATGCAATGGCATTCACATATACAGAAGGATATAGAATTGGATTCATCTGTGCAAACATTGACCTTTCGAAAAAAGGTATCGTTAACATTCGTTATGAGATTGGATTTGAACGTATGGTACGTGCAGCTATCAAACAATTTGAAAAGTTAGGATTAAAACCTACCATCAGAAGAAGTGGTGCTAACAAGTTCAATAAACAATTTGATTATGACCATCGCTATGATTATGCGTTATACTTTGATAAAGCGTATGTAGAGAAGAGGCTTGCTCATCTTAGAAAAGCATATGAAGCATTTAAAGAGCAAGCTTCCTTGTTTGCAGGACCAGCTGTAATCGAAACATTTGGCGAGAAACCATTCACGCCAGTAAGTAAAGTAGCTTGTAACAAATTAAGTGAAAAGCAACAAAAACTTGATGTTGAATTCAGCCGTGATTCTCGTTTGCTAATGAATGAATATATCAAAGGTGATGAAAGAAGCTTTACAATCATTGCATACCCAGTACCAGAAATTGGTGAGCAGTTTGAAGAAATCTTTGATGAAACTGTAAAGGTGAACACACTTGATTATAATCTATACAAAGAAATTCAACAGAAGTTAATAGATACATTAGATCAAGGTGAATATGTTCATATCTTAGGTACAGGAGTAAATAAGACAGATCTTAAAGTGAGTTTACATGAAATCGCTGATCCTACAAAGCAAACAGGTTTTGAAAACTGTCTAGCTGATGTTAATATTCCTGTAGGTGAGGTCTTCACATCACCAAAACTAGCTGGTACAAATGGTGTTTTACATGTAAGTGAAGTGTACTTGAATGATTACAAATACATTGATTTAGCATTAACTATAAGGGATGGTAAGATTACAGATTATACTTGTAAGAATTTTAAGGATGAAGAAGAGAATAAGAAATTCATCAAAGAAAATCTTTTATATAATCATGATACCTTACCAATGGGTGAGTTTGCAATTGGAACGAATACAACTGCCTATGTAATGGGAAGAAAGTATAACATTCAAGATAAATTACCGATTCTTATTGCTGAAAAGACAGGTCCTCACTTTGCTATGGGCGATACTTGTTTTAGTATGAGTGAAGAGGTTATTACTCATAATCCTGATGGCAAAGAGATGATTGCTAAGGATAATGAATGCTCAATTTTACGTAAGACAGATATTACAAAAGCATATTTCAATTGTCATACTGATATAACAATTCCTTATGATGAATTAGGAGAGATCGCGGTATATAAAAAAGATGGTGAGAAGATAGTTTTAATCGAGAATGGAAGATTTGTTTTAGCAGGTACGGAAGAGCTAAACAAGCCTCTTGATGAAATGAACGACTAACTCGAACTTGTATAAAAAAGGGCCAACTTCATGTTGATGTGAAGTTGGCTCTTTTTTTATGCAATTATAAGGGGAATATTAATTTTAAAAATATATTTATCTACAATTTCGACAAAATAGTAGATAATATGATAAGAAAATAGTAGAATGTAATAAATAACATTTAAATTTTATACTCAATTATTGAGAAATCTCATCCTCTGGCAAATCAATTTGGTCGATTATTGTACTTTCATCTGAATCATTTAAATCATTTTCATAGCATTTAAACACTTTAACAAATTGAAAAGAGTTTAGGTATGCAAAAAATGCAAAGCCAAATAGTACAAAGAACACTGCGGAGATTGGTAATAAGTAAAGCACAAGTACGATTAAAATATTAACTACAGTTATAATTAGTGTTTGTTTTAGATTCTGTAAAGAGATGAACATTGCATTCTTCATGGTTTGTTTTACCGTATTATTGAATCTGGCTAAGAGAGGGAATACATAAAATAGGGTAAAAATATATAAAAGTAACGCTACAGATATCAAAGCACCGAGTATATTTCCAATTGTGGATTTCATGGTAAACCAAAAGGATACATTGAAAGTTAGTATAGCGCCGATTAAGAACATGATCAGCCATATAATTGTAGATTGCTTGAAGTTCTCCTTGAATGAACGAAAGAAGCTTCTAGCTATATAGCTGTGTTCTTCCCTAGCTGTTTGCATGGTTACGTAGTATAGAGCAGTTGTAGAGGCTCCAATTGTAACAATTGGTATACAGCAGATTAACCATAAGAAGTTAAGTAAGATATATTCTGCTAAAGTATTCATGAATTGAAAAAAGGGGCTGTTTATGTTTAGTTTCACTTGTGTACCTCCCGTAAATGAGTTGTTGAAATCATACAATTAAGTATGAAATCATCATTTGTAATATCTATATAATAATCGAAAAAGTACAATAAAACAACTAGTATATACAGCTAAATTATACAGTAAAAATTAGAGGGATGGATTATAATACATCTAATTTGTCTTGTATATTATGCACAAGAGAAATTCAGGGATCCTTGAAAAACCAATGTTTATAGCAATATTAAACGAATAATCACTTGATCTAACTTATCTCTATTAGCAAATGTGATGTAAAATTTAGAAGTCTAATTTTTAATATAGTGCATCTTGAATTGTGATGGTATCAAGTTGCACAATTAAATGATAGAATCTAGTCACAAGTTAATCATAATTACCGATGTGATTTACACATTTACAGGGAGGCATGGACATGGGAAATTTAGGGAAGTCCAGTACAGCAGTAGCAGTAGGGCAAAAGAAAAAAGCAACAATACCAATGGGAGTAAAGCTATTCCTTTTAGTATTACCGTTCTTAGTACTAGTATTTTTATTTTCATATTATCCGCTTAATGGTTGGAGATATGCATTTTATGATTACAGAGCGCCACTAGATTTATCACAATGTGAATTCGTTGGATTAAAATGGTTTAAGTTCTTGTTCCAAAATCCGACACAGGTAACTCAATTGCTTAAGGTATTAAGAAATACATTTGCTATGAGTGCACTTACAATCTTAACTTCATTCTTACCAGTTTTATTTGCTATTTTCTTGAATGAAATTAAATGTAAATGGTTCAAAACTCTAGTACAAACATTAACAACCTTACCTAACTTCATCAGCTGGGTTTTAGTTTATTCAGTAGCATTTGCTTTATTTTCAGATACAGGTATGGTTAATACAGTACTTCAAAACATTGGAATTACAACAGATGTAGTAAAATTCCTTGATAGTGATGCACACACTTGGTTATGGATGCTTGCATGGTCAACATGGAAAGGCTTAGGCTGGGGATCAATAATGTATCTTGCGGGAATCGCTGGAACGGACCAAGAATTATATGAAGCAGCAAGAGTAGATGGTGCGGGAAGATTTAAATTGATGAGACATATTACATTGCCAGCATTAATGCCAACATTCTTCGTATTATTAATGATGTCAGTAGCAAACTTCCTTACAAACGGTTTGGATCAATACTTTGTATTCAGTAACTCATTTAATATGGAACATATTCAAGTGCTAGATTTATATGTATACAAGTTAGGTATGAGTTCTAACTCAATTCCATTAGCAACAGCAGTTGGCATGCTTAAGAGTTTAATTAGTGTTGTACTATTCTGCGTAGTAAACTTTGTATCTAAGAAAACTCGTGGCGAGTCAATTATGTAGTGAAAGGAGAGAGCAATCATGTCAACAAAGAAAGAAATGAAAAAAAGAAAGAAATTAACTAAGGGTGATGTAACGTTTCATATTATAAACTATGCAGTATTCCTTATATTCACTATAATTTGCGCGTATCCTTTCTATTATCTAATTATTAATACAATTAGTTCGAATGATTTATCTGCGAATGGATTTATTAACTTTTTACCACAACAGATCCATTTTGAAAACTATGTACAAGTACTTAAATTAAGAGGTCTTTCATCAGCAGTACTCGTATCAGTCGGTAGAGTAGTAATTGGTACAGCAGCAACCGTTTTAGCATCCGCATTCTTAGGTTTTATGTTTACGCAAGATAAGATGTGGGGAAGAAAATTCTGGTATAGATTTATTGTTATTACAATGTATTTTAATGCAGGTTTGATTCCAATGTACTTAACAATGCAAAACTTACATTTAACTAATTCATTTTGGGTTTATGTTATTCCGGGTATCGTTCAACCATTTAATATTATTCTTGTTAAAACATATGTTGAATCCATACCAAAGTCATTGCAAGAAGCAGCAGAGATTGATGGAGCAGGTATCTTAAAGATATTCAGAAGAGTAATCTTGCCTACTTCAACTCCAATTTTAGCAACCGTAGCGATTTTCTCAGCAGTTGGTCATTGGAATTCATTCCAAGATACCTTAATGTATATTACTGATCAAAGCTTATGGACGTTACAATATCTATTATATTCTTATATAAATCAAGCAAGTTCACTTGCAACATTAATTAAGAATAGTTTAGGTTCAACACAGAATATGATGGCACTTGCAACGCAACAAACATCAACTTCTGTACGTATGACGGTTTCAGTAATTGTAGTTTTACCAATCTTATGTATTTATCCTATGTTCCAAAAGTACTTTGTAAAGGGTATTATGATTGGATCAGTTAAAGGTTAAGGGGTAACAACAGCATTCATGGATATGTGCAATGATTGTTATTCTAATGATAGAAGTATATATTAGAGCGACGATCATGCACTAACCTTGAATATATATTGTCTGAAACACAGACAGTCAACAAAAAGGAGGATATAGGTATGAAGAAAAAGGTAGCAAGAGTCGTATCACTTGCTTTAGTTGTGGCAATGCTTGGTACAACAATGGTAGGTTGTGGTAAGAAAGACAACAAAAACAATAATACAACAACTACAACAGATGATGCAAACGGAACAACTGACAGCACAGGGGATAGTGCTAGTACAGATTCCACTGCAGACACAGAAAAGAAATATGACAAATTCCTAACAGTTGATGTATTCGCTACACAAGCAAACTATCAAGGTATACAATCTGGTTGGTTCGCAGAAGTAGTTAAGGACAAATTCAACATGGAACTTAATATCATTGCTCCAAACGTTGCAGGTGGTGGAGATACATTATTCCAAACACGTTCAGCAGCTGGTAACTTAGGTGATCTTGTATTAATCGGATCTGAAAATGGTAGATTAGCTGATACTGCTGAAGCAGGTCTGTTAGTAGATATGACAGATATGGTAGCTAATACAAAATATGTATCACAATTCACTGGCGCTATTGACGTTGCAAAGGGTCTTTCAAATGATGGTAAATTATACGGAATTCCTTCAGCAGTTTCATCTCAACCAGCGACTAACCCATCAGAGGGACTTGATTTAACTTTCGGAACATATCTTCGTTGGGATTATTACAAAGAATTAGGGTATCCAGAAGTTGGTACACTTGAAGATTTATTACCAATCTTAAAACAAATGCAAGATGCTCACCCAACTTCAGATTCAGGAAAGCAAACATATGCAATTTCTCTATTCAAAGATTGGGACGGTAACATGATGTGTATGGGTAAACAACCAGCAACAATCTACGGATTCGATGAACTTGGTTTTGTTTTCTCTAAAGCAGATGGTTCAGAAGATCAAAGTATTATTGATGATGATTCAGAATATATCAGAGTATTAAAATGGTACTTTGATGCAAATCAAATGGGATTAGTAGATCCTGAATCAACAACTCAAAACTATGATACAATGTATGCAAAATATCAAGATGGAGCTGTTTTATATTCTCCATGGCCATGGTTAGGTCAAGCAGCTTATAACACAGTAGAACATAAAGAAGCAGGCAATGGCTTCATGTTCGTACCGGTTCAAGATGAAACAATATTCTCATATGGTGCTACACCAAACGGTTTAGCTAAATATGTTATAGGTATTGGTTCTAAAGCACAAGATCCACAAAGAATGATGGACTTTATTGACTGGTTATATTCACCAGAAGGTGTTATGTATTCATGTGCTCAAACTGCAAGTTCTTGTGGTCCAGAAGGTTTAACTTGGGAAATGGTAGATGGTAGACCTGAATTAACTGATTTCGGTAAAGAAGCTTTATTAAATGGCGATGCTACAGTTCCAGATGAATGGGGTGGTGGTTCTTGGAAAGATGGTGTTTCACAACTTAACTTCCAAACTGTAACTGCTACAGATGTAAATCCAGAAACAGGTTTCCCTTACAACTATACATTATGGGAATCAGTAATTGAGTTAAATTCAACTCCACTTGATAAAGATTGGCAAGAACAAAACGATGCATTATCAACTGTTGAGTATTTACAGAAAAATAATCAAATCCTTGTAGCTCCTGGTACTGACTTTGTTAGTCCACAAGAATCTTCAGAAATCACTACTTTACGTAGCCAATGTAAAGCAATCATCATTGAGAATTCATGGAAGATGGTATTCGCTAAAGATGAAGCTGAATTCTATAGCTTATTAAAGAATATGCAAGATACAGTAAAAGGTCTTGGATACGATGACGTATTAGCTTTTGACCTTGATTGTGCTAAGCAACTTAACGAAATGCGTGACGCTGCTAGACAATAATAAGAGTATAAGATTGTTAGATGATTTAATCTTTTAAATTAGATTTCCTAGATGATTGATTCACACTTTGAAATAGCATATGTTATTTTTGTTAGTGTTGAATGAATCATCTAGGATTTTTCTTTGTGAATATTTGTTATATTTTATCTGATTTAGTTGAATTTTATATAAAACTGTTATAAAGTATATATATTAGAACATAAGTTTATATAACATATTGAAGTAATAGGAGGGGATACATAATGGGTAGGTTTGCGAAGAAAAAAACGAATAACATTGCGAGTAAAGAATTACAATTGGTTGAATTGCAAAATGCAACGAAAAAAGTAATAGAAGATACGAAACAAGCAAGGAAGAAAGCAAAAAAAGAAGCGAAAAAAGAGGCAGAACGATTAAGAAAAGAAGCAAAAGATTTGAAAAGGAAATCAAGTATTGGGAGCAAGTTAATAGTTGGATTTTTAGTTCCAGTATTGTTTGTAATTGCCCTTGGTGTTATTTCATATAATAAAGCATCAGATGGTATTATTTCTAATTATGAAAAAGCCAGTAAGCAGACGTTAGACTTAACGACGCAATATATAGAGTTTGGATTGAATTCTATTGAGTCAACCGCAATTCAATTTGAATTTGAAGATACTACTACTAAGTATTTTTTGAATTATGTTGGATCAGATAAAGCTGAACTACAAAGTGTTTATACTACATTATTTAATCAGATGCATTCAAAGAAGGTATCCGATGAATTTATTCAAGATATACATATAGTCTCTGATGAAGTAACTCCTATTTCATCATCAGGTATAAAGGCTACAGACAGTTATAGTAATCTATTGAACTCAGAAGAAGGAATACAGATGATGGAATCAACTCAAAAGAGTGGGTGGTTTGGATTCTGTGATGGAGTTGATACTACTTTCAAGGTTAATCAAGATAACTATGCGATGCGATTCATGCGTAAGTTCGCAACTGCGAATGCTGCAATCGTAATTGATGTAAAGACATCGACAATTGATAGTATTTTAGAGAATCTGGATTTTGGGGAGGATTCTTATGTTGCACTGGTTACAGGAGATGGAAGAGAGATTCATCTAGATGATTCGATTACTGAGCCTATATTCGTAGAGGAAAAGTTTTATACTGATAAGCTTGAATCAGCAGAGGTGTCTGGAAGTGAATATGTAACATACCATGGTGAAGAGTATATGTATATGTATTCTAAAGTCGGAGAAACTGGAGCAAGTATTTGTGCGTTAATGCCAAAGCATGTAATTACAGCGCAAGCTGAGGGGATTAAGGATATTACAGTTATTATTGTAGTTATCTCTTGTATTGTTGCGTTGAGTCTTGGTTTACTTATTACATTAGGTATTAGTAAAGAAATTGCTCATATTATAAAGAATCTTAAATTAGTTGCATCGGGTGATCTTACTGTTAAGTTCCATACAAGACGTAAAGATGAATTCTTGATACTTGCAAAGAATATTCAAGAGATGACAGATAGTATGAAAGGATTAATCAATAAGACAAAAGATCTAAGTAATACGGTTTCAGACTCATCAATGCAAGTAACGTCTTCTGCAAATACATTCACGGAAGCAACAAGAGAAATATCTGCTGCTATCGATGAAATTGAACAAGGTGTTAATCAACAAGCAAATGATTCAGAGAATTGTCTTCAACAGATGGATAAATTATCGCAGAAGATTGAGAATGTTAGTCAGAATACACTTGAGATGGAATCAATTGCAAAAGATACGAAGATTGCAGTTGTATCAGGTGCAGATAAGATGAAAGAACTTGAAGTCAAGACAGATACCACCAATACTGTTATTAATCAAGTTGTAGAAGAGATTGCTACATTAGAGACAAAATCAATTGCAATCGGTAATATCGTATCAGTAATTAATGACATTGCAGAGCAGACAAATCTATTATCATTGAATGCTTCAATTGAAGCAGCTAGGGCCGGAGATGCGGGACGAGGATTTGCAGTTGTTGCTGATGAGATTCGAAAGTTGGCAGATCAATCTGCAAAATCAGTCGCGCAGATTCATAATATTATCAGTGAGATTCAAAACAGTGTTCAGACAACAGTACAACATGTACGTGCTGCTGGTGAAGGTATGAAACAACAGAAGGTTGCGGTTGATGATACAGAGAAAACATTTGAGGATATCAATCATCGTGTAGAACAATTAGTTGATAATATTAAGACAATTACATCAAGTATAGATGAGATTGAGGGAGCAAGAGTTAGTACATTACTTGCAATTGAGAGTATCTCAGCGGTTTCTGAGGAGAATGCAGCGGCATCGACTGCAGTTAATGAAACTTCTAAGGAACAATTAAAACAAGTAGAGATGCTTGGACAAGCAGCACAGGCTCTTGATGGCAATGCAAAAGAGTTGGTAGATGCAGTGCAACAATTTAGAATTGACTAAGGTTTAGTAGTATGAAAGGAGTTTACTTGCTATTATGGAAGAACAACTAAGGAAAATTGACGAGGTTATAGCAAAAGGAAGGTTTAAAGAAAATTGGGATACGCTTATGGATTTTGAAGTACCTACTTGGTTTAAGAAGGCTAAGTTTGGTATATTCATTCACTGGGGGCTATACAGCGTACCAGCTAATTCTAACGAATGGTATTCAAGAAATATGTATATTAAGGGGATGCCAGCATATGAGCATCATGTAAAGACATATGGGCCACAGAATGAATTCGGTTATAAGGATTTCATACCTATGTTTACAGCAGAAAAGTTTGATCCAGATGAGTGGGCAAAGATCTTTAAAGACGCCGGAGCCAAATACATCTTTCCTGTTGCAGAACATCATGATGGTTTCCAGATGTATAAAAGTGAAATTTCCCACTATAATTCATATGAGATGGGACCTAAGAGAGATATATTAGGTGAATTAAAGGAATCATTTGATAAAGAGGGACTTACTTTCTGTACTTCTTCCCACCGTGCTGAACATTGGTTCTTCATGGGACATGGGAAAGAGTTTGATAGTGATATCAAAGACCCAATGGTTCGTGGGGATTTCTATTGGCCAGCTATGCCAGAACCAGATAATCAAGATTTATTCAGTACTCCTTATCCAACTAAGGAATTCCTTGATGATTGGTTAATCCGTACTTGTGAGATTATCGATAACTATAAACCAAAAGTTTTATATTTTGATTGGTGGATCCAACATGAATCATTCAAGCCATATCTTAGAAAATTAGCAGCATATTATTATAATCGTGGTGAGGAATGGAATGAGGAAGTTGCAATTACCTATAAACATGATGCATTTATGTTTGGAAGTGGAATTGTAGAGATTGAAAGAGGAAAGTTCGCAGATCAAAAACCATACTATTGGCAGACAGATACTGCTGTAGCTAGAAACACTTGGTGCTACACTGAGGAGAATGATTATAAGAGCTCTAGAGAAATCATTACAGACTTAGTAGATGTAGTTAGTAAGAATGGTAATATGTTACTTAACATTGGACCGAAAGCAGATGGTACAATTCCTGAGGGAGATGCCAAGATCCTTAGAGAAGTAGGTGCATGGCTGAAAGTTAATGGAGAAGCAATATACGAAAGTAAAGTATGGAGAAAAGCAGGAGAAGGTCCTACAAGAGAAGAGGAAGGCCAATTCCAGGATGCTAATGTAACTGAATTCACTAGAGAAGATATTCGTTTCACAGTAAAGGGTGGAGCTCTCTATGCTACTTTCTTAAACTATCCAGAAGATGGAGCGGTAATTATTCGTTCTTTAGCAGAAGCAAAAGATCAAAACAAACCAGAATTTCACGGTATTATTCGTAAGGTAGAAGTTTTAGGATTTGATGAAGAACCAGAATGGTCAGTTAATGAAAATGGTTTATCTATAAAGACTACGAATGTTCAAAGTGAATATCCAGTAGTAGTTAAAATTACATTAGATTAGATTTCAAGGGTCAGATGCAAAACTCTTGTACATTTACACAGCTTCTTTGCGGACATACTATAACACAAAACACTCTCCTCAGCTTAGGCTGGCTCGGCGTCCATGTCTCGCCTTCCTTGGTTATCTAGTACACACTAAGAAGTACTATAGATGTTCCGTTATCGTTTTTAGTTATAATACGTCAGCATAGAACCAACTCTAAGTAACTAAGAGTTTTGCTTATCTACGTAGATGATACACAAGTACAGGTCAGTTGTTGGTTGAATAAATATTCTCTAGTATTCATCTACGACATTATTATGGTTTTTGACCATAGGATTTAAATTAGAGAATTGTAAAACTGAAACACAGTAAAATGATATAAACAAGACAATCTTCTTGCTATGTACATGGAGTCAGCGCTCCACATACAACCAAGAAGATTGTCTTGTTTAATTTATTTTTCTGTAATCATTCTTCGTCTTTGATGTTATGATGATTTCTATATTCAGCAGGGCTAATACCAACGTATTTCTTGAATTTTTTGTGGAAGTAATCCACATTCTTATAACCTACATTTTTGCTAATCTCATATACCTTAAGATTATCTTGTAATAGCATTTCTTTGGCTTGAGCAATTCGAATCTGGTCGACATAGGAGTTGAAGTTTGAACCTACTTTCTTACTGAATACTTTACCAAGATATGAGCTATTATAGCCAAACATTGGTGCTAAGGTATCTAATTTCAAATTGTTCTTATAATTATAACGGATATAATACAGGATATCATCAATTACGCTATCACTTGACGAATTACCAATTAGTTTAATTACCTGATCGAACTGTTCGTTAAAATAGTTAATAATTTCATATAGATAGCGGGCATGATGAATGAATTCAATAATCTCGGAATTACTTTGTAGCTCGATGTCCTTATCATTATAGTTTTGTTCTATCAGGTGTTTAAGGTGAAGGAAAATACCTGTTAAGAAGGACCGAATTGAATCAATGGATTCTTTGGAGTAAAAGAGATTATTCTTTAGTTCTTCAAGAGAATGCTCAATTCCTTTACGATTATATGTCTGAATATATTGGTAGAAGATATTACAATAATGTTTTGAATCATCTTCAGTGATAGCATATGTTAATTGTTCAGCGTTAGGCAATTGTGTAGGTAGTAGCATATGTTGATGTTTGTCACAGAAGAATCTTCTGTTTAATAGTGTTAAAGCATCATGATAGGAGAAGTAAATATCATTAATATTAGAGATAATACGTCCTGCTGCTATGAACAGATTTGAGAATTCAGGAGACTTTGGGTTTATCTCCATATTAGTTAAGACAGTCTCAAATTGTTTAAGAAGCATTTCGCCTTTAATAATAACCACATCCTGCCCTGTTATGCTTACTCGTTCAACATTACGGCTCTTGACAGGGGATACACGTAATAACTTACAGAAGGTATTGTAAAAATCCATATCTTTAGGATAATAACCATCAAGAATAATGGCACGATAACTGTCTGCAACTAGATTTAGGTCAGCCAAATTCAAGTCGGCAGAATCAGGGTTATCAGCATTCGATACAGTGGGATTCTTGCCATCTCGAATCATATCGCGTAGAATGGTAACTTTCGCCTTCTCTCGATATGTTTCCATATTAGAGGTGCGTAGTTTCTCATTTATTATAGTTTTTTGTATTGACGTAACAGCATCAAGGAGTTCATCTTCATCAACAGGTTTAGTTAGGTAGAAGTCTACGCCACAGCGAATGGCTTCTTGGGCATATTTAAAATCAGAGTATCCACTAAGAATGATAAATCGACCTTTGAAACCTTCTTCTCTTGCACGACGGGCCAATTCTGTCCCATGCATCTTAGGCATTCGTATGTCTAATAAAACTAAATCTGGATTATGTGCTAGAATACCTTCTAAGGTATTGATTCCATTAGTGCCTTCTCCACATAGTTGAAAACCGAGGTTTTCCCAATCAAGAATATTTTTAAGTCCTTCTCTAACGATAACTTCATCATCAGCTATAAATAGTTTAAGCATTTATAAATCCTCCCACTTGTAATGTAAAGGTAATATGATACTCACGGTAGTTCCTTCATTTGGAGCACTAGTTATAGTTAGACCATAATCGATTCCGTAACAAAGTTGTATACGTTGATAGATATTAAATAGTCCAATACTTGAAGTTGATCTTTTTTCTCGTGAGCGTATTCTTGTCAATAATTTATCGAGTTCTTCATTAGTAAGTCCAATACCATTATCAGATACAGCTATGATAACAGTATCATTGTCTTGGTCAGTTGTGATATTGATATGAATCATTCCGTTTGATTCAACTTCCTCTAGACCATGTATAATGGAATTTTCAACAATAGGTTGTATTAGTAACGATAAGATATAATAATTACTTGTACTAAATCCCGGTTCAATGGAGATTGCAAAGTTGATTTTGTCACCAAATCTTAATTTTTGAATGGATAGATAGAATTCAATATATTCTAATTCAGTACGTAGACTGATAGTAGTACCTGTACTTTCTAAGTTATGACGCATGTATTTACCTAGTAATTTAACAGCAGTAGCAACTTCTCGATCCTGATTCGATAATGCTTTCATGCGAATTGTTTCTAATGTATTATATAAGAAATGTGGATTGATTTGACTTGAGAGCATCTGAAATTCCATCTTTTGTTGATGATTTTCTAATCTTTGCTGACTGATTTTACCTTCGTATATCTCCTTATCCATTTCTTTAATACTAGTAATCATAGTGGTTAGATCAGTGTATACTTCACTTAACTCATCGTTACCGGTGAATCCATGTATAATGTTGTAATCTCCGCTACTAACCTTGTGCATCTCTGAGCGAAGAGTATTGATACGGCTGGAAAAATGATTTGCATAGATGATTACAATTAACAATGGAACAAATATACTAAATAATAGGGTACCTATGCAAAATAATATGATTTGATTTGTATCTTTTAATGCTTCTGTATCTACTGTTACTATAAATAATTTGTCCTGAGTTTGTATGGGAATTAGTGTTGATAACTCTACAAGAGCTTCTTCACCATCGTAATTAGCGTTACCTGAGTATGTAAAATATTTTTGATCATAATTAATCGGAAGAGCAAGTGTTTCATTTAAATTTTTTTCGTTACCATAAAAGATTGGGTCTTTGTTTACCGTAATGATTGTTTTGAAAGTATTATTATTAATACGGGATTTCAAATAGTTATTGCTGACATTTATTACAAGTAAAGCATAATCACCTCTTTGGGTTACTGGAATTCGATAGGAAAAGGTTAACTCATTGCTTGGATTAGTTCCTTTGGAATCGGTTACAATTCTTGTATGCCAAAGATATCTGGCTGTATTAGAGGCTTCTATATACCAATCAGTAAGCTGTATTTCGGGAGTGATCTTTTTGAAATTAGCATAATCTTGTATCGAATCATTCATGGTATATATAGTTATGTTTGATATTTCGGCATAACGAGATTGGATGTTTTTGAATTTGTTATAATTACCTATAGCCGCATTTGCTTCTTGTTTGGAATTATAGGTCGTCGACAGAATTTCCTGTAAGTGATCATCTGAGAAAATCTCGTCTGCTATATTTTTGACAGAAGTAGTGACATCAAGAATAATACTCCTAACACGTATGTTATCAGAATTAATCTGAGCAGTATGGTGCTTAATTAGTAAGGAGCGCGTATTCAATATTAAGTAACAACCGACTATTGCAACTGGAATTAGAATTCCTAGTAGGTATACAGTATATAATTGATTTTTAATTTTTAAAGTAATCTTTTTTTTGAAATTAATTTGTAATTCTGGCACGTGTTAATCTCCTTATAGTTTTATCTAGGTTAATCGATTTCGTAAAAAACGCTAAAAAAAAATGGATTGTACAAATCATACCATGTTAGTAGAGACTTTTTTTGGCTATATTATCTTAAATACACATAATTATTATACATACTACTTAATATTTTGTCAATTTTAGTGCGCGTTATCTAAAAAAAAAGATATTTATATGGAATTGTGATAGTATTTTTATATTTTGGTATCATGTATCATAAAAAGTGAATTACTTAATATTTAAGATATTTTAATTACAAATAGAGTTACTAATAATGCTTGATATTGTATTAGTCTACTAAGAAATGATACTTAATAAGTCTCATAATTAAGGATAAATGTATAAAATAATTTGGATAAAATAATGAGAGAGAAGGTACTTATATTATGAAAAAACTATCAATGGAACAAGAATATCATGTAGAGTCACTGTTAAAGCAGTTGATGTTAGAAGAGAAAATCGGAATGATTCACGGGAATGGTTTATTCAAAACAGCAGGGGTAGAGCGTCTGGGGATACCGGCACTCGAAGTTTCTGATGGGCCTATGGGAGTACGTAATGATTTTGAGAATGATAAATGGATGACTATTGGACTATCTTATGATTCTGTATCGTATCTACCTAGCAATACCTTGGTAGCATCTTCGTGGAATCGAGAGGTAGCTTATCAAGTAGGACAAGTGTTAGGTGAGGAAGCTAGGGGACGTGGTAAAGATATGATCTTAGCACCTGGAATTAATGTGAAACGTAGTCCATTATGCGGTAGGAATTTTGAATATATGAGTGAGGACCCTTATTTAATTAAGGAATTAGCGGTACCATTAATTAAAGGGGTACAAGAATCTGATGTAGCTGCTTGCGTGAAACATTTTGCGGCCAATAGTCAGGAGACAAAACGTCTTGAGGTAGAGGCTATCATCGACGACCGTGCTTTTCGTGAGTTATATCTCCCTGCATTCAAGGCAGCAGTTTCTGAAGGAGAATCATATTCTATTATGGGAGCGTATAACCGCTATAAGGGTGAACACTGCTGCCATAGCAAATGTTTGCTTGACGATATTCTTAGAGATGAGTGGAAATATGATGGTGTAGTCATTTCTGATTGGGGCGGTGTACATGACACGAAACAAGCGGCGGAAACAAGTCTTGATATTGAGATGTCAGTAACTGATAACTTTGATGAGTATTTTATGGCTAATCCACTACTAGAGGCAGTAAAGAGTGGTAAGATCTCAGAAGATAAGATAGATGAAAAAGTACGTAGAATTCTTACCATGATGGAACGTCTGAACATGTTTAATGAGGAGCGTAAAGCAGGGACTTATAATACACCTGAACATAGGGAGGTAATTCGTAGTGCTGCTGAAGAAGGTATTGTATTATTAAAGAATGAGGAGAATCGACTTCCACTTAGTAAAAAGGTTAAGAAGCTTGCTGTAATCGGACAGAATGGCAATATGATACATAGTAATGGAGGAGGAAGTGCGGAAATTAAAGCACTTTATGAAATTTCACCACTATTAGGAATTAACATGTTACTTGGTGGTAATACGAAGATCACGTATGCACCAGGATACTATATTGAACCTAAGGAGGAAGAGAGTGAGGTTAACTGGCAGGAAAGTAGCCTTGATGATATTGTTAATCGTAGTGGTAACTCAGAAGCAGTTAACCTCGAGACTGCGAAGGTTAATCAAGGAGATGAACGTATTATTGAAGTGGAGAAGAAACGCAAGGATTTACTAGATGAAGCAGTTCAAGTGGCAAAAGAAGCAGACGAGGTTATTATAATCGGTGGATTAAACCATGATTACGATACCGAAGGGGGAGACCGTGCTGATTTAATACTCCCTTATGGTCAAGACGAATTAATCAAAGCAATTCTAGAGGTAAAACCGGAAGCAATTATCGTTATTATAGCTGGTTCACCTGTTGAGATGAGAAAGTGGGAGAAGAAAGCGAAGGCAATCGTTTGGTCTTCCTATGCGGGTATGGAGGGAGGAACTGCTCTTGCAAGGATACTGTTTGGCGATGTGAATCCTTCTGGTAAATTAGCAGAGTCTTTCCCGGTTACGATTACTGATTCACCAGCACATTGTATCGGCGAGTTTCCAGGAGATTTAGAAGTACATCACACAGAAGGAATTAACATTGGATATCGATATTATATTACCAACCACGTACCTACCCAGTTCTGTTTTGGTCATGGGTTATCCTATACTACATTTGCTTATGAGGATTTAGTAATTGATAATTCTGTAGTTGGTGGCGATGCTAATATGCGTAAGTTAGATATAACTGGACAAGTACGCATTACCAACACAGGAAATCGCAGAGGTGCAGAAATTGTTCAAATCTATGTATCACCTGTAGATAGTAAGATTGAACGTCCAGAAGTAGAGTTGAAGGGATTTGATAAAGTTTTTCTTGAGCCAGGTGAATCTAAGATTGTAACGTTTTCACTTGATAGTAGTTCGTTCTCTTACTATGATGTACAAGAAAAAGCATTTGTTGTAGAACCTGGAGAGTATAAGATACGTGTTGGAAGTTCTTGTGAAGATATTCGTGTAGAAACAGTCGTTTTTATGTAGAGTAGGGTACCACGTATTCAGCTGCAATATATTATAATTTTTGAAGTCATGTTATCTAGTTATAAATAACATAAGTAATTCTAAAGTATCATTACACCTTAAATCCTTGACTGCTTCTTCCTGCAATAGTACAATTATCGTTAGTATAATATGAAGTCTATAGTTCACTTACTGATTCGAGTGTCATAAGCAAGTATTACAAGAGGCTTTTGACACTCGAATCAATACTCGATATATAATAGATAGGATAATGAAAGGCACAGGGATAAGTATGCATAGAATAGGAATAATTGGTGGCGGACAACTTGGTAAGATGATGATTCTTGATGCTAAAAGATTGGATTATTATTTCGTAATCCTTGATCCAACGAAAAATTGTCCTGCGGACAGTATTGCAGATGAACATATCGTTGCTGGTTTCGATGATGTTGAGGCAATTAGACAATTAGCGGAACGTGTAGATGTAGTAACATATGAGTTTGAACATATTAATGTGAAAGCATTGCAATTATTAGAAGAGCTAGGCCATAAAGTCTATCCATCAAGTGAGACGCTACTCCATATTCAGAATAAATTGGATCAAAAAGATTGGTTACGTAAGCATGAGATTCCTGTTCCAGATTATTTAGGCGTTAAAGGAATAGATGAAATCTTACAAGTTGGAGAAAAATATGGTTATCCAATCATCCTAAAGACTTGTACGGGTGGTTATGATGGAAAAGGTAATGCAATCATCAAAACGAGAGAAGAAGTAGAAGCAGCATATGACTGCCTTGGGGCAGGTAAACTTCCATTAATGGTGGAAGAATTCGTACCATTTGAAAAGGAAGTATCTATTCTTGTATGCAGGAGTGCTAATGGAGATGTTAAGGTATTCCCTGTTGCTGAGAATGTACATGTGAATAGTATTCTTGATGAGACAACAGTTCCAGCTGTAATCTCTAAGGAGAGCACAGATGAGGCTATGGAAATTGCCAGAAAGACAATCGAAGTATTTGGTTGTTGTGGTATGCTTTGTATTGAATTGTTTGTAAAAAGAGATGGACATATTCTTGTTAACGAATTAGCACCAAGACCACATAACTCTGGTCATTATACAATTGAAGGTTGTTATACATCACAATATGAAAATCATATTCGCGCAATTCTTTCTCAACCACTTGGAGATACTTCTCTTATTCGTCCGACAGCTATGAAGAATATAATTGGTCAGACCAATGGAGACGCTAATGTACAAGGTCTTGAAGTGGCATATGAAAAACCAGGTGTGAAGATTCATCTATATGGTAAAGAAAAAGTTGCTGTCGGTCGTAAGATGGGACATATTACAGCAACAGCCCCAACCATAGAAGAAGCTTTAGAGGCTGTTAGATTTGCGCATGATAAGATTAGGTTCTAGTTATTAATAAAATGAAAAGAGGGTGATGGCATGGCTAAGATAGGTATTATCATGGGAAGTGATTCTGATCTTCCAGTAATGAGCAAGGCAGCAGAGATTTTAGATGAGTTAAAGGTGGAGTATGAATTAACAATCGTATCTGCTCATCGTACTCCAGATCGTCTGTATGATTATGCAAAGAATGCAGAAGGAAGAGGTATTGAAGTAATTATAGCGGGTGCAGGTGGAGCAGCGCATCTACCAGGTATGACTGCGGCTATGACAGTACTTCCTGTTATTGGTGTTCCTGTTCAGACAAAGGCCCTTGGTGGAGTAGATAGTTTATATTCAATCTGCCAGATGCCACCAGGTATTCCTGTTGCAACGGTTGCCATTAATGGTGCATTAAATGCAGGATTATTAGCAGCAAAAATCCTTGCAACTACGGATTTAGAATTAAGAGAGCGTTTGAAAATATATGCAGATGGACTTAATGATATGGTTCTAGAAAAAGCAGAAAAACTTGAGACAATTAAGTATCAATCATATTTAAATCAATAGAGAATTAGGAAGGTTACAAAGTTGGTATCTGATTTTGTAACCTTCCTTTTTATTTATCAAGTACTGACGTGTTCAGATAGTTTTTCTTATGAATAAAGCAAACTACTCTAAACTAAGTTTTTTACGTGCGAAGTTTGAGTTATTAACCGATTCTGTACAGCCTAGCACCATGAGTAGGGACCATTACAGTTATAGAGTTAGTATCTAATTGCAATTCTTCGTCAGTCCATAATTCTGTAATCATTAGTGATTTTAATGATTCGAGATTTAACCATTCTGGATTCAGTTCAATCTCTCTCTCCTCATCTAGATTAAAGATAGCTAGGTATTGTACGTCATCATGGATATCTTCAGAATACCAAACAGCTTGTTTATCATTTCGCATAATTTGTTTTGCATTATGACTGTCTGTTAATAGATGCAAAACATTTTTGTTTGTAATAAGGTTTAATGTCCATTCATCAAGTTTTGGAAGCTCCGCACCTAACATCATAGGAGAACGGAATATGGACCATAATGTCATCATTGTAATCTGTTCTTCTTTAGTAAAGTTAGTCATTCGCTCTGAACCAAATCCCTTGCCAACAAAACCAACGGGTATCATATCACAATCAGGATAACAACCAGGAGAGACATGATTTTGCCAATGTTCACAACGTTCGAACATATTTAATAGAAGAGGCCAAGTATCCCAGAAATCATCTGTGATTCTCCACATATTGGCATACTGTTCATAATGCCAAGCTTCCTCTAATCTAGCTGGACCTGGTGATAGACTTAGTACCATAGGGCGCTTACAGTTGCTAATTGCTTCGTGTAACATAATGATTTCATCTTTGGCCGAAGCTGCGTCCATACGACAGATATCATCACATTTGATAAAATCAACGCCCCATTCAGCGTATAACTCAAAGACAGAATTATAGTATTCCTTAGATCCAGATTTGTTAGGAAATACTCCATACATGTCAGGATTCCAAAAACAGATGGAACTAGGGTCAGCAATCTCGTTTGCAGTTATAGTTGTCCCTTTAATTGGTGTATGCATATGTGCAGCGATACGAGGAATACCTCTCATAATATGAATACCAAATTTGAGTCCCAAACTATGTATGTAATCTGCTAATGGTTTGAAACCATTTCCACCTGCAGCGGAAGGAAAACGGTCGGGACATGGAAGGAGACGAGAGTATTCATCAATGGCCACTTTTTCGAAAGGAATATATTGATATTGGTCTCTCATAGTACCGACGTTATAAGAATACCACTCAATATCCACTACTATATATTCCCAACCATAAGGTTTTAGGTATTTGACCATATAGTCGGCATTTTTTCTGATATCTTCCTCTGTAACGGAGGTGTCATAATAATCATAACTGTTCCAACCCATCGGAGGGCTTAGTGCAAATGTGTTTTTATCCATATAATGTTCTCCTTTTCCTTATCAAATTTACTGTTTATTTTATTATACGTGTGGTACTCTATAATAAGAAAGAGGATTATTACTGCATAAGGGGGTAATATTTTGATATACGGGAATTATGGGTTTGCTAATGTAGATTCATTTACAGCAAACCAGTTACATATCTATGACTTTGGAATTGAGTATCGAAAAGATGAAAATTACGATTATAATAATACAAAACGTAAGGATTATGATGGATATCTTTTGCAATTTACTATGGGCGGGAGAGGATATATTGATATTGATGGAGTGACTACAGAATTAACACCTGGTAAAGCGTTTATCATACCATTTCCTCATAACAGTAGATATTATTTAGGCAAAGAAGAAGGAGAGGAGTGGAACTTTTGTTATGTCCATTTTAATGGTTTAATTGCGGACAGGTATTATGATTACATAAGTAAAGGACAAGGAAATATAGTAACAGTAAGTGAGAATAGCCACTCTATTCAAACATTTTTAAAAGAATATCAAGCTGTACAAAATGGAAAGCAATATAGTCAATATAACAATAGCATCTTCTTGTACCAGTTTTTAATATTGTTATTGCAAGATATAGAAACACCTACACACAGTATGAGCATAGGTTGTGTTGACAAAGCGGTAGATTGGATGGCGCAGAATTTCTCTACTCAAAAGAACCTATCAGAGATGTGTGTTGAGATTGGAGTTACCTTAGCGCATCTAACAAGGCAATTTCATATGCAAAAGGGGATTACGCCAATGCAGTATTTAAGAAACATACGATTGGACCATTCGCTTGTATTATTATCTACCACCGTATTATCAGTAGAAGAAATCGCACATGAATGCGGGTTCTCTAATGCAAATTATTATGCCAAAGTATTCCGTAAATCTTTTGGATTAACGCCTACGGCTTATCGAGTAATACATACGATAAGAAGATAGTATTAATAATAGTTAAAGTAGTTGAACTTATAGATAATTAAAATATTATTAATCACTCTAATAAATAACATAAGAAATTAATACAGTGCAAAATAAGACAAAGAACGAAAAATGTGGTAAGATAACTTATGGAAATAACGAAGTGTAACTCCATAAGGAGTCAAAAGTTAACAGGTCTATTGTATTAAGTAAATTACGAAACAACTAGGTTGTTTCTGAAAATTACTTGAAGACGAGTAACATATAAATCGTTGGAATTAACAGGAGGAAAGTAACATGGATTACAAAAAAGCTGGCGTTGATATTGAAGCAGGATATAAAGCAGTTGAACTTATGAAGAAACATATAGGACAAACAATGAGAAGCGAAGTTCTAACTAACATAGGTGGATTTTCAGGAGCTTTCTCACTTGCTAGTTTTAAAGATATGGAGGAGCCAACTTTAGTATCTGGTACAGATGGGGTTGGAACAAAATTAAAATTAGCTTTTATCCTTGATAAACATGATACAATCGGTATTGACTGTGTTGCAATGTGTGTTAATGATATTGCATGTGCAGGTGGTGAACCATTATTCTTCCTTGACTATATAGCATGTGGCAAGAATGAACCAGAAAGAATTGCAACTATCGTTAGCGGTGTTGCTAATGGCTGTGTTCAATCTAATGCTGCATTAATAGGTGGCGAAACTGCAGAAATGCCTGGTTTCTATCCTGTTGATGAATATGACTTAGCAGGTTTTGCAGTAGGTATTGTTGATAAGAAAAACCTTATTACAGGACAAAACTTAAAAGATAGAGATGTTTTAATTGGAATCGCTTCATCTGGTATTCATAGTAATGGATACTCCTTAGTAAGAAAAGTATTCAATATGAATCGTGATGCATTAGAAACTTATTATGAATCACTTGGTGCAACACTTGGTGAAACTTTATTAACTCCAACAAAGATTTACGTGAAAGCATTACGTTCTCTTAAAGATGGTGGAGTTACGGTGAAAGCTTGTAGCCATATTACTGGTGGCGGTTTCTACGAAAATATTCCAAGAATGCTTCCGGAAGGAGTTCATGCATTCATTAAGAAAAATAGTTATGAAGTTCCACCAATCTTTAATATGCTTGCAAAAGATGGTGAAATTGCTGAACAAATGATGTACAACACATATAACATGGGTCTTGGTATGATGGTTGCAGTTGATCCTACTCAGGTAGATGAAGCAATTCGTCTTATTGAAGCAGCTGGTGAGAAAGCATACATCGTTGGTGAAGTTAAGAGTGGAGACAAAGGGGTAACAGTAGAATAAGGAGAAATCGTATGAAGATTGCAGTTTTGGTTTCTGGGGGAGGTACAAACCTTCAGGCGATTATTGATAAAGTTGAAGATGGTACGATTCAAAATACGAGTATAGAAGTGGTTATAAGTAATAAAAAAGATGCGTATGCATTGACTAGAGCGACCAATCATGGAATTGCATCGGAATGCATCTCTCCCAAAGATTTTGAGGAGAGAGACGAATTTAATAGGGCTTTGGTAGATAGAATTAACTCTTACGGGGTAGATTTAATTGTCTTAGCAGGATATCTAGTTATTCTTCCTGAGATACTTGTTAAGGAATATCCAAACCGTATTATTAACATACATCCATCCTTGATTCCATCTTTTTGTGGGCCAGGAATGTATGGTCTTAAAGTGCATGAAGCAGTACTTGAGAGAGGTGTGAAAGTCACTGGTGCAACCGTACATTACGTAGATGCAGGTGTTGACAGTGGACCAATTTTATTGCAGAAAGCTATTGAGGTAGAACAAGGCGACACGGCAGAAGTATTACAAAAGAGAGTTATGGAACAGGCTGAATGGTTGATTTTACCGCAAGCGATTGATTTGATCGCGAACGGTAAGGTAGAGATTATAGATAATAAAGCAGTAATTATATAAGAAAGGTGGCAAACAATGAAGGTACTTATCGTTGGTAGTGGCGGAAGAGAACATGCAATTGCATATTCTGTATCGAAAAGCAAACATGTAGATAAAATCTATTGTGCACCAGGTAATGCGGGAATTGCTGAACTTGCAGAATGTGTTCCTATTTCACCAATGGAATTAGATAGATTGGCTGATTTTGCTGAAGAAAATAAGATCGAGTTAACAATTATCGGTATGGATGACCCACTTGTAGCTGGTGTTGTGGATGTTTTCGAAGCAAGAGGATTACGCGTATTTGGACCTAGAAAGAATGCTGCAATCATTGAAGGTTCGAAGGCATTCTCGAAAGATTTAATGAAGAAATACAATATTCCTACTGCTGCATATGAGACATTCGATTCCGCTGATGATGCAATTGCTTACTTAGAGACAAGCGAGTATCCGATCGTATTAAAGGCAGATGGATTAGCATTAGGAAAAGGTGTATTAATCTGTAATACATTCGAAGAAGCTAAAGATGGCGTTAAATCGATTATGCTTGATAAGCAATTTGGTAGTGCAGGTAACCGCCTTGTAATTGAAGAGTTTATGACCGGTAGAGAAGTATCAGTACTTGCTTATTGTGATGGAACACATATTAAACCGATGACAAGTGCACAAGATCATAAACGTGCCAAAGACGGAGATCAAGGTTTGAATACTGGTGGAATGGGAACATTTTCTCCAAGTCCATTCTATACCAAAGAAGTAGATGAATTCTGTGAAAAATACGTATACCAAGCAACAATGGATGCGATGAAATCAGAAGGCAGAGATTTCACAGGAATCTTATTCTGTGGATTAATGTTAACAGAAAAAGGACCAAGAGTGTTAGAATATAATGCTAGATTTGGTGACCCTGAAGCACAAGTTGTATTACCTCGTATGAAGAATGATATCATCGAAGTAATGAACGCTTGTATCGATGGTAAGTTAGATGAAATAGACTTGCAATTTGAAGATAATGCAGCTGTTTGTGTAGTTCTTGCCTCAGCAGGTTATCCAGAGAAGTACGACAAAGGAATTAAGATTACTGGATTCGAAAACTTCCAAGGAAAAGAAGGCTATTATGTATTTCATGCTGGAACGAAAGAGACTGAAGATGGAATAGTAACCAATGGTGGACGTGTTCTAGGCGTAACAGCTAAGGGAGCAACATTACAAGAAGCAAGAGCCAATGCATACGATGCAACAAACTGGATTGATTTCTCGAACAAATATATGAGAAATGATATTGGTAAGGCAATCGACGAAGTATAGAATAGGAGTTGTTATATGAGAAAGAACTCTCGTATAGCAACTTTTTTTATGTATTATGATAGTGGTAGGGGGTGTGGGCTGCGTAAGTCATAGAAGTCTTACTACGTTAGGAAATACAATATGATTCAAATGGCGATATATAGTGTGCTTACGAATAATTAGCATAAAAGTGGAAATCCTTATAAAGAGTGTGTGTTTTAGAGTGAAATTCAGTAGAAATTACTGAATTGAATAAATAAAATTCTTATAAGGAGTGAAGTGCATTGCATCAGTTTATAGCAGATTATCTTAGCAAATTTATTCATATCCCTTTTGCTATTAATATGGAAGAAGAGCATCTTAAAGTAGGTGAAGGAGAACCTGCATTCACCGTTACAATTAAAGAGGGGATTAGTAAAAAGGAATTATTAACAAGTACATCATTAGCTCTCGGAGAAGCATATATGAAGGGGATCATTGAGGTAGATCGAGATTTGTATGAAGTCTTAAATCTCTTCCTTGGTAATATGGAGTCTTTTAATAGAGATAAGTCTGAATTAAAGAAATTATTCCATCCGAATATGTCTAAGAAACATCAAAAGGAAGAAGTATCTTCTCACTATGATATAGGTAATGATTTTTATTCCCTATGGCTAGACGAAACACTGAGCTATTCGTGTGCTTACTTTAAGAAAGATACGGATACGTTATACGAGGCACAGTGTAATAAAGTGCACCATATACTTGAAAAATTACATTTAGAAAAAGGGATGACTCTCTTAGATATAGGTTGTGGCTGGGGCTTCTTGTTAAAGACAGCGGCTAAGGAATATGGAGTGAAGGGGTATGGAATAACACTTAGTACAGAACAATATGAAAAGTGCAAAGCAGATATTAAGAAGGAAGGGCTAGAAGACTTAGTAACAGTAGAACTTATGGATTACCGTGATTTGAAAAAGTCGGGATTACAATTTGACCGTGTTGTTAGTGTTGGTATGATAGAGCATGTTGGGCGTGGCCAATATGAGGAGTACTTAGAATGTGCGAATGCTGTTATGAAACCAGGTGCCTTATTCTTATTACATTATATTAGTGGTCATAAGGAACATGGTGGAGATCCTTTTATTAAGAAATATATCTTCCCTGGTGGTATGTTACCTAGTTTTAGAGAAATTATTTATCTATTACCTGAGTATCATTTCTATACTCTTGATGTGGAGAGCTTACGTACACACTATAATAAGACTTTATTATGTTGGAGAAAGAATTATCTAGAACATGCTGAGCAGATTAAGAAGGAAAAAGGAACAGAATTCTTTCGAATGTGGGATGCATATCTAGCTTCTTGTGCAGCCACTTTCTTAAATGGTGTGATAGACTTGCATCAGATTTTAATCTCCAAAGGAGTGAATAATGAGTTACCGATGACCCGTGTAGTATAGATTTAAGTTATAAATGCAATGATAAGCAACATTAAAAAGGCGATTTTTCAATAGATCGTCTTTTTTAGCGTGTGAATGTATTTACATTAGAATCTCAATAAATTTTTCATAGTATATTCATCCTTAATGTGACAAAGTGCCATGAAAATGCCATAGATATTCAGTATTTTTTAATGTATAAAGTGGAATTAAGTTGCAAGGTTGGAAATCATACACGAAAAAGGATAAATATTGGATGAAATATGGTATGATTAGAATACAGGTCGCCTTATTGATCTGAATTGTGAAAGTTAAAACAGAGTAGAATGTATACTCTATGGCATAAGAAAGGAGTTATTTATGAATAGGAAAGGATGGCATAAGGTACTAATCCTGCTATTATGTTTTGTGATGGCATGTCCGTCTACTATTTTGTTATCGAAAAAGGAGAAAGTTCAAGCAGCGACAACTACATTAAATCTACCTGCAAGTATTACAGCAACGAAGTTGAATGTTAGAACGAAAGCTTCTCGTACAGCAACACAGTTAACAGTGTCGAAAACCAAGGTAGCATTACCAAAAGGAACTAAGGTTACAATCTTATCAGAAAAGACAGTAAGTAAAGAAAAATGGTATTATATCTCATTCAAGTGGGAAGGTAAGACTAAGAAGGGTTACGTATTAAGTGATTATGTTAAGTTAACTTTGAAGGATACAGTAGCAGCAAAAGTAAATAGCAGTTCTAACGTAAAGATAAGAAAAGCTGCAGGTGGTACAACGTATCTGAAAGTTTCGAATAAAACGGTATCATTAGCCAATAAGACAAAACTAACTATTACAAAAGAGGCAACAAAAAATGATGTAAAGTATTTCTGTGTGGAATTTACATATAGTAAGAAAAAATATACAGGATACATTGAGGCCAATAAGGTTCTATTCACTCCGCCCGTTGTAGAAGTTGTGAGAAAGCCAATTGATATAGGTAAAGTAACAACGAATAATCTTAGAGTTCGAGTAGGAGCTGGAACGACGAAAGATCAAATGGTTGATCAGACAGGTGCGAAAGTATATCTTTCAACTGGCGCCAAAGTAACCATATATTCTGTTACTGAGGTATCAGGAATGGTTTGGTATGAAGTCGATTTTACTTATAATAGTAAAGTGTTGACAGGATATATATCTGGTGATTATGTTAAGTTAGATTCGGAAGAAGATACCGATGAGGAAACTCCGAAAGATGATTCATCAACGGAAAAACCTCCAAAGGAAGATCCGAAACCGGATGATAATACAGATGGAAACACTCCAGGAGATGATACATCTACAGAAACGCCTTCAGAACCATTATCTGAAGCAGAATTTGAGCAGATGATGGTAACACAGGGATTCCCGGAAAGTTATAAACCATATCTTAGAACATTACACAGTCAGTATCCACATTGGCAGTTTGAGGCCTATCATACAGGACTTGATTGGAATACAGCAGTAACTAAGGAAAGTGTAGTTGGTAAGAACCTAATTCCGAATAGTAAGAACATATCATGGAAATCCATGGAATCAGGTGCCTATAAGTGGGCCACAGACAGTTTCGTAGTATTTGATGGTTCTACTTGGGTAACGGCGTCAAAAGATATTATTGCATATTATATGGATCCAAGAAACTTCTTGAATCCACAAGGTGTTTTCCAATTTGAATTGTTGTCATATCAAGAGCAGTATCAGACGATAAAAGGGCTTGAAAGTATATTAAGTGGAACGCCAATGGCTGGGACAAATTATACGTATGTAGATGATGAAGGTGTAACACAAACGAAGACGTATGCGCAGACGTTTATGGATGCGGCAAAATATTCGGGGGTTAGCCCATATCATCTGGCTTCACGAGTAAAACAAGAAGTTGTTACATCAAATAAGACATTCAGTTCAAGTGTTACAGGAACTGTAAGTGGATTTGAAGGTTTGTATAATTTCTATAATATTGGAGCAACCCATAGTACTGCAGCGGGTGGAGCAGTTGCTAATGGATTGAATTATGCAAAGAATGGAACTTCGAATGCTGCTACTAATGCATTGTATCTTATTCCATGGACAAGTCCATATCGCTCCATTGTAGGTGGCTCTTATGTTATTGGTTCTACCTATATCAAAAGAGGTCAGAATACAATCTATCTTGAGAAGTTTAACATGACGCCAACATCAACATATTCACATCAATATATGGCGAATGTTCAAGCAGCGTGGGCGGAATCAACAAAAACATACGCTGCTTATAGTAGTATGGACAGCGTACCTATTGTATTTTCAATCCCAGTATTCCTTAATATGCCAGATGTACCGGCGGCATTACCAGCAGATCAGCTTAATCCTAATAACTGGCTCAAGACATTAAAGGTTGAAGGATTTGCAATTACACCAACTTTAGATTCTTCTGTTGAACAAACCTATGGATTAATTGTTGATGCCAACACAGATTCTATTGTTATTAGCGCAACAACAGCAAGTAAAAAAGCAAGTGTCTACGGTGCGGGAAGAGTAGCGTTAGATGTGGGAAGCAACGAAATAGTGATTTCAGTAGTTGCTGAGAATGGAGATAAGCGAGATTATAAGCTTAACGTAATTCGTTTATCTGAATAAAAAGGGGTAAAATCGAATGAAGCAAAAGAAGAATGCATTACTAATATATATTCTATTTATATGTTTATTCGTAAACATGTTACCAAGTATAGCTGTGAAAGCAGCAAGTGCTACTGTTTCTATTACGTTAAAGGAAACGGATATTAAACTGAATGATACATTCAATGTTATTCTCAAAGTTGAAGCATCAGATACTATTGGAGGATTTGAAACATTTCTTACGTATGATGAAAGTAAGATGGAATTCATTAGTGGTGGAAGTTTAGTAAGTGGAGGAGATGGAATTCTCCGAGTTTCTGATATGAATCCTGAGAATATCGTTAAGAGCCGTAAGTATGTATTACAATTTAAGGCTATTGAACAAGGCAATGCGCAGATTGAGACGATGGACCAAGCCTACGTATATACGTATGAGGATTCTGCAGAGATGTCAGTATCAAGTAATCGTTTGTCAATTAGTATTGGAACTGATGAGAAAGTATCAGATAACGCAAAGTTATATTCTTTACGAATTAGCCCTGGTGTTTTATCTCCTGAATTCTCTGCTAAAACAACTAAGTATACGACAGAAGTTGAGAGTGATGTAAAGGAACTTGTAATTAGCGCCATGGCACAAGATGGAGATGCTACAATAAAGACAAAAGGTAATAAAGATTTGCAAGCAGGTCCGAACGAAGTGAATATAATAGTAACAGCACCTTCTGGTGACCAAAAAACCTATACAATTGTAGTAACGAAGAAAGAAGATCCATCTAATGAGAATGGGCAGATAGAAGGTGATGGAGAAGATACTCCTGATGAACCAGAAGACGATATTACAGAAGATGATATCACAGAGGCGGATCAAGAAGTACTAGAGACAGACGGGTATCTAGTTACGGAAGAGGAAGATAGTGTTACATTACATTTTTCTTTTGAATACGAGATTGTATCATTAGAAGATTCAAGTATGATCCCAAGTGGTTATGAAGAAACAACAATGAAACTACAAGGAGTTTCAGTAACGGCATATGAGTCTATCGGAGGAACAGTTGGTGACTATGTGCTATTGTATATGAAGAAGGGTGATAGTGAGCCACGATTCTATCGTTATGATAAAATCGAGAATACAGTACAAAGATATGATGAATCATATGATCAAGCAACTTCGGCAACTACAAGTAAGGTAACTAAAGATGAATATGCGAAGAAATTAGCGAACATGAAGATCTTAGTTGCTATAAGTTGTGTAATTACATTGATTGCTACACTAGTAGTTATTCGTCTATTAGTTAAATTACGTGGTGTTAAGGATGATGAATTTTTTTAGATAAAAGAAAATAAACCTTGTTTATAATTTGGAGCAGAGTAGTATACTTAGGATAGAATGAGTATACTACTCTGTGTTTATATACCACTTGACAAAGACTTTATATTTGTTATACTGATGTTATAACAGATATAACTAAAAGAAGGTGATACATGTGATTGTACGTATTGATTTTAATAGTGATGAAGCGATATATATTCAATTAAGAAATCAGATAATACTAGGAATAGCAAATTCTGAATTTAAGGAAGGGGATAACCTACCATCTGTTAGAGAATTAGCAGAAAATATAGGAATTAACATGCACACCGTTAACAAAGCATATACTATATTAAAACAGGAAGGCTATCTAAAACTAGATCGAAGAAAAGGTGCTGTTATTTCAGTGGAAGCGGACAAATGCAAAGCAATGATGGATATGATGAATGTTTTGCAGGTAGTTTTAGCAGAAGCATATTGTAAGGACATTACCAGAGAAGAGGTTCATGAAGCAGTAGATCGTATTTTCGATGAATTTCTTTAAGAAGTAACAGGATCGTTCGTCTTGTATTTGAAGTGTCGCATCAAGGAGGCAATAGTATGTTATGTAATAGATGTAAGAAAAGGGATGCGAAGATTTATTATACAGAAGTAGTGAATGGTGAAATGAAAGAACAACACTTGTGTGAGGAGTGTGCTGCAGAATGTACTCGTTTCCACATGAGTTCTACATTTGTTAATAAAAACGTTTCTGTAGGAGATATCTTGGCAAGTATACTAGGAAATTATAGAGGTGCATCAAATTCTAAAGCAAATGAAAAAGCGGCTGCCAGTGCAAAGGCAGAAGCAGAAGAAAAGAATACGGATGATGTATTAAGATGTGAACATTGTGGAATGACATATGACCAATTCTTACAACAAGGAATGGTTGGTTGTGCAAAATGCTATGAATACTTTAATAGGGTATTAGCTAAAAGCATAAAGAGTTTACATGGTGCAGACGTCCATGTTGGAAAACAGCCAAAAGGTTATGTTTCATGGATGAACAAAATCATTAATGAGTTATCTGAGATAGAAAAGAAAAGTATTCTTCTACAAGATGCAATAGAGAAAGAGGAATTTGAAGAAGCGGCAAAATTACGCGATGAAATTCGAAGGTTAAAAGAGCTAGAGAGCAGTACTACGGAAAAAGTTGATACTGGGAAGGAAGAATCGAGTAGGGAGGAAATCAACAATGCCTAAATGGTATGAAGAGCAGAGTAAACAAAGCGATGTTGTGATTTCTAGTAGAATTCGGCTTGCAAGGAATTTTGCGAAGTATCCATTCTCTCCAAAACTCACCTTAGAACAGGCGGAATTGTTATGTGAAGAAATTCATAATCACTTAGATGAAAAGAAGACAAAGCTTGAAGAAATAGTTGGAAAGTATTATTATTATAATGTAACAAAAGCTAGTGATATAGATAAAGAAGCTTTAGTTGAGAGACATATTATAACAAAGAAGTTAGCGGAGAAGAAGCAACATGCGGGTGTTGTTATGACAGAGGATGAGAATGTAAGTCTTATGTTGAATGAAGATGACCATATTCGCATACAGGTAATAAGTAGTGGTATGAATTTGCTATCGTTATTAAAGAAAGCCAATGCCATCGATGACTTAATTTCGGAAACATTACAGTATGCTTATGACGATAAGTTAGGTTATCTAACAAGTAGTCCGACGAATGTAGGAACAGGATTACGTGCATCAATAATGGTTTATCTTCCGGCACTTGGTACATCTGGTAAGATGGAGAAATTAATTGATGAAGTAAGCAAACAGGGTGTTTCCATTCGTGGAGTATATGGTGAGGGCAATAAGGGTATTGCCTATATCTATCAGATATCAAATTTACAAACTATTGGTATGTCAGAGAGTGATATCATACAAAATCTGATTACGATTGTAGATCAAATTATCAAACAAGAACGTAGTAGAAGAGAATATCTATTGGATTCTAATTTTGATAGATTTGAAGATCAGGTATATCGTTCCTATGGAGTGTTACGTTATGCGAAACAGATATCAACTGCTGATGCAATGACGTTATTATCTCAAATAAAATTTGGTTATGATTCGAAAATCATAGCAAGTATAGAAACACCATCTTTTTATAAATTAATGATGGCAATCCAACCTGCTAACCTGCAGAAGATATTAGGTAAGAATGCAGGAACAAAGGAAAGAGAAAAAGCAAGAGCTAAATTTTTAAACGAAAGTTTGCCTGAATTAATCCATTTGCAATAAATTAAATATTATGATCCAGCCACAGGAAGGCTGAATTATAACTGATAAATCACAACGAAAGGAAGTGGACAGAATGAACGATCGATTCACAGTAAATGCAAAAGAAGCGTTACAGATAGCAGCTGATTCTGCATATCGTTTAATGCATAGTTATATAGGGACAGAACATCTACTCATTGGTCTCATTAATTCCGAAGGTGTAGCATCTAAAGTATTAGAGGAAAATGGAGTAGATGAAGGAAAAATAATCGATTTAATTAATCAACTAATTGCTCCGAATTCTAATGTAGAGGTATTAGAAGCTGGAAGTTTTACTCCTAGAGCAAAACGTATCATAGACCAAAGTTATAGGGAAGCGATACGCCTTAAATCTCAATCAGTAGGAACGGAACATCTATTAATATCTCTACTCAAAGAATCGGATTGTATTGCAGTCCGTCTTATGAATACATTAGGTGTGAACATTCAGAAGTTATACATCGATTTATTAACAGCCATCGGTCAAGATAGTAATGCTGCTAAGAGCGAATATACTTCGAATAAGAATAAAACGAAGGGAAAATCTAGTACACAGACATTAGATCAATATAGTCGTGACTTAACTGCTTATGCAAGAGAAGGTAAATTAGATCCTGTTATCGGCAGAGAGCAGGAGATTCAAAGAGTCGTTCAGATTCTTAGTAGAAGAACGAAGAATAATCCATGTTTAGTTGGTGAACCTGGTGTAGGTAAAACTGCCATTGCAGAAGGTTTAGCACAAAAGATAGTGGAAGGAAACATTCCAGATATAATTAAAGATAAGCGAGTATTGACCCTTGATTTAAGTGGTATGGTTGCAGGTTCTAAGTATCGTGGTGAGTTCGAAGAGAGAATAAAAAAGGTTATTCAAGAAGTAATGAATGATGGTAATATTCTGTTATTCATAGATGAGATTCATACAATAATTGGTGCCGGTGGTGCAGAAGGCGCAATCGATGCATCGAATATCTTGAAACCATCATTAGCTAGGGGTGAGATTCAATTAATTGGTGCCACTACTAGAGAAGAGTATCGTAAATATATTGAGAAAGATGCTGCACTAGAAAGAAGATTCCAACCAGTTGTTATAGAAGAACCTTCTGAAGAAGAGACGATTCTTATCTTGAAAGGATTAAGGGATCATTACGAGGCTCACCATCAAGTAACAATTACAGATGAAGCATTGGTGGCAGCAGTACGTATGTCAAACAGATATATTAATGATCGATATCTTCCGGATAAGGCAATTGATGTGATTGATGAGGCTTCATCAAAAGTTCGTTTAAGTGCATATATGGCTAGTCCTGATATTAAAAGGCTTGAGGAAGAGAATGAGCGCTTAGAAGGAGAAAAGGAACAAGCTATTAAGAATGAAGCTTATGAGAAAGCTGGAGAGATTAAGAAGCAACAGATAAAGAATGCCGAAGAATTAACTAGACTCCGTGAACAACAAGAAAAAGAGAAAACAGAGAAAGAGATGGTAGTGTCTCCGATTGAAATCGCTGATATAATCTCTGGTTGGACGAAGATACCAGTTAGTAAATTAGAAGAAGAAGAAAGTAATCGTCTACGTAATCTTGAGAAGATTCTACATGAGAGAGTAATTGGCCAAGAGGAAGCTGTAGTAGCAGTTTCGAAAGCAATACGTAGAGGGCGTGTAGGACTAAAAGATCCAAACCGTCCAATTGGTTCATTCTTATTTTTAGGACCAACAGGTGTTGGAAAGACGGAGTTATCGAAAGCATTATCAGAGGCGATGTTTGGAAATGAGAATTCAATGATTCGTGTTGACATGTCTGAGTACATGGAGAAACATAGTGTGTCTAAGCTTATAGGTTCACCTCCAGGATATGTTGGTTACGATGAAGGTGGGCAGTTAAGTGAGAAAGTACGTCAAAACCCATACAGCGTAATTCTTTTTGATGAGATAGAAAAAGCCCATCCTGATGTGTTTAATATCTTACTACAAGTGTTAGATGATGGTCATATTACAGACGCACAAGGAAGAAAAGTAAGCTTTAAGAATACCATTATCATAATGACTTCCAATGCTGGTGCAAGCCGTATAATTGCGCCAAAACAACTTGGATTTACAACACAAGTGGATGAGAAAGAGAATTACAAGAAGATGAAAGAAGGGGTTATGGAGGAAGTTAAACGACTCTTTAAACCAGAATTTATTAACCGTATTGATGAAATTATCGTGTTCCATTCACTGACAAAAGAGAATATCAAAGATATTGTTCGTATCATGTTGCAGGTTATTGCAAAACGAACGAAAGTTCAATTAGATATCGAACTTGAATTCACAGAAGCTACCATAGAGTTTATTGCAGATGCTGGATTTGATAAGAACTATGGAGCTCGTCCGCTTAGAAGATCTATACAGACGAACATTGAAGACAAGCTAGCGGAAGAAATTTTAGATCAGAAAGTAACTACTGGAAGTCGTGTTATTATTGATACTGTTGATAAGAATGTAGTATTTCAGATGCAGTAGAATCTAGTAGATCAATATTAATATATATTTAATAAAAATCACGAAAGATTCACTGGTAAAAAGCTGTCGATTATTATATAATGTGATTATATTAAAGAAAAAAAGTAACTATTCATAACTATGTTCTTGAGGGGAAAATTTCTAGAAATACAAATTGTATTAATAAAAACTTGAGGATATTAGTTTTGAATAGTTATAATTACAGTACAAAAGATACTATGTGGTGCGTAAGCCATTATAGAGAATTACAAGTCAAGAATAGATAGAAAATGATGTGCTGTATAAAAATGGAGGGTTCTGTAATGACAGTAGTGGAAGAATTAATTCGCAAAGAGAATAATGGAGCAATTAGCTTTGGTAACTATACATTAGACCAAAAGTCTAAAGTTTCAGATTTTGAACATAATGGAGATTTATATAAAGTAAAAACTTTTAAAGAAATAACTAAACTCGAAAAAAATGGATTATTTATTTACGAGTCAGTACCTGGTACTTCTGTATTCTCTTTTAGTGCAACAGATAAGGATCTTAATTTTGTAGTTGAAGGTTCTGAAGATGTGCAAATTACTTTAGAATTAGAGCCTGAGAAAGAGTACAAAGTTTTCGTTGATGATACGAATGTTGGTAAGATGAAAACAAATTTGGGTGGTAAATTAGTTGTAAGTGTAGAGTTAAGTAATGGAAAACAATCAAAAGTTAAAGTAGTTAAACTATAAACGTAACTAATCAGTTACCCAGCATTTCAAAGCTGGAGATTTACAAGACGATCAAGGTTTCTGAATAGTTACCTACAGCCGCAATGTACAACGTGAATTAATAAGAGGTAGCTTAATATCCAATACATAGGAAGTTGAGCACCTCTTATTTTTTTTAGTAGTGTATTGCATCAAGTTAGTGGTTGTAGTTCATGTATATAGAGCAGGAAGGATTAAAAAAAGGACTGTAGGAATGGCAAAAGCAAAGAACGTATTTTATTGTAAAGAATGTGGCTTCGAATCTGGAAAATGGGTCGGCCAATGTCCAGGTTGTAAAGAGTGGAATACATTCGTTGAAGAACCGGTAGTCAAGAGAGCAACAGCAGGAGCAAGTAAGGATCGTAGGATACAAGTTGAACCTACCAAGTTGAGTAATGTTAATTATGAGACGGATGAACGATTTAGTACAAGTATTGGTGAACTAGATCGTGTACTTGGTGGAGGTATTGTTGTTGGATCATTAGTATTAGTCGGTGGTGATCCTGGTATTGGAAAATCAACACTATTATTACAGATGTGTAAAGATCTAGCCGCTAGACAAAAGAATGTGCTTTATATCTCTGGTGAGGAATCATTAAAGCAAATCAAGATGCGTGCAAGTAGATTAAGTAATTCGGAAGGTGATTTACTTCTGCTTAGTGAGACAAACCTTGATTTAATTGAAGATGCTATTAAGAAGATAACACCTGATGTAGTAATTATTGATTCGATACAAACTATGTTCCGTGAAGATATCGGATCCGCACCAGGAAGTGTAAGCCAGGTTAGAGAGACTACCCATAGTCTAATGCAGATAGCTAAGGGGATGGGGATATCTATCTTTATCGTTGGTCATGTAACGAAGGAAGGTGTTGTCGCCGGACCTAGGGTGCTTGAACATATGGTAGATACTGTGCTATACTTTGAGGGAGATAACCATGCTTCCTATCGTATATTAAGAGCAGTTAAGAATCGTTTTGGATCAACGAACGAAATTGGTGTTTTTGAGATGCGCAATGTTGGACTTGTAGAGGTTACAAACCCATCTGAATATATGTTACAAGGTAGACCTGAAGGAGAATCAGGTTCAATAGTAACATGCGCGATGGAAGGAACAAGACCAATTATGGTTGAGGTACAAGCTTTAGTTTGTCAAACTAACTTTAATATGCCTAGAAGAACAGCAGCAGGTACAGATTATAATCGCTTTAATCTTCTTCTAGCAGTAGTTGAGAAACGTCTAGGCTTGCAACTTGCTAGCTGTGATGCGTATATTAATGTTGCTGGTGGTATGAAAATCAACGAGCCAGCACTAGATATGTCAATTATATTAGCTGTTATGTCTAGTTATAAGAATCGACCACTTGATGGAAAGACAATTGCTTTTGGTGAAGTTGGCTTAACAGGTGAAGTAAGAAGTGTAAATCAAGCCGAACAACGAGTTGTTGAAGCTATGAAGATGGGGTATGAGACCTGTATTCTTCCTCAAGTCAACAAGGAAGTGATTGAAACCAAGGGGATAAAGCTGATCGGTATAAAGACATTACGGGATTTATTACAGTTCTTATAATAGAGAGTAAAATAGGTAATTGAGTTGAAACGGCAGACATAAAACACATTGGTATGTTTGTCACCATTACAAAGAGTTTCACAATTAGCTAAATAGAATTCGGGTATCAAGCCTCTCGTAAAACTTGCTCATATATAAATTTAAGCAAATTGACGAATTGGCTTTGATACTCGAATCTTAAATAGAAAGTGTAGGTATGAAAGGAGATAGGATTATGGGTGAGAATCAAAATGTTGAGATTGTTGAGGAATTAAAAGAAATAACAGATAAACAAAGTGCTTATTTAAGCAACATGGTAACTGTAATGAAAAATCTATATGAATCACAACAAAAGGTAGAACAGAATGCTTTTGATTCTATTAATAGTGCAGATACTTCTTTAAACTTAGTAAAAGAAGGTATGGAAAGTATAAAAGAATTATCGGAAAAGATTACTTTATTAACAGAAGCAGTTTCTGCTGCAACTAAAAACATGGAAGACTTGGAAAAGATGACTTCCATGATCATGGGATTTGCGAATGTAATTGCAGGTATTTCTAATAAAACAAATATGCTATCATTAAATGCATCTATAGAAGCAGCGCGTGCCGGAGAACATGGACGTGGATTCGCGGTAGTTGCAAATCAAGTAAATCAATTAGCATCACAATCAGCAAAGGCATCGAAAGAAATTTCTGATACAATGAAATCTGTTGTTTCCTTTAATGAAAGTATGGGAAATGATATGAATAAGATTTTAGAGATTGTAGAGATACAGAATACTATGGCTGCTAGCGTAGATGATGTATTTAAAAAGATTCTTGATGCAGCATATGCTTCAAACGATGCAGCACATAGTGTAGAACATGAAGTCGCTTATCAAAGAGATATAACAGAAGATGCAAAGAAATCAGTAGAAACATTATCAGCGACAATAGATCAAGTACATAGTGTATTAGTATAATTATATGAGGTTGTTACACGAAGGAAGTAGTGTGGCAGCCTTTTTTCTGGCTCTTTGTCAACTGTTGGGGCACGAGGTGCGTTGTACCCGCACCAATACTGAC
>JAHZFJ010000022.1 GCA_019421365.1 Lachnospiraceae bacterium
GGCTGGGGACACACCGGCAGAGCCGGTGGTTTATTTTGCTTCTATACAAAAAAAGGATTGTCATACAATTTTATTTCGTATGATAATCCTTTTTTAATTTACGCGATTAACGAAGTAATAACATTGGATTAACTGTTTCGTCCTCTAATAATACTTCAAAGAATAGGTTAGTTCCCTCTTTTACATAGTATTTTGTTGGTTCTGCAATTTTACCAATTACAGTTCCTTCTGAAACGGTTTGACCTTCTTTAACATTTAGGTTTTCATTTAATTGTCCATAGATTACTTTGTATCCATCACCGATTGATACAGTGACAGTGTTTCCAGTCTCTTCATTATAAGAGATATCGGATACAATTCCTTTTGCAGCATTAAGTACTTCTTCTCCGACTTCCGCCTGAATAATAATAGCTGGATTACACTTATATTGATCTAGTGTTTGAAAATATATTACGCTGCTCATACTATAATCCATAATAACATTACCATCAACTGGCCAGAGTAATCCTTCTTCCTCGTTAAATGTTAAATTGGTACTTTTACCACTTGTTGCAACTACATTATTTTCCTCTTTTGCTTCATCTGAAGTAACTGCGTTAGAAGTAGTCTCTTGTACTTCGTCTGTATTTTGGATTTCTGCATCTCCTGTCAAATCTGAAGGTACATCTGCATCAATACCAGCTACATTTTGTTCATTCGCTAAATCTGAGTCAGCAACTTCTGTATCTTGGTCGTTTTCAACCATATCTTCAGTTTGATTGTTTGATTCATTCAAATCAACAATGTTATCTTTGTCATTACTAGTAAGCATACTTACATACACTACGCAGATAATACATAATGCACATATACCAGTAAGTAAAGATATATAAAAGCCTTTGGCTTTTAAAAAGTCTGGAACATTCTTTTTACTCACATTCATCACCTCTAGCAATATTCTCACCAGAAATGAAAGTTTTATACATTGCCTTTCTTAATTTATTCTATATATTCTACTACCTGCGTTTGAGTAAAATAATATTCTAGAATTTCATCATATTTGTACCCTTGTAAAGCCTTAAAATTAGCGCCATACTGGCTTAATCCAAGACCATGCCCCTTACCTTTACATATGAAACGTATAGAATCTTCAAAAGTTTCAATATAGAAGTTCGTACTATTCAATCCAAATAAGCTTGCGAATTCATCACCCGTTATAACTTCCTCTCCTATTTGAATTGTTTTAATGTAGCCATCCTCATCTCGTTTATCAATTATTATATTATCGACTAAGGAATCTTCTGATAAATTACAACCTGGATAAGCGCTCTTTAACTGTTCCAAGACTGTTTCTTTAGGAATACTACTGATTTTCATATAGTCTGTACTTTGTACATCTCCCTTACTCTCGACAGAAACTAAATATGCAATATTCTCACCGATTGCTTGCTCTGAACTCCTCGTCATTCCTATACTAACCGGATGGAAAAGTGGAATAATCAAATCATCATTATATGTAATCACCATTTTATCTGTATCTTCAATTGCTTTCAAGAATTTCTTCTCATAAACCTCTGCATTTTCCTCCCCCCAGCTTGCTTTCGCAACATCTAGTGCTTTGTATTGTAGCCCAATATCCTCAGCGGTAAGAGAATTGGTTTTCTTTTTCTTAGCTACCACATATACATAAGTACGTATTACTGTGGCCTGTGCTTTCAGTGTCTCTAATTCATAAGTTGCTGGTATATCTGCTGCCATCGCCATCATTATATATGTATCGAGAGAATATTCTTTATCTACTCCGTTTTCTTCTACACTAATACGAATTGAATTATTCCTTGTTCCATTTGATTTAGAACCTTTATCTGATAATAGATATGTAATGCCACACGGTATCAGTAATATAATGAGAAGTAGTATCACTAGTGTGCATACTTTCTGTTTCATAAACCTACTCCTTGCAAAAATACTCATAATAATATATGCCCAAATGGAAGTCCACGTTGCCAAAAAACTGCATTTTTTACCTGTTTATTTTTCCTTAATATCTTTTTTATGTTTGTTTTATGATTGACCTACTATTTTTTTTATATTAATTTTCTTTTTATGGTTTGTCCATACTCCGGTCACATCTACTTGGTAGAATAGTACTTGCAAGAGATTTTCATACATTTGAAATACTCCCCCCTCTCATTAACAGAAAAAAGAAGATGCACTCGGATTTGCATCTTCTTTTTTTGTGCATTTGCTTGTGATGCACTGCATCTTGCTTTTGATGCACTGCATCTTGTTTTTAATGCACTTTTATAATTCTGTTCTTCCTTCTAAAGCACGAAGTAGTGTAACCTCATCAATATATTCTAGATCTCCACCTACTGGTACCCCGCTGGCGATCCTACTGACTTTAATTCCTGTTGGTTTTATTAACTTACTAATATACATAGCCGTAGTTTCACCTTCTAAGCTTGAATTCGTCGCTATAATGACTTCATCTACTTCCCCTTGTAGACGTAACATTAGCTCTTTTAATTTAATATCTGATGGACCAACTCCAAGCATTGGAGAAATTGCGCCATGTAATACGTGATAGACTCCGTCATATTTTTGTGTTTTCTCATATGCGGCTAAGTCTCTCGTATTCTCTACCACCATGATCTGTTTCTTATTTCTCTTCTCACTTGCACAGATTGGACATATTTCTTTATCCGTTAATGTATAACAGCTTGTACAATATCTAACATTGTTTTTTGCTTCAGTAATAGATGCCGATAATGCTGCTACTTGATCCTGTGGCATATTTATTATATGAAAGGCCAAACGTTGTGCTGTCTTACCACCTATTCCTGGTAATCTAGATAATTGTTCGATTAATTTTGTTATTTGACTACTGTAATAATCCATGTTTACACCTTGCTACCTTCCTATAAATTAAAAAAGGCATAACGTTTCGATATGTAGGAAACATTCATGCCTTTTCATGCAGTATTCTAATTCTTTATTAGAATGGGAATCCTCCACCTAATCCACCAAGACCACCTGTAATTGAGTTCATAACTTGAGCAGACTCATCTTCCATCTTACGTAATGCTTCATTCGTAGCAGCTACGATAAGATCTTCTAACATCTCAATATCGTCTGGATCAACAACTTCTTCTGAAAGTTTAACAGATACAACTTCCTTCTTACCAGATACTTTAACAGTAACGGCTCCGCCACCTGCTGTAGCTTCCCATTCCTTTGTTTCTATTTCCTTTGTCTTTTCTTCCATCTGCTTTTGCATCTTTTGCGCTTGCTTCATCAGATTGTTCATGTTACCAGGCATTGCTCCTGGGAATCCACCTCTTTTTGCCATATTAATATTCCTCCTATTTACTAACTAATTTCTTGTTATTTAGTTCCTACTTCTTATTTAGTTATAATACACCTAAGTAGTTAATTTTCATATTCTATATCAATGTTTTTGAATATCTTTGTTAAATCAGGAAATTCATTCGTCTTCTCATTCCCTGAATCTACAAGCTTCGTACGTATAGCAACCTTCTTGCCAATCTTGGCTGCAATGGAAGTTTCAATAGCCTCAAGATGCTCCTCTTTCTCAACATAATCCTTATCTACAGCCTCTGTAAATATGAGAATTAATTGATTGTCAGGACCAATACTAAGCTTTGCATTCAACAGCATCGGCTTTAAAGACCCTGAAAGTCCACTTATAATTGCTCTCCAATTCTGTACTACACTCTTAATGTCCTCTGATACTGCTTTCTCAAGGTCGGCTATCGATACTGATGGTGTACTTTCTTCTGGTTCTATAGGCGTTACTGTATTACCGCTTGGTACACCACTTGCTACGATTTGTACCCCACTTTGTAGTTGCTGTTCTATCTGATTTAACCTGTCCAGTATAGAGTCATAACTTCTTTCCATCTGTGGTTTGCATAATTTTACAATTGCAATTTCAACAAGAACGCGTTTTTGAGACGCATACTTAACTTGATTAGAAAGCTCTGAGAAGATACGAATATATCTCATTAATGTATCAATTTCAATAGTCGAAGCATTCTCTTTTAATTCTATTAGATTCTCTGATGATATGTCAATAATATCTTCCGCTGCATCCGATGTCTTAACTAATAACAAATTACGAAGGTACCATGTAAAGTCTACTACAAACTGTCCCAGTTCTCTACCTTCAATTATAAGTTTTTCAATGAGTTCGATGCAATCAGTGACCTTACCATTAATGATATATCGTAGTAGCGTCGAGAATACTTGTGTATCAACAGCGCCAAGTACCTCTAATACATTATCGTACGTTAACTTCTTTCCAAAGTAAAATGCCATGCATTGATCTAATAAACTTAATGCATCACGGAGTGCTCCATCTGCTGATTTAGCAATATAGCGGACTGCTTTTTCCTCTGCCTCAACTTGTTCTTTCTCTAATAACTCATACAATCTCTCTGTGATTATATCAATGGTAATTCTCTTAAAGTCATACCGTTGGCATCTTGATAGTATCGTTACTGGAATTTTATGAACTTCGGTTGTTGCTAAGATAAATATAACGTAAGAAGGAGGCTCTTCTAAAGTCTTCAGCAAGGCATTAAATGCTCCTGCTGAAAGCATATGAACCTCATCGATAATATATACCTTATAACGTCCCTGTGTCGGCGAATATTGTACTTCATCAATAATGTCACGGATATTATCAACACCATTATTAGAAGCCGCATCAATTTCAATTACGTTCATGGAATTCTGACTATTGATTGCTTTACACATGCTACATTCATTGCATGGATTACCTTCAACTGGGTGCTCGCAATTGACTGCCTTTGCTAAAATCTTAGCTATGGTTGTCTTACCAGTTCCTCTTGTACCACAGAACAAATATGCATGTCCTACACGGTCAGATTTAATTTGGTTCTTTAAAGTTGTTACTATATGATCCTGACCTTTGACATCACCGAATTCAGTTGGCCGGAACTTTCTATAAAGGGCAGTATATGCCATACCCCGCACATCCTTTTCTATTACTTTATTATCCTATCATATCAAAAGTAATTTATTTTTGCAATTAACGATTAATCTCTTAATCACCAAAGTTAATACCAAGGCTCTTTGCTTCTTTGATAATTGAAGAGTCTCGATCAACCATCTTTAGTTTACCTGCTACTTCTTCTAATGGTACTGGAATAATCTCTCCATCACGGAATCCTACCATATATCCGTACTGTTCCTTCTTAATTAATTCTGCCGCAGCTGCTCCTAAACGTGTAGATATCACACGGTCATATGGACATGGTCCACCACCACGTTGTGTATGTCCAGGTACTGTAATACGAATCTCTTGACCTGTTTTTTCTTCAATCTCTTTACCAATCTTATATGAGATAGATGGATACGGTGAATTCTTATATTTTGCTTTTCTCTCTTTCTTAGTAAGTGCTGCATCTTCAGCTGAGATTGCGCCCTCTGCAACTGCAAGTATAGAGAATTTCTTTCCCTCCGCAGTTCTTTTCTCTATTGCCGCTACTACAGAATCAATATTATATGGAATCTCTGGTATTAGGATAACATCTGCACCCCCAGCAATTCCAGCATGCAATGTTAACCAACCAACTTTGTGCCCCATTACTTCTACAATGAACACTCTACGATGTGATGCTGCTGTTGTATGGATGCAATCAATTGCATCCGTCGCAATATTAACTGCACTCTGAAAACCAAAAGTTATATCTGTTCCCCAGATATCATTGTCAATTGTCTTAGGTAATGTTACTATATTTAGTCCTTCTTCTCTAAGAAGATTTGCTGTTTTATGTGTTCCGTTACCACCTAAGATTACAAGGCAATCTAATTTCATCTTCTTATAGTTGTCTTTCATTGCCTTAACCTTATCTAATCCGTTCTCATCGGGAGTCCGCATATATTTAAAAGGTTGTCTTGACGTTCCAATAATTGTTCCACCTTCTGTCAGAATTCCAGAGAAATCTTTTGGTTTCATTAATTCATAGTTTCTATAGATTAGACCCTTATATCCTTCTAATACACCATATATTTCAATCTCACCCGCTCCATATGCTTGATATAATGATTTTGCAACACCACGCATAGTTGCATTTAAGCTTTGACAATCTCCACCACTTGTTAGCAAACCAATTCTCTTCATATGCAACTCTCCTTTTTATTTTCATGTGACTAATTATACTATAGTTAGTATCTATTTTACAATGGAAAATAGAATATACAAAAAACAAAGACCTATGAAACAGTATTTACTGCTTCACAAGTCTTATTCGTAAAATATAATTACACATCTAACTTCATATCTCCGAATTGAATGTATCCTTTCTTTCTCATAAATTCAGAAATTAAGATAACCAATATTGCCGGTAATATAAAATGCATCAAAGCAATTTTTATTAATACCATAGTTGCACCTTCTGCTCCTATCATAGTCTGATATGTCATGATTTGTCCTACAAAGCCTGCCGTTCCCATTCCTGAACCTGCTGCATTATTAGTCATCTTGAATACCATCGTAGATAATGGCCCCAATATAGCGCTTGTAATTATCGCTGGCAACCATATTACTGGTTTTTTTACGATATTGGGTACTTGTAACATGCTTGTTCCTACACCTTGTGCAAGAAGACCACCTACCTTATTCTCGCGATAACTTGCAACGGCAAACCCAATCATATTCGCACAACAACCAACTGTTGCAGCGCCTGCAGGAAGTCCGCTAAGTCCAAGTACAAGTCCAATCGCAGCCGAACTAATTGGTAGTGTTAAGAACATACCCATTAATACAGATACTACAATTCCCATGATAAATGGTTGCTGTTCTGTTCCTATTTGTATTAAATTTCCCAGTCCTATCATGAATGAGGAGATTGGAGGACCTACTAATAAACCAATTACACTACCAGATACAATTGAACAAAGTGGTGTCACAAGAATATCGATCTTGGTCTTCCCTGATACCAAATGTCCTACTTCGATACCTATGTATGCGGCAATGAAGGCTCCAAGCGGTTCCCCTGGTCCCACCAAAGTAACTGCTCCATCGACAATTAAAGTCCCAGCTAGGATCTTGCTGGCATAAGCTCCAACCATACCTGCTGTAGCTGCTGATAGCACTACCAATGGGCTTTCCTTAAACTTATAAGCTACGCCAAGGCCAATTCCAGCACCTGTAAGCACGGAAGCTACTGTTCCTAGCATAGTAAGTATATTACCTATATCACCACCTATTAAAGTTCCAATCTGCTTAACAATGGTTCCTACAATTAATGTTGCAAATAAGCCAAGAGCCATACCACTAAGCCCATCAATAAAGATACGATTTAAGAGTTTCTTTACTTTATCCATATTATTAACCATGCCTTTCCATAGCCTGCAAACTTTGGGCCGCAGGCACATAGTTGCGTGTAAAAGATTCATCTTTCACACTAACCTCTCTCTATTCCTTATGTAAATACAAATACAGTCGTAACTTATATATTTACAGCTGTCTTGTCACTAACTAAAAATTTACCATAGAACAAAAAAAATAGCAATAATAAATGTGAATTTCATTTATCATTGCTGTTATCATACTCTAATTATACTAGATATCCTTTTTCTCTTAGTTCTTGCTCTATATCATCTAAGATATCTTCACTATCTGCCTCTACTGTATGCAGATGCGTTCCATCCGTTAATTCTTTTAAAGGAACCGTCTGTTTATCATTTACCTTCTTAACGAAATCATATACATCCTTACGACTCGACATAATTAAATCCGTTCTAATCTCACCATAGATATCATGCATAACAATTACATCTAGGACCTTACCACCATGATCTACAATGATGCACAATTCTTCCTCAATCTGATCAGTCGAATGTTTTACCATAAAACAGCGATTTACTTTCCTTGCTTCTTGGTAATATAAGAGATATCCCTTCGTCGTAGATAATATATTCTTATTCACTGCACGTAGCAATGCAATATCCTGTACAATTACCTGTCTGCTGACACCAAGTTGCTTAGCAAGCTCTGTTCCTGAGATTGGCTCCTCTTTTCTATTCTTTAAGATAGCTATTAGCTTCTCTCTTCTTTCTACACCCTCCATGATTATCCCCCTAACCTGTAATCTACTAATTGATAATGCTACTTTTATTAGTTAGATTATATCTTCTTTCAGATGCTTTTTCAAGGAGTAATGCCTTTCTAATTGGTTCTAACGTTAAATTAAATTTTCTATTTTTGTGCAATATATCAGTATCTTTTTTCATGGAATTTTAATAATATAAGTTAGAACTCATAATTGATTTTATTAACAAGATATGTTTTAAAAGTTAATATTACCATTTTGTAATATAAAAACAGAACTTTAAATAGGCAATTGCCTAATTTGATTCGGGAGTCAAAAGGTCATAAATAACGTTTATGATGAATACTGAAAGGAGATTTACTATGTTCCGCTTATGGGGAAAGATATTTAAAAACAATAGAATGCTAACGGATATTACGGTTGAGAATGACGATTTAACCCTCAATCGTACAAAAAAGATATATGATGCAATCGATACTATATGTTATTCCTTTGATCTATCCAAACCAATATGGTTAGATTCAAACATTGCAGATTTCAAGCGCCATGATAAAACAAGATTTACTAAGGATAATTTTATCGATCAGATTGATTTTGATTATTTAGAAATTCATGTAATAGAAGAAGACTAATACTAGTAAGTAATAAACAAGAGCTGTCACCACGTGACAGCTCTTGTTTATTTATATTCTTTATTCTTAATGTTTTCCTAGTAAACTACATAATATTAATACGCTCAGATTTACTACAACTACACTTGCTCCAACTGGTATAGAATATTGATAGGATACTATCATACCAATTATAAAACATATTACCGATATCACTGCTGAGCTAACTACTACTAGACGGAAACTCTTAAAGATTCTCATTGAACTTAGAGCGGGGAATATAATCAAACTTGATATTAACATAGCGCCCATCATACGCATTCCTAGTACAATTGTAATAGCTGTTAAGAATGCAATTAACATATTATATAACGAAACATTAATTCCTGCTGCTTTTGAAAAATTCTCATCGAAAGTAACATTGAATAATTGATGATAGAATAACACAAACAGTACAAGCACTATTATTGATAATACGATGCTAAGTTTTACATCATCATTATTCATGGCTAATATGCTTCCGAACATGTAACCATCTACATCTGCATTCATTCCTGTGGTTCGTGATATTACAATAACACCAATAGCCAATGAACTACTCGATATCAATGCAATTAACGCATCCCCTTTGATTTTACTATTATTACTAAGTCGTAACAATAAGAATGCCGCAACAACAACCACAGGAATACTAAGTTTAAGTGGTGCTATATTCATAGCCATGGCAATTGATAATGCACCAAAGGATACATGTGATAATCCATCACCTATCATAGAAAAACGCTTTAACACTAAGCTTACACCTAATAATGCGGCACATAATGATACTAATATCCCTACGATTACCGCTCTTGATATGAATGGATACGATAGCATCTCTTGTAATGTTTGTATCATCAATGTCCCCCTCCTAACAACGCTTTTGCATAGGATGTGTTTATGTATTCTTTGGTTTTCCCAAAGAATAACACCTTTTGTCCCATCTGCAATATCTTATTAGCACTTTTTGTTGCCATACGAACGTCATGCGAAACCATAATAACAGTTACATGATCTCTTCGATTTAACTCTTCAATGATATCATAGAGCTCAGCTGTAACTACAGGATCTAGTCCTGTAACCGGCTCATCTAATACAAGTAAAGAATCGGTAGCGCAAAGAGCTCTTGCTAACAATACTCTTTGCTGTTGCCCACCAGAAAGTTCCCTGTAACTCTTATGTCTTAAATCATAGATTTTAAGGCGTTCCAAATTATCCTTTACGCGCTTCTTTTCATTTGCATTGTAAAATGGTCTTAACCCCTTACTCTTAATACAACCAGATAACACAATCTCATACACTGATGCTGGAAAATCCTTTTGTGAATCTGTCTGCTGCGGAAGATATCCGATTCCCCCTGGTGTAAGTTCTTTGTTTATCTCTATTACACCTGACGTAAGTTTCAATAAACCCATAAGACCTTTTATTAAAGTACTTTTACCAGAACCATTCTCGCCAACTATACAAAGATAGTCTCCTTGTTCAATTTTAAAACTAACCTGATCAACGGCAACTTTTCCGTCATATTCAATACTGATATCTTTGCATGTGACAATACTCATATTAGTTAAGAGCCTCCTTAAGATTTTCAAGATTCTGATACATTAAACTTAGATATGTCGCACCATTCTTATAATCATCTGTAGATACATTATGACATGAGTGTAATAATAATGTCTTAGCACCAGTTGCACTAGCGATTGACTCTGCTACTTTTGGATTAGCCAATTCTTCATAGAAGATAACAGGTATCTCATCTTCTTTTACTTTATCAATAATTGTTGCAATTACCTTTGCACTAGGCTCTGTTTCAGAAGAACAAGAATCATAAGCAGATACATAATCTAGCCCATATTCCTCAAAGAAATAATGGAACGCAAATCTTCCACCAAACACAACTTCATTTCTCTTTGCTTCTTTTACCATATCTCTTATATCCTGGTCTAATTGATCCAGACTAGCAAGATACTCCTTCGCATTGTTTTCAAAAGTCATTGCATTAGTTTTATCAACCTCACATAGTGCGACCTTAATATCCTCTACCATAACCTTAGCATTCAAAGGGTTTGTCCAGATATGAGGATCATAGGAATGAACGTGGTCATCATCACTTTCTTCATCCTCATGGTCATGATCATGGTCTTCTACCTCATCTAGGGTAATATTCTTTGATAAATCAACAATCATTACATCACTATCCAAACTATCTAGAATCTTAGAAACCCAAGGTTCCATCTCATCACCAGTATACAAGAATATATCTGCTTTATTTATATCAATTATATCACTTGGTGTTGGCTCATACGTATGACTCTCAACACCTGGTTTTAATAACATTTTAACCTCTACAGCATCCTTACCAACTTGATTTACAAAATCATATTGTGGAAATAATGTTGTTACTACTTTAATTTTCGGAGTATTATCACCTTCTGCTACTTTACTATCCGTAGTCTCGGATTTTGAACAACCAGCTAAAAATAAGATTATTATACTAACCATACTTATTATTACTTGTAATTTTCTATACCTCTTCATATCTACCGTTTACCTTTCATTAGATCCTTGCATGCTACAAACTTATCAGTCTTCTTTGTTCGATTTACATGTCTTACACCAACCATAGAATACCGTTTTCGTATTATCAACCTCAAAACCATGTGCCTCTAGAATGTGGCTATCAGCACCTGCTAAATAATCACACTTTACATGCAATAGAGTACCACATTTAATACATTTAAGATGAAAATGTGAATGACATTCCTTATTTTCACCAATGTACTGATAGCAAGCCCCCATACCTTCTTCTAAAAAGTATTTCCTTAAAGTACCTGACTCAGTCAACTTTTCCATATATCTATAAATTGTGGTTCTTCCAACAGAAATCTGATTTTCTCGTAGATGGTTTAACACCTCATCAATAGTTACATGATTCTCTCCATGATTTTCAAGATAATTTTGAATAATTTCTCTTTGTTTAGTTTTATATTCATTCGAAGTCGCCATACTCGAAGCCTCCCTATCTCATATCTAAATAAGTGGATTCCATAGACACGTTCTTCTACTATGAAATTCACGAGAATTTACTTTACATAAAAAAATACAATATGAAATTCGATTTCAATTTCATATTGTATTCCTATTTTTATTATTTGTCAAATTAAATTTAGATCAAGCCTGTTCAAACTTCTTAATAACAACGTAGTAAGCAACTGCTAATGGTATTGTTGCTGCAATCCATGCGATTGGCCCTGCTAAACAGATTCCTGCAAATCCTATCAATGCTGGTAATGTAAAAGAACACACCGTTCTTGCAAACAATTCAAACACACCTGCCATGAATGGCATAAAGCTACGTCCCATACCTTGTAGTGCATTACGATATACAAACAGCATATTAAGCACTGGCAAGAATATAGCAATGACTGTTAGATAAACTTGTGCACTTTCGAATACTTCAATCTCTTTTCCATCAACAAACAGTCCTGTCAATGGCTTTCCAAAGAGTAATAGAATTGCACTTCCTGCTATTGCAAATATTATTGTTAACATAGAGCATTTCTTTACACCTTCTTTTACCCTATCAATTCTACCTGCTCCTAAGTTTTGTCCTGCGTAATTTGCCATTGTTACACCAAATGTACCTGCCGGTTGTGTTACAAGTTGTTCAACCTTACTTGCAGCTGTATACGCTGCAATCTTAGCTGAACCAAATAAGTTAAGTGAACCTTGTAATACTAGAACTCCTATTGCTGTCACTGAAAATTGAAGTGCCATTGGTAATCCTATTTTCCAGTGTTTCCACGCTAATTTAGAGTTATATGTAAAATCTTTCTTTGTTAATCTTAATATACTGTATTTTTTTAACGTGTAAAGTAGACAAAGACCACCTGCTACACCTTGAGATATTACTGTTGCCCAAGCGGCACCCGCTACACCCGTGTGAAAACATAGAATAAACACCAAATCTAACACAACGTTTAACAACGATGATACAATTAAGAAGTATAGCGGTGTTTTGCTATCTCCCAATGCACGTAGAATACAAGCAATCATATTGTAAAATACCGTACATACAATACCTATGAATATAACATTAATATATTTTAGAGCATCAGCCATAATATCATCTGGAGTATTCATGAGCCTTAATAACGGTTTTGAAGTTAATAAGCTCAATACGGTCAAGACAATAGTCATAAACGTACATAGGATTATTGATGTTCCCACGGATTGACGTAAACCATCCATATCTTTTGCACCAAACTTTTGTGCTACAAGAACTGCAAAACCACTTGTTAAACCCATTAAAAACCCTAGAATTAAGAATGATAATCCACCAGTTGCACCTACTGCCGCTAAAGCTTCTACACCAATACTTTTTCCTACTATTATGGTATCAGCCATACTGTATAACTGTTGAAACACATTACCTATTAGCAATGGTACAGAATACGTTAATATTAACCGCGTTGGACTCCCGCTAGTTAAATCTTTAGTCATACTATTTCCTCCTTGGTATACTCCCACTAATATTTCATAAGATGTAACTTCCGTTTACCATATTGGCACACGTGTCCCTCTCACTATTGCCATTATTACACGTCAAATATAAAAAATCAATTCCTATAGTAAAGAATTATTCAATTATTTTAGTGTAGAAATTCAACATTAGAAAAAGCCTTGCATTCGCTTCAATAGTAATGCATTAAAAAGGCTATCCACTAAGTAATACTAACTTAATGAATAGCCTTATTTATTTTAATAACTACAATATTCTAGATTATAATCTCTTTAATAATTCTTCTCTTTGTGCTTCAAATCCTGGTTTTCCAAGTAAAGCAAACATGTTTTTCTTGTAGCTTTCAACACCTGGTTGATCGAATGGGTTAACACCTAAGATATAACCACTTACACCACAAGCAAATTCGAAGAAATAGAATAATTCACCTAAGTAGAATTCTGTTTGTTCTGGTAAATTAACAATAAGGTTAGGAACATCTCCATCTGTATGAGCTAATAAAGTTCCTTTCATTGCACTCTTATTAACGAAATCAACTGTTTTACCAGCTAAATAATTTAATCCGTCTAAGTCAACTTCTTCTTCCTCTAAAACGATTTCACAAGTTGATTTCTCAAGATTAACTACTGTTTCAAACATTGTTCTTTGTCCATCTTGGATAAACTGTCCCATAGAGTGAAGATCTGTTGTTAAATCTACTGCTGCTGGGAAGATACCTTTTTGATCCTTACCTTCACTTTCTCCATATAATTGCTTCCACCATTCATTAACATAGTGAAGAGCTGGCTCATAGTTAGCTAGGATTTCAATGTTCTTACCTTTTCTAAGTAAGATATTACGAACTGCTGCATATAAAACTGCATCATTTTCTTCATATGAGTTGTTAAGACAACGTTCTCTCATACTAGCAGCACCTTCCATTAACTTAGTAATATCAGCACCACTAACTGCAATTGGTAATAAACCTACAGCTGTTAATACAGAGAATCTACCACCAACATCATCAGGTACTACGAAACTTTCATAACCTTCTTCTGTTGCAAGGTTTTTAAGTGCTCCTTTTTCTTTATCAGTTGTAGCATAGATACGTTTTGCTGCTTCTTCTTTTCCGTACTTTTCTGTTAATAATTTCTTGAATACACGGAAAGCGATTGCTGGTTCTGTAGTTGTTCCTGATTTACTAATAATGTTAACAGAAAAATCTCTGTCACCAATTGTTTCAATTAAGTGGCTAATATACGTACTACTAATATTATTTCCTACGTAATAAATCTCTGGAGTTTTTCTAATCTCTTTCGATACAGAATTATAAAAACTGTGGCGTAAGAATTCGATAGCCGCTCTAGCTCCTAGGTAAGATCCACCAATTCCAATAACTAATAAAACATCGGAATCACTTTGAATCTTTTTAGCTGCAGCTTGGATTCTTGTAAACTCATCTTTGTCATATTCTACAGGAAGATCAATCCATCCTAAAAAATCATTACCTGCACCTGATTTACTAAGTAACTGTTTTTTTGCACCCTCAGCGATTGTTTCCATCATCTTCATCTCATCGTTAGAGATAAATTTCTTTGCTGCTGAGTAATCAAACGAAACTCTTGTTTTCATGTAATAACACTCCTTTGTTAAAATTAGCGCACTAGATTGTAAATTGGAACCACAATACTTCTCAAGTGTACTCAATATTTAAACCTATTTTAACAAATGAACCCTATATATTCAATATGAAAATTAAACAGATTTTCGTAATGTTTAGCTTTCAAATATATGAAACGTTTAGGCTAAAAACTCTTTTAGAATATCTTCAATTATCTTCTCTTCACTTTCAGTCCTTGCAGCACGTTGATTATCCTTTTTAGAATCTACTTTTTCCATAGGCATAATTTGTTCTTGTTCATCAGGCGTCCCTTCTTTACTAGTAGCAATATCAGCTAGATTTCTAATTAAGAAACGCATATCCTCCCCCTTATCCTCACTAATAGGATAAACAGGTTGCATATTTCTTTGCATTTCTTCGGCCACCTTATTAATCTTCTCTTCAGCAGGAATTTCTCTAACTTGTTGCTCCTTTAATTGTTGTACCTTGATTTGTTTTGCGTTAAGTTCTTTTTCTCTTAATAGCATCTCTTTGTTACGTTCTTTCTTACTCTTCTCTCTCTCTCCTGCTACGGATTGGTTCTTCTGCTCTGCAATTACCTTTTGCTCTCTCTCGAGTTGTCGCTTTTTCTCTCTTTCTTTCTCTTTATCTTGATTAAGAGCTTGCTCCTCAGCCTTTAACTCCTCAACTATCCTTCGATTCCTCGTATACTTATCCTCAACAACAGATGATTTCTCTACTCTCTTGTCTACTCTCTTGTCTTCTTTCTTTTTATCTTTTTTACTATCTCCTTTTATTGTATTACTAAAATATTCTTGTCTATATTCTTCTAATACCTCAGGAGTGAAATTCTCTTGTTCCAAACGGACTTTTAGAAAATTTTCTAGATAATCTGTAATATTTGCTTTCAAAATACTCTTTTTCGCACCCAGATTAATAAAACTTTCCACAACTATCAACAAACTACTAGTAAACACTCCCGAGAAAAATGTTATTAAAATATCATTTTTTCCACAATTATATACAAGCCCCAAAACCGAGCCTACGGTACCAGCCAGGAGACATAATATTAAAAGTTGTCCACCGATATTCTCCCATGTGTATAAGTAAATTCCACAAACTTTATGCTTGTATACATACTTATCCACAAAACTATCCACATTATTAACACCTATCTTCAATTTATAGCATGCTTCAAATTTCATTTTCATCAATTTCATTAATTTATGCTTTGTAGATCCCATATTATCCGAAGCTTTAATTAATCTTTTATATGTACGACTCACCATAATCTTTAATATTGTTCCTAGTACGCATAAACCTGCCATTCCATAAATAAAGATGTAATTGTCATAAAGTTGCTGTATCATAAGTCAAATTCCCCTTTCGTTATTGCCATATATTTACATTTATTATACCGTAATTTTTTTTATTTGAAAAGGTACTTGTCCGTAAAAGTCATTGACAAATTACTTGCTAACTTTACACTTAACTTGATTAACCTCTTGATACCAACAAAAAACAGCAATGGTCGACTATCTTTCAACCACTGCTGTTTTATTATATTTACCGTCTCATTATATTCGTTCAACCAAACCGCAAACTAACTTAACTGTATGTTCAATTGCCTTTGCTTCAAATTCACTGTAATCCATCTCTGCACTATTATCTGCTTTATCCGAGATTGCCCTTATCACTAGGAAAGGTATATTGTTAAGATACGCAGCTTGCGCAATTGCCGCACCTTCCATCTCTGTACAATATCCTGAGAATTGCTTTACAAGCCAATCTTTCTTATCACCATCTGAGATGAATTGATCTCCACTAAGAACTCTTCCCTCGAATACACTGATATCCGGATTTACTTCTTCGCACACTTCTTTCGCAATACCTCTTAGTCTTTCGTCAGCAACAAAAACCGAGTTATCCATCTGTGGTATTACACCAACTTCATAACCAAATCCTGTTGCATCCATGTCATGTGTGATAGCATCTGTTGATAACACAATATCTCCAATGTTAATTTCATTACGAAGAGAACCTGCTACCCCAGTATTAATAACAACGTCAACACCAAACTCATCTACAAGAATCTGCGTACATACTGCTGCATTTACTTTACCAATTCCACTACGAACGATGACTACTTTTCTATCATTAAGTTTACCGCTCATAAATACCATACTTGCTTTACTGATTGTTCTATCCACTTCCATTAATTCTTTTAAATTAGCAACTTCTTGTTCCATCGCTCCGATAATACCTATCTTCATGCTTGTCCTCCTGGATGATTTACGTTTTTATTAGACTTTACCATTTCTAATAATTAAATGCAAGAATATATGAATTTCCATTGCAAATAAAGGTAAACTAATATAAAATAATACACTAGATTAGAATATTAATAAGTTAGGAGATATAGTATGAATTACAAGACATCTGGTGTTTGTAGCAAAGAAATTCAGTTTGAAATTGAAAATGATATCATCAAAAGCGTAGAATTCGTTGGTGGTTGTTCCGGTAATACACAAGGTATATCCAAATTAGTGGAAGGCATGTCCGTTGAAGAGGTTATCAAAAGACTAGAAGGCGTTAAATGTGGTTTTCGACCAACTTCATGTCCAGATCAATTAGCACAAGCTTTAAGATCTTATTCGCAGAAATAATTGAAACAATTCAAGCGTATCTATATAGAAATAACGAATATATGTAACCTATCCTGTAGCTTCTGCCCAAAGTCCACTAGAGCGCATACTTACATGTCGACAGAAAACTTTGAACATATCCTAACAGAAATATCCCCTTACACTGATTATGTTTATCTTCATGTAAAAGGGGAACCTCTGTTACATGAAAAGCTACAGGATATTTTATCGTTATGCGAAAAGTACCACATGCATGCCAATATAACTACAAACGGAACACTAATTCCAAAGAAAAAAGAAATCCTATATCATGCAGCCGCTTTGCGACAAGTGAATATATCTCTTCATAGCTTTGAACACGAAGAGGAATTATCATTAACTAACAAAATATCACCTTCTATATTTGAGGAGCTTTATAACTATATAAATCCTATATTAGACTATGCTAAGTACATGAGCACACATACTAAGGCCATAACAGCATTACGTCTTTGGAATTTAGAAGGAGAATGCTCTAATTCAGTCACTCATGAGAAAAACCGTTATGTCCTCTCTCTTTTAGAACAATCTTTTGGCCTTACCATTGAACCTGAGAATATAACAAGGGGTATAAAATTAATGGATCGTGTCTTTTTAAACCAAGATAAGAGATTTGAATGGCCTAATCTCAATATACCTGAGTTAAGTACCAAAGGGTTTTGTTATGGTTTAGGTACGCAGGCAGCTATATTAGTAGATGGAACTGTCGTACCATGTTGTCTAGATAATGAAGGCGACATTGCACTGGGTAATATCTTCTCGGAATCTTTTTCTTCTATTATTAATGGTAAACGAGCACAAGACATGTTACTTGGATTTAAGAACATGGTTGTAGTAGAGGAACTTTGTAAACGCTGTGGATATCGACATCGTTTCACTTAGGTTGATGGCATCAATGTGAGCATCTTCAACCTAATTATTAAACATTTATATACAACGGACCATATGTAGGGATTACTACAAATTAATTGGCCCAACACAAAGAGGAATGGAGGTTCATTATGAAACGAATTATACTTACTGGTGGTGGTACCGCTGGGCATGTTACACCAAACATCGCACTAATTCCAGCTCTAAAAGCTGCTGGATATGATATACAATATATCGGTTCTTATGATGGAATGGAACGCAAACTAATCGAAGATCTTAATATCCCATATCACGGTATATCTTCTGGTAAATTAAGACGTTACTTTGATCTTAAGAATTTTAGTGATCCATTCAAAGTAATCAAGGGATACCGTGAGGCTAAAAAGCTTATTAAAGATTTAAATCCAGATGTAATCTTTTCTAAAGGTGGATTTGTAACAGTTCCTGTTGTTTTAGCTGCCAAGAAAAGAAAAGTCCCAACAATTATTCATGAATCAGATATGACCCCTGGTCTAGCAAATCGTATCTGTATTCCTTCAGCAACTAAAGTATGTGCGAATTTCCCTGAAACACTAAATAATCTTCCTGAAGGAAAAGCTGTCTTAACAGGTTCTCCTATTCGTAAGGAACTTTTTTCAGGAAACAAATTGAAAGGGCTTGATTTCTGTGGATTCTCTCAGAACAAACCTGTTATCTTAATTGTAGGCGGAAGTCTTGGTTCTGTCGTTGTGAATGAAGCGGTTCGTAAGATTCTAGATATATTATTAGAACGATTCCAAATCATCCATTTATGTGGTAAGGGTAAAGTTGACGAATCTCTATTAAATAAAAAGGGATATGTACAATACGAATATATCAAAGAAGAACTTAGTGACTTATTAGCTTGTGCTGACATCGTAATATCTCGTGCCGGTGCTAATGCAATCTGTGAATTACTTGCACTTAAAAAGCCAAATATATTAATCCCATTATCAGCCGCTCAAAGTCGCGGTGACCAAATACTTAATGCTGCTTCCTTTAAGAAGCAAGGATTTAGTTATGTGTTACCTGAAGAAAACTTAAGCAAAGATACTTTGTTACAGGCTGTTAATGAAGTATACGAAAATCGCGCTACTTATACATCTACAATGGGCCAGAGCAGCTTGAATGATGCAGTAGCTTCTATTGTTACACTTATAGAAAGTCTAGCTAAAACAAAATAACAGCAAATTAACTAGTCGAAATTAACACAATAGAAGATACATCATAATTTTCTATTGTTATAAATAAAAGACAAGTTTCTTTACATTCTTGCAAGAGACTTGTCTTTTTACATAATTGATCTTTTTATACTATTAAGAATTGTTACAGATGTTTCTTGATTTTATCACTAAGTTGATCAAGTGGCTCTCCTTCGTACTTGTCTTCTACCCATTTAACAACCACTTTATCGACTTCGTATCTAGGAATTATATGCATATGAAAATGAAATACAGTTTGACCTGCTGCTTCACCATTGTTCTGCAATAGATTCAAACCTTCACACTTAAGTTCTGATTTCAATGCCTTTGCAATTCTTGCAGCTACTGGAAGTAATTTTGATGCTACTGTCTCATCTAGATCAAAAATATTATCCGCATGCTGTTTAGGAATTAAAATTGTGTGCCCCTTTGAAGCTGGTGATATATCCATAAATGCCTTAAAATCATCATCTTCATAAATCGTATAAGATGGAATTTCTCCTGATGCTATTTTACAGAAAATACAATTATCCTTCATTGCTATTCCTCCGTGTTCTTATAAGTAATATATTTAATTATTATTTCGTTTTATTTTTTGTATTCCTAGCTCTAGATATAACTTATCGGGTAAAATCAAATGATGCTTCGCGTCGCTTGATTTCCTTCCGATAAGTTACATTATAACTCACACTTTATTAATTTTAAACATTAATTTGTTAAATATACATGCAAATTAATTCAGAAATTGTGTTGTCGAACTAGATTATTTATTTACATATTTTGGTAATTACTAGTGTATGCTAATGATTTTTGCATTTAATTCAGCTATTTTTTACTATTGTATCAAATAAAATACACTATTTTAACTCTTTAGTTCCTCTTATTATGATTTTTTTAGACACAAAAAGCTCTAAAAACATAGTATATATATATATTCAGCTTTTGATTGTCGATTGATGTAAATAAAATTTAGTTGAAATTCTCACATTATGTTGGTAATATATGTAAAAGAGGTGATGTTTATGTATAATGATAAGATAACAGCAAGACTTCATCAACTTTGTAATGAAAATAAAGATTTTGATGAAGCTGTAAAACAAATGGAATCTCAACACCAATTTGTAATTTCTCAAATCACACATGAGATAAGAAACCCGTTAACTTTAATAAATAGTACCGTCCAGCTAATTGAATCTCACTATCCTGAAATTGCAGAAAGTAGCCTTTGGGAACAACTCACGGACGACATTAGTGATTTAATTCTTTTATTAGAAGATGTAACTACTTATAACCATAGCAAAGAGCTTAATTTGGAATCTTCTAATATATATGAGATGCTTCAGAAACTCATCCAAAGTTTTTTAATATATACTGCAAACAATGATATTAAGATTCAACTTAATACTAACGAAAATTCTTTACCTAAATTAGAATCATTTATATGTGATTCTATTAAGTTGAGACAGGCCTTTACTAATATCATTAAGAATGCTGTAGAAGCAATTGGTGATACTGGAGACATATATATTAATATCCAAGAAGAAAAAAAGAACTTAGCTACGTCAGATAATAATACTGACTATATATCCATTTCTTTTAAAAACAATGGAGAACCTATTGATCCTCTTGAGCAATCAAATATATTCAAGCCTTTTATTACACACAAACCAAATGGTACGGGCATGGGGCTTGCAATAACAGATCAAATTATAAATGCTCACGACGGTTTTATAGAATGTCTTTTTGATGATACTTGGACAGAATTTAAGATTTTTCTCCCTTTACGTTAATAATTGAACCACTACATATTCAAAACAAATACCACAAAAAACACACTTACCAATTGTAAACTCCCAATTCAGTTGGACATCCGTTAAGACCATAAGAGTCTATCTAATTAACTCCCAATTAATTAGAAAACAAAGAAACCTCAAAGTACTCCTACTCCCAATTGGTACTTTGAGGTTTTTATCGTCTAAAAACTAAAATTGAAAAACAGCATCAAAATTTCTTAACAACTTAAAGTTTCCTTTTGCAGATAATTCTCCTGTCATAAACGATTTTTGTAATGTAGTTCTTCCCTTAACAATGTTCTCCATAATTGCTTGAGTAGTCTTAATTAGCACATCCGCATTCTCCATATTTCCATAATAACAATTAATATTCTCATCTTTAATATCAACTACTAAAACCTTATTATTGTCAGCCAAGGTAATTTCAAATGTACCTGAGAATCCCGGCAATGGGTTAAAACTATCTTTAATTTCTTTAATAAATTTTTCTTCTTTGTTATCCGTGCCTAACATTTCTTTAAACAAACTCGCTAATTCTTCTATATCTTCTTTTTGTTTCTTAACATATGTATCATCTGATACATACACAGATAGTTGTTCACTCTCTTGTGGAGTTAAATCTATACTTGTATTCCTTAAAACAGTACGATTGATTGCGCTATAACTTGATGGTAAACCTTTTTGTTTTTGGCTGATATTACGATAAAGTGCCTCTGCTTTCTTCTCAATAATTACCTTATACGCGGGATTTGTTTCAAATTCAACATGGTCTACCACATAGGCGCATAATCCATCACATGGAATACCGCCAAGTACTTCCCAAGCCTTCACAAGCGATAATTGTGCTTCTCGTTCTCCATAAGTATTAGACATAACAATTGGCATCATATAGAGCTTACTAATATGTTCTTTGTCACCATATAACCAACACGAATCAAGAAATTGCTGCATATAGCCTCCAATTCCCCACCATTCTAAATTAGTTGCTAATATAACTCCATCTGCTTCTTTTAATGTCTTAGGTAACACGGTAATAGAGTTCTTATCTTCGTAGAGATTGTATCTAGTAACCTCAACTCTAAGTTCCTCTAACACCTCAATCAATTTATTCATAACATATATTGTCGGATCATCGATTAATCCTCTTCCACCATAGTAAATATTAACTTTCATAATTAACACCCATGCAATCACAAGGTATCCTGTGATACTGCTTAATAAATAGGTTGAAAGAAAGCAACGCATGGCTCCTTTCGTAATAGTCAAAACTCTTTCAACCCCGTTCTTGTGCATATCTCATATTGGCTTATAATACTGCACCTGTATGAAAAATATCTGTTAAATAATATTCTGCTGCTTCTTATTTCTTTCTCCTAAATATAAAGCTTGTCCAAGTACTAATCCAGCAAGTAGACCACCGACATGTGCAGCATTATCAATTCCTTGCGAATTTAATCCATTAATAATTGTAATTACAACGAAGAATAATAATCGCTGTATGCCAATCTCTTCAAACTCTCTTTTATTAAATAAAACAATTGCTACCATAGCCCCAACTACAGCAAATATTGCACCAGAAGCCCCAATAGATAACGTGCTACTTTCATCTATCCCATTATATCCTAGGGAAGTAATCGCTGCAACTAATCCCCCAATAAAATACAAAATTATATACCTAAATCTGCCTATTTTCTTTTCCACTAGCGTACCGATAAAGAATAATACCATCATGTTTCCAAACAAATGGTCCATATCAGCATGAATGAACATATGGGTCAAAAATCTATAATACTGATGGTCTTTAACAATTGCATCATAACTGATACCACCTTGCTCTATAAAAGCATTATAAAGCTTCCAATCAAAAGACCAATCCATTATTATGAATATCACAGTATTAACAAGTAGAATGATACAAGTGACTGCTATAGGAGATAAACTTGTAATTAACTTTGAAAATTGATTTCCTTTAGGCTCCCTTACATACTTATAATCATTTAAGCCTAGAACCCTTTCAATACTCTCTTTCACATTCAAGAACTCTGGTTTCTGATTTTCAAAGATGACTAGTTGATTCGTACTTGTATTAACTATCCAATAGGTATCAGAATCCTTAATAAACTCTTTTGCTAAACTGATGTCCTCAGATAGAACTACATGTAATACATTAATATTACGATATCCACTATTAATAAAATTCCATTTTACCCGAGACATTCTATTATTATAAACCTCTATTAAATCTTCAGGTAAATCCTCTTTATTGTTAACACACTCAAACAATGATACAACATAAATACCTTTATCTTTAACCTGACAAAATATTGCCGAATTATGATCATTAACATCCAATTCTGTATAATTACTCTTCTTAAGTTCTTCAATCAGAAAATTAATCATGGTTTCACACCCTTTTTTATAAAATATTGAGAGAAATTTAACCTTGTAACCTCGTAACCCTACTTTATTATCATTTATCTAACATAATAATTCACCAGCGCCAAGAAAACAAGCCGTATTTTCTTACTATTCTCTTATTTTTCTCTAACTTTTCTATATGTATAAATTTTGTGTAATTGCTTATTCTATGTAGTACCATCCATAATGAAGCAAACTTAACATTATATTATGTGTAAATAGTTTCAATCGCACTAAATACATTGACTAACTTTAAAGTTAGCTCTCTCTTACATTTTTATTAGATACGAGTCAAAACTTAGTCAAAATATAGCTTTTTAGTTATAATATAGTCACAAAATAAGGGAGGAAAGAGAAAAATGACAGGATACATTCACATATATTGTGGAGATGGAAAAGGTAAAACGACTGCGGCCCTAGGTCTGGCTTTACGTGCTGCAGGGGCTAACAAAAGAGTATTGCTCACAAGATTTATGAAGACCAATTCATCTAGTGAATTGTCCTCTCTATCTCTACATCCTAACATTAAAGTAATACCAACCTCTAAGGTATTTGGTTACTACTATAGTCTTAACGATGATGAAAAAGAACAAGCCTATGACTATTATAGCACTTTATTAAAAGAAGCATGCAAAAAGGCCATAGATGAAAACTATGACCTTTTAATTCTTGATGAAGTTACTTATGCATATTCTTATCATTTTATAGACTGTGACTACTTAATGAGTTTCCTACGTGCAAAGCCAGAACAATTAGAAGTTGTTATAACCGGCAAACATCCGGCTCCTGAATTGCTTGATGTAGCTGATTATATATCAGATATTAAGAAAGTTCGCCATCCATATGATAAAGGAGTATTACCTCGAGAAGGTATTGAACTTTAAACCATTAACGATTTAATTTCTTTCCCTTCTAGATTCTTAATTGTATATGTTGCATTCTCATACACCATGTAGCTATGTTCATTCCCATTCTTAGGAATTGAGACAGACCCTGGATTTAGGTATATATAGCCTTCACATTCTTCTAACGCTTGTACATGGGTATGTCCATGCAGTAGAATATCTCCCTTTTTTAATTTAGGTAGATTCTCTTTATTGAATACATGCCCATGAGTAACAAAAACCATACGATTATCTAAGTATAAAATCATAGAATCGGATAATACCGAAAACTCTAATACCATTTGATCCACTTCTGCTTCGCAATTTCCTCTGACACATAAGATTTCGTCTTTACAATCATTTAATAGTTGAATTACACCTTTAGGATTATAACCCTTTGGTAGATCATTTCTAGGGCCATGATATAGAATATCTCCTAATAGTATCAACTTATCTGCTTTTTCTTCCCTATATCTCTCTAATAACTTTTCACAATAATATTCTGAACCATGAATATCTGATGCAATAATTAATTTCATATAGAAACCCTTCTTTCAATTTTAATATAGATTGGAATCGAGTGTCAAAATCCTTTATATATTTTAATTCGTCTTTTGCCAAACTCTTTATAACGCCATAATCATACCTATATCTTTAGCCATTATAAATAGTTAGAAAATAATTTTAATTTTATATCTTCATGTGTAATCTTTCCAGCTTTATAATCATTAACAATACGTAGTAGCTGCTGTATGGATACTGCTGCTCCATTTATATTCTTATTACAATTAATCCGTTCTATCTGTTCATGGTATTTCCCTTTAAAATGTCCTGCTACAAACATATAATAATATTCTGTTACATCATTTCCAAAGTTCTTCCACCACTCATTAGGATTAATACGGATATCACGAGTCTGGTTTTCTCCAATATAGCGCTCCATCTCATCTGCTTGTGAAATTGGTAGCGAATAACCACCTGAGTAAGCCTTAGTATCAATGATAATTCCGTAATTTCCTTTAGCTTCTTGTCCACTTCCATCTTCGGTATATATAATGCCATCTGGTTTTCGACTACCTCCTAGGTGTAATCCTTCAAAACCACATTCTTCTGTTAGCACCTGCATCGTTTTAAGTTCAAACAAACGATTCTGCTTACTATCATAAGCAAGATCTAATAAACCTAGGTATTCATGAGAAAGGTGCGTTAGCTCCCCTCTCATCTGTTCTTTTATTGTCTCTACCTCTGATCTTCCTTCTAACCTAGCTGTAGGTATTATAAAGTCATTCAGTACATCTTCTAGATAATATAAGTCATTTTTATAGGTTATATTCAGACCAATATTAATTAGTCCCTTAATATCATCCGTTATACTACCTTCTTCACAAACTAAACCGCACTCTGTTAACTTCTTTATTAATTGATTTATTGTAATACCTTGTTTTGATTCAGATATGAATTTTAGGAGATATGCTCTTCTAGTTCTAAGATATTCACGGTCTCCCGCCTTCGTTGCTAACATCTCAAAGCAAACATTCTTGGATAATTTCTTATAAGAACTCTTTCCATTGGTATGATTCAGTGCCATAAAACCCTTGGCAGTTATCTGATAAGCCTGTCCAATGGTAACGGTATGCACATCACTCTGAATAGGCACCTGAAACGATTTAGAAACCATTTGGACAAGTCCTAACTTAGAGAGCCACTTAGCTATCATTCTAGCGTATTTATCACTAGAACCTTCCCAGTCAGCTTTCATCTTATTAATATCTGAAGGATCTTTCGTAATAGCCAATGTACGAAGCAAAACGCTTTGTGGTAAACTTGTAAATCCACCTTCACCAATGAATCCTAACTGTTTACCAAGTTCAAACTTTGTAAGATGTGCATCCCCATCCGCTAACAGACGCAAGATTCGTACGGCTGGAGGATAAGATAGGGCAGCTCTCGTTAATAACTCCGTCTCACCCTTAGTTAACTCTTCTTCCTCACCTCTAGCCCTAACTAATTCTCTACCTTCTTCTGTTATTTCGAACGTATCATCTTCATAATTATATCGTATGAAATGAAACGCATATGCCCAACGTACAAAGTTATCTGCTTGCCATTCTCCGATAAATGGTCTTATCTGGCCCTTCACCGTAGCTTGTACAATACCATTACACCTTGATGCACTTCTTGGCTTGAATGCTGTACCAACTAGCTTACTATATGAAATGCGTAGAGGCCTATTATTCAATGCCTCTATAAGCACATCCCTTCCATCCCTCTCCTCAACTAGTTCAGGTATAATAGAGTGGACTAGGGCTTGATGCATTGGTGAATTTTCATCAAATATTGCCGTAACGTTACATAAACTCCGTAAGTTACTAGGGTCTTGTACCCAGCCAAACGAACGAAAATTCGCCTTCTCTACCGGCCATACTGTTATCATACCTTATCTCCTTTATTATCCATATTGCTATAATCCTTGACCTCATAATTAGTTATTAATACTTCCCTGCTGCCACCCCTTGTTGTATTATAGCTTGCATTGGAATAATTAAAATTCAAATCTATCACATTATATTTCTTACTCCATGACTCCAATATATCATTATGTTTCCCCTTATGTTCCATAACATTAGATAAAGCAAATTTAATTCCTTTCTTGTCTGCTCTATCTAAGTATCTATATAAACCTCTCTCCTGTTCTTCTTTCCAGTCTTTAAAGCCGCGATTTCCATCATTATAAGTACCTGTTGTTATATAATAAGGAGGATCGCAGTAGATAAAATCTCCTTCTGATAAATTGCGAAGGGAAACTTTTCTAAAATCCTTACTTGAGAATGTGATATTCATAGATTGTAGTCGGTCTACGAATAGATAAAGATTTTTTCTCATATTATCAGAAAACTGGCTTCTGTTTCTTCCAAATGGATTGTTGTATTCCAAATTGTTGTTAAAACGGAATTGATAGTTGAAAGAATAACATGTCAATGTATATAAATCTATTGGATTTCCGGTCTCATTATAATAATCGCGGAATTTTTTGAATCCTTCTTCATGCTCTTTTGACAATCCATAAACTTCAATATTTTTTTCTATACGATCAATAATCTTATTAATTGGCATCTTCTTAAAAGCTTTATATAATTCAACAATCTTAGTATTAATATCATTGCAAATAATACGGTCAGCTTGGATATTCATACTAACATTGCAACCGCCACAGAATAAGTCTACAAACGTACGAATATCATTAGGGAATAATGGTATAATCTGTGGTAGTAATTTATATTTTCCGCCTATATAGTTAAGGGGGCTCTTTATATATTTACCACTGTTATGAATACCTTGCTTCTTGCTTAGTACACTAAGTTTTCCCGAATTATTCTCCTCTAGTGACTTATCATAATCTAAATTGCCTTCTGATTGTGCTTTTTTAATATAGAATAGATACTCATATAAGGTCTTACCCTCAGAATTCAGTTTACCTTTATATTTACGATATGGAATCTTCTTTAATTGATACGTCTTAGGATCACCATAGCGTTTTAGAATGGTTTCTATTTGGTATTCATTCATAAGTCCATCACTACTATAGCTTATAATAATATGTGTAAACTTTGCCTCTCGAATTAATGTATCAAAAGCTTCTTCTACTTTTGCTTTAATACAAAATGGTGATTTCAACTCCTGATACGAACGAATTCCTGTTACTCCCTTTATTTCAGGACAATCATACTTTGATATCGTCTCTAATAAGTGATAATTTGGCGCATATTGTCTTGAATTATAAGGTGGATCTATATATAGAATATCTCCCTCAACCTTCTTTATTAACGTAAGAGCATCCTCATTATAACTATGATTTTGTTTTTCATTATTTACGACATCTAAGCGAATCATCTCAAATTTCTTATAAGCACGTTTATCCCAATCCTTCAGATATGCCCCATAGGTCCCCGTAATGTTAGATACATAAGGAACCCCTTCTAACAATCCAGCGAGAAGATAATAATACGTATTATCATTAATATAGCCTTTATCAAACCAATCGCTAATAGTATTACGTATAAAATCGATCCGTAATGCATTCTCATTGGTAAGATACATCCTTTCACACGCTTCATGTGGAGAATAATGTTTCGCAATAAAAAAGGAATCATCTTCATAAGTTACATTTTCTATTTTAGCCTCTTCTAAGTGAGCAATAGGATCTTCAATTCCTATTTCTCTTAACTTAGTAAAATCAGGCGGTAAATTATTCTCGATGGTTGCCTTTTGCATAACATAGGAAAAATGTAAGATATCGTTTGAAGTAACTGCATATCTTGGTTTAAAATATCTAGCCACAATACCTGTCCCGGCAAATATATCGCAAAATGTTTCTTCCCTGCTAGTTGTATTCTTTGCAATCATTTTATCTATTTCTTCTAATAATGCAGCTTTACTTCCAATGTATCTCACGTTTCTTCCTCCACATCCCAAAACATCCTAGTTGTTATTATAAAGTATATAATAAAAAAAAACAAGAACATATTTTTGGTTTTCATGTCCTTCAAATACTAAAAAGAGGATGAAACCTGTCACTTAAGAACAGATTCCATCCCTGCTATTTATTAATTACATATTTAATTTACTAATATATTCTCTAATAACATTTGCTGACTTCTTAAATTTCTCCATCTCATCTTCTCTCATGTGTATTTCAAGAACATCAGAGGCACCAGAGCGATTAAGTATAACAGGTACCCCACAAAAGATTCCTTCCTCTTCATATTCCCCTTCTAATAACGTAGATACCGGTATAATTTTATTCTCATCATTTAATATTGCTTTGATAATACCTACTGTTGCGGTTGCTATTCCATAATATGTGGTACCTTTCCTATTAAGAATCTCCCAACCTGCTCTTGTTGTTTCATGAACAAGTTTATCAAGATTAATATCACCCACAAGCTCTTTATTATCTTCAATTACATCATAGAAAGCTTTTCCACCAATTGTTACACAAGACCATGGAACCATCTGTGAATCACCATGTTCACCCATTGTATATGCATATACACTCCTTGGATCCACATGCACTAAATCAGCTATGAAGTTCTTAAGCCTTGCAGAGTCAACGGATGTTCCTGTACCAATAATTTGATTTTTAGGTAATCCAGATATTTTATATACATAGTACGCCATAATATCTACTGGATTAGATATAATTATGAAGTGTCCGTCAAACCCACTCTTCATAATTGGCTCAACAATACTTTTTACAATCTTTGCAGAGGATTCTAACATACTTAATCGATTCTGCTCTTGGTTCTCTAACATAGGCGCACTTGCCGTAATAACAACAATATCAACGTCTTTGCAATCTTCATAAGACCCAACTACAACTTTCGTATTACGATTTAGATATTCAATTGAATTTTTTAGATCAAGTACTTCTCCATAAGCCTTTTCCCTATTGATATCAATAAGAATAATCTCATCACAGACTCCTTGTGTTAATAGACTGAAGGCTGTAGAAGAACCTACAAACCCACAACCTACAATAGCTATTTTACTTCTATTTAATGTCATAATCATTTACCTTTGCTTTCTTTTTCATCAAGAACTACAGTAGTTCTTGATGAGACTATCTGACTTACCAAAATAATAGTAATTAAAGCTGATTATCATGTCAATATTGTATTGAACAATCTTTATTAATATTAGTTTTCCATATTAATCATTTATTATTTAATGTTCTCCAAAGTAAAAGTTGAGATTAATAATTGCTCCGAAGTTTGAGTTATACAATAGTAAATAACTCATTATAATTCAACTCACATAAATTATTATAAAAAAGGGGAAAATTAAGAAATGAAATAACTGTACAGAATTTAATGAAACTACCAAGAAACGCCTAATTTTAAACAACAAAAAGTCCCAACCCAGCAGTTCTACGACTGCCAAACTAGGACCTCTAATACGCCAACAGGGGTTCGAACCCTGGACACCCTGATTAAGAGTCAGGTGCTCTACCAACTGAGCTATTAGCGCATACGTCTTAACGCAAGAATCATTATATCGTACAAAAAAACAAATTGCAAGTACTTTTTTTATTTTTTTTTAAATATTTTTATAATTGTATTAATTCGAACAATATAAACGATTTATTGCTAAAATGTGTTATATAATATTAGTTCTCTACTATTGCTAATATTCTTATTTCTTTATATACTAATTAATAAAGTAACTATTCAAAAACTACACTATATCATCATTAATGATACATCCAGTTCGCTAAAGTGTAATCTAATTATTTATAATAGGGAGGTTTTAAATTTGACTGATTCAACGCAAACACAAGAAGATACCACCTCAAAATCGGACAAATCTTTAATATTGTCTGATGATATACACTCGCATAAGTTTCAAACAAATCGTAATTATTTTATTATTAGTATATATGCTTTAGCAGTTATAGCTATTGGTACAATTATCATAAGTCTTATCGTTAACTTTTCGTATACTGTTTCAGCTATAAAGCAAATACTAAATGTACTCTCACCATTTATCGTTGCATTTTTTATCGCATATATTCTAAATCCTATCGTTGTTGCTATCGATAATCGTTTTCTATTAAAAACTCTTAAAATTAAACGTGAGGGTGTTAGAAAAGTTTTAGCTATACTTTTATCTTATTTGATTGTTATAAGTATAATTGCAATTTCATTAATCTATATTATCCCTGAATTAATTACGACATTATCCGAATTAAACGGTACTGTTGCTAATGTTTCAGAAAAAGCAGTTTATTATATTCAGAATCTAGAAGAAACATTTCCTTATATTGATTTTGGTATTGTAGAGGATAAGATTACTGGTGCTATTCCTGATATAATAAGTTATGGGACAAATTTATTTACTAATATATTCCCTAGACTAATTAATATCTCGGTATCCATTATTCGCTTAGTTATTAATATACTATTATCAATTGTTATTTCTTGTTATATGTTATCAGACAAGAAGACTTTAAAAAAGAATGTAAAACGTGTTATCTACTCTTTCGTTCCTGTACCAAAAGCAAACAACTTCTTTAGCAATGTAAAAGAGTGTAACTCAATTTTTAATAAGTTTATTGTTGGTAAAACAATTGATTCACTGATTATTGGTATCATCTGTTATATATTAATGAGGATCTTACGACTTGACTATGCTATATTATTAAGCGTAATTGTTGGTATCACTAATATGATTCCATACTTTGGTCCATTCATTGGTGCTGTACCAGGGGTTATTCTATTCTTAGTAATCGATCCGGTTAAATCAATTATATTTGCTTTCATGATTCTCGTTTTACAGCAATTTGATGGTTTATACCTCGGCCCTAAGATTCTTGGTGAATCCACAGGTTTAAAACCTCTTTGGGTTATCTTCGGTATAACAGTAGGTGGTGCATGCCTAGGCGTGGTTGGTATGTTCCTTGGTGTACCTATTACAGCTGTAATTGCTTACCTAATAGATAAGACAATTACTCATCGTCTAGAACAAAAAAACATCACGGTTGATGAATAAACTTGAGCAAAAAAAGTGCGTCATAAGCTTAGTTACCATGCTTATGACGCACTTTTTAAGTTTAATTACATATTTGTTTTAATCTTCTCTTCTAATTGGGCCTTTGAAACTACACCAACAATTGTTTCTATTACATTGCCATTCTTAATGAATACAATAGTAGGGATACTCATTACTTTGTATTTTGCTGCTGTTGCTGGTGAATTATCAACGTTTAATTTACCAATCTTAACTTGGTCTTTAAAACTTTCAGCTAGTTCTTCAACGATTGGCGCCATCATCTTACATGGTCCACACCAATCAGCAAAAAAATCAACAACTGTTAATTTTTCACCTTGTAATGCTTCTTGCTCAAAGTTTTCATCTGTAAATATAAATGCCATTCTTTTTTCCTCCAATATTATTTTTTCTTTTTACCTACCGATTGCAATATCTTTTCTACATCATCCCAAGAACGTTTTAAATGTAATGATTTCTTATTAAGTGACATATTTCCACTTAATGAACGTGCGATACTTGACTTAATTGATTTCCCCATATATAAAACCATACCCTTTCAAGAAATAACTCTATATAATACAATTCTATTATATGCAGTTAATTAAGTTTCACACATATATATTATGAAAGTTCTTAGATGTTAATGATAGGATTAACTCACTATAACTCTTTTAATCTTACTAACGATATGCAACTAGTCGGTTAATTGGTTTTCCTTCTGCAACAAATTTCTCCTCATACTCAGTCATAATATTGCCTTCTACAAACTCACTATTATGAAGATCATAAGTTACATCTTTTAGTTTCCAGTTAGCTTGAGGTATCTCTTCTACTGAAAAATCAAACAACTCACGATTATCAGTTTTAAAGACTACTACTCCATCTTTCTTAAGAATTGTATTATATCTTCCAAAGAATTCTTTTGAAGTTAATCTTCTCTTGGCATGTCGTTCTTTCGGCCATGGGTCCGAGAAATTAAGATATATCTGACTTACTTCACCTTCTTCAAAGATATTTACGATTTCTTCTGCATCCATTCTTATAAAATATAAGTTTTCAATATCTAATTCATTACGCTTTTCAATTGCTCTTATAAGAACACTTGAAAACTTTTCAATTCCAATATAATTAATATTAGGATTGTTACTTGCTAAAGTCTGAATGAACTTCCCCTTGCCCATTCCGATTTCTATATGAATAGGATTATTGTTTTGAAATAATTCTCTCCACTTTCCTTTATATTCTTCTGGATTATGAATAACAAACTGACTGGAAGCAATACTTTCTCTTGCACCTTTCACATTTCTTAATCTCATGTTTATTTCCATGCATATCATAAGCTTACTTACAATAAATAGCAATGCATGGCTCCTTTCAATATATTTTGCCTAATTGTACTTTAAATTATAATTATATATTGTAAATTAGTCAAATAGTTTAATCAGTAATATTTATTCATTATTATGTTTATTTATACTGTAAAAAATAATACTTTCTTAATCTATTATTGTTAATACCAATCCCAAAAAACCTAGAAAAAAGCCTATTTCTTCTAAGTAATATAATTTAATGTAAATAACTTTTTTAATAAAAATGAATACTTTTGCAATTTGCATAAAAATAAACAACTTATACTTTTTATCATTGCTTTTTTCTCCCTTTTTACTATAGCTTTTTTTTAAAAAAGGAGTATTATGTAATGTGTGTTTGAATTCTATTTCTTTTTTTAGCTATTTCGTATATAACACCTGTTATATTTCAAAACTTAGCTATGAATAATGTGGAACAGGAGGATCATATGGAAAAAGTAATTAATCTTTTGTACGATATTGAAGAAAAAGCAAATCGTATTATTTCTCGAACAGAAGAGCAAAAAAAATCAAAACGTAGAGAGATCGACCATGAGCTATCTTTATTTGAAAGTTCATTAATGGACGAAACTAACGAACAAATTCAAGTCTTACAAAACCAAGCAGACGAAGAACTTGAATTAGAAAGAAAAGCCCTCATCGATGATTGCGCAAAACAGATAGAGCAACTTGAATCAAATTTTACCATGAATCATGATGCTTTAGTAGAACGTGTTTTTCAGAACATAATTGGGGCGTGATCAAATGGCAAATAACTTATTATCTTACAGTGGAATCACTGCCAAAGTAAAGGCAATGGAAAGTAATTTACTAAAAAATGATGATTATGTGAAGATATCTAACTTAGAAACTGTGTCTGAATTCATTAATTTCTTAAAATCAAACCCAACCTATGAACCTTTATTCTCTGGATTTGATGAAGGATCCCTACATAGAGGTCAAGTTGAAGAAATAATAGTGAATTCCTTGTTTAACAGTTATTCAAGGATCTATCGTTTTTGTAATCGTGAGCAAAGAAAAGCTCTCCTTTTCTTATCCTATCGCTTTGAAACTAATATTATTAAATATTGTCTGCAACATGTTTTTAATAACGAATGCGAATACAAAGGTTCAAGTTTCGATCCATATTTCAGCAAGTGTCTAAAAATTAATTTAGAACAGTTATATACTGCTAGATCGATGGACGAATTTATTAATATTTTAAAGGATACAGAATATTACGCTATCTTTAAGGCCATTCAAAATACAAATAATCCAACATTATTTGATTATGAAATTCAATTAGATATTAATTATTTCAAAAAAGTATGGAAAATGAAAGATAAGTATCTAAAAGGCGATAGCAATAAAGCCTATACTGAAATACTAGGTAAGCAAGTAGATTTACTTAATATCATGTGGATTTACCGCTCAAAAAAATATTATGATATTGACCCTACTAAGATCTATTCTTACATAATACCAATATCGTATAAACTTAAGAAAAAAGAAATTACTGCTCTAATTGAAAGTAATTCTGTAGAGGAATTAACTACGCTAGTCAATAACAGTTACTATGTAAAAGTATATGGGATTACAGAGATAACGTCCTTTGAGAACTTATACCGAACGTTATTATCAAAGATTTACAAATCAAATAAACAGAAGTATCCAAATTCTATGGCACCTGTGCAGCAATATCTTTACTTTAAAGAGCTTGAAATAGATAATCTTACTACTGTTTTAGAGTGTATTCGCTATAGGTTACAACCTAATGAAATACTTAGTTATATACAATAAAGGATTGGAGGTGTAGACGATGATTGAAAAAATGAAATTTTTAAGTATTACAGGTCCTAAGAATGATATCGATCGTGTAGCAAATACGTATTTGTCCAAATATGAAATGCACCTGGAGAACGCATTATCCGAACTAAGTACTGTTCGAGATTTAAAACCATTTGTTGAGATGAACCCGTATCGCGATTTAATGTCAAAATCTGAGGAACTTGTTAAAAAGATAGATAAGGATTGCACTGCTTCGCATAAATCTATGACACCATCCGAAGCTGCAGATGTAATTACAAATGCTTTTTCAATGTTAGAAGATCTTAATTTACAAAAGAAACAGTTAAAAGATACAAAAACACACTATAAAGAACTTCTTCATACGATCGAGCCTTTTAAACTACTTAATTATGATATTAAAAAAATAATGGAGTTTAAATTTATTAAATTCCGATTCGGACGGATTTCACACGAATTTTATACTAAATTTTCAAAATATGTTTATGAAAATCTAAATACCGTTTTTTATGAATGTGATAGTGATGAAGATTATGTATGGGGAATCTACTTTGTCCCTGCCACATCCTGTGTAAAGATAGATGCCATCTACTCATCTCTACATTTTGAAAGAATTTTTATTCCAAATGAATACGATGGTACACCTGAAGAAGCGCACAACGCTATCTTGAAAAAAATTGATGAGGTAACTAAGCAAATAAAAGAAGTATCTGTTCAAATCAAAAATAAGATTGATACAGTTGGACCTGAGCTTTTATTGGCACATAATACGTTGCTAACACTTACTAAAAACCATGATATTAGAAAAGTTTCTGCCTGTACGAAAGATCGAAGTATAGATAGACACAACGAAAACTTGGTATTTTATATTATTTGTGGTTGGATGACCCGGTCAGATGCCAATGAATTCATAAAAGAAATTGAAGGAGATCCAAACGTGTATTGTATTTCTGAAGATGTTCAGCCTGACATTGGTACGAAACCACCTACCAAACTTAAAAATCCAAAGATTTTTAAACCATTCGAGATGTTTATTCGAATGTATGGTGTTCCCGCCTATAACGAAATTGATCCTACATTATTTGTAGCGATTACCTATTCACTCATATTCGGTATCATGTTTGGAGATGTTGGTCAAGGTCTATGTTTAGTAATTGGAGGCGCATTGTTCTACAAGTTAAAAAGAATGAACCTTGGTGCTATTGTATCCCTCGCAGGTATCTTCTCGACTATATTTGGCTTCCTATATGGAAGTATATTTGGGTATGAAGACTTAATACCCCATATTTGGATGAAGCCTATGGATAATATCATGTCCGTATTAATTACTGCTATCGTCTTTGGCGCATTCTTAATTATCGTTGCTATGGTGATGAATATTATTAATGCAATTAAATCCGGCGACTATGCAAGGTTATTTTTTGATACAAATGGTATAGCTGGTCTTGTATTTTATGGTGGAATCATGGCATGTGTTGCTCTCATATTTACAGGTCATGCATTACCAGGATCTATTGTTTTAACTATTATGTTTGGTGTACCACTACTTTTAATGTTCTTTAAAGAACCACTGGAGAGAAAGATCAAGAAAAAATCCGAACTATTCCCTGATGGAAAGGGAATGTTTGTACTAACTTCTATTTTCGAGATTTTTGAGATACTTTTAAGTTATGCAAGTAATACTATATCCTTTCTACGTGTTGGCGCTTTTGCTCTAAGTCACGCAGCTATGATGGGTGTTGTTATTATGTTTGCAGGAGCTGAACAAGGTCTTGGTAATATCCCAGTTATGATTATTGGAAACATTGTTGTTGCAGGTATGGAAGGTCTAATTGTTGGTATTCAGGTACTTCGTCTTGAATATTACGAAATGTTTAGCCGTTTCTACCGTGGAACAGGTAAAGAATTTAAACCATTTAAAAATAATTAATTCTATTTATATTTAGGAGGACTCATTATGAATTTATTAACAAGATATATCTTTGTGGCTGCATTAATTTTAAGTATTTTTATCCCTTTTGGATCATTCTTATTAAGCAAAAAGAAAAAAGGTGGATTTAAAGCTGCACTTGGCTTTAACGCATTCTTCTTCTTTGGTACTTTAATTTTAGCAAACATCGTTATGTTCACTGGTAACGCATCTGCTGCAACAGAAGCTGTATCAACTTCATCTACTGATGGCTGGAGATACATCGCTGCTGCTCTTTCAACTGGTCTTTCATGTATCGGTGGTGGTGTAGCCGTAGCATCTGCTGCTAGTGCAGCTCTTGGAGCAATGAGTGAAGATTCAAGCATTATGGGTAAAGCATTAATCTTCGTAGCCTTAGCAGAAGGTATCGCTTTATACGGACTAGTTCTTTCTTTCACAATGTTACCATAATCGCTAGAGTAGAACGAATTTGTTAGGAGAGGAGCGCGATTGTTAATATGCGTATGTACTTAATTAGCGACAACGTAGATACTTACACTGGCATGAGACTTGCAGGTGTTGATGGTGTTGTAATCCACTCAAAAAAACATTTGAAGGAACAGCTAGATAAAGCAATAGCTGACAAAACAATAGGCGTTATTTTAATAACCGAGAAATTTAGTCGTGAATTTCCTGAGATCATAGACGATGTCAAATTAAATCGTCGTTTACCTTTAATTGTAGAAATTCCTGACCGCCATGGTACAGGAAGAAAACCAAACTTTATTACTGACTATGTAAATGAAGCAATTGGCTTAAAACTCTAATAAACATCTAAAAGTTGTATTCACAAGTAGTAAATTTACTTGCATATGCCATGCATAAGATCTTCAACTTTTGAAAGGAGCATGTTTGCTATTATGACAATAGACGAAAAACTTAATAACTTTTATCATTGTGCAATTGATGATGCAACAGCACAAAGTATAAAAATACTAGAATCTTATGAACAAACTTTGAAAGAAATGTGTGAAGAGAAGAAAAAATCTCTTATAAAACAAGCAGAACAAAAAATACGTATTGAATCTGATAATTTAGTACGCGAAAAGAACAGAAAACTTTCTAGCGAATCACTTAATATTAAACGTACATTAAGTGAGAAATCAAAAGAAAAAGTCGAAATTCTTTTTAATGATGTAGAAAAGAGATTAAATACTTATATGCAAACACCAGAATATCAAACATTCTTAATCAATAAAATTAATGAAGCTATTGCATTTGCTAAAGATAATAAACTTACAATCTACATTAATCAAACAGACGCTCACCTAAAAGAAGATTTAGAAGCTGCAACTCATGTGGAATTAATGATTAGCAATATTAACTTTTTTGGTGGTATACGCAGTGTTATTCCAGACAGAAATATCTTAATTGATAACTCATTCATGTCTAAATTAAGAGAAGAAAAGATGAATTTTAAATTGTCATAAATGGTTGTCATTTAGAAACCCTGGTATTAGGTTTTCTGAAAAGTACCATATACATGACTTTAGTTATTTTAATTTTGGAAATGGGAGGTTGCTCCAATATGAACTTGACAGGAAAGATATACGGAATTAATGGTCCTATTGTTTACTTAAAAGGTAACCTAGGATTCAAGATGTCTGAAATGGTTCTCGTTGGAAAAGAAAAACTGGTAGGTGAAGTTATCTCTTTAACAAAAGATACTACTACCATCCAGGTATTCGAAGAAACAACAGGACTTAGACCAGGGGAAGAAGTTATAGCTACGGGAAGTGCAATATCCGTAACCTTAGCCCCTGGTATTATTGGAAATATCTTTGACGGTATTGAAAGACCACTTAAAGAAATTGCAAAAGAATCAGGAGCATTTATATCAAGAGGTGTAAAAGTTGATTCTCTAGATACAAATAAATTATGGGATGTGCATGTAACTGTATCGGAAGGTGATAAAATCTATGGAGGTACCATTATTGCAGAAACACGTGAAACACTTGCAATAGTTCATAAATCTATGGTCCCACCAACAGTTAATGGTACCGTTATTAAAGTTGCTCCCGATGGACAATATACAATTAATGATCCTATCGTTACTATTATTAATAGCGATGGCGAAGAACAAGAGCTCACCTTAACACAAAAATGGCCAATTCGTATTCCTAGACCAACTGCAAAACGTTATGCCGCAGATCGTCCTTTAATTACTGGCCAAAGAATTATTGATACTTTATTTCCAATTGCTAAAGGTGGTACTGCTGCCATTCCTGGTGGATTCGGTACTGGTAAGACAATGACACAACACCAACTAGCAAAATGGTCCGATGCAGATATCATTGTTTATATTGGTTGTGGAGAACGTGGAAACGAAATGACAGAAGTTTTGGAAGACTTCTCAAAATTAGTTGACCCTAAATCAGGTAATCCATTACTTGATCGTACTACATTAATAGCTAACACTTCTAACATGCCAGTAGCTGCTCGTGAAGCAAGTATTTATACCGGCATTACACTTGCTGAATATTACCGTGATATGGGTTACCATGTTGCAATTATGGCCGACTCTACTTCACGTTGGGCCGAAGCTCTACGTGAGTTATCTGGTCGTTTGGAAGAAATGCCAGCTGAAGAAGGTTTTCCTGCTTACTTAGCATCTAGACTTTCTGCATTCTATGAACGCGCTGGCTTTATGAGTAACTTAAATGGTACAGAAGGTAGTGTATCAATCATTGGTGCAGTTTCACCTCAAGGTGGCGACTTCTCTGAACCAGTTACACAGAATACCAAACGTTTTGTTCGTTGTTTCTGGGCTCTTGATAAATCTCTTGCTTATGCAAGACATTTCCCAGCGATTCAATGGTTAAGTAGTTACAGTGAATACGTATCAGACTTAACTCCATGGTATTCAAAGAATGTTGGCCCAGACTTTATCAATCTTCGTAATCAACTAATATCTCTTTTAACACAAGAAAGTCAGTTAAACGAAATCGTTAAATTGATTGGTAGTGATGTATTGCCAGATGATCAAAAACTAGTTCTTGAAATTGCAAGAGTTATTCGTCTTGGATTTGTTCAACAAAATGCTTACCATCCTTCAGATACTTACGTTCCACTTGAGAAACAGTTGAAGATGATGGAAACAATTATGTACTTATATGACCAATGTAAGAAATTAATTGCAATGAATATGCCAATGTCATTAGTAAAAGAAAGTAATATCTTTGAACGTGTTATCTCAATCAAATATGATGTTGCTAATGATGAGCTAGGAAAATTTAAAGATTATAAAGATGCAATTGATGATTTCTACAATCATTTACTAGAAACCAATGCGTAAGGAGGGTTATAAAGATGTCAATTGAATACTTAGGACTTAGTGAAATTAATGGCCCCCTTATTGTCTTAGAAGGTGTACAGGGAGCCGCTTATGATGAAATCGTTGAAATAACAGTAGAAGGTAATCATCATAAACTAGGAAGAATCGTTGAGATAGATGAAGATAAAGCGGTTATTCAAGTATTTGAAGGAACTGAAGAAATGTCCCTTAAGAATACGCATACAAAATTAACTGGCCATCCAATGCAGATAGCCTTATCAGAAGATATACTTGGTCGTGTTTTTAATGGTATTGGAGAACCAATCGATGGACTTGAGCCAATTATTTCTGATGAAAAAAAGAACGTTAATGGTGAACCACTTAACCCATGTTCAAGAGAGTATCCACGTAACTTTATTAAAACTGGTATCTCTACAATCGACTGTTTAACTACATTAATTCGTGGACAGAAACTACCTATCTTCTCAGGAAATGGTCTTCCTCATGATCAGTTAGCTGCACAGATCGTAAAGCAAGCCTCTCTTGGCGAAGATTCTAACGAAGAATTTGCTATTGTTTTTGGAGCTATGGGCTTAAAACATGATGTTGCAGAATTCTTCCGCCGTACTTTCGAAGAGAGTGGCGCAAGTTCTCACGTTGTTATGTTCTTAAACCTTGCTAATGACCCTGTTGTAGAGAGATTAATAACACCTAAAGTAGCTCTTACTGCTGCTGAATACTTAGCTTTTGAAAAAGGCATGCATATCCTGGTTGTATTAACTGATATGACTTCTTTTGCGGAAGCAATGCGTGAAGTTTCTTCTTCTAAAGGAGAAATTCCAAGTAGAAAAGGTTATCCAGGGTACTTATATAGTGAACTATCAACTATTTATGAACGTGCTGGTATCGTTAAGGGAAGTAAAGGCTCTGTTACGCAGATTCCTATTCTAACAATGCCTAATGATGATATTACACACCCTATCCCTGACTTAACTGGTTACATTACAGAGGGGCAAATAGTTCTTGAGCGTGCTCTTCATCAAAAAGCAATCTATCCACCTATTAACGTGTTACCATCACTGTCCCGTCTTATGAAGGATGGCATTGGTGAAGGCTTTACAAGAGAAGATCATCAAGATCTTGCCAACCAGCTCTTCTCTTCATATGCTCGTGTAGGTGAAGCAAGAGCATTAGCAAGCGTTATCGGTGAAGATGAATTGTCACCTATTGATAAGAAGTACTTACAATTTGGTACTACATTTGAGAATGAATTCATCTCTCAAGGACTTTTAGAAGATCGGAGTATTGAAGAAACTCTAAACCTTGGTTGGAAGCTCTTAACGATTCTTCCTAGAGAAGAACTTGACCGTGTTGATACGAAGATTCTTGATAAATACTATAAGGCTCCTACTAATAACAGAATTGATTCCGATGAAGAATAAAGGATGGTGAGTATATGGATCCAAATACATTTCCCACCAAAGGAAATCTCATCCTTGCTAAAAACTCCTTAGCCCTATCTAAACAAGGTTTTGACCTTATGGATAAGAAGAGAAACATTCTTATACGTGAGCTAATGGAATTAATCGATAAAGCAAAGGATATTCAATCTGAGATAGATGAAACCTTCACATCCGCCTATATCGCTCTTCAGAAGGCCAATATAGAAATGGGTATTAGTAATGTTCAGATGTTGAGTAAAACAGTTCCTGAAGAGAATTCTATTACTATTAAAACACGTAGTATTATGGGTACAGAAATTCCTCTTGTTGATTATGATAAGTCGTCTCTTACTCCTACGTATTCCTACTATGGAACCAAACTAGCACTTGATGAAGCTTGTAAACATTTTAATAAGGTAAAGGAGCTAACCATCCGTTTATCAATGGTTGAAACTTCTGCTTACCGACTTGCAACTAATATTAAGAAAACCCAAAAACGTGCTAATGCTCTTAAGAATATAACAATTCCTCATTACACAACATTAGTAACTGACATTCAAAACGCACTTGAGGAAAAAGAACGTGAAGAGTTCACTAGACTTAAGGTTATAAAACGAATGAACACTGAAAAAAAACAAGCAAACGCATAATATTGTATGAATATTTAATTGTTGGTATATACTAAGGTATATACGTAAATAAATAAATTTATCAATTAGTATAACTAAATAGTTAGAAAGATAAATACCAAGTGATTCTTTTTGTAATCACTTGGTATTTATCTATTGCCTGTCTATCAAAAATAACTTATAATGTAATTTATGAGAAGAAGCATAGCTTCTTCTAGGGATTATACGAAGTATAAGACCGTAACTCCGCAGGAGTCATAAATTAACGAGGGAAATTACTCAGTAATTTCTCGAGTCTATACTTGAGTATTTGTTTTGACCCGATAAGTTAGCGATAGAACGTAGTTCTAGAGCTATTACACTGAGGAACTTTAGTTCCAATTGTGTAATTTATGATAGCAAGAAAATTCGTTTAATAGCTATACTATATAACAATTATAATACAACATGACAACTGAATGATTATATAAAGAGAGGGAACTACAATATTATGAAACGAATCCTAACAAGAGTTCTAACAGCAGTTCTGCTGCTTTCCAATATAGTAAATACCACGGCTTATGCTGCCACTACACAGAAGGAGCAATCTTCGACTTCTTCCATTGAATCAACAGCTACTGATACTTCAACGGGAGCAAAAAGTAATTTTAAGTGGCCCAAAACCACTGGTGGTCTTACTTCAGAGTCAGCTATATTAATTGATGCTTCATCCGGTTTAGTTTTATATGAAAAAAATGCAAATGAAGAGTTATATCCAGCTAGTATAACTAAAATTATGACAACGTTGATTGCCTTAGAAAATAGTTCTCTTAATGAGATTGTAACCTTCTCTCATAATGCAGTCTTTAGTATAGAAAGTGGAAGTACCCATATAGCCCGTAAAGAAGGCGAACAGTTAACTATGGAGCAATGCTTGTATGCCGTGATGCTCGCTTCGGCCAATGAAGTATCTAATGCAGTTGCAGAACATGTTGCCGGAAGCATTGATAAGTTTGCTGAAATGATGAATGCCAAAGCCAAAGAATTAGGTTGTAAGAATACTAACTTTGTTAATGCAAATGGTTTACATGATGATAATCATTATACTTCAGCATATGATATGGCTCTCATTGCAAGGGAAGCAATGAAGAATGAAACTTTTCGAAAGATTACAGCAACTAAAAGCTATGTAATACCTACAACAAATAAATCTGATGAAGAATTTCCTATGGCCAATCACCAACAGCTACTCCTTGGTTATAAGCTGACTAAGAAGTATGATGCTTGTATTGGAGGTAAAACAGGATATACCAATGCTGCTCGTAACACTCTTGTCTCCTTTGCAAATAAAGATGGTATAGAATTGATCTGTGTAGTAATGAAGTCAACTCCGACCGATCAGTATAAAGATACAATTAAATTATTTGATTTTGGGTTTGAAAACTATGAGGCATTCTCAGTGGATGAAACAAGTACTATTTCATCTATAGATGATTCAATCTTATTTACTAGATTTAACTCTATCTTTGATACTTCGACACCAATGATTTATACCGATAATTCTAGTAGCTATATCCTCCCTCTAGGCGCTAGTCAAAAGGATGTCACACAAAGTATGAATCTATATGATACTCCTAAGAAATTAAATGAGAAAGAGGTAATAGGGGATATTACTTATACATTTGATAATAAAACAGTAGGTAAACTTGATATCTATTATGCAGCATCTGAAAAACCAACGCTAGAAACAGTTGCTTTACTAGAATATCCTTCAGATAAGTCTGTAACGAGTACCTTAAGTTCAGCTGTATCTTCCAAAACACATCTTGATATAAAACCGTTTATAATAATAGGTATTTTCGTAATTTTTATTCTCTTATATATTATATATTATATAGCGGTAGAACGCCCTCGCAAAAGACGTAGGCAAGCTTATTATCAAAGAAAAAAATCACGTAATTTTGATGATTTTAACTTATAACTTTAAAAGACCAAACGAAAACGTTTGGCCTTTTTTATTTCTTAATATTCTTTTCTTTTTTTCTTCGTTTTGCTTCCGCATATCGTCCCATAAGTAATGATGCATCATCTTCTGTAATCCCTTTAACTACCTTAACGGCAAATACATTACTATTAACTGCCCTCTTTATTCTTATCTTACCTTTGATATATCCATGCTTTTTACAACAACCTAGACTATAATAATTTTTAGAATTTGTTGTAAACCATTTAATCTTTTTAGTAATACGTTGGTTGCATTTATGACATATGATATTATTAATATCTTTGTTACCCATTAGCTCTTCTTTTGAACCGAATTCTCTTGATATAAACTTATAATACGTATCATAATGTAGGTGAATCTCCTCTTCTTTAGTCTTTGGATTGTGAAAGTAGTCTACGGAGTAATTCCTATCTACAATATTCTTATCCAACATTTTAAAGATTTCTGCCGTATACTTCGCATCTACATACGCTCGATGAAACTCTTCATTCTTATTAAGTTTAACCACATCTACTGCAAATTCTAGTGTTCTAGGAATTCTATCCTGATAATAACACAGCGCAAATAATTTCTGAACATCATAGAATGGAATAGGTTTGTCGATAAAACCCTTCATACCATAGTAATCAAGATTTCTTTGCAATTCTATTAAGTCCATGTTTCCCCACGTTGCAAATCTATAATCACTACCACACCATATGAAAAACTCTCTTATGACGTTTTGAAATAATTCTTCTTTTACCAGATCATTAATTTCTATATGTATAATTTCTTTGGTAATAGAATGAATTTCATTATATATTTGTGGTTTAATTAATCTGCTAAAGCTACTTAACACTTCCCTATTCTCATTAAGTTTAACTGCACCAATTTCTATAATTTCAAATGGAATTTCCTTTACTTCAGTACCTTTTCCATAAGGACTCTGATTCCATTCTAGATCAATAACGATGTAATTCATTCTTTCACCTCCTATAAACAGAGTATAAGCGTTATCATTTTTTATTTTAATTATAATATTTTTATTATTATAATTTATTATTATCTTTAATAATCGCCTCTGTAAAATTTCTTTGTGCTTTTAATAATACTTCAACACTCGATTTTTGGCGATGCAATAGTTCCTCTTTTGCCTCGCTAACTCGCTCATCTACCAAGCTATTTAATCTTTTATATTGTTCATCAATATTTTTATAATACTCTTTCTTTTTAGTATCAATTTCACTCTTAATACTATCAATTAGAAGATATAAGGCAATTAAAAAAACTATACTCGTTCCAATTATAGAGATTATATCCTTTCTCCATTCTAAGTAACAATAGATTTCCACTAATAACGCAAATGCAAAGAACATGATGTAAAAGGATATCCCAAGACTCTTTTTCTTCATAGTATCACCTATCTTTCGTTATTATTAACATTTACCTACAACTTATACATATTTTATTACTTATAAAGGGTTTCGATCTATTCGACCGAAACCCTCTTTATCTCTGCACCTAACTGGATTCGAACCAGCGGCCTACCGCTTAGGAGGCGGTCGCTCTATCCTACTGAGCTATAGATGCATATATCTTTACCATAAAAATTATAACTATAATTTACACTAAAGTCAAGATTAATACAACTATTTGCCCAATTTATCTGTGTTATAGCAACCTGTTATATGCGCATTACTTATCTATTATTGTTTATGATTTATCTTACATTTATCTATCATTTTTATTATTAATTGCTTAATGTTATTCCACAAAAGAAACCATACCTTGAAGCCATATATTCCCCTTAAATCGTCTTCCTGGCTCTGGTGTACCTATTAAATCTTTCTCATTAATACATACCTCTAACATAATATCGTTGCACTCTACAACCAAATTATATATATATTCTTTTGTAAATTCATTTTGCATTTTTTTAACTTCTATAATGTTTGCAATAATCGTATAGTTATCAGATTCTGAACCATATGGAATAAAAGTAGATTCTACAATAGAATATATATCCTCGTACCTTATTCTTCTCGATACCATGGCATATAAATCAATATCATCTATCGTTAGGCTATCTATTGCTTCTTGATTGCCCTTCTTTGCCTCTGCTAACAACTGTGTTCTTTGCTTACTTTCTGATATAATATTTCTTTCTGTATTGCTATCCTTCGTTGTTCCTAATAATATTTTTCCTTCAGAAGCCAGCCCCGTTAATATTACAGGAACTGCTCTACCATTCCAACGATTTTTTTCTACACAATCTATATAATCAATTGCATTTTGTAAATAAAAGATTAAGGACACACCAATCCTTAGGTCATCGCACATACCCGTATAGGCATCTGTATCAACTCTCTTATTTATAGCAACTTCTTCTCTAATACTAATAAGCTTTCCTTTAAAGTATGGATAATAATGCTCCAGATGAAAAACGCCTTTCTCATCGTACTCCCCACGTATTGCAACTCCAAGTCGATCAGAAAAATCCTTTACTAATTCAGCCTGAACATAATTTTTCCTTTCACTAGTTACATACTTTTCTGTAGGCTGTGCCATGACCATACCTAAAATCTGCTCTAGGTCCTCTCTTGTCTTAATATTACTAAATCCCACTGATCTTAAATAGCTATGCATGATCAAACACCACCTTTGCATAAATTTTGCTTTACTTTATACTGTTATATCATTAAACAGTAGTTTTGTCTAGTTTAATAATGTTAAGTAAAGATAAAAACTGTTATAAGAATCTTTTTCATTTATATTTAAAGCTAGAACATCTAGTACGCGAATTATGCATTATCATATTTATAATAATACATATGCTATTAATATAAACTCTGATACTTATAACAGTTATCTTTTCTACTCTTACTAAAACATATATAAACTACTATCGATTTATTCTTATTTTTTTATTTACCTATATATCTTTAGTATCTTCAATAAAAAGTGTTAATTCTTTTGTTAAATCTAGTTCAATCCAATCACTGTAGTAATTGCCTGCACTGTCCATAATAAGTCTTATGACAGGTCTGGTAGGACATTTTGCATTCTGTCTTAATACTACTGCTATATCTCCATCACTGGTTACAACCGTACAACCGGTTGGATATGCTGCAACTGATTCATTAAAAAACTTAACTATCTCATAATCAAATTTCACACCACTTTGGCTTAGTATATAATCTATCGCTTTATATACCTTCATTTTTTCACCATATAGTCCGTATACAAGTTGATCAAATTCATCGCATAACCCTACAATTTTACTACCAATCTTGATTTTATTCCCAGTTAGACGCAACGGAAATCCACTACCATCTATTCTCTCATGATGAGAAAGAATAATGTCCTTAGCTACCGCTGATAACCAAGTTTCCTTTTCTACAGAAGTATATCCATAGATTACATGTTTCTTCATCTCTTTTATTTTATTCTCATCACTATATATAGATTCGAAAGTTTCATTTTTTATATCAAAATTAACATAATTAACTCCAATATCATGTAATAAACTTCCTACGGCAATATCTCTTATTTTATCTTCTGATAATCCCAACTTTAATGAGATTAATACTGACAGTGCACATACATTAACTGAATGTGAATATACTGTTTCATTTTTCTTTCTTACACCTGATATATTAAACATAATCTCAGGTTCTTTTAGAATATCTAAAATAATTTCATCTGCTACCAATTTCAATCTTTCTAATTCTGAACCATCGCTAAAAAAATATTTTTCAATTGTATCTTTTACAGTTTCTTGACATTGTTCTTTGATTTTAATTTCAATCAATTCGTCAACTTTAATTCCTTCTGCTATTTCATCCTTAATAAAGATATTGGTTATGTCTAGTTCTATTAACTTACTTATATATTCCCTTTTAACGACTGTCCCCTCAGACATTAATATAATTCCCGACTCTGATACAATATCTTTTGCTATAATCTCATTTCCTTTTAAAACATTAACACTAACACTTCTCATTACCATATTAGAATTTTTAATTTCCACCATTTAATCACCCTAATACTATATTGCAGTATTTATATTTATTTTCAATACTACTATAGTACTATCCTAATTAAGCATGTAAGTTCTTGCTTTCAATTGCCTGTTTTAGAGCTAACTTTTCTTCCTCCGATAATATAACAAAAGACTCACCTTTAATAATCTCTTTGATATATGTGTAACATCCTTCTCTACTACTATGCATAGAGTTTAATAAAAATCCATCATTCTCTTCTGTTAATAACGCTAAAACAAAACTTAGCTTACCACCCATTTCACTGAATGCGTCATATTTGACAACACCCACTTTTTGATATACAACTTTTAAGGTATCTTCCATATGTGTAACACGTTCTTGAACTTCTTTTGTTGCTATTTTAAGACTACTTATTTCGTCAAATCTCGTCTTAATTTCGTCTTCCATACTTTCCATTGTACTTCCAGACATAAAAACCTTATACTTCTTTTTTAATGAATGGACTTTGCAAAGCAATATAATACATATAATACTTATGATTAGTGTTACTCCTATTGAACCTAAAAGCACATACCCTATATCTAACCCGATACTATTAAATACTTCCATAATTATCTCCTAGCCATTACCTTTGATTTTTCTTTATTGTTTGGAATAATTCGATAATACGTTCAAATTCATCTTTTGAATAGTATTCAATTTCAATTCTACCTTTATCTTCTGACTTCTGTTTAACTTGAACTTTACTTCCTATAATTTCTTTAATTTTTTCTTCAATATCTTGATATATGAAGTTAATATTTTTAGCTTTATCTTGTTTTTCATCTTTTGCTGGTTCTAACAATTTTCTAACAAGCTTTTCTGTTTCACGTACACTCAATTTTTCATCAAAGATTTTTGTTGCTATTTGATATTGCATTTCTCCTTCTTCAAGAGTAATCAAAGCTCTAGCATGTCCACTTGATATCATATCATCGATAAGCATCTGTTGAACTCGTTGATCCAATTTTAACAAACGCATTGAGTTTGCTATAGCTGTTCTACTCTTAGAAACTCTTTCTGCTACTTCATCTTGTTTTAATTTATATTCATTAATTAATTTTTGAAATGCAATTGCTTCTTCAATAGGATTTAAGTCTTCTCTTTGTATATTCTCTATTAGTGCTATTTCGACTATTTCTTGTGAACTATAATCTTTTACAATAGCTGGTACTTCTTTTAGCCCAGCAACCTTAGCTGCTCTCCATCTTCTTTCACCTGCTATGATCTCATAATACTTGTCCCTTTTCTGTAGTATTAAAGGTTGTATTATACCATATATCTTAATAGAGTCTGCTAATTCATGAAGGGTATCTTCGTTAAAATTCCTTCTAGGTTGTGATTTATTTGGTTCAATTTGACTAATATTAATTAATGTTTCACGTGAAACATTATCCTCATTTTTTTTAGTTTTCACATCTACTTTATTATCTTTTGATTGAACAACTTTTTGAGGAATCATTGAGTCAAGACCTTTTCCAAGCCCTCTACTTCCTGCTACCACTTAACCTTCACCTCTCTCTATTACTTCTCGTGCTAAGTCTCTATATCCGTCAGCTCCTGCTGATTTTGAATCATATATATTAATAGGCATTCCATGACTTGGAGCCTCAGCAAGACGTACGTTTCTCGGTATAATTGATTTATATATATTTTGTTTCAAGTTTTCTTTTACATTTTCTACAACTTGTAAAGATAAATTCGTTCTTGCATCGTACATAGTGAAAACGACACCTTCAATCTCTAAATCAGGGTTCAATCTTTCTCTAACTAAATTAATCGTATGTATTAGTTGGGTTAAACCTTCTAATGCATAGTATTCACATTGAATTGGTACAAGAACTGTATTCGCAGTTGTCATTGCGTTTACCGTCAACGTATTTAGGGAAGGAGGACAATCAATTATAATAAAATCATAATTATCTTTAATTTTATCAATGTAGGATTTTAATATATATTCTTTGTCATTAATACCTATTAATTCAATCTCTGCTCCTGCTAAATTTACATTGGATGGTAGAACATACAAGTCTTCACACACACTTGGTATAATGCAATCTTCTAATTCACAACTGCCAATCATTAATTCATAAACTGTATACTCCAGACTATTCTTATCAATACCCAATCCACTTGAAGTATTTCCCTGAGGATCAAGATCAATAGTTAATACTTTCATTCCTTGCTCTGCTAAACAGGCAGATAAATTAATAGCGGTTGTAGTTTTACCAACTCCACCTTTTTGATTAGCAACTGCTATTATTCTTCCCATTCTTCCACCTCCAGATTTGTAATATTTGTATTCTACTTTTCTTTGGTATATGCAAATAACCATATTAATTATAGCATCTTTATATATAGTAATCAACAATGTTTCACGTGAAACAATTTATTTAAAAAGAAAAGACTACTACCCCCAATTCAATGCTTGGGGGTAGTTATATGAATTATGTTTTGAATTTTTAGAATTATTAATCATCTCAACTTAAATTAGTTGTTATTAAGGTGTTCTTTATACAACTATCATTATCACTAAAACAAATCTACCAAATTATTCTTTATTGCAAATACTGCTGCCTGCGTACGATCAAATACTTCAATTTTTCGAAAGATATTAGACACATGATTTTTTACTGTCTTTTCACTTATTGATAATTTATATGCTATTTCTTTATTAAATAATCCTTCCGCTAAGAGCTTTAATACCTCTACTTCTCTTTTTGTAAGGTCATTAATTGCTGCATTTTCTTCCTGAAAACTAATCTTTTCGTTTAGTAAAGGAGCCAAGTTAGGCTGAATATAAGTTTCACCTTCATGAATTGTAAATATTGCTTTCTTTAATATTTCCGAATCTGAGTCTTTTAATACATATCCATTAATACCAATTTCAACTGCTTTTGCTAAGTACTCAATTTCATTATGAATTGTTAGTATTAATATCTTAACTTCTAGCTTATTCTCCTTCAGCTTTTGTAACATTTGAAGTCCATTCATAACAGGCATATTAATATCAAGTAATACAACATCTGGATTAGTCGTTTGTATTAATTCAATTCCCTCTTCGCCGTTGCCAGCTTCCCCTTTAACTTTAATATCTCCATCTAACTCAAGTAATTGTTTGATTCCTTCTCTAACTAATGAGTGATCATCAATAATAATAATATTTACAGGTTCCATCCTTGCTCTCCTTTAAAAGAATAATTATATATACTAGTTAATTGGTACACATACACTTATTTTTGTTCCCTTGTTAATAGCTGATACAATTTCTAACTTTCCTGATAGAAGACCGACTCTCTCTTTCATCATAGGTAATCCAAAACCCGATAATGAGTTGTTTGATACGTATTGATCTTCCTTACATACATGTTGTTCAAATCCACAACCATTATCTTCAATGACTAAATCAATGTGGGATTCTTTATATTTTAAATCTATATATATTACAGTTGCCTCGGCATGCTTCATTGCATTATTACATGCTTCTTGAATAATACGAAATAGAGTTAAATCAATAATATCAGAATTAATTTGTCTTTCATTTTCTACGTTTAAAACAACCTTTATTTTTGTACTATCAATAAATTGTTTTATATATCTTTTAACTGTTATAACTAGTCCTAAATCTTCTAATGACATAGGGCGTAAATCATATATAATATTTCTCATATCATTTATTGTTGTTTTTATAGTGTTTATCATTGTCTGTAGTTCAAGCTTTGCACGTATTGGATCTAAGTCTACTAATTTGGTACAAAGCTCTGTTTTATGAACCAAATTGGTCAAATTCTGTACTGTTGAATCATGCAATTCTCTAGCAATACGTTTTCTCTCAATTTCTTGCGTCTCTAACAACTTCAGGCCGTTAACATCTTCATTTAATCCACCATCCAATTTGTTAGAATTACAAACATGATCATTCTTCAGATGATCATTTAATCTAGACAAGTTTTGTTCTTTTGATAAAGTTTTATCATAGTCTTTTTGCATTTCTTCCATTTTCTTTTGTTCATCTTTCAAACTTTTTTCCATCATTTTACATTCATTATCAGTTCTTCCGTACTTTACTTTAAATATATCACTACTTATTTCACTTTGATCCCTATAATATGTCACTATTTTCTTCTGCAATATATCTATATTTGTTTGAATCTCGTGAATAGATATTAACAAAGAATTTTTTTCTTTCTTGACACCTGTCAATAAACTTTCAGTTATTTCACTTAGGGTACTCTGTACTAATGTATTTTCATTTTCATTAATGTTTTCCACTAGATTACCTCTCTTTATTAACTGTTATTTTTTTTGCAAAATTATCTATATCTAGTAGTAAATTGTACCTATTGCCTACTAAATACCACTTTATAACAGTATATATACTATAATATAACAGAAATACAAAATATTAAAGGAATTTTTTGCACAAATTTCATATTTATTTATTATTTTTCCTTTTTATACATTTTTCGCCATTTACACTACGATTTAGTATATATTTAACTAATAAGCAAACTATAATTTTATATATATTATCTTAAAATTTAAAAATCAATTGTAAGTCCTAACAATTTAGCATATAATATAGCTTAAGAGAAACAATAAAGTATTTAGTGTAATAAAGCAATTCTAAGTTTTATATTTGCATTAAATTAAGTTTAGAAAGAAGGACAATACGTTGAAAAAAAATAAAAAGTTTTCCATAGCTTTATTAGCCATGTTAACTATAACCACAATAAACATATGTATTAATAAATTAATTTTTTATTTTTCTTCAAAGCATGAAAAATTATATTTATCCAATAGTAATTATTTCGAGTGGCGTTTTGGCAAAGTCTTTTATACAAAAAATGGACAAGGTACACCTATTCTATTAATTCATGATTTAGATGCAAGTCAATCTAGTTATGAATTTAAATCACTGATTAGTAAGTTAGAGAAAACTTATACTGTTTATACTATAGATTTAATTGGTTTTGGTAAATCAGATAAACCCAAAATTACTTATACTAATTTCTTATTTGTTCAATTGGTAACAGATTTCATTACTGCTGTTATAAAACAAAAAACTAGCTTAGTATGTGTAGGTAAATCAACAACTATAGGCCTAACTGTTTGCAACTATTGCCCAGACAAAATCAATAAGTTAATGTTTATTAATACACCAAGCATTAAAACGTTAAATCGTGTACCTAATAACAATAACAAGATTAATAAAAAATTATTAGAATCTTCTATAATAGGAACAAGTATTTTTAATATACTATATAGTAATTCATATCTTGCAAAGCAACTATCAAGCCAGGTTGTTAACCCTTCTGTAATTACTAGAAACTATATTTTATCAAGAAATGAGGCTGCGCATCTTAATGGAGAAGCATCCAAGTATGTTGATGCTAGCATTAGATATTATTTTACAAATTTAAATGTTACACATGCACTTAAATCAATTAATAATAGTATTTACTTTGTTACGGGAAGTGGTTATGTTAATTATGAAGAGATCTTAAATGAATATATCCAATTAAATCCTTCCATAGAAACGGCTGTAATAACCAATTCTAAGGGATTACCTTGGATCGAAAGTCCTGATCAATTATGTAATTATATATCTATATTTATATAACTTCATATTTTAAGCGATTTATATAATAACTAATTTGTATTAATTTGTAAACAAGTAAATGTTGGGACTACTATATAGAAGTCCCAACATTTATTTATTACTCCAATATTTCATCTGATCTATATTTCTTATTATTCACAACACTTCTTTTTATTAAAAAAGGTGATGAGATCTAAATACATGACTATTCCACTGAAATTTAAATTGGATGGTTCTTTGCACTCTTGAAAACCTATTAATTCAAAAAACAATTTGTTGCTATCTTCACAACATACTATAATTTCTTTTGCACACATTAAATTAGCTTTTTCAATCAAAAGTCGTACTGTAAAATCGCCTATCCTGTTTCTTCTCTTCTCTTTTACCACATATATATTATCAAAGATATATTTACCTTCTTTAATTATCATACGTCCACATGATATTGGTTGTTCATCTTCATACACAATAACATGAAGGGCATCACGGTCCATTACGTCTGTAACACTGGTACTATTACATAGTTTTCTTATCTTATAAATATCTTCATAACTATCTCCAAACAGCAAATACTTTCCCTCTAACACGGATACCCTTCTTTCTTATGGATGGTCATAGAGTTATAACTACTATTTTAATGGTTCTTTGGATGGTTTTCCCGCACTTCTTGGATACAATTTTTTCGTGTTCTCTATCTTGTGTATAATAACAAAAGAACGCTCAATATCTGTATTTGGTAACATTAGAGGCTTCACTTCCTCTAAACTACCACCTAATATTTTAACTGCCTTTTTAGCTTCTTCTACTTCCTCAGCAATCTTTCCTGATTTAAATGGAATGAAGTATCCATTCTTTTTTACAAATGGAATGCAATACTCCGATAACGTCGTAAGATTAGCTACCGCTCTTGATACACACAAATCAAACTTTTCTCTATAGACCTTATCCCTTCCGAAATCTTCAGCTCTTCCATGGATGGTCTCTATATTCGTTAATCCCAATTGACTTATAACTTCATTCAAGAACTTAATTCTTTTGTTTAAAGAATCTAAGAGCACTACATTAATATCTGGATAGATAATCTTTAACGGAATACCCGGGAATCCTGCACCAGTTCCAACATCAATCAATGACTTTGTTTTGGATAAATCAAAGGACTTTACAATCAATAAACTATCTACGAAGTGTTTAACTACAACTTCCTCATACTCTGTAATTCCAGTAAGGTTCATAAATGAATTCCATTCTACTAGTATTTCATAGTATTTAATAAATTGCTTAACTTGAATCTCTGATAAGTTAACATCAAGTTCTCTTGCTGCTTGCACTAAAATTTCTTCTCTACTCATACACACTCCTATTATTTCTTTCCGTGGAAGGAGGATAGATAAACTAATAAAACAGAGATATCTGCTGGAGATACCCCAGCTATTCTAGATGCCTGACCTACAGAATGTGGTCTTACTAAAGACAATTTCTGCTTAGCTTCAAGACGTAAACTATGGACATCATCATAATTAATATCTTCAGGAATCACTTTACCCTCTAACTTTTTAAACTGTTCTACTTGTTTTAATTGTCTCTTAATATAACCTTCATACTTAATATTAATATTAACCTGCTCAATTACATCGCGTGGCAATTCTCTACGATCTCTATCGATTGGAGCAATTACTTCATAGCAAAGTTCGGGTCTACGTATTAATTCACCTAAAGTTGTTCCTGTCTTAAGAGGCGTACTACCATTTGATTCAAGTAGTTCTTGAACTTCTTTGGATGCTCCTATTGTAGTTTGATCTAAACGTTCCATCTCTTCTTTAATTAAATTCTCTTTTAATAAGATTTTCTCATAACGTTCATCACTAATTAGTCCCGCTCTGTGTCCAACTTTACTCAATCTAAGATCCGCATTATCTTGTCTTAATAATAGACGATATTCAGATCTAGAAGTCATCATACGATACGGTTCCTTATTCTCCTTAGTTACTAAATCATCTATTAAAACTCCTATATAAGATTCAGAACGGTCTAAAATAATAGGTTCTTTTCCTAATATCTTTAAAGCCGCATTAATACCAGCAACCAAACCTTGAGCCGCAGCCTCTTCATACCCTGAACTACCATTAAATTGTCCTCCACTGAATAATCCACTAATTTTCTTGAATTCAAGTGTGGATTTTAATTGATTTGGATTAATACAATCATATTCAATAGCATAAGCATTTCTTACTATCTTAGCATTTTCTAGCCCAGGAACACTACGATACATCTTATACTGAACATCCTCAGGTAACGAACTAGACATTCCACCAATATACATCTCATTGGTATAATTACCTTCTGGCTCAATAAATACTTGATGTCTATCCTTATCCGCAAAACGTACAACCTTATCTTCTATGGATGGACAGTATCTAGGACCTGTACCTTCAATATCGCCAGAATACAATGGAGAACGATCTAAATTCTCTCTAATAATTCTATGAGTCTCCTCATTCGTATACGTTAACCAACAAGATACTTGTTCTCTCTCAATATCTTCTGGTTTGTTAGAGAATGAAAAAGGAACAATATCCACATCGCCTTTTTGCTCTTCCATTTTGGTAAAATCAATTGATCTCTTATCAATTCTTGCAGGTGTACCTGTCTTAAATCGTTGCATCTCAATTCCTAGACTCTTTAATGAATCTGTTAGATGATTTGCAGATGAGAGTCCATTAGGACCAGTATAATTGCTAACGTCACCATATACACATCTTGATCTTAGATACGTTCCTGTTGCCAATACTACGGCCTTACAAGGGTATACAGCACCAGAATACGTTTTTACTCCAACTACCTGACCATCCTCAACCAATATTTCACATACTTCAGCTTGTTTTACAGTAAGATTTTTAGTATTTTCAATAACTTCTCTCATCTCTCTACTATAATCTTGCTTATCTGCTTGCGCTCGTAACGAGTGTACTGCGGGTCCTTTTGACTTGTTTAACATCTTAGATTGTATAAATGTCTTATCAATATTTTTCCCCATCTCGCCACCAAGTGCATCTATCTCTTTCACTAAGTGTCCCTTGGAACTTCCCCCTATATTAGGATTACAAGGCATTAAAGCAATACTATCTATACTTACGGTAAACATAATTGTATTTAATGATAGTCTTGCACTGGCTAAAGCTGCCTCACAACCTGCATGTCCAGCACCTACGACAACAACATCGTAATCTTCATACGTATATGACATAATCCTTCCTCACTTCTTTCTTTATTGACCATCCAATGAATAAACCATAAGCCAATCCCTATTATCATCTATTACTACTGTCTACTATTATCTAAATTTCAATTTATTTGCCCATACAAAACTCTTTGAATATAGTATTGACTAAATCATCATCCACCATTTCTCCGATAATGTATCCTAATGAATTATAGGCGCTCATTAAATCTATTGAGTAGAAGTCTTCTGGCATACCATCCAAAATACTTTGCTTTACTTGTTCTAAACTTTCTTTTGCTTCAATGATAGCTGATTTATGTCTTATATTAGTCAGATATACTTCATCATTGAAATTTAGTTTTCCCTCATAGAAAAGATCTTTAATGATTATTTCAAACTCTTCAATTCCTGTTCCTTCTTTAGCAGATATTCTAACTACTTTTTTACCTGTTAAAGATTCTAACTCTTCAACTGTCATCTTTGATTCTAGATCCGATTTATTCAATAGCACTACACATTTTCTATCTTTTATCATCTCAATGATGTCATAATCATTTTGGTCTAAATCTCTTGAACCATCCACTACATAGATAACTAAATCTGCTTTTTCTGCATTCTCTTTTGCTTTCTTAACACCTATTTCTTCAATTACATCATCTGTATCACGAATTCCTGCAGTATCTACAATATTAAGTGTAACTCCATGAATGTTAATAGTTTCTTCTAATGTGTCTCTTGTTGTTCCTGCAATATCCGTTACAATTGCTCTATCTTCTCCTACTAATATATTCATAAGAGAAGATTTTCCCGCATTCGGTTTTCCTACTATTACAGTTTTAATACCTTCACGAAGTAGACGACCATTATCAGCCGATTCTAATAATTTGTCGAGTACTCCGATGTTACTCTCTACATTACTTAGTAACGTTTCTGAGAAATTACCAATCTCAATGTGCTCAGGATCATCAAGCGCTGCTTCAATGAAAGCAACATCATGAATCACATTATCTCTTATATCTTTTATTCTATTTAAAATATTCCCTTTAAGTTGACTCATTGAGCTGCTAAGAGCATATTCATTTTTCGCATTAATAACATCAATTACGGCTTCTGCTTGTGATAAATCTATTCTTCCATTAACAAAAGCTCTTTTTGTAAACTCGCCTGGCTCAGCTACTCTCGCACCATACTTAATAACCGTTTCTAATATCTTCTTCGTTACTACCACTCCACCGTGGCAATCGATTTCAACTACATCTTCTCTTGTATACGTATTAGGTCCCTTCATCACTAGAACCATGACTTCATCTATTGTCTGCTCACCATCCAAAATATAGCCATAGTGAACTGTATGACTTGCTACTTCTGATAATTTTTTTTTCTTTTTTGGAGAACTATAGATTTTATCTATAATTTCTAATGCTTCATCACCGCTCATTCTGACTATACTTATACCAGCATTGGTCATTCCTGTAGCAATTGCAGCGATTGTATCTGTTTTCAATGTTTTACACATTCCTTTCTAATTCAATAATAGTCCTAACTATTAAGAATCTCACTAATATCTATTTTACTAAACAGCTACATAATAGGGGCTGTCGCAAAATTTAAATTGTAAACTTAAATGACTTTTGCTACAGCCCCATATTTTTATTCTTCTGTTACAGTAACTGTAGACGCTGTTCTAGCCCCATAGTTTTTGCTGTAATCTTTTTTATAATCTCTCTTGTAATCCTTTTTGTAACTATACTCTTTATTATAGCCACCTTTATATTCTTTTGTATATTTTTTAAGAGTTATGACTACTCTTCTGTATGGCTCTTCCCCTTCGCTATGAGTTTCTACGTACTTATCATTCTGAAGGGCGGAGTGAATAATTCTTCGTTCAAATGGATTCATTGGTTCAAGGGATACAGAATGTTTCGTTCTCTTGACTTTATATGCAATATTCTTTGCAAGATTTTCAAGTGTTTCTTTTCTTCTTTCACGATAATTTTCAGTGTCTACTTTAACTTTAAGATAGCTAGTGCTCTCTCTATTAATAACTAGACTTACTAAATACTGTAAAGAGTCTAATGTTTGTCCTCTCTTTCCAATGAGAACACCCATATCATCTCCACTTAAGTCAATATTAACATAACCTTCTTCTTTGTTATAATCAACTTTTATTTCAACAACAAGATTCATTGATGCAAACACTTTTTTTAGGAAGTTTATAGCAACACCTTCAATTGTTTTCTTGCTACGAACTCTTATTTTAGCAGGTTTACTAAATAGACCTAAGATACCATTAGATTCTTTTTCAAGTACTTCATATTCAACATTATCGCTTGTAGTCCCAAGTTTAATTAACGCTTCAGTCAATGCTTCATTAACATTTTTTGCTGTAACCTCAATCCATTCATTCATGATTACTTGTCCCCCTTACCTGAGCTATTCATACCTTTCAATAAATTTGCTTTTTCGGCAATACTACCTGCTTTGTAGTTCTTATTACTTGTACTATTTTTATTTTCACTTGAATTATTATCGTTATTATTAACACTAGAATTAGCTTTGTATTTAACGCTATTTTTATTAGCAGTAGTAGCATTGCTTGAACCTGCTTTATCACCAATAGATTTAGTCTGTTTTTTAGCCAGCTCTTCTAATGTCTTTTCGTAATCAACATGCTTTTTCTTCTTCTTTGCTTTTTCAACACTCTTTTGAACTAACTCATCAATGTCAACCTTTTCAAAGTGTTTATTAATAGCAAATTGCTGAATTATTTGGAATACAGCACCAGCTACCCAGTAGATACCAATACCAATTGGTAAAGTTAAACACATAAAACCTGAGAATAGTGGCATAAATGTATTCATTGCTTTCATACTAGATGCTCCAGGTGCATTTTTGTCCATACCGTTTGCATCTGTCATTTGTTTTGTCGAATACCATTGTGTTACAACTGCAAGAATTGGAATGATTATGCCTGGCCATATCTTTGTAACAGGTGTGTCTGCAATGTTTAATCCACCAATTAACGAATTAATTTGAATAATCTTGTCCGAATTAGTAGTAATAATATCACTTAATGCCGGAAATTGATTTGCTAATTCAACCCAATTACCAGTTGTAAACTTAGTTAATACGTCAATAATTGAATTAATACTGCTATCTGCTGATAATCCAGTTGCATTAAATTTTTCAGCTAAAACTGTTGCAAATCCATTAGTTTGTGATAATGGTTCTGCAATTGCAGCATATAACTCTCTAATATCGCCAATATATGCTGGAATTATATAAATAACTCGGTATAAAGCAAACAAAATTGGTAAAGTAATTAACATAGGAAGACAACCACTTGTTGGATTTGCACCGTATTTCTGATATACAGCTTGTGTCTCAAGTTGTTGCTTTCTCATGGAAACTTCATCACGTTTTCCTTTATACTTTTCTTGTATTTTCATTAACTCTGGGTTCATCTTTGATGATATTTTAGTGAATTTTTGTTGTTTGAGTGTTAAAGGAAACATCAAAGATTTTACTAAAAACGTAAACAAGACAATGCAAAGTGCCGCATTCTCAATGCCAAACATACTTAAGAATTCATAAATTACGTTTAAGATCCATCCAAGTAAACTTGCTATAGGACCTAAAAACCCACCACTTTGTGTTAAAAATAAGTTTGTCAACTGTTATTCCTCCTCATTATTAAGGAACCGGATCATAACCACCCCTTGCAAACGGGTGACACCTCAATACTCTTCTTACTGCAAGATATGTTCCTTTAATTGCACCATACTTTTGTAGTGCTTCCATTGCATACAAAGAGCAGGTAGGCGTATAAATACAAGTAGGCCTTCCTTTTAAGGGTGAAATGTACTTTCTATATACTTTTATAAGAAATATTAATATTCGTTTCACTAATCATTCATCTCTTTTACGATTTTATGAAGTTTGCACAAATGTAAAACTGCGCTACTTATTTCCTGATAATTTCTTCCCTTTGCTCCCGCTCTACCAATTACTACTACGTCTAAACCACTATTAAACATGTAATCATTCAATCGAAAACTTTCTCTAATCAGTCTTGTTACACGATGTCTAACAACACTATTACCTACTTTTTTACTAACCGATATTCCTAATCGTAATGTATCTAAATCGTTTTTTACTATATACATAACTAAATATTTATTAGCAAACGATCTTCCATTCTTATATACATTCTGAAAATCTCTATTACTTTTCAATGATTCTGACAATTTCAAAATCCCCTATTAACAAATAATATGATATTAAACCCTTAAGTCTCTAAGAGCAGCCCCTAAAGAACCGTTCATAGAGAAAAAAGGTCACAATACTGCGACCTATGCTGATAATTTATGTCTTCCTTTTGCTCTTCTGCTAGCAATAACTTTTCTTCCGTTAGCAGTGCTCATTCTTTTTCTGAAACCGTGAACTTTAGCTCTTGATCTCTTTTTTGGTTGGAATGTCATTTTCATTACAAAACACCTCCTTAGTTATACCCAACTGTTTATAGTAAGCGTATTTATTCTATTATAAGATAAATTACAATATCACGTTTATTATATTAGCAATGATTCATTCCGTCAAGTATTATTTACAAATTTATTAATCAACCTATTTCTATTATAGAAGTGTTACAAACAATTAGTTTGGTGAACCTTCCATAGTAGAAAAAGAATAAGATTCTTAATTATGTTGGTGTTATTTATTAGTATAGTACCTATGTAAAAAAGTTTTATACATGTATTTGGATGGTTTGTGATTTATTTGTGGAAAAAGTGGTTAAAATACAATATCCACACTAACCATCCAAAAAGTTATCAACAATTTGTGGATAACTTGTGGATAACTTTATAATTTTTAGTTAATTATTTAAATAAAATCAAAAAAAACATTTAAATTGCACTATTTCTTAGGGGTGTTTATAATTTTAATTTATTATACACATGGATGTTAATTCTTTTGGATGGTCCGTGGATAAATCGTGGATTTTGGATGGTAGAAGACTATATTACCAAAGTTTGTCCACAACATCAACACATTTTGTATAGTTAGCCATTGAAAATTTAACAATCTTGTTATAATATATAGTTATATGAAAATTTATAATTAGGGGGATTATGATGAAAAACATAATTCAAGGAAAATGGGACGAGATTCTAATGTCTGTTAAGATCACTCACGATATAACAGATGTTTCTTTTCGTACTTGGTTAGCACCTTTAAAAGTATATGACGTAGAAGACGATTTAATTACTATATTAAGTAATCCTGATTTAGGGAAAGACGGAGTTAGTTTTATAAGTAAGAAATATGGTATACCTATTAAAGTTGCTATTGAAGAAATTACAGGGAAAAACTACGAAATCTCTATTGTTCTTCCTGATGAGGCCAAGAAAATATCTAAAAAAGAAAATAGTAACCAAAGTAACTCCGCGCAAAAAAACAAATATCCTTTCCTAAATCCACGTTATACTTTTGACACTTTTGTTGTAGGTACTAATAATAATCTTGCTCATGCTGCATCATTAGCAGTAGCAGAATCCCCTGCTGAAGTATATAATCCTCTATTTATATATGGAGGTGTTGGATTAGGAAAGACCCATCTGATGCATTCGATTGCTCATTTTATATTAGAACATAATCCTTCAAGCAAGGTTTTGTATGTTACTAGTGAAACATTTACGAATGAACTTATTGATGCAATTCGTAATAGGAGTGAAAATTCATCAACTGCAGAGTTTCGTGAAAAATACCGTAATATAGACGTATTACTCATTGACGATATTCAGTTTATTATAGGTAAAGAAAGTACTCAGGAAGAGTTTTTCCATACATTTAATACACTGCATGAGTCTAAAAAACAAATTATCATATCTTCAGATAAGCCACCAAAAGACATTGAGACACTAGAAGAACGCCTACGTTCTCGCTTCGAGTGGGGTCTTACAGTTGATATTCAATCACCTGATTATGAGACTCGAATGGCTATATTAAAGAAGAAAGAAGAGCTTGATGGCCTTCAAATTGATAATGAAGTAATGAAGTATATTGCTACCAACATTAAATCCAATATTCGAGAATTAGAAGGCGCACTTACAAAGATTGTAGCCTTTTCTAGACTAGAGAAAAAAGATGTAACTGTAGAGTTAGCAGAGAAAGTACTAAAAGACTTAATCTCTCCTAACAATAAGAAAGAAATAACCGTAGATTTAATCGTGGAAATGACATCTGAACACTTTAGTATCTCACAATCAGATATCTACTCCACTAAGAAGAGCAAGAATATATCATATCCAAGACAAATATGTATGTATCTATCAAGAAAGCTTACTGAATTATCACTATCTGATATTGGTAAGAAACTTGGAAACCGTGATCATACAACGGTTTTACATGGTATTGATAAGATTACTACAGAGCTTGAAAAGGATTCTACTCTTCAAAATACAATAGAAGTTTTAAGTAAAAAGATTAATCCTCAATAGCAGCATTAAGTTATTCACAATTCATTGTTAATAACCTGTTATTTTTGTGTGTATTATTTCTGCATGCATTAATCCATGTTAATAACTTCAAGTTTATACTCAATATAAAAATGATTTATTAACATAGTTGTTATGGCCTTAAAGTGGCTCACCTATCATCTAAAAGCCACTTATCAACATATTAACAGCCCCTATTACTAATACTACTAAGTATTTAATATATATATCTGCATTTTATCCTGAAGGGAGTTATACACAAAATGAAAATTGTTTGTTCAAAAAGCGATTTACTAAATGGAGTTAACATTGCTTTAAAAGCAGTAACTGCTAAATCAACAATGCCAATTCTTGAATGTCTTGTTATTGAAGTTACAAGCAATCAGATTAAATTAATATCTAATGATATGGAATTAGGTATTGAAACAATTATTAATGGTGAAATAGTAGAAGAAGGAGATATTGCAATTAATGCTAAAATCTTCTCTGAAATAGTGCGTAAATTACCAGAGAACAATGTAACCATCCAAACGGACGATAATTATAAGGCAACTATAACTTGTGAAAAATCTAAGTTTGAGATATTAGGAAAAACTTCAGAGGAGTTTCCTAGCTTACCTTCTATTACTAAAAACAAACCAATTATATTATCTCAGTTCTCATTAAAAGAAGTAATTCGCCAAACTGTATTTTCTATTGCTGACAATGAAAGCAACAAGATAATGACAGGTGAATTATTTGAAATTAATAAAAATGAATTAAAAGTAGTATCTTTGGATGGTCATAGAATATCAATTAGAAAGATCCAATTAAATCAAGAGTATGAAGATATTAAAGTAGTTGTACCAGGAAAAACTCTTATTGAGATTAGTAAAATCTTATCAGGTGAAGTTTCTGATGAGTTACAAATATATATTTCTGAAAAACATATCTTGTTTGAATTTGACAAGACAACAGTATTATCACGACTTATAGAAGGTGAATTTTATAAAATTGACCAAATGTTATCAAATGATTATGAAACAAAAGTTACGATTAATAAAAAAGAGTTTTTAAGTTGTATTGATCGAGCTACCTTATTAGTTAAAGAATCTGAGAAGAAACCAATCATTGTCAATATTACTGATTCTGATTTAGAGCTAAAGATAAACTCTTCTATTGGTTCTATGAACGAAAACATTGATATTCGAAAAGAAGGTAAAGATATTCTTATAGGATTTAATCCTAAGTTTTTAATTGATGCATTACGTGTTATTGATGATGAAGAAGTTGATATGTATTTATTTAATCCTAAGGCGCCATGTTTCATTCGTGATAAAGAAGAGAATTATGTATATCTAATATTACCAGTTAACTTTAGTGGAGCTGTATAAGCTAAAAGACTAAGTTGAAAAAGTTTTCAACTTAAAATTTGTGTTATGTACAAATTCTTAGGTCTTAAGAAAGGGGCATGTTTATTATAATGCAAGCAATTAAATTAAGAGATGAATTTATTAAATTAGGACAAGCTTTAAAAGCAGCTGGGTTAGTAGATTCTGGTGTGGATGCTAAATTTGTTATTCAAGATGGACTTGTTAAAGTGAATGAAGAAGTAGAGTACCAACGTGGTAAAAAATTAGTTGATGGTGACATTGTTGAGTACAATGGAGAAAAAATCAAGATTGAGAAATAGTTGGTGTAATTATGTTTGTTAAATCGCTTGAGTTAAGTAATTTTAGAAATTATAATACCTTATCCATGAATTTTAAAAACGGTACAAATATTTTGTACGGGGATAATGCACAGGGAAAAACAAATATACTCGAAGCTGTTTATTTAGCTGGAACTACAAAATCACACAAGGGTAGTAAGGATAAAGAGATGATTCAGTTAAATCAGGAAGAATCTCATATTCGTATGTTTATTGAGAAAAACCTGATTGTACATCGAATTGATATGCATTTGAAAAAAAATAAACCAAAAGGCGTAGCAATAGATGGAATTCCAATTAGGAAATCAAGTGAACTCTTTGGACTTATTAACCTTGTATTTTTCTCTCCAGAGGATTTGAGTATAATTAAAAATGGACCAAGTGATCGGAGAAGATTCATTGATTTCGAATTGTGTCAGTTAGATAAATTATACCTCTCCGATTTGGCAAATTATAACAAGATTATTAACCAACGTAATAATTTACTAAAGCAAATAGGTTTTAAACCTGAATTAATGGAAACACTTAGTATATGGGATATGCAACTTTGTGAGTATGGAAAACGTATAATTGAACGTAGAAAACAATTTATACTAGAATTAAACGAGATTGTATACGATATACATAAGAGATTATCAGGTGGTAAAGAAGAATTAGTAGTGAAATATGAGCCTAATGTTCTTTCAGAAGAAATGGAAGCAAAGATTGAAAAACAGAGAGAAAAAGATATATTTTATAAACAGACAAGCTCCGGACCTCATAGGGATGACATTTGTTTTACTGTAAAGGACATTGATATTCGTAAATATGGTTCACAAGGGCAGCAGAGGACATCTGCACTTTCACTAAAACTTGCAGAAATTGAATTGGTAAGACAAACTATTAAAGATGAGCCGATATTATTGCTAGATGATGTATTATCAGAACTAGACCGTAATCGACAAAATTATTTGTTGAATAGTATCGAAGGTATTCAAACAATGATTACTTGTACAGGTTTAGAAGAGTTTGTAGCTAATCGATTTCATATAGATCAGCTATATAAAGTGGTTGAAGGAAGTGTAACAGCTGAAAATGAATAGAAAATCAATGAAATTTATCAGTAATACTGAATTAATAATTAGGATAAAATTAGGAGGAAAGTTATGAGTACAGAAATGGGTACAGAATACGGCGCTAATCAGATACAGATTCTCGAAGGCTTAGAAGCTGTAAGAAAAAGACCAGGTATGTATATTGGTAGTACGTCATCAAAAGGTTTACATCATCTTGTGTATGAAATTGTAGATAATGCAGTTGATGAAGCACTTGGTGGTTATTGTGATACAATTGATGTAACAATTAACCAAGATAATTCAATTACCGTTAAGGATAATGGTAGAGGTATTCCAATTGGTATTCATCCTAAAAAGGGAATTCCTGCAGTTGAAGTTGTATTTACCATTCTTCATGCTGGCGGTAAATTCGGTGGTGGAGGATACAAGGTATCAGGAGGATTACATGGAGTTGGTGCTTCTGTAGTTAATGCCTTATCTGAATGGCTAGAGGTATATATACACACAGAAGGAAAAATATATAACCAACGTTATGAACGTGGTAAAGTTATGTATCCATTAAAAGTTGTTGGAGAAACAGACAAAACTGGTACTACAGTAACATTCCTTCCAGATAAAGATATTTTCGAAGAAACTGTTTACGATTACGAAATTCTAAAGCAAAGACTTAGAGAAATGGCTTTCTTAACGAAAAATCTTAAAATTATTTTAAGAGATGACCGTGAAGAAGAACAAAAAGTAAGAGAGTTTCATTACGAAGGTGGTATTAAAGAATACGTACAGTATTTAAACGGCCATAAAGATTGCTTATATGAAAACATTTTATATTGTGAAGGCAAAAAAGATGATGTATATGTTGAAGTAGCAATGCAACATAATAGTTCCTATACAGAAAATTGCTATAGTTTTGTAAATAATATTACTACTCCAGAAGGTGGTACTCATCTTGCTGGTTTTAAGAATGCACTTACAAAAACTTTTAATGACTATGCTAGAAAGCAGAAATTCTTAAAGGATAACGAAGCTAACTTATCAGGTGAAGATATTCGTGAAGGTTTGACAGCTATCATTAGTATTAAAATTGGTGATCCTCAATTTGAAGGACAGACAAAGCAAAAACTTGGAAATAGTGAAGCAAGAGGAGCAGTTGATTCAGTAGTAAGTGAACAACTTACTTATTTCCTTGAACAAAATCCAAGTGTTGCAAAAATTATCTGCGAAAAAGCAGTACTTGCACAACGTGCAAGAGATGCAGCGAGAAAAGCGAGAGATTTAACTCGTAGAAAAACTGCATTAGAAGGAATGAGTCTTCCAGGTAAATTGGCAGATTGTTCCGATAAGGATCCTAAAAACTGTGAAATCTACATCGTAGAAGGGGATTCCGCTGGTGGTTCCGCTAAGACAGCAAGATCACGTGCGACACAAGCAATTCTACCACTAAGAGGTAAGATTCTAAATGTTGAAAAATCACGTCTTGATAAGATTTTGGTCAATAATGAAATTAAAGCAATGATTACAGCTTTTGGTACAGGCATATCAGATGATTTTGATATTAATAAATTACGTTATCATAAAATTATTATTATGACAGATGCCGATGTTGATGGTGCTCATATTAGTACTTTATTGTTAACATTCTTATACCGTTTTATGCCTGAATTAATTAAACAAGGTTATGTATATTTAGCACAACCACCTTTATACAAAGTTGAGAAAAACAAACAAGTACGCTATGCGTATAGTGATGAAGAACTAAATAATATTTTAGTTGAAATCGGCCGTGATACCAATAATAAGATCCAACGTTACAAAGGTCTTGGTGAAATGGATGCAGAACAGTTATGGGAAACAACTATGGATCCAGAAAGACGTGTATTACTACGTGTGACAATTGATGAAGATACTTCTTCTGAAATAGATTTAACATTTACTACTCTTATGGGTGATAAAGTTGAGCCAAGAAGAGAATTTATTGAAGCAAACGCTAAATATGTTAAGAATCTAGATATATAGTTAAATAAATAACAATATTATAGGGTAACTTCGTTAAAAATATAACTATGGAGGAATTAAAATGGACGAACATATATTTGATAAAGTTCATGAGGTCGATCTAAAAAAGACCATGGAAACGTCATATATTGACTATGCCATGTCTGTAATCGCGGCTAGAGCTTTACCAGACGTTAGGGATGGTTTAAAGCCTGTACAAAGAAGAATTCTCTATGCCATGATAGAATTAAACAACGGTCCGGATAAACCACATCGTAAATGTGCCCGTATCGTCGGTGATGCGATGGGTAAATACCATCCACATGGCGACAGTTCAATATATGGTGCCTTAGTTAATTTGGCACAAGAGTGGTCTACAAGATACCCACTAGTAGATGGACATGGTAACTTCGGTTCTGTCGATGGCGATGGGGCAGCAGCCATGCGTTATACAGAAGCACGATTAAGTAAAATCTCAATGGAGATGCTTTCAGATATTAACAAGAATACAGTCGACTTTACACCAAACTTTGATGAGACAGAAAAAGAACCTGTAGTATTACCAGCTAGATTTCCTAATCTTTTAATAAATGGTACTTCAGGTATAGCAGTAGGTATGGCAACAAATATACCGCCACATAATCTAAATGAGATTATTAATGCAGTTATTAAATTAATTGATAATCGTGTAGAGGAAGATCGTGACACATCAATAGATGAATTACTTCAAATCGTAAAAGGACCAGACTTCCCTACGGGTGCAACTATTCTAGGAACAAGAGGAATAGACGAAGCATACCGTACTGGTAGAGGTAAGATTAGAGTACGTGCTGTTACAGATATTGAACCAATGAATAACGGTAAAAACCGTATTGTAGTAACAGAATTGCCTTACATGGTAAACAAAGCAAGATTAATAGAGAAGATAGCTGAACTGGTACGAGATAAGAAGATTGATGGTATAACAGAATTACGTGATGAATCTGACCGTACAGGTATGAGAATCTGTATTGAACTTCGTAAAGATGTAAATGCTAATGTATTATTAAATCAGTTATATAAACATACGCAATTACAGGACACATTTGGTGTAATTATGTTAGCGCTTGTTAATAATGAACCAAAAGTTCTTAACTTGCATGAAATGTTAAAATACTATTTACTTCACCAAGAAGAAGTAGTAACTCGTCGTACACAATACGACTTAAATAAAGCAGAAGAAAGAGCTCATATCTTAGAAGGTTTAATGATAGCTCTTGATAATATTGACGAAGTAATTAGTATCATACGTTCTTCAAAGAATGTAGGAATTGCAAAAGAACGTTTAACAGAACGTTTTGGATTATCAGAAGTTCAAGCACAAGCAATTGTTGATATGAGACTTCGTGCTCTTACAGGATTAGAGAGAGAAAAACTTGAGAACGAATATAAGGAGTTAGAAGCAAAGATTGCAGAGTATAAAGCAATTTTAGCGGATATTAAAAAACTTCTTACTGTAATCAAAGAGGAATTAATCGTTATCCGCGATAAGTATGGTGATGATCGTAGAACTTCAATTGGTTTTGACGAATATGATTTATCCATGGAAGATCTTATTCCAAAAGAAAATACAGTAATTGCAATAACTCGCCTTGGCTACATAAAGAGAATGACTGTAGATAATTTCAAGAGTCAACATCGAGGTGGCAAAGGTATCAAGGGTATGCAAACAATAGATGAAGATTTCATAGAGGATCTATTAATGACGACAACGCACCATTATATTATGTTCTTCACCAACAAAGGTCGTGTATATCGTTTAAAAGCATATGAAATCCCAGAATCAAGCAGAACTGCAAGAGGTACGGCTATAGTAAACTTATTGCAATTGCTACCAGAAGAAAGAATAACAGCAATAATTCCATTACGTGAGTATCAGAATAATAGATACTTATTCATGGCAACTAAGAAAGGTATTGTTAAGAAGACTCCTATTAGGGAATATGAAAATATTAGAAAGTCTGGCTTACAAGCAATTAACCTACGTGAAGATGATGAATTAATTGAAGTTAAATCAACTAATAGACAAAAGGATATTATCCTAGTAACTAAGAATGGTATCTGTATAAGATTTAATGAAGAGGATGTAAGACCTACGGGTAGAACGTCTATGGGCGTTATTGGTATGAACTTATCTGATGATGATGAAATCGTTGGTATGCAATTGCATACACAAGGTAATCATTTGTTATTCGTATCAGAATATGGTATGGGTAAACGTACTGATATGGATGAATTTACAGTACAACGCCGTGGTGGTAAAGGTGTTAAATGTTATAAAGTAACAGAGAAAACTGGAGAAGTAATAGGTGTTAAAGCTGTTAATGATGACAATGAAATCATGATTATCACTACAGAAGGTATTATAATACGTCTAATGGTTAGCGGAATTTCTGTTCTTGGAAGAATAACTTCAGGTGTTAAATTAATTGATATTGATGTAGATAAGGATATCAAGGTTGCAAGCTTTGCTAAAGTAAGAGAAAGTGACAACACAAACGAAGATGATCTTTTAAAACAATTAGAAGAGCAGTTAGAAGAAGAATCAATAAATAGTGAGATTATTATTGATTCAGATCAAGATTACGAAGAAATAGATGTGAATTCTGAAGAGTTAGATTCTGAAGAGGAGGATTCCGAGGAATAGAATTATAGTTAAAGTATAAAGATTCTAGTGTATGGGCCATTTAATGGTTAACACTAGAATCTTTATTTTATTTATAAAAGCAGGATTATATCGTTTACTTGAGGCTTGATACAAAGTATGATATATTAACATTAAAGAAAGTATTTCATTATTTGTACATCTACTAAGTATGTTAGAAGTAGTAATGGAAGAAGAGTTGGTAGTATTTTAATATTATGAAAGGACCATGCAGTGCTTGTGTTAAACATTATAATTAATGTATAGCTGCAAGTTTACGGTATGCGTGATTATAAAGATGAGAGTAATTCATACAGATACAATTATAAGTAATATAAAAGAAATGTGTATTGAAGCAAATTACAATTTATCAAAAGATATGGAATCTGCTATTATTAATTCCCCAGAAAAAGAAGAGTCACCAATAGGAAAGCAAATTCTAGGACAATTAAAAGAGAATATTAATATTGCTAGAGAAGAGTTAATACCAATTTGCCAAGATACCGGAATGGCTATTATTTTCATGAAGATAGGTCAAGATGTACATATTGATGGTGTAAATCTTGAGGATGCCATTAATGAAGGAATTAGACAAGGATACGCAGAGGGATATTTAAGAAAATCCGTAGTAAGTGATCCTTTAATCCGAGAAAACACAAAAGATAATACTCCAGGAATAATACATTATGAAATTGTATCTGGTGAAAACATAGAGATTACAGTTGCCCCAAAAGGATTTGGAAGTGAAAATATGAGTCGTGTATATATGTTAAAGCCTGCAGATGGAATAGAAGGTGTTAAGGCATCAGTGTTAGAAACCGTAAAATTAGCTGGTCCTAATGCATGTCCCCCAATGGTAGTTGGTGTTGGTGTAGGTGGTAGTTTTGAGAAATGTACATTACTTGCTAAAAAAGCATTAACTCGTAATTTAGAACAAAGATCTACTATACCGTATGTAAAGAAGTTAGAGGAAGAGTTATTAGAGAGTATTAATAAACTAGGAATTGGCCCTGCAGGTTTAGGAGGACGAATAACAGCATTAGGGGTTAATATTGAAACGTATCCAACACACATAGCAGGTCTACCTGTTGCAATTAATATTTGTTGCCATGTAAATAGACATTCACATCGTATACTATAAACAAAGAAAGGTGCCATGCGTTACAATTTATTCATTCAAACTCCGCACAGGAAGATTTCAAAGAGTAGGAAATGCTATATTCTTATTAAAGGTTTTATTTGCGAAGTTTGAATAAGTTAAATCAGGATTATATATGCATGGATATAAAAGTAAACATGAATAAGAATATAAAAGCCCCTTTATCTGAAGATGTAGTACAGTTATTAGAAGCAGGAGATTATGTATATATTACAGGTACGATATATACAGCAAGAGATGCAGCACATAAAAGACTATATGAAAGTATACTTAATGGAGAAGAACTTCCTTTTGATTTAACAAACAATATTATATATTATCTAGGTCCTACTCCTGCTAGAGAAGGTAAAGTAATTGGGTCAGCAGGTCCAACTACAAGCAGTAGAATGGATAAGTATGCTCCTTTACTTATGAAACGAGGTTTAAAAGGTATGATAGGTAAAGGAAAAAGAAACGAAGAAGTTATATCAGCTATTAGAGATAATACTTGCGTCTATTTTGCAGCAGTTGGTGGGGCAGGAGCTATTTTATCAAAATGTATAACGAAATCCGAGGTTATAGCTTATGATGATCTTGGAACTGAAGCAATTAGAAAACTAGAAGTTAAAGATTTCCCAGCAATAGTTGTCATTGATCGCAATGGTAATAATTTATATGAAGAGGCGGTAAAAGAATATAGTTTATAGGTAGTATATAAATAAACAACTTATATAAGAGATTTTAAGATATAGAGAAAAATAGAATATTAAGAATAATATATTATGTATTTGGGAATGTTATAATACGATGGAATATATAAATTTCAAGAAGAAAAGAATATAAGAATTAATTCTAAATTACGCATATATGCGCGTATTTCGTAAATAATTCAAAAAATTAAAAAAACTTTAAAAAAGTCGTTGACAAATGATTTAACCTTTGATATACTTGTTCTTGCGTTCGACGCATTAAATTAAATAATGAACTGATGGTTCAGACAAGGAGAAATACTCAAGTGGCTGAAGAGGCGCCCCTGCTAAGGGTGTAGGTCGTTTGCGCGGCGCGAGGGTTCAAATCCCTCTTTCTCCGTTTTTAATTTACTAAGCGTGAACAAATAATATTCAAAAAAACTTAAAACTTTTTCAAAAAAAGTATTGACAAGTAAAAATGAATGTGATAAACTATTATTCGCTGACACGCCAAACGGCAGACAGCAAAACAAAATGAACTTTGATAATTGAATAATAAAACAACCCTGAAAATTCTAAACGTGTTTACAAGTTTCTAACTTGATAGAATACGAAAAAAGATTTTCAAAATATATGTACTTTTAAGTACCCAAAGTAAATAAATTT
>JAHZFJ010000023.1 GCA_019421365.1 Lachnospiraceae bacterium
TACCCCCATATAGGACTATTATATTTAATTGTCCTATATAGGGGTAGCATATCATTTGAAGATTGTCTTTTCCAGTTGTGGGCTTTTTATTTCACAGTAGCTTGTTGAGAGTATTTTTGTTTTGCTTGATTAATTTTCTCTTGTTCAGCAGCTGGAGTAGGATATAAGCCACGTTCATGCATGATATTAAACACCTGAAATTGAAGATCATGCTCTTCATTTAAGATATTCATATATGTGTCGCGTAGATCTTTGTGAACACATTCATTTGCAAATAGATTGTAATTAGCTGTTTCTTCTTTTTGAGCGCAAAGAGCGTCATGAAGCATCTCTTTATCGCCAAAACATGTTGATTGAATCATAGGATACCTCCTTATTGAAGTTTTGCATAAATTGAATTGAAATGATTTTGATGTTTTTGTGAAATACTTGAGAATGTTTGTTTTAACTCTGGGTCATTCGTAGAGTCTGCTAACATCTGGAATTTCTTAACTAAATGTTCTTCGCCATCTAATAAATCATTCATAGAAGACAATTCTTTTGCTGTTAAATTTGACATATTGTAATTTACCTCCTTATTTATCTACACGTTTATTATGTCTCAATATAAAAAAATAATGTAAAAATAAAAAAGTAATAAAAACCTATTTTGGTAGTAAATATAAGTTGCAATTAATACTGAATTATCAATATTTATAAAGATAAATGACATAAGGAAAAGATTTTTTGGAAGAAAAGTAATTAAGATAAAAATGTAGGAAAGACTTGATTTTTATTTACATTTATGTTAATTATGTATATACATAAATTCCAACTATATTTCCGACACTATAACTAAATCGGAAGAGAGCGTAAACGTATATAGCGTTTGGTTTCATCTGATCATTTATTAATAAAATTAGTTATATTTGAAATTTAGTTTTTACTTTTGTAATAATTGAAATTTATAATTACAGAAGAGGAAGGGTGTTTATGCATAAAAAATTGTCAAAGGAAGCGTATGGTGGTGTTCATGGTAAAAATTATGTTCCATATGTTTCGAGTGGTTCCAAATCAGGTGGAAATATTGCTATACTAATTATCGGTATTATATTAGCAGCATTATTTGCAGCGTCAACGGCATATTCGGGTATGAAATCCGGTCTTACAGTTGCGGCTGGTATTCCGGGTTCCATTATAGGTTCTGGATTCATTGCTATATTTGCTAAGCAAAAGGGTATCCTTGGTAAGAATCTTGTACAAGGTATGTCAAGTGGTGGAGAATCAATAGCTAGTGGTATTATATTTGTACTACCTGCTATCCTCTTAATTGGAGGACAAGTTTCTTTCCTAGAAGGATTTATCGTAAGTATCGGTGGCGTACTTTTTGGTATGGGAGTTTCTTCACTTGTATACAAGACCTTGATTGTAGAAGAGCATGGTAACTTAGCGTATCCCGAGTCAATGGCAATCTCAGAAACTCTTGTAGCATCAGAAGGTGCTGGAGAGTCAATGAAGTATATGGGGATTGGATTTGCAGTAAGTAGTGTTATTACTCTTGTTACGGGATCATTTCTTAATGTGGCAAATAATGTAATCAGTTATACGAATGAAAAATTCTACAAATGGAAACTTGATATTGAAGTAAATCCGTTATTATTAGGAATTGGATTTATTGTAGGTCTTGATGTTTCATTAACGATGTTTGCAGGTTCTATCTTAGCCAATTTTGCTATTATGCCTCTTATTAGTTACTTTGCAGAATTTGCAAGAGAAGGTGAGCAAATATGGAATGATCCAAGTATTGCACTTAGTAGTATGCAAGTAAATCAGATTACAAGTAGTTATGTTAAGTACATCGGCGCTGGTATGATGCTTTCTGGTGGTTTAATAGGTGCACTTAAACTTATACCAACAATCGTAACATCTATTAAAGAAACGTTAGGTGCTAAGTCTACAGATGGAACAGGGAAATCTTCATTAGCAAGCTTAATATTAATTGGCGGTATAGTAATAGGATTTATCGGTGGATTTTTAATATCAGACGGAAATTTTGTGATGGCTATTATCGCTTCAATTTTATCGATGTTTTTGTCATTATTGTTTGTCATTGTTGCTGGTAGATTAACAGGAACAATTGGAACATCGAATTTACCAGTATCAGGTATGACCATCGCTTCACTAGTAATTGTCACTTTACTTTTTGTTATTATGGGTTGGATTAGTCCAGAACATAATAAGTCATTACTTTTGTTTGGAGCCTTTATAGTAACTGCAATTTCAGTTGGTGGCGGATATAGCCAATCTCAAAAGGTTGCATTTATCATTGGTGGCGACAAAAAAGAGATGGATAAATATTATTTAATTGCAAGTGTGGTAGGTGTAACAGTAGTTGTAGGCGTTATTTTATTGCTTTCAAATCAACTAGCAATGACAGGAGATAATGTTCCTTTTGCATTACCACAAGCAAATCTAATATCAACATTAACTTCAGGAATAATGTCAGGTGATTTACCATGGCATATGGTTATTGTTGGAGCAGTCATTGGTATTGTTTTATTTATGCTAAAACTACCAATCATGACAATTGCAATTGGTTTTTATCTACCAATTGCTACAACATCAATTATATTAATTGGTGCTTTAGTTCGTCTATTCATTGAAAAGATGTCTAGATCAGAGCAAGATAAAGAATATAGAGTCGGAAATGGAATTAGTTTATCTTCTGGTCTTGTTGCTGGAGGATCTATCATAGGTCTTGTTGGTATCATTCTTCAAGTATTAGGAGTTATCAAAGGAGTTGGACCAAAAGGTTTTGCTGCAACGAATGGCATGGGTTATATATTATTAGTAGTTTTAATTATATTAACAATATTGCCTCTGCTTAAGGGTAAAGCAAAAGATCTAGGATAATTTATTATTTTAAAATGAATAATATATGATATGCACCCTCTAATAACAACAATGAGGGGCATATCATTTGATACATATACATAATTGGAAATTCCTTTAAAACTGTATTACTTACCAATGTAATAAAAAGCATTATGAGATGTAAATACAGTTTAAGGAATTTTTTTCTTCACTTCGAGTTACAAAATAGAATTGTTATATTATTTGGCAATATAGTTATATAAATAGTAAAGTTTTTAGATTATTATTATAGTAGGATTCAGGGGGGCAAAAGCGATTCAGAAACTTGCCTCGTCAATTTGCACATTCACAGACCTGGCTAATGTGATGCAGAACATAGTTTAATAGCAACTGTATGAAGTCGTTGGTACTTAGGCTCTGTATTTTAGAGCCTTATGTACCACTACGAACTTCATCCAAGCGAGAGCGGGTTGCGAATAAACTATGTTTTTCATCACATACATACAGTTTTGAAATTGTGCAAATTGATGAATCAAAATATAAAACGTGCTTTTGACACTCGGATCATAGTAGTTAATTGCAAAGGAGAAAGAATAATGATTTCAATATTATTAGTAGTAATATACATTGCTTTTATAAGCTTAGGTTTGCCTGATTCAATATTAGGTTCAGCTTGGCCTTCAATGTATAGGGAGTTAAATGTAGCGGTTTCTTACGCCGGTATAATAAGTATGATTATAGCTGGAGGTACAATTGTATCCAGTCTCTTTAGTGATAAAATTATACGTAAATTAGGAACAGGTTTAGTAACCACAATAAGTGTCGCAATGACAGCAGTTGCGTTAATGGGATTTTCCTTTTCTGATTCATTCTGGCAACTGTGTCTATGGGGAATTCCATATGGATTAGGTGCTGGCAGTGTCGATGCAGCACTTAATAACTTTGTTGCCTTGCATTATAAATCTCGTCATATGAGTTGGCTACATTGTTTTTGGGGAATAGGTGCAACAGCTGGACCAATTATTATGGGGCAGTTCTTAATTAATGGATTAAGTTGGAATTCAGGGTATCAAGCTATAGGTATTATTCAGTTAATACTTGTAGTTGGACTAATCATTTCATTACCATTATGGAAGACAAAACAAGAAGAGAAGAAAGATGACACAGTTGAAGCAAAAAGTCTTAGTATAAAGCAGACGATTAAACTTCCAGGAGCAAAGGCTATCTTAATTGCTTTCTTATGTTATTGTGCGATAGAATCTACAGCAGGTTTATGGGCTAGTAGTTACATGGTTTTATATAAAGGAATTAATTCACAAACTGCGGCCAAATGGGCATCACTATTTTATCTAGGTATTACCATTGGAAGACTTATTAGTGGCTTTATCACTGATAAATTAGGTGATAGAAACATGGTAAGATTAGGTCAAGTATTTGCTGTTATTGGTATTGTGGTTATGGTACTACCATTAAATAATATGGCAACTCTTGCCGGATTAATCTTATTAGGCTTAGGTTGTGCACCTATTTATCCAAGTTTATTGCATGCAACACCAGATCACTTTGGTGCAGATAAATCGCAATCAATCATGGGAATGCAGATGGCAAGTGCATATGTAGGTAGTACAATCATGCCACCGATTTTCGGCTTTTTAGCAGATATATTCAGTATTAATCTATATCCATTTTATATCATGATTTTTATTGTGTTAATGGTTGTAATGGTTGAGAGAATGAATAAGGTTCATAAGGAATAGATAGCATTAACAAATTAGGTCAATAAGATGATTCGAGGGTTAAAAGGTCTATATTAGAACTTTTGACCCTCGTGCCATAAAATGTGTTTGCAAAGCATCAGGTCACTTTTAAGCGAGTTATATGAAGAAGTCTACCTAGTTTAAATATGTATATATTTAACGAAACTTGTATTAACTATTTTTTAGCACCAGAAGAATTGACATTCAAAAAAATATACTTTATAATATAGAAATCGAGTAGCTATTGCGTAAGTCCAGATAATATTCTTCTGGCTACGCTTTTTTTTTGACTAAAATGATAGGGTATCAAAAGGAACTTTTATACCAAAACTAAAATTTACAAAGGAGATGAGCAGAGTCAATGTATAAACAACTTGCTAAATCAATTCGGGAATTTAAGAAAGATTCCATAAAGGGTCCCGTATTTATTACACTAGAGGTGCTTTTAGAGTGCACAATACCTTTTGTTATTGCTCAGCTTGTAAACCAAATCAAAGCAGGCTGTGAATTTAGTGTTATTGTCATGTATGGTGCTATCTTGGTGATAATGGCTGGATTATCACTAACGTTTGGAATAATTGCAGGAACAGCATGTGCCACTGCATCAAGTGGTTTTGCACGCAATTTAAGACAGGATATATATTATAAGATACAGACATTTTCTTTTGAGAATATGGATCGTTTCTCAACGTCATCACTGGTTACTAGACTTACAACAGATGTGTCTAATGTTCAGAATGCCTATATGATGATTATAAGAGCAGCAATTCGATTTCCTTTAATGTTAGTATTTGCATTCACCATGGCTTTTTACATGGGAGGAAAAATGGCTTTTATATTCCTAATTGTTGTGCCTATATTAGGTTTCGGTTTATTTCTTGTAATTCGCAAAGTAATGCCGATTTTTAAGAAAGTATTTCGTAAGTACGATGCATTAAATACTTCGATACAAGAAAATGTTAAAGGCATGCGTGTGGTTAAATCCTATGTTCGAGAAGAACATGAAAAGATGAAATTTGATGGGGCAGCTAATGATATATGTGCTGACTTTACAAGAGCAGAGAAGATCTTAGCAATCAATAACCCATTAATGCAGTTTTGTCTATATACAGTTATGGTTTTCGTTCTGTTCTTTGGATCATATACAATTATAACTTCCAGAGGATTAGATTTAGATGTGGGACAGTTTTCCGCATTATTAACTTATAGTTTTCAGATTCTTAGTAGTTTAATGATGTTATCTATGGTGTTTGTTATGATTACAATGGCAAGTGAATCAGCAAGCCGTATCATTGAAGTACTAGATGAGGATAGTAGCCTTACAAGCCCAATAGGTGGAGAGAAAATTGTAAAAGATGGTTCCATAAATTTTGAAAATGTAAGTTTCAAATATTCAGAAACTGCAGAAAAAATGGCTCTAGCTGATATTAATTTGCATATAAAATCAGGCCAGACCATTGGTATTATTGGAGGAACAGGGGCTTCTAAAACTTCTTTGATTCAATTAATACCACGACTTTACGATACTACAGAAGGTGTTGTTAAAGTTGGAGGTCTTGATGTTAAAGAATATGATTTGGAAGAATTACGTAATCAAGTAGCTGTAGTATTACAAAAAAATGTACTTTTCTCTGGTTCAATCAAAGAAAATCTACGATGGGGAAACAAAGAAGCTACCGATGAAGAAATTATAGAAGCTTGTAAATTAGCACAAGCAGATGAATTCATTCAAAGATTCCCTGACGGATATGATACGTATATTGAACAGGGGGGTACTAACGTATCTGGAGGGCAGAAGCAGCGTCTATGCATAGCCCGTGCTTTATTAAAAAAACCAAAAGTGTTAATTCTAGATGATTCTACAAGCGCGGTTGATACTAAGACCGATGCTATGATTCGAAAGGCTTTTAGAGAATTTATTCCTGAAACTACTAAAATCATTATTGCCCAAAGAACAGCATCTGTTGAAGATGCCGACCAAATTATCGTTATGGACGGTGGTTCCATTAGCGGTATTGGAACACATGCCGAGCTCCTAAAGAATAATCCAATATACCAAGAGGTATATCAATCTCAGAATAAGGCAGGTGATCAGGATGAAGAATAATAGTAGTAATAATCGAAAAGGTGTTTTGGGACGTTTGATTAAGACAATATTTGAATTTTATCCAGTTTTATTACCAATCGTAGTTGGTTGTATAATATTCAATGCAGTTGTTTCATCGATTCCCGCAATTTTTATGCAAAATATTATAGCAGCAGTTGAGAACACTTGGCAAAGCGGTGATTGGAGTGCAGTTTCAGGTGAAATTACCAGCCTCGTACTTCTGTTAGTTGTATGTTATGTACTTTCACTAATTGCTTCCTTTACATTTAACCGCTTGATGGCGGTGATAACGCAAGGTTCCTTAAAGAAATTCCGTGTTAAGATGTTTAATGGAATGCAAGATTTACCTATTAAGTACTTCGATACACATAATCACGGTGATATCATGAGTTATTATACAAACGATATTGATGCATTACGTCAGATGATATCACAGAGTTTACCTCAACTTTTGTCAGCTGGTATTATCGTTCTATCCGTATTTTGTATTATGATGTATTATAGCGTATGGCTAACTCTAGTCGTATTAGTCGGAGTAATCTTTATGATTATAATTACAAAAAAAGTAGGTGGAAATTCCTCCAAATACTTCATTCGTCAACAGATGGCTCTTGGAGAAGTAGAGGGATTCGTTGAAGAGATGATGAATGGACAGAAGGTAATTAAAGTATTCTGCCATGAAGAAGAAAGTAAAGCGGATTTTGATAAAATCAATAATCAATTATTTAGAGACTCAGAACTTGCCAATAAGTATGCTAATACATTGGGACCAATATTAAACAACATCGGTAATATTCTCTATGTGGCTGTAGCCATAACTAGCGGTTTATTAATGATAGCAAATGCACCAAATCTAAGTATATCTGGCCTTGCAATGGGGATTAGTATCGTTGTTCCATTCCTCAACATGACGAAACAGTTTGCAGGTAATATAAATCAAGTATCGCAACAGATTAATGCAGTTGTTATGGGACTTGCTGGAGCAAAGCGTATGTTCGAGCTGATTGACGAACAGCCAGAAGAAGATCATGGCTATGTTACTTTAGTTAATACAAGAGAAGAAAATGGACAAATTGTGGAATGTAACGAGCGTACGGGAATGTGGGCATGGAAACATCCTCATAGTGATGGAACAGTAACGTATACGAAATTAACGGGTGATGTTCGTATGTACGATGTGGATTTTGCATATGAAGAAGGTAAAACAATCTTACATGACATCACTCTATACGCGGAACCAGGTCAAAAGATTGCTTTCGTAGGTGCTACTGGTGCAGGAAAAACTACAATTACGAATCTAATCAATCGTTTTTACGATATAGCAGATGGTAAGATTCGTTATGATGGTATTAATATTAATAAGATAAAGAAGGCGGATCTACGTCGTTCTCTTGGAGTAGTGTTACAAGAAACAAATCTATTCACCGGAACTGTAATGGATAATATCCGCTATGGTAAGTTAGATGCTACTGATGAAGAATGTATAGATGCAGCAAAGTTAGCTGGTGCTCACGATTTTATAACACGTCTACCAAAGGGATATGAAACGCCACTAAGTAGTAATGGTTCTAATCTTTCTCAAGGACAGCGTCAGCTCTTAGCCATTGCACGTGCAGCGGTTGCTGATCCTCCTGTTATGATACTTGACGAAGCAACGTCCTCTATTGACACTCGTACAGAAGTTATTGTACAACGTGGTATGGATGCATTAATGAAAGGACGAACTGTATTCGTAATTGCCCATAGATTATCTACAGTTAAGAATTCGGATGTTATTATGGTGCTTGAACAAGGACATGTTGTGGAAAGAGGCAGTCATGATCAACTGATTGCAGAGAAAGGCAAATATTATCAATTGTATACAGGTGCTTTTGAGTTAGAATAAGAATAGAACTAGTACAGAAGAGAAGATGTTAAACAAAGTAAAATATCTTCTTAAAAAGTCGAACATTTTCTTAAAAGGTCGAATATATTATTATGGAGTAAGTACTTTATTGGTTAAGGAAATGAATGATAATATAATCGATTTTGAAGTTATACAAAGAGGTTTAAAAAATGGCATGTATCAATTCATTGGTTCAGGGTCATCAAGAAGAGTATTTGATCTTGAAAATGGTTATGTAGTAAAGTCCGCTTTAAACTATGGAGGGATTACTCAAAACAAGATGGAATATAATGTATATAACCAGGAAAAAAATGAATTCTTTGCTCCAATACTTGCTATATCTGATGATACTAAATTGCTAATTATGAAAAAAGGTGAGCGATTATGGAGTATTAACCAAATATTACAATATTATCAGGTCTATAATATGAGAGAATTGGTAAGCAATTCTTACTTTATGGAGATAAGACGAACATATGGGTTAGCTGCCGGAGACCTGGTTAGGAAATCTAGTTGGGGTATGATAGACCAAGTACCTGTATTGGTGGACTATGGCTATACTGGTCGTAGAAGACGTTAGAGATAGAACAAAAGGAAGACAATATGCAAGTTATAATCTTACATATTGTCTTCCTTATTTTGTTATTATACAATATAGTAGTCAATATTATTAAAGTATATATTGTAGATGATTAGAGAAACTATGAGGGTTGATAAGATAAACATTTTATATGAGGAGGACTATTATGCCAAAAGTTGTGAGGAGAGGATACCAAAAAGAAGATACCTATCAATTCAATGGTGAAGAGAAGACCAAATTAGAGAAAGCAGCTTATGAATTATATTTTCTATTAAATCAAGGATATCCTATAAAACAAGCCGCAACTTTTATCGGGAACCACTATATGTTCTCTGAGAGACAGAGGTTAGCATTAGTCCGAACGATTTCTTCTCTTGAAGATTGTAATGGCAGATTATCCAGACAGATCACCAAATTTAATGATATCGAAACAGTGCACATTGATGGATTTAATACGATTATCACATTAGAAGCCGCATTATCAGGTTCTCCTGTATTCAGATCATTAGATGGAACTATACGGGATTTGGCTGGCCTTCGCGGTAATTATCGAATTATAGATAAGACAGAGAAAGCTATACATCTTATCTATCAATGGCTTGTATCGAAAGAAATTCATGAAGCTTTCTTCTATTTTGATTCTCCTGTGTCAAACTCGGGGAGATTAGCCAATATGGTAAGAGAAATGGCTGAATTGTATGAATTACAAGTACAAACTTACGTCATACCAGATGTTGATATAACTCTAGAGAAGAAAGACAATGTAATTACCAGTGACGCTATCATTCTTAATAAATGTATTAGTTGGCTGAATATGAATCAGGAGATAATAGAAAAAATTAATGAGGTATGGGAGGTTTCGCTTTGTAGTAAGTTAAGCATTAATTGAGAACTTCTATTTTAAAAGGAGAGTTAAAATGTATAAAAGTATATTACTGATATTAATTTGCTCAATGCTAATTGTGACTTCATGTTCAAAAAATGGCGATATCCAAGAAGGTCTGCCCTTTTACAGATATTAATGATTTGCCAACAAGTTATACCATGACTCATTATTTTATATAAAAGACTTATCGTTTGATGGTTCATACTATTATGTATCTGTAAAGGATGTAGAAACTAAGCAATATAAATATTTAAATCACTACTTAATCAGACCAGATAATGGCGCTAGTTATAAAATATTTGATTATTATATTTTAGTAAATGAAAAAGATATTTCATTTGACTCTCTCGAAAAATCTATAGTAAGCAGCAACTCCAGCGATTATATAGATCAATATCGTATTTTTATTAACCTAATACAATAATGTTTTCAATTCTTTAATATTAATGCAAATACATATAGACAAGTATGCAATCATTTATTATGATTAAGTCATGATACAAAAGATAATATCGTAACGGAGGATTGACATGACAGAGAAAGAAAAGGCAGCAGCAGGTTATCTATATGATAACAACTATGACAAAGAATTAGTGAAAGAACGAACAATATGTAAGGATAAATGTTTTAAATTTAATCAATTGATGCCATCACAATATGAGGAACAGAAGGCATTAATAAAAGAAATTATGGGTAAAACAAAAGAAAATTTTGTGATTACAGCTCCATTTTGGTGTGACTGTGGTTATAACATAGAAATCGGAGAGAATTTTTATACCAATCATAATTGCGTAATCCTAGATTGTGCCAAGGTTGTTTTTGGTGACAATGTATTCATTGCACCGAATTGTTGTTTCTCAACAGCAGGACATCCAATTGATGCAGAGCAGAGAAATCAAGGGCTAGAATATGCGTATCCAATCACTGTTGGTAATGATGTATGGTTTGGAGCGGGGGTAGTGGTTCTTCCAGGAGTTACAATTGGAGATAATACTGTTATCGGAGCTGGTAGTGTGGTAAATAAAGATATTCCTTCTGGTGTTATTGCAGTGGGTAACCCATGTAAGCCGATTCGTAAGATAACAGAGGCAGATAAAGAGAAATATAAGATGTTGAAATAAATAGATTGAAAGAATTAGAATGAAATAATTAACTTGATAAAAGTAGGTAGGGTATATTCTGTTTCGAATATATCCTACCTGCTTTTTTGCTATTAGACTGTGCTTGATTACATTAGAGCTAAGCCACATTATTCATTTATAGCATGGTATTATTCATATGGACTTTTAAGTGACTTTTGATCAGCGTTCTCTGGAATTATATCTTCAAATTTATATATTTCTGTTCCATCGTTAGAATATCCTAAAATTTCAAATTTGGTTCCTTTGAAGCCATCCATATTACTTCATTCTTGAGTATAGTGTTTTTTGTGTCATAGTAACTTAGTTGGGGAAATTAAGCATATCCATTAAAAAACATAACAATCCTAAGATAATGATAATAACCTCGTTTTTCATACTGTAATATGCATAAAACACCTGCAAGATTTGTGAGCATTTTATACAATCACGTGTATTGTGGAATAAAATTACAGTACTTATAATGATACCAATAGAACACAAGCAATGTTACTAGCGGAATAGATAACATGTATCGTTCTATCATAAAATCACACATAAAAAATAGTTGAAAATGGAGGTAAGTGCTATGAGACAGTTGGCTATCTATGGAAAAGGTGGAATTGGTAAATCAACAACAACACAGAACTTAACAGCAGGACTTGCAGAAATGGGTAAACAAATTATGATTGTTGGTTGTGACCCGAAAGCAGACTCAACCAGACTTGTACTGGGTGGACTCGCACAGAGAACCGTACTTGATACACTTCGTGAAGAAGGTGACGACATCGATCTTGACCAAATTATGAAAACTGGTTACGGAAATATTCGTGGTGTAGAATCCGGCGGTCCAGAACCAGGTGTTGGCTGCGCAGGACGTGGTATCATTACATCAATTAATTTACTTGAACAACTTGGCGCTTACACCGATGATCTTGACTATGTATTCTACGATGTACTTGGTGATGTTGTATGTGGTGGATTTGCAATGCCAATTCGTGAAGGTAAAGCACAAGAAATCTACATAGTATGTTCTGGTGAGATGATGGCATTATATGCAGCAAACAATATTTCAAAAGGTATTTTAAAATATGCATCCACAGGTGGTGTTCGTCTTGGTGGTCTTATCTGTAATTCAAGAAAGGTAGACGGAGAACAAGGTCTTGTTGAAGCGGTTGCAGCAAAGATTGGAACACAGATGATTCATTTTGTACCTCGTGACAATGCTGTTCAGAGAGCAGAGATTAACAAGAAAACAGTAATTGATTATAGTCCAGAAGAACCACAGGCAGATGAGTATAGAACACTTGCTAGAAAAGTTGATGAGAACCAGATGCTTGTTGTTCCAAAACCAATGAAGATTGATGAACTTGAAGCAATCCTTATGGAACATGGTATGATGGAGTAATTAATAGGTAATTGTGAAGATATTAAGATACATGAAGATACATAGTATAAAGATTTTGTTGTTTATAGAGGATGAGATCACAAAGTGATATAGAGCTTCTATAAAAGAAAGGAGAAGTTATGTACCTTATAAGATCAATAATTAGACCTGAAAAAGTGAATGAGGTTTTATCGGAATTATTATCAGCAGGATTTCCGGCTGTAACAAAGATGGATGTATATGGTAGAGGTAAACAAAAAGGTATCCGAATTGGAGATGTTACATATGACGAGATTCCTAAAGAGATGCTTTTAATGGTAGTTAAAGATGAAGACAAAGACGATGCCATTAAGATTATCATGAAATACGCTAGAACAGGTGCGAATGGTAATTACGGTGATGGTAAGATATTTGTTAGTCCGGTTGAAGAGGCTTATACAATCAGTACGAAAACAAAAGAATTATAGGAGGTACTGCCATGAAAGAAGTCTTAATAATTGTTAGGCAAGATAAAGTGAGTAAGACGAAAGTAGCATTAACAGAGGCGGGAATTCTGGGTTTTACATGTAGAAAATGTATGGGAAGAGGTAAGAAATTATTCTCTCCTGATTTGTATTCTGTACTAGACAATGGTGATGTACCAACCAATTCAATCGGTGAGTGTTTTACTGAAGGAAGTCGTTTGATACCAAAACGTCTATTTGTAATAATGGCTCAAGATGAAGATGTGGAAAAAATCATTGAAGCAACTATGGAAGTAAACAGTACAGGAAATCCTGGTGACGGTAAAATCTTTGTAATGCCGGTGGTCACATCATATCGTATCAGAGATGGAAAGCAACAGGATGACTCTGATTCATATTAGGAAGGAGGATAGTGTGAAAGATAAATCTTTCACATGGCGATTGGGTGTCCAAAGTCAACAAGTTGACTTGCACAAAGTCGCCAGACTTTTGAAAGGGCATGGTGATTAATATGGTTTTACATGGAAATGAATTAAGAGATAAGGTTTTAGAAAAATATAGTGCAAAGGTGTATAGAAACAGAAAGCAACATGTTCTATCCATTGATCCAGAAGCTAGTAATGAGATTACTGCTAATGTGCGTACCATTCCAGGTATCATTACTCAAAGAGGATGTTGCTATGCAGGGTGTAAAGGTGTAGTTCTAGGACCTATGAGTGACAACGCGATTATTGTACATGGACCAATTGGTTGTTCCTTCTACACTTGGGGAACAAGAAGACATAAGCAAGTAGAGACAGATCGTCATGGTGAGCACGCAGATTGTTATGTTGAATATTGTTTCTCAACTGATATGCAAGAGCCAAACATTGTATTTGGTGGTGAGAAGAAATTGAAAAAGGCGATAGAGGAATGTATGGCAGTCTATAATCCTAAGATGCTTAGTATTTGCTCAACATGTCCAGTTGGCCTTATCGGTGATGATATTCATGCAATTGCAAAATGGGCGAGAGAAGAATATCCAGGCTTAATGTGTATAGCATTCTCATGTGAAGGTTATAAAGGTGTTACACAATCAGCAGGACATCATATTGCATCAAATCAAATCATTCGTTTTATCGTTGGTACAGGAGATCATAAACCACAGAAGAAATTCTCCGTAAATATTCTTGGTGAATATAATATCGGTGGAGATGGTTGGGAAATAGAAAGAATCTTGAATCGATGTGGTATCGAGGTAGTTAGTGCTATGACAGGAACGAGTTGTTATAGAGATATGAAGAATGCACATCTTGCGGACTTGAATCTAGTTCAGTGTCATCGTTCCATTAACTATGTAGCAGATATGATGAAAGATAAATACGGAATGGACTGGATTAAAGTTAACTTCATCGGTGTTAATGCTACGAAGAAATCAATTCGTGCAATAGGTGCATATTTTAATGAGCCGGAACTTAGTGCTAGAATCGAAGAAGTAATTGCAGATGAAGAGAATGCAATTGCAGACGAAATGGAATATTATAAGAGTAAATTGAAGGGAAAGACAGCAGCAATATATGTTGGCGGTTCTCGTTCTCATCATTATCAATTATTATTACAAGATCTTGGCATGTCAACCGTGTTAGCTGGTTATGAATTTGCCCATCGGGATGATTACGAAGGACGAAGTGTCATACCTGATATTAAAGTGGATGCAGATTCTAAGAATATTGAGAATCTAAAGATCGAAGCAGATGAAAACTTATACAATCCAGATAGAATTACTCCTGAGCATAGGGCAGAACTAGAGGCAAATGAAGATATTGAACTTAATGATTATCAAGGTATGTATCCTGACATGGAAGAAGGTTCTATAATAGCTGATGACTTGAATCATTTTGAAACAGAGGAATTTCTTAAGGCATTAAAACCTGATGTTTTCTTCTCGGGGATTAAGGATAAGTTCGTAGTTCAAAAAGGCGGTATGCTATCAAGACAGATACACTCCTATGATTATCAAGGGCCATATACTTGTTTTCAGGGTGCAGCAAGATTTGGGCATGACCTCGTAATGGGATTATATGTACCAGCATGGAGTTTTATTAAAGCACCATGGAAGAATCAAGCCACACTAGTGGGTAAATTAGGAGGTGAGGTATAATGCTTAAATATACGCCAAAAGAAATTGTAGATAGAGAAGCTCTTGTTATTAATCCATGTAAAACTTGTCAGCCAGTTGGTGCTTTATATGCAGCACTAGGTGTACATGGATGTCTTCCTCACAGTCATGGTTCACAAGGGTGTGTTGCATTTCATAGAATGTACCTTACTAGACATTTTAAGGATCCCATTCAAGCATCTTCAAGTTCATTCACAGAAGGTGCCTCTGTATTTGGCGGAGGATCGAATCTAAAGACAGCTGTTAAAAATATATTTGATTTATATAATCCAGATATTGTTGCAGTACATACAACTTGCCTTTCTGAGACAATTGGCGATGATTTGAATTCTCTCTTAATTGATATTACCCCAACGCTTCCAGAAGGAAAATATATCGTTCATGCGAATACTCCTAGTTATTTTGGTTCACATATTCACGGATTTTTCAATATGGTTAATGGTTTTATGAAATATCTTAGCGTATCAACAGGTACCTCCAATGGAAAGCTAGCATTATTTCCAGGCTGGCTAAATCCAGGTGATTATCGTGAGCTTAAGAGACTTATGACACAGATGAACGTACCATTTATTATGTTACCTGATACAGATGGGACAGTCGATACGCCTACGACTGGAGAGTATGCAATGTACGAAAAAGGTGGTACTACAATAGAAGAGATTAAGTCTTTAGGTGATTGCAAAAGTTCTCTTGGGATTGGTATGACGGTATCAGCACCTAGTGTTAGTTTCCTTAATAAGAAATGTAAGGTAAAAGGAGATACTATTCCATATCCAATCGGCATCGATGCTACGGATGCATTAATCTTAAAACTACAAGAGTTTTCGACTGAGGAGGTACCTGCAAGTATTGAGAATCAAAGAGGTCATTTGGTAGATATGATGGTAGATACCCATCAATATACCTATGAAAAGAAAGTTGCGATCTATGGAGATCCAGATTTCGTTATTGGTATGATGTCATTATGTTTAGAACTTGGCATGATTCCAAAGTATTGTATCACAGGTACACCAAGTGCAACTTTCGAAGAAGAAGGTAAAAGTTTATTAGAAAAGTATGGTGTTAAAGAAGAATGCAGAGTTCAAGCTGCTAATCAATTAAATACTACTACAGATCTTTTCTTACTTCATCAATGGATTAGGAATGATTCAGTAGATTTATTAATCGGTGGTACCCATGGTAAACACATTGCAAGAGCAGAAGACATTCCACTTGTAAGAGCAGGATTTGATGTGATTGACCGTTATTGTCATTCTTATTTCCCGATAGTTGGATACGAAGGAGCAATGCGAATGGTTGAGAAGATCACCAATGCACTTATGGATTATCAAGACAGCCATTGTGAAGAAAAAGATGTTGAGATGGTAATGTAGGGTAATTTTAGAATATATAACGCAATCTGAAAAGTTAAAATCAAATTAATCATATTTTATAAAAGATGCAGGAGTATACAAACTATACTCTTGCTGTCTTGTTATAGTAAAACCAATTCTAGGCCAATTTTTATTATAAGTAAAATGATGTAAGTAAAGGAGTATATGAATGCAAATTGAAGAAAAGTATTTAACTGAATTTAAAGGCCAAAAATTTCTTCTATTAGAAGACATGGAGGAGTTCGTTAAGAAAACGCTAGGTGCTTATGACGCATATGGTGAAAAAAATACTCTATATATAATAATGAAAAGAGGCGATAAAGAGGAAATTGAACTTAACTATTCTTTCTCTGATAAGAACTATCATTTAGAAGTGTAGGCATAATCCTAAAGTAGTAGGTTACGAGGTAAAAGATGATACATAATAGTAATATTAAAATATGGTATAAGTGTCATAGAAATTACCAATGGAGTATTCACAAAAAACTATTGACGAAACCACTGGAAAGGAATATTATTACAGAAATTCATAGCGGGGGTAAAGACGACACCGTCTTTCTACCCTCGCTTTCTGCATACTTTGGCGACAGAAAGGAGCATGTGTATATGGAAAATATTCAGGAAGTTAACGTCTTAGATGAAAGAAAGCAGTTTATCTTGTTTAAAAACGATGGAGGTTGTAGTGGGAATGGTATCAAATGTGATGCTGATTCGGTATCAGGTGCTGTCAGCCAACGTGCATGTGTATACTGTGGAGCGAGAGTTGTATTAAATCCAATAACAGATGCATACCACATTGTTCATGGTCCGATTGGGTGTTCAAGTTACACTTGGGATATCAGGGGGAGTCTTTCTAGTGATAGTGACATATACAGGAATAGCTTTTGTACGGATCTTCGCGAGACAGATGTAATATTCGGAGGAGAGAAAAAGCTAAGCGCCGCTATAGAGGAACTTGCCACGAAACAAAACGCAAAATTAATATTCGTATACGCAACTTGTATCGTTGGTGTCATTGGTGATGATGTTGAAGCTATATGCAAGAATATGTCGAAGAAATATGGAATTAGGGTGATTCCAGTTAAGTCCCCAGGATTCTCTGGTAATAAATCCACTGGCTATAAGATGGCTTGTAATGCCATTATGGAACTAATATTACCCTATCGTACAGATCAAAAGATAGAAGGTGTGAATATACTAGGAGATTTTAATCTTGCAGGTGAGATGTGGATTATTAAGAACTATCTAGATAAAATCAGTATCAAAGTGGTATCAACATTTACAGGAGATGCAAATTACAAGAATATGATAGGGGCTCCGAGAGCAACTTTAAATATTGTACAATGTGCAGGCTCTTCCGTATTTCTAGCGAATAGAATGGAAGAGGAGTTTGGAATACCATTCATTAAAGTCAGTTTCTTTGGAGTAGAGGATACATCAAGTTCATTAGTACGGATTGCAGAGGCACTTAAGAATGAAGATGCTAAGAAGAAGGCTATTGCATTCTGTAATGAAGAATCTAGGAAGTTAGAAGGTTTTCTTGATATGTATCGTAAGAATCTACAAGGTAAAAAAGTAGCGATTTATGTTGGTGGAGGATTTAAGGCTATTTCACTGATTAGACAATTTGCTTTCATGGGAATGAATACTGTTGTTGTTGGTACACAGACAGGAAAAAAAGATGACTATGAGATTATCGAACAGTTAGTTTCAAAAGATACCGTTATTCTTGATGATGCGAATCCAGCAGAACTTGAGACATTTATGAAGGAAAAGGGAGCAGATATCTTAGTTGGTGGTGTAAAGGAACGACCACTTGCGTATAAACTTGGAATTGCATTCTGTGATCATAATCATGAAAGAAAACATGCACTTGCTGGATTTGAAGGTGTGTATAACTTCACCAGAGAGATTAATCAAAGTATCAACAATCCCGTATGGCAATATATAAGAGAGGAGAGGGAACAATATGAAAACCAAAGTACAACCGTTAGTTAATCTTAATGTTAACCCATGTAAGATGTGTATGCCAATGGGTGCAATGACAGCATTCTATGGAATTAAGAATTGTGTTTCTATCCTACATGGCTCACAAGGATGTAGTACTTACATAAGACGTCATATGGCAACGCATTATAATGAGCCAATTGACATTGCCTCTTCTTCACTTACCGAACATGGAACAGTATACGGAGGAGAAGAGAATCTGAAAAAGGGTCTGACGAATCTGATTGATCTCTATCATCCGCAGGTGGTTGGAGTTGCTACTACTTGTTTGGCAGAAACGATCGGTGAAGATATTAATAGAATTATTCAGATCTACTATGAAGAAAATCCAGATAAGAGAGAGGTAACAATTATTCCTGTGCATTCAGCTGGTTACGGTGGAACACAATTTGAAGGGTATTTTGCTGCATTAACGGCTATCGTATCGGAAGTAGAGATGGATACAAAGCCGAATAATAAAATCAATATAATTTCCTCCTATATGAGCCCAGCTGATATGCGGACATTGAAGGAACTTTGTAAATTATTCGAATTAGATATTATCTTATTACCTGACTTATCAGAGAATCTTGATGGTGTATTCAAAGAGAAATACAACAGATTGCCTGAAGACGGAACTGATATCGTGGATATCAAACAGATGGCTGGTGCAAGAGCTACTATAGAGATTAGCAACATGGAATTTGAGAATTCCCCAGCTAAAGTTTTAAAAGAAAAGTATGGTGTTCCTTATACTAGAGTAAATGTTCCAGTAGGGTTACGAGATAATGATGCATTTCTTAAGGTTTTAAGTAAACTCAGTGGTAAGGAGATTCCTCAGCTACTAAAACAACAAAGAGGAAGATATCTTGATGCCATGATTGATAGTCACAAATACAATTCTGAGGGAAGAGCAGTGGTGTTTGGAGAACCTGATTTTATCATATCAATGATACGAATCTGTGAAGAAAATGGAATTATGCCAATGATTACAGCCACGGGTTCTGTGTTTCCTCGTCTTGTGGATTATGTGAAGAACTCCATAGAAGATATTGCAAAACGTTATTTCGTGGAGGACTATACGATTGCAGATGATGTAGATTTCAAAGATATTGAAACAGCCGCAGAGCGATATGGCTGTAACTTGATGATTGGTAATTCAGATGGTAGGAGAATTGAAGAACATCTACAAATAGCCCTAGTAAGAAGAAGCTTTCCTGTCCATGACCGAGTTGGAGGTCAAAGGCTTAAGACAATAGGATATGAAGGCTCTCTTACTTTATTAGATGAGTTATCCAATGCAATTTTGTCAAGAAAAGAAAGCACATTTAGAGAGGTGATTTATAAAGCCTATTTTCATAAAGAAGAAACACCAGAAACACCAGAATTACCTTTGACAGAAGAAGAGATAAAACGTCAAGCAATCTTAGCAAAGACGGCTACTCATCCTTGTTATAACTGCGCTGGTCACAAATATGCGAGAATGCATTTACCAGTAGCTCCAAGATGTAATGTGCAATGTAATTACTGTGTACGTAAATTTGATTGTCCCAATGAAAGTAGACCAGGCGTCACAACCAAGGTGCTTACCCCAGAAGAGGCATTCGAAAAGTACAAAGTAGTAAAGGAAAAGGTACCAAATCTAACAGTAGTTGGTATTGCAGGACCAGGAGATGCACTTGCGAATTTTGATGAAACTAAGCGGACAATGGAATTAATTAAGGAATACGATCCTGATGTGACGTTCTGTCTATCTACCAATGGATTGTTATTACCTACATATGCGAGCGAATTAATAAATTTAGGAGTATCTCATATTACAGTTACTATCAATGCAGTAGATCCAAAGATTGCAGGTAAAATCTATAAGTACATAAACTTCATGGATACCAAATATGAGGGTGAAAGTGCAGGTGCGATCTTACTATCGAATCAGTTAAGTGGTTTGCGAATACTTGTCGCTCATGGTGTTGTCTGTAAAGTGAATATTGTTTCTTTAAAGGGAATAAACGATATGCATATCCCTAAGATTGTAGAGACAATGAAGGAAATTGGCTGCTATATTACCAACATCATGCCTATGATTCCAGTCGAAGGAAGTGTATTCGAGAATATGACTTCATTAACGAATAAAGAGATAGAGAAACTTCGTAAGGATTGTGGATTGATTATGCAACAGATGACACACTGTAAGCAGTGTAGAGCAGATGCGATTGGAACCCTAGACAATGATTTGAGTCTGGAATTCAGGGGGTATCAACCAGTGGTAAAAGAAACAACAGATGCAGTATATCGTTTTGCAGTGGCAAGTAAAAATGGAATGTATATCGACCAACATTTTGGGCATGTCAAGGAATGGTATATCTATGAATATAAGAATGACTCTGTTTCTTATATTGAAAAACGTAAGATCGGTCAGTATTGTGAAGGTAGTGATGTCTGTGAAGATAAGGAGGATAAGATCACTGGCATTATTGAGACAATAGCAGACTGTAGTGGTGTTATTGCTATGCGTATTGGGGAATCACCAAGAAGGCAATTAGAGAAGAAGAATATAGAAGTTGTTGTTACGTATGACCGAATTGAAGATGCCGTATTGAAGGTGGCACACAGTTTAACAAAAAATAAGTAAGTTATATAAAGTTGAGTTAGACATAGTAATCAGAGAGGTTAATAAAGAAGAGGAGATGAAAGCTATGATACAACCAAAATATCATGTATTTATATGCACAAGCTGTACAATAGCAGGACAACAAAGAGGATATTGCTTTAATAATCAAGCGGTTGATATCTTACAGAAGTTTATGGAGGAAATCAGCGATCGGGATTTATCTAGTGAGATAGTTCTTAACAATACAGGTTGTTTCGGTATCTGTGATAAGGGACCAATTGCTGTTGTATATCCAGAAGGTGTATGGTATGGACATCTTACTGTAGATGATGTAGAGCGAATCTTTGATGAACATTTTGAAGGTGGGACGCCAGTTGCAGATTTGATGTTATGATAATTAGTTAAGAAGATGGGAAGGTGGTATCATGCAGATTATTGACGCTACATTAAGTATGCTCAACTTAACTCCTCCGACTATGGAGCAAGCAGGTGAATTTATCCGATTGTTTATGGAATGTGGAATTCTCGACTTCATGGTATCAGAAAAACTTTATCCTGTAATTGAACCAGTTTTAATACCAGGAGCTTCCTATTATATGGAGATTGATTCTGTAACAGATCGAAGAAAGTTTCCTTTGATAAAACATTTTCTACAGCCCAAGACTATTGAAGGAGATACAATAACATTGATTCAGATGAATGACACTAGGGAAATCCTACAACTAAGGAAATATGTTTCCTCTAAGGCAATTGCGCTAAAAGGTATGGATGACTTCATGTGTTTTGATTTTGATATAGCATTAAAAGAAATATTTGCTATTATTGATAAAAAGAAAATATTCTTGATACCTGAGAATAGCAATGAATGTGCAACTGCAGAAGCAGTTATGTTTATGATAGCAGGAGGTAAGAAAGTAGTTACCACATTCGCTGGAATCGGGAATAAAGCAGCAACAGAACAAGTGATATTAGCACTTAGATTAAATCAGCATTATAAAGTGAATCAAGATTTAAGTAGATTACCCGAGTTAAAATGTTTATTTGAAGAGATTACAGGAGATAAGATTCCTGGTAAGATGCCTGTAATAGGAGAGAGTATATTTTGGGTTGAGTCAGGTATTCATGTAGATGGAATCTTGAAAAAATCCTCCAATTACGAAACATTTCCACCTGAGCTTGTAGGGCAAGTAAGGAAGATATTAATTGGAAAACATTCGGGTCTTTGTTCTATTAAAATGAAGTTAGAAGAACTTGGATATGCGGAATTAGAGAAAGATAGATGTATGTTGATCTTACAGAGTGTAAAGCATGAAAGTTACAAGCTTGGTAGGAGTATAAGAGATGATGAATTAATATCAATTATTGAGGGATGCCTATGAAGATAAAGAAAAAAATCGTAGACACAACATTACGTGATGGTGAACAATGTCCAGGTGTAGTACTTCGTACAGAGGATAAGATTCGATTAGGGTTACTCCTTGATGAACTTGGCGTCTATGAAATTGAGGCTGGTTGTGTAGATATTCATATTGATGACATACGATACATCGATAAGTTAATGGGACAAAAGAAAAATGCAAAAGTATCTCTTTGGTGTAGAATGCGTCAAGAGGATGTAGAAGAAGCTTGTTTGCTTGAGCCTGACTTAATTCATATAGGAGTTCCTGTATCATATGTGCAGATATATTCCAAGCTGAATAAGAATAAAGTTTGGGTTCAAAGAGAGATAAAAAGATGTCTAGAGATAGCCAATAATTATAGTATCCCTGTAACTGTTGGACTTGAAGATGCAACGAGAGCAGATATCGGCTTTATCTTAACGATGGTTAGACAATTATATTCTATGGGAGTTGAGACTGTTCGCGTTGCAGATACCGTAGGTACATTAACACCAGACAGAGGAGTACAAATTGTAAAGCAAATTCAAAGTGCGATTAGAGAAGTTAACATTGAAATTCATGAGCATAATGATCTTGGAATGGCAGTAGCGAATTCAATTGTTATGGCGAAAGCTGGTGGTGCGATGATTGATTGCACACTTCTTGGAATTGGTGAACGAGTCGGAAACTGCAATATGTATGATTTTGTTCATGCAACTGAAACAATATTTGACCTAGGTGTTGATAAGAGAATGATAAAAGAAGTTGAACAGGAACTTATCGACATATTGAAAAGAGGGGTATATTAAACCTCCAGGAAAGGAGATCGTGTGAAAGATAAATCTTTCACAGGGCGATTTGTGCTTTGCATAAACTCTACAGACTTTTGAAAAGGCATGGTGATTAATATGAGATTTTTTGTTCTGACAGATTACGAAGAAAATATAACAGATTTCTTTCACGTACATAAGCTTATCATTTATGAAAAGATACTACAATGGGAATCAATTGGTGCAATACAAATTATGAATACACAAAATATGACGAGGACACAGGTTGTTAAACTAGCAGAGATGATTAGTAGGACAATTAAAGAACAGGATAGTGAGTTGTTAATTGGAACAGCAATTGTGGGTCTCCCATATCAGATTCTGAATAAGAATGGAATTATTATGTGTGAAGCGGAGGAAGTTTCCCAAAGGTTATTTGATGAAATCTATGATGATTTCTATAATAATATCGCCTTGGATGATGAGGATGCACCAGATATACTGCCCTACCCTGTTTGTATTGCTGAAGATGGATTCTACTTCTTTGATTTTGATAAAGCAATGAAAGTGTATCCTAATTTAAGTTCCAAGAAGATGTTAATTCCCTTTCTAGAACAAGAATTATATACTTGTCTAACTATTAGATGCTCACATATCATGCCTTGGTTAGACTATTATATGGAACAACATGGTCTATTAATGAATTCAAAGCGAGAGGATGGAATATATACCGTGAATATTATGCATGGATTGTGTGAAAAAGTAGGTGATAGCAATGGATAAGGAGAGTATTGTTGTAGGCAATAATACGTTGATTCCAAGATTTTCAAAGCCAGATACTAGATCGCGCAACAAAGAATCAGTAGTTAGGTATGAAGATGGTAAATTGAAATCAATATACCTAGAAACGATTAGTAATATACATACACCTATTGGGAATATGAAGGCAGAGTATATAACATTTTATCCGGACGAGAGAATCCATAGAGTGTTCCCTGTGTATGGGCAGATTAGTGGTTTTTGGACAGAGCAGGAAGAAAAAGACCTATTAGGGAACAGCATAGTAAAGATAGGAGATAAAATGTATACTGGCATGTTTTCATGTATCTGCTTTTACGAGAAGGGAGAAGTAAAGAGTCTAACAATCTGGCCTGGAGAACATATTGAAGTTGATACTGACTATGGGGAAATAGTAGTTCGGAATGGAATCTCCTTCTATAAAGATGGCAGGATACAGTCATTAGAACCAGAAAAATCCACTGTAATTGTTCATCATACAGGAACATATATTGCGCATAATCCTCTTGCTGTTGGAGTAACAGGTGATAGCAACTCCCTATGTTTTGATGAGGAGGGGAAGGTCATAAAACTTACAACTGTACTGACAGGAATTCGGTGCATTCCAATGAACGGCGAGCCAGAGTATGAATTGAAGGCGAAGCTAATGTTAAGTCCATATGACATATTGGAGGATATTATTATTCCTGTAGAGATTACATTTGAAGAAGAAGGAATCTCATTTACAGATAGTTGTAAGGTGACTAAATTCTATCCTTACAGTCAGTATACATTTATTGCATATCAAGAAAGAGATAATATACCTTATATGTGTAGCGGTGATTGTAGTAGTTGTAATGGTAGTTGCCATTGATGGAGGTGATGTAAGTGGTGAAAGAAAAGTTGTTTGAATGTAAATTGGTATTACCAGGGAAATATTATGTACAGCTTACCGAAGAAGGAAAGCAGCTATATGAAGAATGTCAGGTGGGTATGGAAGTAACATTTCCCGTAGAGCTTCTAGATGGTATTACTCTTGCTGATTGTGTACCAGCGTTTGTGGAGTCGGTTTACCTAGAGTTTAATCCTAAGTATGAGATAACAGAGGATACCAATATTGCATGCGAATTATATAAGTTAGGAAAAACTGATGAAGTATTTAACTTACTAGTTACAATTACGTATCCAGAATCAGATAAGGAATTCCATGAACTACTTATATTTAATCAAGTAGAACTAACTGATGATTGCTTTACATTTGAATTAATGGGTGATCAGACAATGTTTAATATGGAGAAATATTAGTAATTGGTTATGAGTGTCGAAAGGCATAATTAAAGTTAATAAAGAATAGCCAAGAGTATTTATTCGTTAACTAACTTGCACTTATATATAAATAAAGTAGAAAAGCAAAACTCATAACAGTGTATATTTGCTTCTTAGCTGATGTACTATGACTAAAAACGATAGTGCAGCACGTATAGTACTTCTTAGTGTGTACTTAGAAACCAAGGAAGGCGAGGCAAGGACGCCGAGACAGCCTGAGCTGCGGCAGGATGCCGCATCGATGGCGGTTCCGTATCAATTATTCTATGTGGTGTACACATATAGAAGTACTTAGGTGCGTAACGTGTTTTGTGTCATAGTACGTCAGCTAAGAAGCCTCTAAAATGTAGATGGAGTTTTGCATTCAAGAGGTGATTTGTATGTTGAAGGACATGAGATATAATAGGGAAGCAGTACAGACAATGGCAGAGGGAATCCTTTTGGTGTGTAGAATACTTGAGCCTACCTTTGGGCCCTCCGGATTAGGTGTCGTTGTGGAGAATTCCAGTAAAACTGTTATTATTACTGGTAGTAGTTCTCTAATTCTACAAGACTTTAAGTCCGAAGATTTATTCCTTGATGAAGGGGTCCAACTTATACGAGATGCGGTGCTTAATATGGAGGAACGTGTAGGAGATGGCACTACATTAACTGCGTTGTTAGTGAAGGGGATGGTAGAAGAAGGACTTAAGTACCTTGCGGCTGGCATTAGTCCAGTATATATGCGAAGAGGATTAAAGAAGGCATTGACAGAAGTTTTACGTATTATAGATAAGTCAACCGTATCTATTAGTGATTCCAATACCCTAATTGAAGCAGTGAAAGCATCTTGCAAGAATTATGGGATTGCAAAGATGGCAGTTCAGGCTTATGAGAAGGTATCAAATAAAGGTGTTGTTCTTGTTAAATCATCAAACAGCGTAGACAATTATGTTGTGTATGAAGAAGGTATGCAGTTAAAACAAGGTTATCTATCACCACTCTTTTGTAGTAAAGGATTGGATCGAATCAAGTATAGTAATCCGTACATTTTAATTACGGATTATAAGCTTATATCATTTAATAAAATCTTGCCAATCCTTGAACAGATTATGACTACTGGTAAGCCTGTAATAATAGTTGCTGACGAAGTAACAGGGGAGGCCTTAACTATGCTAATACATAATCATAAAAAAGGTGTATTCAAAACGGCAGTAATTAAGGCAGAAGGCTATAAGTCAAGAAAAGATGATCTGCTTGAAGATCTTGCCATATTAACAGGTGGAGTCGTTATTAAGGAAGGAAGAGGGGAAGAACTAGAGAGGGTTACTCTTGATATGTTAGGGCAGGCCAAAGAGGTGACTGTTACGAAGGAGCATACCACTATTATAGGTGGTATGGGACCGCAGTGGCAGATTGGAAACAGAACGAAAGAGATACAAGATATAATTGACGATGAGAAAACAAATGAATATGATAAGGAAAAGTATCGTGAACGAATAGGTAGGCTAGATCATGGTGTGGCTGTGATGTATGCAGGAGGTAGAACAAGCCAGGAAATCCGTGAGAACAAAACTAACATGGAGGCAGCAGTAAAGACTGTTAGGAATATTGTTGATGGAGGAATGATACCAGGCGGCGGAAGTTTCTTGCAACAAGTATCGAGAGTATTAGAGGAAACAGACATTGATAACAAAGAGGAACGTTATGGGGTGAAGTTATTACAAGCTGCTTGTAAAACACCTATGAAGACTTTATGCAAGTTAAATGGTGTGAACGCTAGTATACTTAATATTGAGAATAACGACGGCAAGATGTTAGGATATGATGTTGAACATGATAGAGTGGCAGATATGAGGGAGGCCGGAATTATGGATTCTTCGATTGTGGTAAAGATGGCCCTATGTCAAGCCGTAAGTGTTGTCTATGAATGGTTAGATAGTTCTGTATTAATGGTAAGTACTGCACCAGATCGAGAAGATATGGAATTAATGAAACAAGGTGTACCAATAATGAGATAAAGGAGTGACTTAATGCTAGTAAGGAAGATTAAATTGAAACCAGGTTATGTTCTCAGGGAAATGGGTGGGGAGTTTAACATATTTAGCGAAGCAGATAAGATGAATGGTTCATTAGTTTGTATGCCATCGATTAATGAGTTGGGAATTGCCTTATGGACTCAGATGGAAAAAGGCGTTGACTGTGAGGGTTTGATTAAGTACACAATGGAGCGAAGCGATATAGATGAAGAAGAAGCAGAATTAGATGTAGGAGAATTCCTTGCAAAACTAATTCATGCAGGTATTGTAGATTGCGAAAAATGACAATATTTCAGGTGATAGAAAAAGAAAGAATAGCACGGCATCAAGCACGAAGAAGTGTTTTTGATGCCGTGTTTTTCGTAGTGTAATATAGGCAAGTATCAATAAAATTCTGGATATTTGCTGTTAGGCATTTACTCTTGTGAAACATGATAACTAGATTTCTTGATAAATTCACATCATTAATATGTAATTCCATTAATTCACCACGCATAAGTTGTTCTTTCACTGCTTCGTAAGGCAGTATAGCGATACCAACATTCTTCTTACACTCATTAATTAATGAAGTAGCGCTAATACTTTCCCATGTAGGAGCAAAAGAATAACCATTTGAAATCATAATACTCTCAAACATCTCTCTAGCGCCTACCCCTTTTTCTCTGGTAAGAAATTTTTCGTGTGCAATATCTGATAAGAATATTGTGTCTGCGCCTGCTAGAATGTGAGAAGGGGAAACCACAGCGACAACTCGGTCTTGATAAAATGGATATTGTATCATATCCGTATCGTTTATGGCAAAGGATTCTTCTACTAAAGCAAGGTCAAGTTCATTGTTTCGGAGTAGATCTTTAATGAACGCGGTTTTGTTGATAACTACACTGATTTCTATATTTGGATGGCTCATGTAAAAATCATCGGAGATATCACCTAACATATTGATACCCATGGTATAATTTCCACCAACTCGAATCTTTTCAACGATATTTTCAGACCTAAGTTTAGTTATGGATTCTTCGTAAAGTGCTAGAATCTTGTTGGCATATTCGTATAAACAGTGGCCTGCTTCTGTTATATATAACTTCTGTGATAATCGTTCAAAAAGTTTCTTTTCATAAAAAGTCTCTAGTTCTTTGATTGCCTGGCTAACTGAAGGTTGAGTCATATACAACTTCTTAGCAGCAGAAGTCATATTTAAGGTTTTGTAGACGGTGGTAAATATAGTCAAATGTCGTAATGTCATTCTAACATCTCCCCTTATATAGTTCTTTTTTGAGTTACCTTATTATAAGGCGATTTATAGTTGATGTCAATTTCTTAACATTAGTTCTTTTAATAGGATTTAATTAGAAAATAATGTTAAAACAAACAAATTAAATAGATAATTAGGAAATGTATATACCCCATAGATAAATGGAGCAGTGTTTTTTTTGCCTATTGTTTTTAACTATTAGACTAAGAAAATTTTTGATGGTAGGATTGCTAATTATAATCTACGGTTCAGTAAATTTCTGGTGTTAAATAATCAAGAGTTAGATAGCTGGCAGTAGGGATATAAAATATCAGGAGAAAGAAGAGGTACAATTTATGAAGAAAAGATTAATCGGTTTAGTAATGGTAGTAATGCTTATTGCGTCAATGTTGATAGGTTGTTCAAGTAAGAAGAATAATAAAGATGCTGAAACACAGACAACGAGCACAGAGTTGGATTCGGAAGAGGTGAGCTCAGACGTAGAAACAGAAACAACCAGTTCTGAAGTAGGATCGAAAGCGAAACAGACAGAAAATGAATCAGAAACAGAGATTCAAGTTTTCATAGCTGCAAGTTTAAGTGGTGCTATGGAAGAGCTTAAGAACATGTATAATGAGAAACACCCAAATGTAACAATTACATATAATGCAGATAGTTCAGGCACCCTTCTTACGCAGGTTATGGAAGGATATGAATGTGATATTTTCTTTTCCGCAGCACCAACTCAGATGAATACGTTAGAAAGTGAAAGCTACCTTGTTGATGGAACGAGAAAGAACTTATTGAATAATCAAGTAGTATTGATTTCACCAAAAGGAAGTGGAACAAAGGTTACTGGTTTTGATAATATGAATCTTGCCGATAGTATGGCACTTGCAGGTGGGAGCGTACCTGTAGGAAAATATACTAGAACAATACTTGTGAACTTAGGATTACTTGAAGCTGTTGATGATACAGCAGTTTATACTACAGAGGAAGTTTCTATAGCTCTTGGAGGGATTGAGATTAATGAATGTGGTAATGTGAGTAAAGTAACGGAATCTGTGAAAGAAGGGTCCAATGAGATTGGTACAGTATATTATTCAGATGCATATTCAGTAAAGGATGATGTGGATATTATTGCATATGCAGATAAAGCATTGACAGGAGATATAATTTATCCAGTTGCGATGCTTAACAATACAGAAGCAGATGAAGCACAGAAGCAAGCAGCAGCCGATTTTCTTGCATTCATAGAAACAGATGAGGCATTAGCCGTATTTGAGAAATATATGTTTATGATATATACAGAGTAATAGAGATTGGAGATGGTACTGTGTTAGAAATCTTAAAGGAACTTGACTATAGTCCATTGATTATATCATTAAAAACAGGAATAGCAGCAACAATTGTTTCATTCTTTGTAGGAATATGGTTAGCTGGTAGAGTAGTTAGAATGAGTGAACGGAAAAAGGCAGTGGCAGATGGCATTCTTACATTACCAATGGTATTACCTCCAACGGTAGCAGGATTTTTTCTTCTTTTATTATTCAGTAGAAGAAGGACTTTTGGTATTTTTCTGTATGATACATTCGATCTTAAAATCGTTCAAACATGGATAGGCTGTGTAATTGCAGCAACTGTAATAGCATTGCCATTAATGTATCGGAATGCAAGAGCAGCGTTTGAACAAGTTGATTCCAATCTGATTTTTGCTGCTAGAACACTAGGTATGTCTGAGAGAAAGATATTCTGGAAAGTGCTTATTCCTACTGCTGCACCTGGTGTTGCATCAGGAACGATTCTTACATTCGCCAGAGCTCTTGGAGAATACGGTGCAACCTCCATGTTGGCTGGTAATATAGCAGGAAAAACAGGGACGATATCACAAAAAATTGCTATGGTTATACAAGATGGTAATTATGAGCTTGCAGGAGTTTGGGTGGCAATTATAATACTAATATCATTTGGCATAGTAGTCTTAATTAATTTGGTCACAGGAAGAAGAATGAAGAATGTAACAAGGTGGTAGATACATATGATGATTCATGTTGATATAGAAAAGGATTTTCAGGGATTCAAGCTAAGGTCTAAGTTCGTGGGAGACAATGACCGAATAGGCATATTGGGAGCTTCCGGTTCTGGAAAAAGTATGACATTGAAGGCGATAGCTGGCATAATTACACCTGATAAGGGGCGGATAATTGTGGATAATCAAGTTTATTTTGATTCTGAAATGAATATTAATATTCCACCACAGAAGAGAAAAGTAGGCTACCTGTTTCAGAATTATGCATTATTTCCAACCATGACAGTGGAGAAGAATATCGCAGCAGGACTCGGAGGAAGAAAACCTGAAGAAATCAAATTGTTCGTTGCTAACATGATGGAGCGATTTGCTTTAAAAGGACTTGAGAAAAGATATCCTAAAGAATTATCAGGGGGGCAACAGCAAAGAGTTGCTCTAGCTAGAATCATGGCATATGAACCGGAGGTTATAATGTTAGATGAACCCTTCTCAGCATTAGATAGTTTTCTGAAGGATAGTCTCAAGATGGAGATGAAGCATCTCTTAGATGAGTATGAGGGTGCTATGCTTATGGTTTCCCATAGTAGGGATGAGATTTATGAGTTCACGAATCAACTACTTCTTATGGATCAAGGGTGTATCATTGAAACGGGGAAAACTAGAGATTTATTCGATAAGCCATATCGAATGGAGACAGCACGGTTGACAGGTTGTAAGAATTTATCGGAAATAAAAAAACTCGATGATCATCATGTGTATGCTAAGGACTGGGAAATAACTTTGGAAACAGAGGATAAAATACATAATGACATAACACATGTCGGGATTCGTTCTCATCATATTAAACTCTCAGAGAAAGAACAGATAAATAGCTTTCAATTTGACGTTCTTGATCAATCGGAAACACCATTTGAATACAAATATATAGTTAAAAAGTCTGGAAGTAACCATGGACACTTGTGGTGGCAAGTACCAAAAAGTAAAGCAAATACAGTCGTCAAGCAGGGAGGAGGCTATCTACATATTCAACCAGAAGATGTGATAGTACTTTCTGCGAAAACTAGGTAACATCTTGTAAATATATAAAATTTCATTTGTAATAACTAAGAATTAAATACTTACGTAATAAGAAATTAGCGTGAGACCACGATATAGAGAAGGTCTTGCGCTTTCTTTTTTTGGCCTGTATATAGATTTAATTTTTAAATTACAATATATTTGTTATAATATTCTGTATGAGATATAATATGTATATAGGATTTAATGTTCTAATACGTATTAACAAGATCGAAAGTAACACCAACATAGTTCAACAGAGCTAAAGATGGTTTTCTAACTGGGACATCGACTTATGTTATTGTTGCTGGAGACTTAAGGAAAGTAGGAGGAAGCATATGAATAATTTTAAATTTCATGCCCGTACAGACATCCGTTTTGGTAGAGACCAGATTATTAATTTACCAGAATTACTAAAGGCATATGGTAAGAATGTCTTATTAGTTTATGGTGGAGGAAGTATTAAGAAGATTGGTTTATATGGCCAGATTATTGATTTACTAAAAGGATTTAATATAGTAGAAGTAGCAGGTGTTGAGCCAAACCCGAAAATCACAACTGTTAGGGAAGGTGTTAGATTATGTAAAGGACAAGGTATAGATGTAGTACTAGCAGTGGGTGGAGGAAGTTGTATTGATGCAGCCAAGGTTATGGCTAGCGGTGCATTCTATGATGGAGATCCATGGGATTTAGTAGTGGATCCTTCAAAGATTGATAAGGTGTTACCAATTGTTACGGTACTTACACTAGCAGCAACAGGTTCCGAAATGAATGGGAATGCGGTAATAAGCAATATGGAGACAAAGGAAAAGTTAGGTACATCAAGTCCGAACTGCAAACCGATGGCATCTATACTTGATCCTACTTATCTGTATACATTACCTAAGGTTCAAACTGCAGCTGGAACAGCAGATATTATGTCACATGTATATGAACAGTATTTTCAAGAGAATGATGAAGCATATCTATCTGATTGTTTATGCGAAAGTATCTTAAAGACTTGTATCAAGTATTGTCCTGTAGCATTAGAAAATGCAGAGGATTATGAAGCTCGTTCGAATCTTATGTGGGCTTCCACTTTAGCACTTAATGGATTGGTTTGTGCAGGAAAAGGTGGCGAATGGACATGTCACCCAATTGAACATGAACTTAGTGCATTTTATGATATTACCCATGGAGTAGGTTTAGCAATTCTTACACCAAGTTGGATGAGATATATCTTAAGTGATAAAACACTTCATAGATTCTGTAACTACGCAAGAAATGTATGGAATTTCGAAGGCGAAGATAGCATGGAGTTAGCCAATAAGGGAATCGATGCAACACAAAACTTCTTCAAAGAATGTGGTATTCCTATGACGCTTAGAGAAGTTGGTATTGAAGAAAATGCTCTTCATGATATGGCAGTTGCGACAACTGAGCATAATGATATGGGAAGTTGTTATGTAGGACTTACTACAGAAGACATAGAAAATATATTAAAGAATTGCTTTTAGGTAAGTGGCCACAGAGAAAATCCCGAGACTTTTACTTTCGGGATTTTCTTATAAGTGTGCAAGATAGATTATCAGTAGCCGTTTGAAAAGGTTTATGTCATATACATCGAAATATTCAATATATTGTTACTATGAATATTAAAAAGGGGAGTAAATATATGAATTTTAATGGTCTCGTAACAGGTATCGTAGCGTTCTTAATAATAGGTGGTTTGCATCCAGTGGTTATAAAAACTGAGTATTACATAGGAAAGAAAGCTTGGCCAGTCTTTGGAGTAGCAGGAGTTGCTTGCATTGTTGCATCGCTTTTTTGTGAAATTACAGTAGTAAGTACGATATTAGCAATTTTGGGATTTTCTTTATTATGGAGCATTCAAGAATTATTTGAACAAGAAGAGAGAGTTGAAAAAGGCTGGTTCCCTAAGAATCCTAATAAAAAGACGAAGTAGATTTCTTTAATTTAATAATGTGTTCAAAATCCCATGGAAGGCAGTATTCTACTATGGGATTTTTATTATGTACACAGAGTAGTCATTTATTATATTGCATAAAAAAAATTATATGATACAATGTATAAGGTTGTACATTGGATACATACGCATGGATAAAATTTTGGAGGTTAATATGCAGATCATTATAGTTGGTTGTGGAAAAGTAGGAAGTACATTAGCGGAGCAACTAAGTCAAGAAGGACATGATATATCAGTAATTGATATAAATGAAAAAATAGTAGAGGAAGTTTCATATAAATACGATTCCCTTGGAGTAGTGGGGAATGGTGCAAGTCACTTAACACAAGTTGAAGCAGGAATAGAAAAGGCACATCTTCTTATCGCTGTAACTGGATCGGACGAGTTGAATCTTCTTTGTTGCTTAATAGCACGAAAAGTTGGAGATTGTAAGACAATCGCAAGAGTCCGTAATCCGATTTATAGCAAAGATATTAATTTTATTAAAGAAGAGCTCGGCTTGTCTATGGTTATCAATCCAGAGAATGCGGCAGCAAGTGAGATAACAAGATTACTACGTTTTCCTTCCGCAATTAGTATTGATCGTTTTAATAAAGGACGTGTAGAATTACTAAACTTTAAAGTACAAGAAGGCTCTATGCTACATAGTATTAGTGTTAAAGAAATTGCAAGTAAACTACACTGTGATGTTTTAGTTTGTACTGTGGAGCGAGCAGAAGAGGTAATAATTCCGAATGGTGAATTCATTATCAAAGAAAAAGATGTGATTTCAATTATAGCTTCTCATAAAAAAGCGGTAGAATTCTTCGTGAAGATTGGTGTTATATCAAATCCTGTTAAGAATGCTATGTTAATAGGTGGTGGTGCATTATCTTATTATTTGGCAAATCAACTAATCGGTTATGGTATTGATGTTAAGATTATTGAACAGGATTTAAATCGTTGTGAAGTATTAACCGAATTATTACCACGTGCCATGATTATTAACGGAGACGGAACAAATCAGAATTTATTGAAGGAAGAAGGAATTGAAGAGACAGAATCCTTTGCTTCATTAACTGGTTTGGATGAAGAGAACGTATTATTATCACTATATGCTCATAGTAAAACAAAAGGAAAGATTATAACGAAGGTTAATCGTATTTCTTTTGATGATGTTATTAATAATTTAGAGTTAGGAAGCGTTATCTACCCTAAATACATCACAGCAGAGTATATAGTACAATATGTAAGGGCTATGAACAATTCTATAGGTAGTAATGTAGAGACACTATATAAGATTAAGAAGGATAAAGCTGAAGCACTTGAGTTTTATGTGAATGAAGATTCGAAGTTAATAGGAATTCCTCTTGAAAAGATAGATCTGAAAGATAATCTGTTAATTTGTTGTATTAACCGAGGCGGGAAGATTATTACACCGAGAGGTCAAGATTGCATTGCCAAAGGAGACCGTGTAATTGTTGTTACAACTAATTTAGGCTATCAAGATTTAGCAGACATATTGAGGGGATAATATCATGAATTATAGATTTATTAGTTTCATTGTAGGTTGGATATTGAATTTTCAAGGGATATTTCTATTAATCCCAAGTTTTGTATCCTTATATTATGGAGAGGACAGTGGTTTTGCTTATGTTGTAACATCAATAATTTGTCTTATAATTGGTATTGCATTAACCTTTAGAAAACCTACTAACAAAGCGTTCTATGCTAAAGAAGGCTTTATAAGTGTTGCGATATGTTGGATTGTACTTAGTATAACCGGTGCTCTACCATTCGTGATCAATGGAGAAATACCATCCATTGTGGATGCAATGTTTGAGACAATCTCAGGTTTTACAACGACCGGTGCAACGATACTTAGTGACGTAGAAGCATTGTCAAAATGCAATTTGTTCTGGAGAAGTTTTACACATTGGATCGGAGGTATGGGAGTTCTTGTTTTTGTTCTGTGTGTTCTTCCACTTGCTGGTGGGGATAACATGCATCTATTGAAAGCAGAAAGTCCAGGTCCAAGTGTTAATAAATTAGTTCCACGTATTAGAGATACTGCATTGATTCTCTATGGAATGTATATCGTTTTAACCGCAATAGAAGTAGTACTTTTGTTAATTAGCGGGATGGGTTTTTTTGATGCATTGACGATATCTTTTGGTACCGCTGGTACAGGTGGTTTTGGTATTAAGAATTCTAGCATGGCAGAATACAGTGTGACAATACAAAACATTGTAGGAGTATTCATGATGTTATTTGGCGTGAATTTTACTATGTATTTCCTACTTCTAGTTCGTAAGCCAAAACAGATTCTAAAGAGTGAAGAACTCCGCGCTTATATAGGAATAATCGCTATTTCTACTATTGTAATAGGTGTAAATATTAGAGGTTCTTTCCCATCTATATGGTCAGCACTACAACAAGCATTCTTCCAAGTATCATCAATAATTACAACAACAGGGTTTGCTACGGTTGATTTCAACTTATGGCCTACTCTTTCAAAGAGTGTCTTAATCTTGTTAATGTTTGTTGGTGCATGTGCGGGTAGTACTGGTGGTGGAATCAAAGTATCAAGGCTTGTAATCTTATGGAAAGATATTAGGAATGAAATTGCATCGTTCATTCACCCAAGAAGTGTACGTACTATCCGTGTAGAAGGTAAAAAAGTAAATAATGAAATAGTTAATTCTGTTAAGACGTATATTTCATTGTATCTTGTGATTTTCATAGGTTCAGTATTATTAATATCCTTTGAGAACTTCAGTTTTGAGACGAATTTTACAGCAGTTGCTGCAACTCTTAATAATGTTGGACCAGGGTTTGATGGCGTTGGTCCGATGGAGAACTTTGCAAAATATAGTTCATTTTCTAAATGTGTATTAATGTTTGATATGCTAGCAGGTAGATTAGAATTAATTCCAATGGTTATTTTATTTAATCCGAGTGTTTGGAGAATTAGAGGAAAAAGATTATTTAGTTAATAGAGATACTAATATTGTAGAAGATAAGACAATAAATATATAATAAATTGTATTGTTTATTCTGTGTTATGTATTAAAATAACTATGAATATACAATTAGGAGGATATCGAAGATGTCGAAAAGTACAACACAGAATATGACGGTAGGGTCCCCAATCAAGCTAATAGCACGATTTTTTGTACCACTATTATTTGGGATGCTATTCCAACAATTCTACAATATGATGGATACGATGATTGTAGGTCGTTTCTTAGGAAAAAATGCGTTAGCAGCGGTTGGTGGAACAGGTTCCATTAACTTTATGATTATAGGGTTTTGTATGGGGGTATGTAATGGCTTTGCGATACCAGTTGCGCAATCCTTTGGTGCAAAGGACCATTCTTCCTTGCGTAAATATGTTGCCAACAGTGTATGGCTAGCGGTTGCGTTTTCTGTAATTACTACTGTAGTCGTATGTGCGCTGTGTCGTAATATTCTAGTATGGATGGATACACCTAGTGATATTATTGATGATTCGTTCAGTTATATATTTGTTATATTCTTAGGGATACCAGTAATATACTTGTACAATTTATTAGCAGGTATTTTAAGATCGCTAGGAGATAGCAAAACACCATTGTACTTTTTAGTAATGTCTTCGTTATTGAATATAGTACTCGACCTTGCCGCAATACTTATACTAAATATGGGAGTTGCTGGTGCAGCATGGGCAACAGTTATATCACAAGCGATATCAGGAATCTTGTGTTTATTTTATATGGCTAAAAAATTCCCGATTCTTAAGATCTCCAAAGAAGAGTGGCGTCCTGACGTGAAATTTATGGGGAGACTGTGTATGATGGGAATACCAATGGGACTTCAATATTCCATAACAGCAATTGGTAGCGTAATTTTACAAACAGCTGTAAATTCTCTGGGCTCATTAGCGGTAGCATCTATAACTGCTGGTAATAAAATCAGTATGTTTTTTTGTTGTCCTTTTGATGCAATGGGATCTACAATGGCGACATATTCAGGTCAGAATGTTGGTGCAGGTAAGATGGATCGTGTAACACAAGGATTGAAAGCATGTAGCCTCATTGGATTGGTGTATTCAATAATAGCTTGTCTGATTTTATTTGTATTCGGAGAACAATTTACCTTGTTATTCATTGATGGTAAAGAAGTTGAGATAATTAAAAATTCTGCATTCTTATTAAAATGCGTCAGTGCCTTTTATTTTCCACTTGCTCTTGTCAACATTGTTCGATTTACAATACAAGGATTGGGATTTAGTAAACTGGCTATTCTAGCAGGGGTTTGTGAAATGATAGCACGTGCAGTTGTCGGTTTTGCATTTGTACCAGTGTTTGGATACACTGCTGCATGCTTTGCAAGTCCAATAGCTTGGGTTATGGCAGACTTATTCTTAGTACCGGCATATTTTTTAGTTATCAAGAGTTTGAAAAAGAAACAAATGTATCAAGAAAGTGGAGAGGCTGTTTAAATTCAATTTAGGGTGTCAAAAGCCAATTTTATATTTTGATTCGTCGATTTGCACAATTTACAGATTAGTAGTATGTGATGCAAACCATAGTTTATTCTCAACACGCTCTCGCCCCGCTGAAGTTCGTAGTGGTACATAAGGCCCTAAAATACAGAGCCTAAGTACATGAAATTAATAGCGTTTTGGAATGTAAATATAAGTAATGAAAAACAAAATAGAGAAGGAATTGTAAGAAGTAAATTCCTTCTCTATTTTGTTTTTTAGGTACCCATTTAAAGGGAAATATACATAAAAATAGTAAAAAATATTTGTTATATTAACACTGCTTATACTATTGTTTAGCCTGGTTTATTAATGAAAAAATACTGTGAAATATAGTGTAATTAATTGTTGACATATGTCGAAATATAAACTATCATGATGATGTGGCAACGATACCACACAGGAGGAAAAAATGGCAACGATTAAGCAAGTGGCAGAATTAGCTGGAGTTGGTACATCTACCGTGTCTCGGTACTTGAATGCAAGCGGCTACATAAGCGAGGAAGCGAAAGAGAAAATAAAGAATGCTTGCGAGCAATTAGACTATATGCCCAATGAACTAGCGAGAGCAATGAAGTCAAATCATAGTAAAACAATTGGTGTCATGATTCCAACGATTTGCAACCCTTTCTTTACAGAATTGGTTCATATAATAGAACAAAATCTCTTAAAGCAGGGATATAAAACGGTACTTTGTAATACGAATGGTGATATTGATTTAGAGAGAAATTACCTTAACATGGCAATATCTAATTGTTTTGATGGGATTATCCTAATTACAGGTTCTCACGAATTCATGGAGTTGAAGACAGATATTCCAATAATTCTGTTAGATAGAATTAATGATGACGATCTAAACTATATCACGTTAACGAGTAATAACAAACAAGGTGCAGAGTTAGCAACAGAGCATCTAATTTCTTGCGGGTGTAAGAAAATCTTGTATATTAGCAGTAATGAACAGATTATCCCGGCAAAGATACGTGAGGATATGTTCTTAGAAACAGCTGTAAAACATAACGTATCTTATGCAATTAGGAAACAGACTGATATTGATAGTGAAACGTTGAAGGAAATGATTGAAGATGGTGTAGACGGAATATTTGCATGGAATGATCTTACAGCAATTCGATGTATAGGTTCTCTTTCAGAGTTAGGGATACTTGTTCCAGATCAAGTACAAGTTATAGGTTACGATAATATTGATATAGCCGAATTTGTACATCCTAAGTTGACCACAATCGCGCAGCCGTTAGCTCAATTGGCTACTAAAGCTAGTGAATACATTGTGCGATTGATTGATAAAACCATAGCTCCACCAATCAACATACAGTTAGATAATACATTAGTTATTAGACAAAGTACGAAAGAATGTAATTCGAAAGTCAAAGTGCTTTCTAAGGAACATTTATAGATAATATAAGATAAATCATTAAAAGGGGGATGTTCGGTTGAACAACATACTCGTTATCGGAAGTTTGAATGCAGATTTGATGGTTCAAGTAAATGAACTTCCTGTACCAGGAGAGACAGTATCAAGCAATAGTTTCGAGGTACTACCAGGTGGTAAAGGAATGAATCAAGCAATATGCGCTGCAAAATTAGGAGCCAATGTTACAATGGCAGGATGTGTTGGAACAGATGAATATGCAAGAATTCTTTTAGATGCATTACATCAAAGCCATGTGAATAGTGAATATATTCGTATTGTATCCGATGCTCCAACAGGAATTGCAATAGTAACAACAAGTCCTAAGGATAACAACATTGTAGTAGTACCTGGAGCAAATGCATTAGTAGATTGCAACTACGTTGATTCTATTCGTCACGTAATTAGAGAATCGGATATGGTAATTCTACAGTTAGAGATTCCATTAGAAACTGTATATTATACGATTGATGTGTGTAGGGAGGAAGGGGTAAATGTACTCTTGAATCCAGCACCTGCAAGGAATATCAATCCTGATTATATAGAAAAGGTATCGTACTTGATACCGAATGAAACCGAATTAGTTTCTATCTTTAAGGAAGATTACAAGACAACTTTAGCTAAGTATCCAAACAAGATTATTATGAGTGCTGGTGAACATGGTGCTTATTATCATGATGGGAACGAAATTGTTAACCTCGAAGCGAGAAAGATCCAAGTTGTAGACACAACTGGGGCGGGGGATGCTTTTAATGGAGCATTTGCTGTAGCAATTTTACAAGGAAAAGAGCTAAAGGAAGCGGTCGCTTATGCTAATGGTATAGCGGCAATTACTACGACTGTAAAAGGTGCACAAGGCGCTGATGCAGATAAATACAAGAAAAATGTGTAAGAGATAAATCTTACACAACTTAAAGAAAGGCTTGGATTTAAACATGAAAAAAATAGTATCATTATTATTAGTATGCGTTATGGCACTTGGAATGTTAACAGGTTGCGCTAGCAAGGAAAAATCGAACGATTCGTACACAGCAGCATTATTAATTCCATTCCAAGGAGATCAATCTTTCTATGATTTAGCAGTAGAAGGTATGAAGTTAGTGGAAGAACAAGTAGATGGTGTGAAAACAAAGATTATTGAAATCGGTAACGATGAATCAAAATGGGAATCATACTTTATCGATGCAGCTGAAGCTGGATATGATGTTATCCTTAGCTGTAACTGGCAAATCACTCCTTATATGAACAAAGTAGCGGAACAATATCCAGAACAAAAATTCATCAACTTCGATATTGAAGAAGGTTCTGATTTAGAGAATGTATATTCTATGTTCTACTCTACTAATGAAATCGGTTATTTATGTGGTGTAGTTGCAGCTGCAGCAACAACTTCAGATATGGCATTAGCAGACGCAAATGAAACAATTGGTTTCATCGGTGGTATGGATATTCCAGGAATCAACGACTTTATGGTTGGTTATATTGAAGGAGCTAAGTCAGTAAATCCTAATATCAAAGTAGTTGTATCTTATGTTGGAGATTTCACTGATGTAGCAACTGCAAAAGAAATCGCTTTAAATCAATATAAATCAGGTGTTGACGTAATCTTTGCATGTGCAGGTAATGCAGGAAATGGTGTTATCGACGCTGCTAACGAATTAAGCAAGTATGCAATTGGAGTAGATAGTGATCAAGCTATGCTATATGCTGAAACAGATCTTGGAAAAGCAAAAAAAATCATTACTTCAGGTTACAAAACAATTGACCAAACAATCCTTAGAGCTGTTAAAGAAGCTAAAGAAGGTACACTTCCTTGGGGAACTCACGTACAATACGGTTTCAAAGAAGATGGTGTAGGTATTGCTAAGAATGAATACTATAAAACATCAGTTACTGATGAAGTAAACGCAATCGTTGAGAATGCAGAAGCTGCATTAAAAGCTGGTGAAGTTACAGTTTCTACAGCATTTAAAATGAAAGATAAAGAGATTGTAGCATTAAGAGAAAGCGTTCAACCATAAAAAGAAAAATAAAGAGATAAGAAAAGACTTCAGAGGTCTGCTTATGAATAGTAGGCAGGCCTCTTTTATATGAATAGAAAAGTTTCATGGATTTTTCTATCTATATAAAAGACTCTCCGCTTAGGAGTCGCATGAAGCAAGAGGAAGATGTCACATCGATATTATTACACAACCATATGGAGGTTCATGTATGAATCAAGAGTATATATTAGAATTAAAAGATATTGCAAAAGTTTACGACAATGGAGTTGTTGCGAATAAGAAAATCTCCGTTGGTTTTCGTAAAGGTGAAATTCATGCAATTGTTGGAGAAAATGGTGCTGGTAAATCTACTTTAATGAAGATTATATTTGGACTCGAAAAACCTACAAGCGGACAGATTTTATTTGAGGGAAAAGAGGTTTCATTTGCATCTCCATTAGATTCTATAGCAATTGGAATCGGTATGGTGCATCAGCACTTTATGTTAGTACCATCGTTCACAGTGCTTCAGAATATCGTGTTAGGGGATGAGCCTACAAGATTTAGTTTTATCGATTCAAGAAAGAGCAAGAAGAAGGCAGAAGAACTTGCAAAACAATATAATTTCCAATTATCTATGGACGAAAAAGTTGAGAAATTAAGTGTCGGTATGAAACAAAAGGTTGAGATTCTAAAACTTCTTTATAAAGGCGCTAAGGTATTGATTCTAGATGAGCCAACGGCAGTACTTACGCCACAAGAGACAGAGCAACTTTTTGTAGAACTTAAGAAGTTTAAAGAAAATGGACATACCATAATCTTTATCTCTCATAAGTTAAACGAAGTTAAAGAAATCAGTGATCGAATCTCTGTTATCCGTAAAGGAGAATTAATCTCTACCCATAACACGAATGAAGTAAGTCTTGAAAGTATCTCAGAGCTTATGATTGGACGTCGTGTAGAATATGAATATTCTAACATTAAAAAAGACGTTAAAGACAAACAAGCCATCTTGAAGATGAATAACGTTACATTAGAAAGCGGAAAGATCCGCTTATTAGATGACATCAACTTAGTTGCAAATTCAGGAGAAATCCTAGGAGTTGTAGGTGTAGAGGGAAATGGTCAATCGGAACTTGTAGAAGTATTGTTCGGATATAAGAAGCCAAAGACTGGAACGATTGATGTAAATGGGGTGTCTCTTCTTAATAAGAAGATCAAAGATATACGTGAAAAAGGGAAAGTCGCTTATATTCCAGAAGATCGTATGAGACAAGGTATTGCGTCAACTGCTAGTATTGCAGAGAATATGATTTCTAGTTTTTATGATAAGAAGGAATTCAATCATAAGTTATTCATGAATCATAAAGCAATTAATGAATTGAGTGAAACTCTTATTGATCGTTACAGTGTAGTTTGCCAATCAAAAGATACAGAAATCGGATCTTTATCAGGTGGTAATATTCAAAAGGTAGTAGTTGCAAGAGAATGTTATGCGAACCCAGAATTACTAATTGCGGAACAACCAACGAGAGGTGTAGATGTTGGTTCAGCAAGTTTCATACATGAACGTTTAATTGAACTAAGAAATAATAACAAAGCAATTTTACTGTTAAGTGCTGACTTAGGTGAAGCTTTAGCAGTTAGCGATAAAATCATTGTTATGTATGATGGACAAATAGTTGGATTCTTTAATGACTTATCCGGTGTTACGGAATCAGAATTAGGTTTATATATGCTAGGTATTAAAAAGCAAGATAAGAAAGAAATCGAAAAGGCACAATTGATGGGATCTAGTGCAGATAGGAGTATCCATGAAGAAGCTTAGTAGTAAAGTGAAAAATGAAATAGTACAAATTATAGCTGCTATTGTAATTGCGCTTCTAATTACTCTAGTAGTATTATTCTTGACTAGTGAAGAGCCAATATACGCATTTAATAAGTTGCTAACTGCACCACTTACTAATATGAGATATTTTGGTAACGTGTTAGAGCTAATGATTCCTTTAGCATTTGCCGGAATTTCAGCAGCATTATTGTTTAGAAGTGGTTTGTTTAACATGGGTGGCGAAGGTATTTTCTATATCTCTGGTATTGTAGCAACCATATTAGCTACGAAACAATTAGGTAATTCCTTCGTACATTCAACCATTGTTATTCTTGGAGCTTCTATCTTTGGTGGTTTAATTGCTTGTATCTCAGGTTTCTTCAAGGCAAAATATAATGCCAATGAGTTAGTTACTTCATTAATGTTAAACAACATACTATTTGGTGTTGGTTTCTATATTCTTAAGACATATCTTAAAGATATGGAAGTAACAGGTGTTGCCTCAGAAGAATTCCTTGAAACTGCAAAATTACAAGGAATAATACCAAAGACAAATGTGACAACAGGATTTATCTTATTAATTGTTGTTACTCTAATTGTTTGGTTAATCTATAAGAAAACAAAACTTGGTTATACCATCAAGATGACTGGTATTAATAAAGAGTTTGCCAAGTACTCTGGAATGAGTTTTTTTGCATTAACAATGATCGTGCATTTTATGTCAGGATTTATAGCCGGTATGGGATCAAGTGTGCATCTTATGAGTATGTATGACCGTTTTACATGGTCTGCTTTACCTGGATATGGTTTTGATGGATGTTTAGTGGCGATGCTTGGGAAGGATCACCCGATCGGGGCCTTCGTTGCAGCATTTGGTTTAAGTTACTTAAGAACTGGTTCGGATATTATGGCTAGAAATACAGATGTTCCAGTTGAAATGATTGCGATAGTAGAGATGACCCTTGTATTATTAATTACAGCAGATTTCGTAGTAAAATATATGAAACGTAAGAAAGCAATAACAGGAGGATGTACGAATGAATAATTTTATAGCATTATTTTTAACACCAGCATTTGCATTTGCAATTCTTCGTGTAACAACTCCAATCTTGTTTGCTTCATTAGGAAGTGTTATCTCTGATAAAGCGGGGGTAAGTAATATCGCGATGGAAGGTACTATGCTTACTGCTTCCTTAGCAGGGGTTTTGGTATCTGCATATAGTGGGAGCGCTTTTGTAGGTTTACTTGCAGCACTTTTGGTTGGCGTTTTATTTAGTGCATTTATGGCATATATAAGTTTATACTTAGGTACGAAGATTATTATGGCAGGTATTGCCCTTAACTTATTCGCTAGTAGTTTTACTGTGTACGTTCTATATATGTTCACCGGTCAAAAAGGTAATTCTGCATCTTTAGCAAGTAAACAACTACCTACGATTGACTTACCAATTATAAAAGATATTCCTGTACTAGGAGAAATCATATCAGGTCATAATGTATTAGTATATGTAGCATTAATTTCTATTGTTGTTATCTATGTAATGCTTAACAGAACAAAACTTGGTGCCCACATCAAAGCAGTAGGTGAAAACCCAAGCGCAGCAGCAAGTGTTGGTATTAATGTACGTAAAGTACAATTTATCTCGTTATGTTTAAGTGGACTATTAGCTGGCTTTGGTGGTGCGTTCATGTCAATGGGTTACCTATCTATGTTCACAAGAGATATGATCGCTGGACGTGGTTGGATTGCGATTGCAGCTTCTGCAATGGGTAAATCTATGGTTATTCCAACCGTAATTACGTCATTCCTATTCGGTATCTTTAGTGCTGTAGGTAATGTATTACAATTACAGAATATGCCATCTGAATTAATCAGTACCTTACCTTATGTAGCAGTATTCATAGGTCTTGTTGGATATTCCATTCGTAAGTCTAAGAAAGAAAACTAAGATAGGAAAGTTAGGTGAAATAGATGAGACCAATATTAATTGATTGTGATCCAGGACATGATGATGCGATGGCCATTATGTTAGCACTGGCGAATACAGAGCAATTACGAGTGCTTGGTATTACCTGTGTTGGTGGGAATCAGACATTAGATAAAGTAAGTGAGAACGCACTCAAAGTTCTTACTGTTTTGAATAAAGAAATACCTGTTGCCAAAGGTGCAGCGGGGCCGTTAATACGAGAAATCGCACCTGCTCCAGAAGCACATGGAGATACAGGAATGGACGGTCCAATTATAGAGAAGATAACGATGGATTTCGTTAAGCAAAATGGAGTTGAGTTCTTACGTGATAAGATTTTAATGGAAGAAAATAAGGTAACAATCGTTGCACTTGGACCTCTTACGAATATTGCGTTATTGCTTAAGATGTATCCAGAAGTAAAAGAACGTATAGAATGTATCGCTATAATGGGAGGAAGTGCAACTTCCGGTAATTCTACAGCAGCGGCAGAATTTAATTTCTGGGTGGATCCACATGCAGCTCATATTGTTTTTCATTCAGGAATTCCTCTAATTCAAGCGGGTACAGAGGTTAGTCTTGCAGCAAGTATTCTTCATACCGAAATTGATGGATTCAAGGGTAGGGGACGTGTTTCTGATTTTGTATATGATCTATTAGAATTCTATTCTCAGTTTTCTAAGAAGTTAGATATTGATCGTAGTCCAATCTTCGATGCTTGTCCAGTTATGTACCTATTACATCCAGAAATCTTTGTAGCAAAAGATTATTATGTAGATATTGAACTACAAGGTGAATTAACAGCAGGTATGTCAGTTACGGATAAGAGAGTTTGGTTTGACATGAAGAAACCGAACACAACTGTATTATTAGATGTGGATAGAGAGAAGTTTGTTGAATATCTAAGAGAAGCTATATTTAAATTAGATCAAGAAGTGTAATATAACAGCGTTTTATTTAAGGGGAGTTGTATGATAGAGTATTTGAACATATAGTAAGTTTGGATCACTATCATGCGACTCCTCTTTTAGTTAGGTAGTAGGTGCTATATAATGTGTATTGTATGCTAATAAGGTATAAAGCAAAATTCTCAAAATGTTCAATTGCTTCTAAGCTGACGTAGCATGTTTTGTGTTATAGTACGTCAGTTTAGAAGCTATGAAGAAAGTGAATTGAGTTTTGCAATAACAAAATGAAAGAAGGGTAAAGATGATTCGTAATGATTATATACAAAAAACCTATGCAGGTTGGCTTGGTAAGGTAATTGGTATTCGAATGGGTGCTCCAATCGAAGGTTGGTCAAGAGAGAAGATTGCCAAGTTTTATGGCGATGAGATGAAAGATTATGTTGTTGATTATCAAGATTTCGCTGCTGATGATGATAGCAATGGCCCAATCTTCTTTGTTAGAGGATTGGAACATTATAAGAATATAACACCTAGAGAGATGGGATATACATGCCTTAATTATATACCGAAAGAACATGGATTCTTCTGGTGGGGGAATGAACTCTCGACAGAGCATACGGCCTATAATAATCTATTATCAGGTATGGAAGCACCACAGTCAGGTAGTGCGGGGGTAAATGGAATGGAGATGGCAGAACAAATCGGTGGACAAATCTTCATCGACTGTTTTGGATTTGTAGCGCCTGGAAATCCTAGTTTAGCATGTGAATTGGCGGAAGCGAGTGCTAGAGTTACTCACGATCATGATGGTATTGCAGGGGCTAGATACATCGCAGCTTGTATTGCTTTAGCGTATGAGAAAGACGATATTCTTTCAATTATGAAGGAAGCATTAACATTTATCGCGAGTGATGGGAATTATTATAAAGTAATTACAGAGATGATTCACTTCTACGAAGAAGGCAAAAGTAGTGAAGAAGCATTTGCGTGCTTAAGAGAGAAGTTTTGGACAGATTGCTATAAGGGAATTTGTCACATCATACCGAATGCAGGAATTATTGCAATTGCATTACTATATGGCGAAGGTAATTTTGCAAACACAATGGAAATTGTAAATCTACTTGGATTTGATACGGATTGTAATGCCGGTAATGTTGGAGCAATCTTAGGTGTTCTACGCGGTACGTATGAAGAAAATCAGGCAGATGGGATTCCAAAACATCTAATTACTCCGATTAAAGATATCATGATAGCATCAAGTATTGTGGGGAGTTTGAATATCTCAACCTTATCAGAGAATACATTAATGTTTTGCAAATTAGGATACGAGCTTGCAGAAATGGAGATGCCAGAACCATATAGATCATGGTGGGAAGCACTAGAAAACGAAGGAAAACGAATCTCTCATTTTGCTTTTGTAGATGCTATTCACGGATTCCGAATTAAAGGTTCTTATAAGAATGCGGAACTTCGTGTAACGAATACAACAGAAGATGCATATGAAGGGGATCGTTGCTTGAAGATAATCAGCAACAATATGCATCCAGGTAACCAGGTGTATGTATACCAAAAGACATATTATGAACCAGAAGATCTTCATGATGCAAGATATCAACCATGTTTCTCACCGATTGCATATTCAGGAGATAAGGTTTCATGTTATATTAAGAATGTAACAGGGCAGAAGTTGATGGCATATCTATACTGCATTGATTCGACGGCAAACAAAAAATATCGCTTTGCCGAAATGGAAATTAATGGGGATAACTTTGTGGATTTGTGGATAAAATTGGAAAATGAGCTTCCTTTTATCCACAATGCAAGAATAAAAGAAGTCGGATTAGAGCTTGTTTCGTTGGAAAATGAAGATAAATACTTCGGAGAACAGGTTATTGTATATATGGATTCATTCGCAATTGAGAGTAAACCACAAATTTCTATTGATTTCTCCACATTGACTTTTGATGACTATTCCTTGCATAGTTCAGTACAAAAAGAGTTAAGTGGTTTTACACATTATCAGCCTACAGCCAAGGGAATAGAGGTCTCGAACGAAGGGGTGCAATTATCGCATTCAGAGAAAATCTTCACAGGGGATTATTATTGGAATGATTATGAATGTAATCTGGAATATTCAATTAAACAAGGTCAAAAATTTGATCTGTTACTTCGTTCTCAAGGAAGTTTACGATCCTATGGAATTCGAATGACGGACAATGAGTTACAAATCATTCGACATTTTGAAAATACAGAATCGATTCTTAGTAGTGCACCACTTAAAAGAGAAACTGGTAAAGTATATCAGTTGAGAACAAGAGTTGTTAAGAGCCAGATTCAAGTTATGCTTAACGATGTTAAGCTTGTAGCGGAAGATAATACTTACGCTTATGGTATGATTGGTATGCAGGTTGATGATGAGACTGTTGTTCAACTAAAGAAAATATCGGTTCGTAATATATAGATAGGCAAAAACAAAGATAGAGTACGAGGTATTCCTTGTAAGCTATCTTTGTTTCTTTTTACATATACGTTTATATTAGATAATTTAAGCAAAAGGAAGAGTTATTCATGCGATTTATCCATGAAGTTGAAGCATCCATGGCTGCACGACAACCATTGGTCTGATCTAGAGCATTTAACATAACAAAATCATGTATTATTGCTTGGACTCTCATTTGTGTTACACCTACACCAGCTTCTCGAAGGTTTCTTGCATAGGCTTCGCCCTCATCTCGTAAAACATCAGCCTCACCGTTTAAAATCATGGCTTCTGGCAGCCCACTCAATTGTTCTTTGGTAGCACGCAAAGGTAAAGCGGTAATTTGATTACGATCTTCCTCACTCGTGGTATATTGATTCCAAAACCAAATCATACCTTCACGGTATAGATAGTAATCCACAGCAAACATACAGTATGATTCGGTATCAAAACAAGCATTGGTGACAGGGTAGTATAGAAGTTGTTTATGTATCTTTGGACCATTACGGTACTTTGAAAGAATTGTCATTACAGTTGCCATATTACCACCAACACTGTCACCAGCAACAGTTAGGGTAGAGAAGTTAGCTTCTAAACGTAATCTGCTAAATAATTGAGGTAAACGACAAAGTACATGATAACATTGTTCAATAGCGATAGGATATTTTGCTTCTGGAGACCTAGAATACTCTGGAAAAACCACCACTGAATTCGTCCTAGCAGCTAGTTCATGAACAAGCTTTTCATGTGTATGTAGACTACCAAAAACCCAACCAGCTCCATGGATATAGAAGATAACGTTTGGGGTTCCTACAATATTTGTTGGATAAATACAGTAAACGTTGATAGTTCCTAAGTTACCTAAATTCGTGAGTATTTTCGTTGTTTTTGCTGGATATTTATATACGGGAGTGCTTTGGGCTTTCTCTAAAACAAGACGTCCTTGTTCTGGAGGGAGCTCAAATATAAGTGGTGGTATAGAACTCGCATCACATACTTTCTCGGTAGCTAGTTCTAATGGTACACATCGCATCTACCAAACCTCCTTAATATTATATACTCAAACTTCGCACTTGAAGATTTCGAGGAGTAGCTAACTGCTATATTTAACGAAAAACCCGCTCTCGCTTAGCTTCACACGTAGCAGTATTATGACCTTTGGATTCTCATATCATATAGTAGTATATGAGAATGTGTCAATAATGTTAAAACAAAAAAAAATTCATAAGAGGAGTACGCTATACCACTAGAAAGAAGAAAAAAGGTATGATATACTGAGAAGTATAAAGTAGAAATGAAGTTGGAAGTTGGGAATATCGTGAAGAAAAAAATAGAAGATTTCTGTAGTTCGTTAGGTTTAGATACCATTGGTTTTATACCTTGTAGACCTTTTGATGAGCTAAGAGAGTTTTATCAGATAAGGCAAGTGAAGAAATTACAAAATGAATTTGAAGAAAATGATATCGAAAAAAGAATAAATCCCTCTCATTATATGCAGGATGGGAAGACGATAATTTCAATTGCATTTCCTTATTATCACGAGGGGGAAGATATCAATAACGGTTTTTCTATATATACGAAACGCCCCGATTATCATCGTGTGATCATGCAATATATAGGAAAAATATGTGAATATATTAGGTCCTTAGGTGGTAAAGCGGAGGGGTTTGTAGATAGTAATACATTGCCTGAAAGGTATATTGCCTATCTGGCTGGAATCGGATTTATCGGAAGGAATAATATGATTATTACGAAGAAGTATGGTTCGTATGTATTCTTAGGAGAGATTATCACAGATCTTGTGATTCCTTGTGAGGACAAGCATACTTTTGAACAGATTAGAGACTATGTAAAGTGTGGTGAATGTAGTAATTGTATTAAGGAATGTCCAACGAAATCAATCAATAAGCACCAAATCAATCCCAATATTTGTTTGTCATATATAACACAGAAGAAAGAGATATCAAACCAAGAGATATCCTTATTAAAAGGGAATGTGTTTGGATGTGATTTTTGCCAGTTGCAATGTCCATATAATCAAGATGTTGTAATCAATGTGTTACCTGAATTCGAGACATTAGAGTACATGAATGAGGATATGTATACGTATGCTAATATGAATAACCAATACTTTAAAGAGAAAATCAGTAAAACCTCTTGCGGTTGGAGAGGAAAGAATGTAATTAAGCGCAATGCGATTATTGGAATAAATTATCAGGACGCAAAATATGATTTAAATGAATTTCGTGGTGATTCTCCATATATTAATGATTATATTGAGAGGATACAAGAAATTAAATAAATGAAGCGCTGACAAGATAAGGGGAAGAGGATATGAATATTTTGGGGAGTGTGTTCTTTCTAATAGGGTTTCAATTTGAATTGTCGATTTAAGTTTTTTCATAAAAAAATAGAATGAAAATATTGTACAAATTTCCACGAAAAAAATCAAAAAAGGTAAAACTTTTTGCCCTATTAAATTGTCTAATATGATAGAATATAATAAAGGAGATGGTTATCATGTTAAGAGAAGAAAGAAAACGACGTAAAAGAAAAAGAAGAAAACAATTATTGCTAGCTGCCCTAGTTTTAACAGGGATATTTAGTGTATCTATTATAGAATCTACAGCTCATGAGAAAGAAAAAATGGATCAGACACTTTTTACGGATATACCTACTGTTGAAACAGTTATAGATCAGGGACTAGGAAACGTAAAACCATTGAACAAAGATGAACAAAAAAATGAAGAACTTGATAAAGAAGAAGCTATTAAACCAATAGAAACTACAAAAGATGAAGGTGAACAAGAGGATAGTAATACAGAAGAACATAGCATAGAAAATAACAATGATATAGCAAAAGAAGAAGATAAGAAGCCTGAAGCAGAAAAAGAGAATGAAACAGAACAAAATTTAGATGCAAACGAAAAAGATAATTTTGCAGATGCTGTTTTTATTGGAGATTCAAGAACAGAAGGATTACAGATTAACACAGGTTTAACAAGTGCAAGATTCTTAGCAGCAAAAGGATTAATGGTTGATACTGCATTGAAAAATAACGTAATCAAGTTAAAGAGTGGGTCAAAAGGAACTGTCATTGATGGTTTAAAAGAAGGAAGCTATAACCGAGTTTATCTTATGTTTGGAATGAATGAATTAGGTTGGCCATATCTTGATGTATTCACTAATCGTTATGAAAAATTAATTGAAGAAATTAAAAGTGTACAACCAAATGCGACGATATATTTACAATCAATCTTACCTGTTTCAAAAGAGAAATCTGACAAAGATTCCATCTATAATAACGAGAACATAAGTAAGTTTAATAAAGCGATTAAAGAGATGGCAGATAAGAATGGATATATTTACTTAGATGTGGCAAGTGCCGTAATGGATAGTAATTCGGCATTGCCAAGTAATGCAAGTTCGGATGGTGTACATTTGAATAAAGAATATAGTCAAAAGTGGTTAAACTACTTAAGAGATGTTAAGTAAATAGTGGATTGCGAAACTCTTTTCCATATTGACAAGAGTTTCGCAATTAGCTATGTTTACTAATAAGAAGGAGGAAGTTGTTTTATATGAAACGTATTATTGTATTAATTATGATGTTAGGATTATTAACTGGTTGTGGCAAAAAAGAGGTAGCAAACATTAATGCTGAAGATGTTGCGAATCGTCTGTTGAATGAAGTAGAGTATGGTGGGAACTTGGATCAGATGAATGATGATATGATCGCACTATTATATGATGTGAGTGCTGAAGACGTTAGTAAACAAATCGTATACTGTAGTACAGATGCCACTGCTGATGAAATAGCTGTTTTCGAAGCAACATCAGAAGATGCCGCGAAACGAATTGAAGATGTGGTAAATCAAAGAGTGGCGGATCAAAAGGCTAGTTTTGAGGGGTATGAACCAAAGGAAGTTGAAAGGTTAGAGAAAGCAGTTGTTAAAAGAGTTGGTAATGTAGTTGTTTTATGCGTATCTAGTGATAGCGATAAAGCAAATGAAATAATAAAATAAATATTAATAAATGTTGAAAAAGCAAGCAATGTAAATCCGAGCTAAGGATTCACATTGCTTGCTTTTTATCATATAGACTAGGTGCTTGATTATACTTAAACTTGTTGTTCAGAGGATTCCTCTTCGCCCGTCATTGGTGGGGGCGTCATAGATCCTTGTTTTGGTTTGTCAGAAATCTTGGTCATTGTAACCGTCTCATTACCTTCAGAATCTGTTGTTGTAATCTTTAGATAGATTGATCCATCTGATCCCACAACATATTCTCTAACCGATTCACTTTCGCTGGATTCTTCACTGCTGGAGGAGCCAGAAGTGCCACTCGTAGATGTTGCAGTAGCGACATCTTCCTCAGAATCAACAGAGTTTGCTTCAGTAGAAGAAGCAGATAATTGGCTGAGAACATTGCTGAAATCTTCCTCTGTAGGAGCACTTGGGTTTTCTCCATTTGCTTGCTTTGCAGCTTTGATTTGTTCCATGATATTGCCGTAGGTTTCAGAAGAGAGAATTGCCGAAGAATCACCGAGGGTGCTTATGTAAGAGTCACCGTCAGAATCCTCCGTTGTAGGTGTAATTTGATTGGAATTCTCAGTATACGTTCTTTGAAGTGTGCTTTGTGCCTCGATTGCATTAAGGCGTTGTTGTAATGATTCAATTGTCATAATATGACCGCCTAATATTTGTGCACTTCCATGTAATAGTGGGAAAACATCCTATCTTCTCGTAGTACTATTGGCCGTATAACATATTCGGCCTACTCCCTATGCTAGTGCATAACATGCTATTATGCTCCATATTATACAAGGTCAGAGATATCATTGACCTATGAATTGTCTTTCATAATTACATATCGGTAGGAATATTTGTTTTATTATACAGTTCACAGAAACTACATACAAAGTTCACAGATAAGCTTATGCAATTGGAATCATTTACCGATATTAAACATAACGTTATCTTACGTATCCATAAGAAATAATGGATTGTTATGAAGTTTGTAATTAAGGAGGAATACGAGATGGCGAAATATAGAGAAACAGTATGCATGTATTACGTTGCAATAGGGGAAAGTAAGAAAAGAAGAGATGCATGACATGAAAATTAATGTCAAAAATGTAATAAATATTACCCAAGAGTAAAAGAGAGACATATTAATCAGAAAAAGAAACGGATACAAGAATTAAGAAAAGATGAGAGATATGATTAGTGAAACAGAGGAGAATAGGTTAAAAGTATGAATATAGTAGAAGGTAAATATAATATAGCAAAAGTTTTTACAGATGTAGTAGAAGAAACCGCACTGTCACAGATTAAAACATTATGCGATCAGGAATTCGTGAAGGACTCAATGATTCGAATTATGCCTGATGTGCATGCAGGAGCAGGTTGTACCATTGGAACAACAATGACGATTACAGATAAGATTGTTCCAAATCTGGTCGGAGTGGATATTGGATGTGGAATGGAGACAATTCAGATCAAGAACAAACATATAGAATTACAGAAGTTAGATAGATTAATCTATGAAGAGATTCCTTCGGGATTTAATATTCGAAAGAATTCACACAAATACAATGATGAAGTTAATCTATCCACTCTTAGATGTAAGCTTAACGGTAAAATCAATATATCAAGAGCACAAATGTCTCTAGGAACCTTAGGTGGAGGAAATCATTTCATAGAAGTTGACCAAGATGAGGAAGAAAACCTTTATATCGTGGTGCATTCGGGATCAAGACATCTAGGCCTCGAAGTAGCAAATTACTATCAAGAGCAAGCGTATCATTCATTGAATCGAAACACGGCACAAGATATCTATCATCTTGCAAAAGAATATAAGGCGGTGGGAAAAGATAGCGAAATTCAAACTGCCATCAAAGATTTGAAGAAGCAAGTTAAGACTGAGATTCCAAAACAACTTGCTTATGTGTCAGGGGACTTAATGGAAGATTATATTCACGATATGAAGATTGTCCAGAAGTTTGCAATGTTAAATCGTAAGGCAATGATGGAGGTAATTATTAAGGGAATGAAACTCAAAGTAGTAGAGGAGTTTACAACGATTCATAATTATATTGATGTAAACAATATGATTCTTAGAAAGGGCGCCGTGTCAGCTGCCAAGGGTGAGAAGTTATTAATACCTATTAATATGAGAGATGGTTCTTTGATTTGCATCGGTAAGGGTAATCCTGATTGGAACCAATCTGCACCTCATGGAGCCGGGCGTTTAATGTCGAGAAAGCAGGCTAAGAATGCCTACACCGTATCGGAATTCAAGAAAACGATGAAAGGAATCTATACTACATCCGTAAATGATAAAACACTAGATGAGTGTCCTATGGCATATAAAGGTATGGAAGATATCGTAGACAACATAGGGGATACTGTAGAGATTTTGAAAGTGATTAAACCAATCTATAATTTTAAAGCAGGAGAAGAATAGTTTTAACTTGGAATGGGGGTATAGTATGGGGAAGAAGAAACGTGAACATGTCCTATTTGATAACATGGCTACAACTAAAAAGAACATTCCGTTTACAAAGGTAAACAAAACATGTCAGAAGTTTATGTTATTAAGGAAATCTAAAGGTTAATAAGGGGGAATAAAATGATTAAAATTAATGATTCAGAAAGAATTAATCTAAGTAAGCTTTGTAACTGTAGAAAAGAGGATAGCTTGCTGCTATGGTTTCTCGAGGGGAACCCTTATTGTGCTGCATGGGTAGATGATGTAATGAATCCGGAAGAAGCAATTATTATAGCTGCTGATTTTGCTATCTCATGGGTGTAGTAGAGCATCACCATGAAATAGAACAGATATTAGAAGAGAATGCCCGTCATAAGATAATCATACCTTGTGGAACACATTGGGATACATATATGAAAGATTACATGTCTAAAAAAGTGCGTTGTTATAGTAGGTATGCGATAAAACACGAACCTGATGTATTTGATAAGAATAATTTAGAACAGTTAATTAAAAACATTGATCCTGTATATGAAATTAAGCAAATAGATGAAGATATTTATATGGAAGTATTGGATATAGACTGGGCAGCTGATGGGTGTTGTTTTTATAGGTCATATGAGGACTTTAAGAAAAACGGATTGGGATATGTTATATTAAAAGACGGACAACTTGTAAGTATTGCTTCCTCATATACTACATATAAAAATACCATTGGAGTAACAATAGGTACATTAGAAGACTATCAACGACAGGGACTTGCGGCGGCCTGTGGTGCTACTTTAATCTTGGAATGTCTGAAGAGAGGTATATATCCTGAATGGGAAGCGTCAAATACGAATTCCGTGGCATTATCAGAAAAGTTAGGATATCATTTTGATAAGGCATTTGATGTTTATTCTATTTTATAGAATACTCTCCAAATGATGTTTTCTATGTGTGAAGTTTGAATCCAATATATCACTGACAAAGAACAAGCTGAGATAAAAGTCTCAGCTTGTTCTTTGTCTTAGCACAATCATAGTAAGAAAGGATTCCCGTACTTTCGGTAATAGTATGTGCTACTTAGAATAAGGAATTGGAATGTGTATAAAGATTTGAGTATATTGTATGAGGGAGTTTTATGTTTGGTATTAATAGTTGGAAAGCTTTATGCAGTAGGTTGAAACATATGTAATAAACAATAAATTGTGGTATAAATTCAACTATTTAATCACAAACTAACAATATACTTGTGATTATTATATAATACAACAATGCTGTTAGTCAACTTTTTTTGTACTAATATTTATTGTATAATTGCAGGTAGGTAGGTGAATACTTTATGGACATAGGAAATAGATTGGCAGAACAAAGAAAAAAATATGGATATACGCAAAAACAACTTGCAGATAAACTGAACTTATCACAGCAAATAATTAGCAATATTGAAAGACAAGCTTCAGCACCGGATATACATTTCCTAAAGGCAACTGCTGACTTATATAAAATAACGATCGATGAATTAATAGGTAGGGAAGCTGTTTATGAAACAAAAAGTAGTACAGAGAAACAAATATTAGATATAGTCAGAGAAATGAGTGAATATGACAAAGAATTAAGTCTAAACCTTCTTAGTCAGGTAGTTAAACATAGTAAAAAGACAAATAAGTAAAAGCATTGCGATTTTTGATAGATTGCAATGCTTTTTGTAGTTTAAAATACATTAGACATGTTATAATGTAATCATCTAATAAAAATGAACGTGCGAACAGTAGGTGAAGGATATGATTTATAATAAGAATAATATGCAAGGAGATTTTGAGCGAGCAGCCTTGCAAGCAGGTAAAAAACTGTATGAGGAGCATCGGGTTACAATAACACATTTTCGAGGGTTCTACTATGAAAACAGTACCGATATTATTTATGAAGTACATGCTAAGGTACAAGACGATTCTCAAAAAGTATATGAGGTTCAATTTCTTTTACAGCATTCTTGCATCTCAGGTGAGAGATGTTGTTGTTCTCAAAAAGATAATCGTTATATTCCTTATTGGGATCTTGCAAGAAGACGTTGTAAACATATTGCGGCAACCATGTTTGAGTTGATGGATTATGTGCAAGAGCATCATGATTGTATCGAAACAGATTTGAAAATGGCTAATATGATTATTGGCTATCAAAATGAATCCATAGCGAAAACAATGGTCTCTTCGGATGAGAAAATCCTACTAGAGCCTATTATAGAGAAAAATGGTGAGGATTACCGAGTACTTTTTAAGATTGGCAATAAGAAAAAGTATGTAATTAAGAATCTATATGAATTCGTTGATGATATACAATCAGGTGCGCAAGTAGCCTATGGGAAAGATTTAGAAGTGGTACACCATATAGATATCTTCGAAGAAAAAAGCAAAGAACTTGTGACATTTATAATGGCGAAGGTGGCGGAGACGAGAACATTTTTAAACGAAATCGATTATTACAATTATGGTAGACTTCCAAAGAAACGCCATATCACATTAACACCTAGTGTACTTGATGATTTCTTTCATATTATGGAAGGTGAAATAATTACAATGGTGGATAAGGAAGTGGAATCGAAGAAAGAGGGTACGAAACAGATCAGGTTGGTTAAGGAGAATCCTACGATACCAGTAGTAATCGATCGTTTCTCTCCTTCCATATTATTTGGTGCAGAGGAATATAAGAAACCGAAAGATTTTGCGGGTATTACCGTATCGGCTAAAATAGATGGTTATATTCAAGGAAAACAATATGCCTATGTCTTAATGGAGGACAAACTATTTAGGGCGGATGAAGATTTTAAGTACGTTATGCAATCATTTTTAAAAACGGTTGATAAGAATGGCAAAGGTGATTATATCGTGGGAGAATTTGTTGCTGGATTTTATCAACAAGTTATAAGTAAGATACGTAATTATATCGATTTACAAGAATATAATCATGAAGAAATATCGGAAGCCCTTCCGCCAGACCCAGTATTTGAAATCTATATGGATAAAGTGAAAGAGAATGTGTTATGTGAGGTAAAGGTTCGTTATGGAGAAGATTCGTATAATATATACGATGAGTGTGAAGCGCATCAAAAAATATGCAATCAAACAGAAGAATTTCAAGTAGCTGCAGTCGTGAATCGTTATCTACCATATATAGATGAAAAGCAGATGAAGAATCATTGTGGAAATGATGATGAAGTGATTTATCGTTTGCTAGATGAAGGAATCGAAGACTTAATGCAATATGGGCAAGTATTTATCTCAGATGCCCTACAAAGAATGAAGATAAATGCAAGTCCGAAGATTTCAGTTGGTGTATCTTTAAGTCATAATCTACTTGATCTAACCATTGATTCTAGTGAGATTGATTTTCATGAATTACAAGAAGTATTAAGTAGCTATCGAATGAAAAAGCGTTATCATAGATTAAATAACGGCAATTTCCTTCAATTAGAAGACAATTCATTAACTGCTCTTAGTGAATTAATGGAAAGTATGCATTTGTCGGTCAAAGATTTGACTAAAGGGAAGTTGCATATACCAGCATATCGTGCTTTGTATCTGGATAAAATCTTACAAGAGAGTGAAGGAATTCATTACGCTAGGGATAAAAAAGTGAAGGAAATGCTCCGGAACTTCAAGGCTATTGAAGAAAGTGAATTTGAGATTCCAAAAGAATTGGAAGAAATTCTACGTCCGTATCAAAAGGTAGGATATCAGTGGTTGCGTACGGTGGAAGCGTATCAATTCGGTGGAATCTTAACAGATGATATGGGACTGGGTAAAACAGTGCAGATGATCGCTGTTTTATTATCGGCTAAGTTAGAAGGAAAAGAGGGAACAAGTCTTATCGTTTGTCCATCATCCTTGATTTACAACTGGGAAAATGAATGTCATCAATTTGCACCGGCTCTGCAGGTTAAAGTGGTAGCAGGAACGGTAGAAGAACGTATGAACTTACTGCGCGATGTAATCGAAGAAAAGGAAAAGGTGGATGTTTTAATCACCTCTTACGACTTGTTAAAACGGGACATTGACCAGTATGAATTTATACCATTTTTATATGAGATTATTGATGAGGCCCAGTATATCAAGAACCAGACGACCCAGGGTGCGAAGGCGGTTAAGATTATCAATGCCAAGACCAGGTTTGCCTTAACTGGAACACCAATCGAAAATCGACTAAGTGAGTTATGGAGTATATTCGACTACTTAATGCCAGGATTTTTGTATCGATATGAACAGTTCAAGAAAGAGATGGAAGTGCCAATCACAAAGCGTCAGGAAGAAGATATAACCGTAAGACTCAAGAAAATGGTTGCACCATTTATCTTACGACGATTAAAGAAGGATGTATTAAAAGACCTCCCAGACAAATTAGAACAAGTTACGTACGCAAAGATGGCAAAGGAACAACGTTCCATCTATGAAGCATATACCGAGAAGATAAGAGCGGGGCTAGCGGGGCAAAGTGAAGAGGAATTCGCATCTAGTAAATTAAAGATCTTATCAGAATTAACTAGATTACGTCAAATCTGTTGCGATCCAACCTTACTATATGAAAACTATGAAGAAGAATCAGCAAAGTTGGCAACTTGTATGGAATTACTTCATAACGCTGTGGACGGCAACCATAAAGTACTGTTATTCTCACAATTCACTTCTATGCTCTCTATTATAGAAGAACGTTTAAAGCAAGAAGGAATTACGTATTATAAGATAACAGGGGCAACGAAGAAAGAAGAGCGAATTCAACTAGTGAATAGGTTTAATGAAGATGATACCACGGTATTCCTAATCTCCTTAAAGGCAGGAGGAACGGGACTTAATCTAACAGGTGCTGATATTGTAATACATTTTGACCCATGGTGGAATGTAGCAGCACAAAATCAGGCAACCGACCGTGCACATCGTATCGGTCAAAAGAATGTAGTAACGGTATTCAAACTCATCATGCAAGATACTATCGAAGAGAAAATCATGAAGATGCAGTTAGCTAAGAAAGACCTTGCAGATCAGATTATTAGTGAGGATACGAATCAATTACAGAATATGACGAGAGAGGATTTTGAGGAGTTGCTGCAGTAGGGAAGCATGTGTTTCAATAAGGAATAAGATGATGATCATATGGACAGGCACCTATGATAATGAAATTCCTCAAATGTTATGATTTATCATGCATTCAGGAGGAATTTCAGAAGGTAAATGCTTTCTATTAATAAATCACAAGTTTATAGATAGAATTCGATTTGAAAGGAAGAACAATGCAAGGATATAACTGTATAATGGTATACAATGTAAAGCGAGATAAATTATTATTTTGTAAGCGAATAAAAGAACCGTACAAAGGATTATATAACTTTGTTGGAGGAAAAATAAATTCTGAAGAAGATGGATTTGCAGCAGCGTATCGCGAACTATATGAGGAGACGGGAATTAGTGAGAGGGAGATAAAACTAAATCACATGATGGACTTTACTTATTATAATCAAGACTGTTATGTAGAGGTTTATGTTGGATATCTGCAGCGGGAAGTTGAATTGAAGGTGGAGATCCATCCCCTATACTGGTTAGAATTGAATGAAGACTTCTTCAATACAAGGAGATATGCAGGGGAAGGAAATATCGGTCATATGGTAGAACAAGTAGTACAGTATGGAAGTGGTGTTAGTGGAGAGCAAGATTCGGATATGATCTCCGTTTATAAGGAGATTTCTCCAAATGTGAAAGCGATTCCGAATGAAGATATGCAACATCTAAGAATCCTGGATAAGAATAGCTTATCAATTGGAGTAGATGGTTGCAAGGGTGGTTGGATTGTAGCAAGTATAGATCATGGTACACTAAAGATTGAGAAGAAGACTTCAATTGAACAAATTGTCACAGACTACACAGGATTTGATAATTTCTTAATCGATATGGTAATCGGCTTGCCGAGTAGTACAGAGCAAATTAGACCAGATGCGTATGCGAGACAGATTATTAAAGAACGCACCTCAACCATATTCCCAGTTCCATGTAGACAAGCAGTCTATGCTGAAAGTGTAGCAGGGGCATATGAAGAAAATGTACGTGTGTTAGGTAAGAAGTTCACTCCATTAACGGTAGGAATTATGCCAAAGATGAGAGAATTAGATACCTTCTTACAAGAACATGAAGAGTATAAAAATGTGATTTTAGAAAGCCATCCTGAGGTATGTTTTGCACGCCTGAATGGAAAGACGGTACTATCGAAGAAATCGGAATACGAAGGATTGATTGAACGAGTGCAGATTTTACAAAAGTATTTACCTCAACTAAATGCGAATGATTTAATTCAAATGGCAAAGGTATATCGTTGTAATGTGGATGATATTGTAGATGCAATTTGTTTGGCTGTAACAGCAAATCTAGATAAACAGGGATTGTGTGAGGTAATCCCAGAAGAACCGATGGTAGATGATACTGGATTGAAGATGCAGATGGTGATTGGGAAATGTATACTCGATTAATAGGTTACCAGTATGAGAATGATTTTAGATTTTTTGGAGGGGTATTATGTTTGTTATTGATAAAGAGAACAATAAGATTGATAAAATAATAAGTAAAACATTTCATGAGTTGGGTTTTAAGGAGAGAGAACATTTACAAGTACGAACTTGATCAAAGAATGATTTTGGTTGCAGGTCACTTTAGAAAAGAAGTAACATCTACAGTTATGTGGATGTTAAATCATGGGATTTCAGTGCAGTGCTTTAAAGTTACACCTTATCAACATGGTAATGAATTATTGCTAGATATAGAGCAAATAATACCAGTAAAGGAAGCAGCAGATTATTTAATCAAGATGGCAGATAAAGCGAAAGAATCACAAGCTATAAAAGAAAGTAGTAAAGGGATTGAAGAGTTAAGACGAAAATACTGGGCTGAGTTACTGGAAAAATTCAATAGTATTTCTAAGCAGTTTCAGAATGTAAATCCATCTACTGACCATTGGCTATCAAGTGGTTCGGGAGTGTCAGGAATACCATTCTCTTTCGTTGTTACAAAGACATATGTAAGTGTAGAAGTATTAATTAACCATGGTGATAAAGAAATTAATGAGGTTATATTCGACTTATTGTACAATAACAGAGATAAGATAGAACAGGAATTTGGTTCTGAATTGTATTGGCAAAGACTTGATAAAAAAAAATCGTGCAGAATATCATATCGATTAGAGGATGTAAATATAACAAATTATGATGATTGGGACAAGATAAAAGAATTTCAATGTAATGCAATGGTTCATTTAGATAAAGCATTGCGAAGCGAGATTTGCAAGGCAGTAAAATAATGAAAAGGGGGATATGCCTTTAGGATATACAATAGTACAATTAGAGGGGGATATAGAAAATCTCCATGAAAGAGGTGTTGTTATTTAAACTGCCTAAAAAAGAAGTTTTATTCGTATACATTATATTAATGCAATACATATGGAGGAAAAAACTGTGTGGGTACTGTACAATAATATATTATATTGGAGTAAAACAGTTCCTTTATAGAAAACAGGGGAACTATATGGCATTATATCACATTTATTAAAAAGGAGCACACAAAATGCAATTACCATACTCAGATAAACTAGACATATCATTCTTATCCAAATTATTCGATAAAAAGAGTGAGTGCTATAAATTATTTTGGTTTGAGGCTATCATGATTAAGGTGGTTTCTGGAAAAGAAGTAGTAACATTTGATGAACTGATTAATGAAATGGTTGCCAGTGCTTGGTATATGGTAGCAGAATATCGATTGAATTTAGGGCCGAGAGACACCTTGGAAGCGTTAGTTCATTATGTTTATGGAATCAGTAGTTTGAAAAGTTGTGAGAGAAAAGAAAATATTATATTATATCTTGAAAATTGCCAAGATAAAGTTGTAGCCGAAAAGAAACGTACGCTAACAAAAAATGTGCCATATCGATTACAAGCACCTTTTATGGATGACATTAGAGGAAAGAATGAATGGGATGTTTCGGAGAAAAAGCTTGCAGATAAGATAAATAAAGAAAAAAGGTTAATATACTACTTTACATTAATTTCTGGATTACAAAGTAAAATACATGTTCAAAAAGAATGGTGTCAGTATATTAGTGAGAATCAGCAAATATTAAGAGGTTGGATAGAGTATAACAAGATAATGTATTTGCAAAAACGTAATCCTAGTGTACCAGGAATTGCATTCAAACTATATTCGAATCAGGAAAGAGATCTAATAAGAGTTAAAAAATACTGGAAAGCTGTACTTGAGATTTCACCAATGAAAGAGATTTATTATGGAGAGGAAATCCAGGGGAATAGTATTTCAATCGATCATTTTGTTCCGCGGTCTTATGTTGCACATGATGAACTGTGGAACTTATGTCCAACAACAAGAAGTATTAATAGTAAGAAGAGTAATAACTTACCTGATTGGAATAAATATTTTCCGCTTTTATGTGAGATAGAGTATAACGCTTACCAGTTAGTATGGCAATATGATAAACTACATCAAATCTTTGATAAATGTCTTGATAGTAATGTAAACAATGAGGAGGTTAGAAAGCGATTATATATGGCTGGACTCGAGAAAGATGTGTTTTATAGTAATCTTGAAGAAATTATATTACCGGTATATAGCGCTGCTGAAAAGATGGGATTTCGGAAAATCGAATTAGCAGATTAAGTACATAATTGGTATGCTACAGCCAAAGGAAAGAGAGATCAAAAAGAATGAAAACCCATAACAAACTAGTACGAGATAAAATCCCCCAAATCATAGAAGCAAGCAATAAAAATCCGGTATGCCACGTTCTATCAGATAAAGAATACATCACAGAACTAGACAGAAAACTAAGTGAAGAAGTAGCAGAGTACCAACAGGATAAGAACTTAGAAGAAATGGCTGATGTCTTAGAAGTTTTGTATGCAATCTGCGAAGCGAGAGGATATACAATCGAACAATTAGAATCAAAACGAATAGAAAAATCCGAGGAAAGAGGTGGATTTAAGAATAAGATTTATTTAGAATATGTAGAATAGATGAATCTATTATGCACTATCATTTCTTAGATAAACAAAACCAATCAAATTGACAAATGGAATAATATGGTTTACCATTCTACGTATAATATATAACATATTTAATTTGTGTTATATATGGGGAATGGGGAGGTAAATCATATTGGATAATGAAAAAGAAATGCAACTTGGGAATGAAAGGCTGAATGTACAATGCAATGAAGTATTTCACCCGTGGCGAAGATATTTTGCAAGAATGATTGATATACTATTGTATAGTACATTGTGGTCAGTTGTACTTGGACTCGTATTCCATGTGAATCTTTTAAAAAGAGGCAATCTAGGAAATATCATTGATAACTTTGTGGCGATTGGTATTATGTTATTTTGTGAGCCAATTTTACTTCATTTGTTCAAAACGACTCTAGGAAAGTCAATCTTTGGGCTACAAGTTGTATCTTCAGATGGGAGAAGACTCTCCTATGGAGAAGGATTAGAGAGAACTTGGAGAATTATTGGTGAAGGAATGGGATATAGCCTTCCAATTTACAATCTGGTTCGGCTATGGAAAAGTTATGTGCTTTGCAGTGAGAAACAGATGCAACCATGGGATGAAGACATAACGTACACAATTAAGGATACAAAATGGTATAGAGGTGTTTTCTATATTATTGTACATATAGTATTTATCACTATTTTTGTGAGTACAATATTCTATCAAAAGCTTCCTCCAAATCGAGGTGATTTGACAGTAGCAGAGTTTGTAGAAAACTTCAATTACTATGCGAGTCTCTATGACATAGATTTGGGAAGTGAATATTTAGATGATAGTAGTAAGTGGGTAGAGAAGCCCTTCGATGGAACTGTATATGTACTGTCTGGACTATCCATACCACCAGAGTTTATCTATACATTAGAAGAGGATAAAATTCAAGGCGTTTCGTTTATAATTGAGTTGGAGAATAATCAAGAATGGATTCAATCTAATGATATGTATATACTATTAGCATCTTATGCTTTTGCCGGTGCACAGGAAGAAGTAGGATTGTTTTCAAAAGTTCTACAGCGAATTGCAAATCAAATTCAGGAGAATACCTTTGGTGAGTATTCTTTCAATGAGGGAAATGTTGATATTATTTGTAATACAGAGTATTATGGATATACGAACTCACAAGTCGGCTTCTTGATACCAAATGAAAATGAAGAAAATAACTATTTCAGACTTGAATTTTCCATGAAAAAGAGAAGATAACGGTTTGACGCTAGAATAAAGAGGAGAACTACCATGACAAACATATCCATACTTTCCGATACTCACGGTCTACTCCGTGAAGAGGTAAAACAACAACTAAAGAACTCCGATATTATTATTCATGCAGGAGACATTAATACTGGGGCTATCGTAGATGAACTTCGTAGCTACGCACCACTCTATATCGTTAGAGGGAATAACGACAAAGAATGGGCGAGCGAACTTCCAACATCACTTTTGATAATCATAGAAGAAGTGCGAATTTTTATTGTACACAATAAGAAAGACATACCGGAAGATTTGAAAGATGTAGATATCATTGTATATGGTCATTCTCATAAGTATGATGACAGGGAAGTGGACGGAGTTAGAATTTTCAATCCGGGGAGCTGCGGAAAGCGTCGTTTTGATCTTGAGATTACTATGGCGCACATGACTGTAGACAAGAGTTCATTTAACATTGAGAAGATTACGATATAGAGAGAATTACACTTTCTTCTTTTGCTTTCCACCATCGCCTACAAAATCAATCAATTCCAAGCCATCTCCATCACTAATTAATACAATTACGATATAAGCAATAAGGAAGAATATTCCAAAGCTTGCTAAGGATAAATCGGAAAGGTAGTTTCTTGTGGTATGAAATGTCTTCATTTCTAGTAAGAAATAAAAGAATACGATTATCAAAGCAAAAAAGGCGATGCTAAACAAAGAACTACTTTTCCAAGCGGCAATTGTAATAATTAACAAAACCAAGAATAGGCCGCCAAATAACCAAGCAGCTTTTTTCTTTGATTGTATCTTATAAACACCCATGCATATTAAGTAGGATAATAGGATATAACAGAGTAAAGTTATACCGAGTATATCTAGTGGTAACTCAATCTTTGCATAAGCATAATAAGAAGACATGGCTATCCCTGTAGCAAGCGCATTGATACAGCTACTAATCAAATATAATTTGGGATTACGAGCTCGGGCAATTAGATGAATGATTAGTGAAACTAACATAACACCTAATCCTATAAATATACCATACCATCCTGAAATAATATTTGAAAATAAGATTGAAGAAGATGAGACTAATAGCCAAGTAATGATGGTGAATATAAACGTTAGTTTTGCTTTTTTATCCATTTTAATATCCTTTCTTTTGGTGGAATATATTATTAGTTTACCATATATATACATTGGGGTCTATCTCTATAATCAAATAAAGAATAGCCAAACAAGGTGTATTAATAATGCAGAGGTAGCAATCGAATAATTGAATATAGAGTCTAATTAACAATCAATACAATGTAAAAAGTTGCATAATTATAAATTAAATGCTATTATATTACCAGTAGTTGGATAAGTACGAACCTCTTTATGATTGATAATTATAAAGAGGTTTGTGTTTTGTTGTAAGATACGAATGAACGAGGAGGAGCATGAATGAAATGTAACCAATGTGGCGCAGAAGTTGCCGAGCATAATAATTTTTGTACGCAATGTGGCAACATGATTGACACAGAATCAAAGATTCAGGAACCACAGATTAGTGAAGTGATAAATACCGAACAACTGAATACAGAACAACCGAATATCGAGATAATTAAAGAGGGGACAATTACCGGTGAGACAATCAACCAATTAAACATCAATAACAATCTGGAAGAGAACCATAGTGAAAACAAGCCCGAAAACCAATTAGAAAACCAATCCGAAACTTCCGCTACGAATATGGATAAGCCCCCAAAGAATAAGAAGCCAATAATTATATCTGGAATAGTAGCAATACTTTTACTATGTATAGTCGTCAGCGGAATATTTCTTCAGAATTCGAAGAAGGTACAGGCATTTGATAAGAAGATAAAAGCATTTGAAGAATATTGTAGTACATATCAGTTAGGTGACATGAGTGACGAATACAATGCTCTAATTAAAGAAGCAGAAAAAGCAATCAAGAATAAGGATAAAGAGGCATATAAAGGATTAGAAGAGTCGGTTGAAACATTTAAAAATGATTTGGAAGTATATGAACAACAAGTAGCTGCTTATGCTGGTAAACTAGAGGAATATGAAGCCTCGTTTGGTAAACTTATGCTTGTTGATGAAGAGTATATATCCATGACAGAATTGCAAGCCAGTCTTGAAGAAGGTTTGGAGTTATATAGTTTAGAGCAAATACAATTAGCGGTTTCTGAACTCGATGAACTCTATACGGGGTGTGTGGATTCTAATATTCTTATGATTGAGGAACTAAAGGCTAGGCTGGATAACTTTGATCGTGGTCAACTTATTGCAACGGAGGTTAGTATTTTAAGGCAATACGAGTCGAATGCATCAGCCTATATGAATGATAACGATTATCTAGAAGCTTATGATGAATATCAGAATGGTGTACTATTAATAGAACAGATAGAGAAATCATGGGACTATCTTTTTAATGTGGAGCAGGTTGATGTGTCATCATATCCAACGGTGAAATTATATGTGAGTGGTTTTAATATGCTTACAGGAGATATGGTGAAACTAGCAGCAGATCGCATTGCCATAAAGGAATTAATTGATGGTACATATAGTGATGTAACCATTGATAAAGCCAGCCAGCTTGATGAGAAAGAGCAATTGAATACCTGTCTTGTTGCGGATGTGAGTGGTAGTATGTACGAGCAGATAGAAGTTGTTAAAGAAGCTATGGAAAAATTCGTTGACTGTATACAGTATAGTTCAGGGGATCAGACATCGTTAATTACCTTCTATAATACCGTTAATGTCAATACTGCATTTTCAAATAGTAAGAATCAAATGTTGAAAGAGATTAATAATATGTACGCAGGTAATTCGACTGCTTTATATGATGCGTTGTATGTAGCTGTTTGTCAAGCAGCAGAGCAAGAGGGAGCTAAGTGTGTCATCGCATTTACAGATGGTTACGATAATGTTAGCATTAAAACTAGTGATGACGTAATCGCTGTAGCGAATAAGTACGGAGTTCCGGTCTATATAATTGGAATTGGTTATGATGTTGATGCGAACGAACTGAATTATATAAGTGATGAGACGGGTGGATTTTATCAGAGTATAGATAACGGTAATGACATGGAAGATATCTATAATAAGATTTATAGGGAAAATAAAGAATTGTATCTAATAGAGTACACAACAAATCAATCTGATAAAGAAGCAACACAAGAATTATATCTTACTTATACAGGGGATGATTGCTTCATGAGAAGTACAGAATCATTCCAGCCAACTATTATGCAAACGAAGGATGAGGACTATTCGGATCTTATCGGTAATACTCGCTTATCAAATAGTGAAATTGAAGAAGAAGTATTAAGAATACGAGAAGTGTATAATAAGATTGTCAGTAAGAAATCTAAGAAAAAATATGATGAAACGAGCCTAGCAGATGGTGTTACTACATATTCAGAAAATGGAGAGATCCGCCTCATTGCTGTTAAAAAGGGAGCAAACTATTCGGAATATATCAGATATTATTATTTTGAAGATAAGAAATTAATTTTTGCTTACATTGAAGGAAGTGACTCACACAGATTGTATTTCAAAGATGACGTCTTGTTCCGTTGGCGTTATGCATCGAATGCAGTTAAGTTCTCAGAGGCAGAGAATCATGATAATGAAGATTCCGCTGATTTTAGAACATGGGAAGCATTTGCCTTAGATGAAGCGTACTCATATTATAGATAGAATACTATCTAGATAAAATCAAATTAATGATGATTAGCATGTTAAAGACATGGATTTGGCTTATATAATAAACCAGATCTACGTCTTTTTTTTCGTTATCTCAGAATAAGTATCAAAAAAATCTTCGCGATTTACCTATCCTGATATAGACAATACTTATCAAGTTGACCAGACAGTTTGTTCAAGATTTTTTTGATGTTGCATTTCAACACATTATAACTGAAAAATATGTTATAGATATTCAAACTATATTTTGCAACAGACTCTATGAGCTATGACTATCGTAAATTATGTGGTATGTTGTTGATAATTGATAATCTTAATGCTAAAATAATTATGCAAAATTACATTTATACAAAAGGTTGAAAGGAGTATTGTCTTATGAAATGCAAAAAGATTGGTATGAAGATGATTATTACTATATTGCCGGTTATTCTCTTAGCGATGGTGATATTAACTGTATTGAGTGCTAAATCAAGTGAAAAAATTATTAAAGAACAAATTAACAATGTAATGGATTCGGAATTGTCTGCACAGCTTCAGAATATTCAAAACTATTTAAATTCCGTTTCTTCAATGGCAAATACATTATCAAAATCAGTAGGAAGTACATATGAAAGTTCAAACATATCTGATTATGAGAAGTTGTTAGGTAGAATGGCTATGGACAATGATTTAGTTCTGGGGTGTGGAATATGGTTCGAACCATATGTCTTTGACACATCACAGAAATACGTGGGGCCATACGTATACAAAGAGGGATCTAATTACATAACTACCTACGATTATAGCAATGCAGATTATGATTATTTCACTCAAGAGTATTATAAGAATTCTAAAAGTACAACGAAAGCGGTATTTACAAATCCCTATTATGATGAAACATTAGATACCATTATGTCTACCTGTTCAATCCCAATCTTTAATCATAATAATACTTATATCGGCTGTATTACGGTAGATATGGAGTTAACCGCCATACAAACTCTTGTTGGAGATATCAAGGTTGGAGAAGGTGGCAGTGGGCTTCTTCTTACAGCTGATGGAACGTATATATATGGTGATGATTTAGAAAAAGCCACAAACAGTGAGAATATTATGGAGGATGATAATAGTTCCCTTGCAGAAGCAGCGGTAGAGATTATGGGAAATCAAGAAGGGACATCGTCTTATGTAAAAGATAAGAATGAATATAATTTATATTATACAACTCTTCCAGATTTAAATTGGAAATTAATCATTCAGATACCTGAAAAAGAATTAATTCGTCCAATTGTTGAATTAGTACAGAAGTTAATTATTGTATGTATTATAGCTGTACTAGGGGTTATGGCTACTGTTTTAATACAGGTGAAGTCTATATCTAATGGACTTAAGAAGGTGAAAACTTTTGCCAGTTCATTAGCGAATCGAGATTTTACTATTAAACAATTAGAAGTGAAGACAATTGATGAACTTGGGCAGATGGGGGATTCTCTGAATGAGATGTATAATAGTAATAAAACGGTTATTCAAAACATTGCGAGTCGAGCGGACGAAATCAATGATTCTAGTACCAAGTTGAATGATTCTGCAGTAAATTTACAAAAGCAATTTCTTAAGATTGAGAACTATATGGCAGAAGTAAATGAGGCGATGATGACAACAAGTGCTTCGACGGAAGAGGTAAATGCCTCAACAGAAGAGGTAAATGCCTCTGTAAGTGTTCTAGCAGCGCAGATTCAAAAAAGCAAAGCAATGTCTGATGAAATTAAAGATCGTGCGGTCAATATTGGAAAGTCAAGTAAGAAGTCTTTCAGCGTAGCATCTGATTTAGCTGTAAAATATGAGGCAGAACTTAAGAGGAGTCTTGAAAATACAAAAGTTGTAGAGTCGATCGGAACAATGGCTGGTGTGATATCTGATATTGCGAACCAGATTAATTTACTTTCTTTAAATGCTTCTATAGAAGCAGCAAGGGCAGGGGAAGCTGGTAGAGGATTTGCAGTCGTTGCATCTGAAATTGGTAGACTTGCTAACGATACGGCCATCACGGTTACGGAAATCCAAGATACAATTCAAGATATTGAGGAAGCTTTCAAAGCACTAACGCAAGATTCAAGTGCCCTTTTATCTTTTGTGAAAGAAACAGTAACGCCTGATTATCAAAGCTTTGTTAATGTAGCAGAACAATATGAAGCAGATGCAAATCATATTGAAGATATATCAGAGAAGATTTCCGAGATGGGAAGCGGAATTGAGAGAATTATGAAAGAAGTAAGTCTTGCAATTCAAAGTATTGCGGAATCGGCACAATCAACTGCAGAGAATAGCAACCTTATTATGAACTCTGTAACGGAGGTATCTTCAACCGTGGAGGATGTTAATTCCATGTCGAAACAACAAGAAGACATTGCATATAATCTTAGTCAAGTAGTTGGTGAATTCAAATTACAGTAGATTTGTATGAATTTAAGAAGTGAACTATACAGAATGCAATGAATGATAAACTAGATTGTATAAGAATTGAAAACTAAAAGATGTGCCACTGGCTGTATAACACTTACAGCAGTGGCACATCTTTATTGTATAGAAGCAAAATAAACCACCGGCTCTGCCGGTGTGTCCCCAGCCAGCT
>JAHZFJ010000024.1 GCA_019421365.1 Lachnospiraceae bacterium
TAGGGTTCATTACAGAACCACGAACTGTAGGTCTGATACCCATGTGACGTTTACGACCAGCTTTACCGATATTGATAAGTTCATGATCAATGTTACCAACTTGACCAATTGTAGCTCTGGCAATAATTGGAACCATTCTCATTTCACCTGATGGTAATCTTAATGTAGCGTATTTGCCTTCTTTAGCCATTAACTGAGCTGAGTTACCAGCTGAACGAACTAATTGGCCACCTCTACCTGGATATAATTCGATGTTATGAACTTGAGTACCTACTGGAATGTTTTGAAGTGGTAAACAGTTACCAACTTTGATTTCAGCTTCTGGTCCGTTCATTAATTTAGTTCCTACTTGTAATCCGTTAGGAGCTAAGATATATGCTTTTTCACCATCTGCGTAGCAGATAAGTGCGATGTTAGCAGTTCTGTTTGGATCGTATTCGATACTTACAACAGTAGCTGGGATACCATCTTTCTTTCTCTTAAAGTCGATGATTCTATATTTTCTTCTTGATCCACCGCCTTGGTGTCTTACTGTAATCTTTCCTTGATTGTTACGACCAGCGTTTTTATTTAAAGATACTACTAATGATTTCTCAGGAGTAGATTTAGTGATTTCAGAGAAATCTGAGCTAGTCATATGTCTTCTGGAAGGTGTATATGGGTTAAACTTTTTGATTCCCATGTTTTGCACTCCTTTCACTGCGTGTTAACGACTTTTGATCGTCTGTTTTATTCTTATCGGCTATAAAAAGCCATATTGTTAATCTATTTCCGGTCTATCGTCGAAGCGTTATTTAAGATTAATCTTATAATCCTTCGAAGATTTCAATATCAGCACTTTCTGCTGTTAATTGAACGATAGCTTTTTTAGTTTTAGCAGTTTTACCAACAACAGCACCACGTCTACGATTTTTACCATCAAGATTCATAGTGTTTACTTTAGCAACTTTTGTTCCTTCGAACATTTTTTCAACTGCTTCTTTGATTTGACCTTTAGTCGCATCTGTATGAACAGAAAATGTATACTTCTTTTCGCTCATTGCGTTCATGCTTTTTTCAGTAACGATTGGTTTAAGTATAACATCATAATATTTTAAATTTGCCATTATGCGTACACCTCCTCAATTTTTGCTACTGCATCTTTAGTTAATACTACTGTATCATACTTTAAGATGTCATATACATTGATTGTATTTGTTAATGCAGTTCTTACAGTTGGAAGATTTCTAGCTGATAATACTACATTTTCATTCTTTTCTCCTAAAACAACTAATGCCTTGCTTACTTTTAAGTTATCAAGTACAGCTTTCATTTGTTTTGTTTTAATTTCAGAGAAATTAAGTTCATCAAGAACTACTAATTTAGAAGCATTTACTCTTGATGTTAAAGCAGACTTAATAGCTGCTAATTTTTCTTGTTTATTCATTTTGAATGAATAATTACGTGGTTTTGGAGCAAATACAACCCCACCACCAGTCCATTGTGGAGATCTTGTAGAACCTTGTCTTGCATGACCAGTTCCTTTTTGTTTCCAAGGCTTTCTTCCGCCGCCACGTACTTCCGCACGAGTTTTAGCGCTTTGAGTTCCTTGACGTTTATTTGCAAGTTGTTGAACAACTGCCATGTGAACTAAATGTTCATTTATTTCAACTCCGAAGACAGCATCGTTAAGTTCGATTGAACCAACTTCTTTACCTTCGATATTGTAAACAGATACGTTTGCCATTAGTGTGTTCCTCCTTCCTTAAAGCAATTAGTTTGCTTTTACTGAATTCTTTAACATAACCACAGATTTCTTAGGTCCTGGTACTGCACCTTTAACTAAGATTAGGTTATTTTCTGCATCTATTTTAACAACTTCTAAGTTCTGAATAGTTACTTTAACAGCTCCCATATGTCCAGGCATTTTTTTACCTTTGAATACTTTACTTGGATCTGAAGCAGCACCATTTGAACCAGCATGTCTATGGTATTTAGAACCATGTGCCATAGGTCCTCTTGATAAACCATGTCTCTTAATAGCACCTTGGAATCCTTTACCTTTTGACTTAGCAGTTGCGTCGATTTTATCACCTGCTGCGAAGATATCTGCATTGATTTCTTGTCCTACAGTATATTCTTCTGCATTGTCAAATCTGAATTCTTTTAAGAATCTCTTGTTTGTAACACCTGCTTTTGCAAAGTGTCCTTTTCTTGGTTTGTTGACTAATTTTTCTCTAATATCGCCATAACCAACTTGTATCGCACTGTATCCATCATTTTCAACTGTTTTCACTTGAGTTACTACACAAGGACCAGCTTGTAATACAGTTACTGGAGTTAATACTCCATCTTCATTGAAGATTTGAGTCATTCCGACTTTAGTAGCTAATATTGCTTTCTTCATTACGAATGCACCTCCTGTTTAATCTACAGCGGATTACACAAATTTCGTGTAATCATCCTAGATGGCTTACTTTTGAGTGCTTGGGCCAGGAACCCCTGACACTTGGTCTCTATATATAAACCCTAAAGGATTACTTGCTTTTAATACTTACTTCTTTTCGAAAACTATTTAGTTTTCATTTTGATGTCGATATACACACCAGCTGGCATTTCTAATCTAGATAATGCATCAACTGTTTTTTGGCTTGGAGTGATGATATCGATTAATCTCTTATGAGTTCTTTGTTCAAATTGTTCTCTGGAATCTTTGTACTTATGAACAGCTCTAAGAATTGTTACTACTTCTTTCTTAGTTGGTAGTGGCACAGGTCCACTCACCTTAGATCCTGTTTTCTTTACAGTTTCAATAATTTTTCCAGCTGATTGATCGATTAATTGATGATCATACGCCTTAAGTGTAATTCTCATTACTTGACTTGCCATAAAAAAAGTCGCCTCCTTTTCGCACTTAATATCAGTACGACAAGCGGTGACTGTACACGTATCCGTGTGTATCGCAGATAACTCATCTCGTAAAACGAGCGGTTTCTTGCTTCGTAATCAGAACTTATCTAATTACACACACTCTCTCTTCTGCAATTTGCAGAGCTATTGATTTGTACAGTGACTTGTCGCCAGTTTCATAACTTGACATTCGCTCCACGGAAAACCTGTGCCTTGCACAGCAACCTCGCGCTTCTACGCTATCAATGTCACAACAATAGTTATTATACAGTAGGTTTACAAGAATTGCAAGCACTTTTTTTTATAATTTATTCAAAAAAATATACAATATTTCATTTATACTTTTTTGTTTTTTTAACATTTTGCTAGATAGCATATTCATAACCATAGTTATGTTAGCATTACCACTATTCCTAACCATATTACTTATTCTAAAGCAACTTTTCTTGAATACTCTTTAACTTTCAAACGAATTTCTTCCTATTATAATCAACTAACTATCGAGTACAATTTCATGTACCACCTTCTTATTACTTATCTCTTCACTTCATCACTATTAGACTTATATCTCTATAACCCTTACTCAACACACCTCCAATTCTGTATTCTTAGGAATCCACCATATAAATTCACTAATTAGTAGTCTTCCCATAATTTTATGATCTATTACATTATTATAGAAAAAGAAACAACAAAGTGATAATCACTTTGTTGCCTCTGCTTGGTATCCCCTACCTAATACTATTTTGATTCCCATCTCCCTGAAGCACCACATGGTAGTGTCAATCCGTTCGAACTAACTGGTAAACCAATCTCATCTGCATTCACAACTCCACCAAAGCGCGGAACCAATTCCGTACCCATCATATAGGCAAGTACCGCTGGTTGAAGCCCTGTTGTATACGAATTAATTAGAAAGAATAAAGGCTTATCCGATAAAACTTTTGTACAGAGTTGTACAAAAGGATAAATTGCTTCCTCAATCTTCCAAATCTCCCCCTTTGGTCCCCTTCCGTAAGAAGGAGGATCCATGATAATTGCGTCATATGTGTTTCCACGACGTATCTCACGTTCAACGAATTTCACGCAATCATCTACTATATAACGGATAGGTGCTTCCTCAAGTCCTGATGATTTTGCATTTTCTTTCGCCCATGTAACCATACCTTTTGACGCATCAACATGTGTAACACTTGCTCCCGCCGCTGCCGCTGATAAAGTAGCACCACCTGTATATGCAAACAAGTTTAATACTTTAATTGGACGACCAGCATTTCTAATTTTATCAGAGAACCAATCCCAGTTTGTTGCTTGTTCCGGGAATACTCCTGTATGTTTAAAACTAAATGGCTGTAAATTGAAAGTCAAGCTCTTGTAATTGATTGTCCATTGCTTTGGCAAATCAAAGAATTCCCATTCGCCACCACCTTTACTACTTCTATGATAATGACCGTTCATTTTCTTCCAACCCTTATGCATTCTAGGGGTATCCCATAGAACCTGCGGATCCGGTCTTACTAATAAGTATTTACCCCAACGTTCTAATTTTTCACCTTTTGAAGTATCAATTACTTCATAATCTTTCCAGCCATCTGCTAACCACATTGTATTTTACTCTCTTTCTTCTATAATTTACAAAAGTACATCATCCAAGACTACGAAGTCCACAGTCCTGAATAGTTGTAATAAATATTTTCTATTAGCGATTATACACGTTTTTCCCTACTTAGACAAGATGTATACTAGTATAAGTATATTCACTCTAGCAGATAATACACGTTTTATCCTTTTTTTCTTATTTTTTAAGACTTTACTAAGCTTTCTAATCCCTTTTTAACTTGACGTTATGAGCAAAAGATAATAAACTATAACTGTAAAAATAATGTAACTGCATTCGGAATACTTATAGATCAGAATACTCATAGATATATAGAACTTCTGAATTGTTACTAACTATTTATAGCTAAAACTATAAATACATAATTAAGGGAGGTACCACGAATGGGTATATTAACAAGATTCAAAGATATTATGGCAAGTAATATTAACGCACTCCTTGATAAAGCAGAAGATCCTGAAAAGATGATTGACCAGTGCTTACGTAATTTGAACAGTGACTTAGGAAAAGTTAAAGCTGAGACAGCATCTATCATGGCTGAAGAACAACGTTCAAAACGTGAACTAGATGAATGCACTAGTGAAATTAATAAAATGCAAAATTTTGCAGTAAAAGCTTTAGAAGCTGGCAACGAAGATGACGCTCGCAAATTCTTAGAGAAAAAATCTTCTCTAGCTAACAAACAAGCTGGTCTTCAAGAGGCTTATAATATAGCAAGTGCAAATGCTTCTCAAATGAGAGAAATGCACGACAAGCTTGTTAATGATATAAACGAATTAGAATCTCGTAAAGATATGATTAAGGGTAAAATGTCAGTTGCAAAAACCCAAGAACGTATAAATAAAATTGGTTCTAGCGTTTCAAGCGCTAATAATTCTATTTCAGCATTCGATAGAATGGAAGCAAAAGCTAACAAGATGCTTGATTCTGCCAATGCTATGGCTGAATTAAATCGTGGTGCCAAAGACGACATCGCTGATTTAACTGCTAAATACGCTAGCCCTTCATCTGAAGTTGAAGACGAATTAGCTGCATTAAAAGCTAGTCTAGGTAAATAAATCTAATAAAGGTGTTGTATAGTAACATATAGATTGCATTTTGCTTTCATAATCGTTCCTTTACAGCACCTTATTTAAACTTGACAAAAATAGGAGAAAATATTATGGTCGTTCAGTACAAATGCCCTAGCTGTGGTGCCGATATGAAGTTCGACAGCAATACAGGGAAGCTTCTATGCGATAGTTGCGGGTATGCTAGCGATATTGATACAATGAAACGCAACGAAGATGGTAATACTACTTCTTCCGAGCAGTATACGAATTCCACTAGATCTAAAACTTATGATTCCGATGTAAACCAGTATGCATGTAATAACTGCGGGGCTGTATTAATAACAGAACCTGATACCACCGCAACTACTTGTAGTTTCTGCGGTGCACCTGTAGTTCTTGCAGATCGTTTATCTGGAGAATCCTCTCCTTATTACATCATACCTTTTCAAATTAGCAAGGAACAGGCACAAGAAGCCTTTAAGAAATGGTGTAAAAACGGTAGACTTACTCCAAAAGGGTTTATGACTGCAGATAGAATCAAGAGCATGACTGGCTTATATGTCCCATTTTGGCTATATGATTTACATAGTAACGGGGAAATTAATGCTGCATGTACTCGAGTTAGCACTTATGAACAAGGTGATTATATCGTAACAGAAACAAAGCATTATAATGTATACCGAAGTGCAGATCTAAATTATCTTAAAATACCTGTTGATGCTTCAGAAAAGATGAACGATAGTCTTATGGATAAATTAGAACCTTTTGATTATAGAAACTTAAAATCATTCAACATGCCATATTTAGCTGGGTACATCGCTGAAAAATATAATTACACAGATAAAGATTTGTTCCCTCGCATTCAAAATCGTGTTGCCGGGTATGTTGAAACGTATTTACGTTCCAGTATAGCCGGTTATAGCACTGTAAATGTATTCAACAAAAGGATTCATATAAAACCAAAGAACGCATTCTATACGCTATTACCTGTTTGGTTAGTAAGCTATGATTATCAGGATTCGGAACATATATTTGCCATGAACGGAGAGACTGGAAAAATAGTAGGCCGCCCTCCCCTAAGCAAAGGGAAAATCGCAGCTTGGTTCGGCGGAATTACAGCAGTAAGCTTTGTTATCATTAAAATCATCGCATTATTAATGGGAGGTGGATTATAATGAAAGCAAAAAAACAACGGATTCTTACATCAATCTTTTTTATGATTTGTTTATTATCAAGTATTATTATTGCTCCAACTATGCAAGCAGCAAGCAATAAGAAGGATATCCCTTATGTTTTTGATGATGCTAATCTATTATCGACTGACGATCAAAGAGATTTGAATGATCTAGCTAATAAATATAGCCATAAACGCGATACTTCTATTGTAGTCGTAACTGTTGCGGATACAAATGAGTTATCCACTACAGACTATGCGAGTATGTATTACGATACTTATATTCACGGCAAGGATGGGTATAATGATAATTGTGTACTATTCCTTATTGACATGGATAATCGCATCACCAATATCTTTGCCTATGAAGATGCTGCTATTCGAATGGATACCAATCGTAGCGATATAATTCTTGATGTTGTTACTCCAAAGTTAAAAGAAGGTGATTACGATAACGCTATCCAAACATTTATCAAAAAGACAAATACTTATCTTGGTACAAAACCTAATGTAGATCCAGACAACATTTTCTTTCAAATTTGGTTTCAACTATTACTTGCAGTTATTATAGGTGCTACTTCCGTGGGTATCATGGTACACAACTCTGGTGGTAAAGTAACTACAAACTCTGCAACATACTTAGATCATAGCAATTCTAAACTAACCGGTTGTTATGATCATTATATTCGTACAACGACTACCAGGAGAAAGAAACCCGAAAACAATAATAATAGCGGTGGAGGAAGCTCTGGCGGAACTACAGGTGGCGGGAGTTCATTCTCAAGTGGTCACGAAAGAAGTTTTTAACAATAACATGAAAAAGGAGTACAAATTATGGGACTTTTCTCAAATCAATTTTCTAATGTAGTGGAATGGAATGAATTCCGCGAGGATATGATTTTCTATAAATGGTCTAATCAAGAAATAAAGAAAGGCAGTCGTCTTATTATTCGTCCAGGTCAAGATGCAATCTTCCTTTACAACGGAAAGATTGAAGGAATCTTCACTGACGAAGGCGACTATGATATCGAATCTCAAATCATTCCTTTCCTTTCAACATTAAAAGGATTCAAATTCGGTTTCAACAGCGGTATGCGTACCGAGGTTTTATTTATCAATACGAAGGAGTTCTTGGTACGTTGGGGTACTAGTAATCCAATCAATATACCTACACCTCAATTACCAGGTGGAATGCCTGTTCGCGCTAATGGTACATTCAGCTTTAAAATAAATGATTATATTAAGTTAATCGATAAGATTGCAGGCATTAAAAGTTCTTATTTTGTAGAGGACGTAAAACTACGTATTACTTCTATGCTTGATCAATTATTAATGAAATGGATTGTTAAAGAAGGCAAAGACATGTTCAACCTTCAGGCAATGTCCTTTGATATTGCCAAAGGAATTAAAGATGACTTAGATATGCAATTATTTGATAGTGGTATGACTATTACAAGCTTCCAGATCATGAGCTTTAACTATCCTGAAAGTGTTCAAAAGATGATTGAAAAGAATGCTTCACACAGCATGATCGGAAATATGAACACATATCAACAAGCTTCTATGGTTGATGGAATCTCGTCTGGCGCTGTACGTGGTGGCGGTGCTGCTTCCGATATGGCTGGTATGATGATGGGTATGAACATGGCTAATCAGATGATGCAGAATATAAATCAAGCCGGCACAAACCAACAATCCACACCAAACACTGCTCTCCCTAACGCGTCCTCTGCTAAGCTAAACTTCTGTCCTAACTGTGGCCAAAAGACAGGGGAGGGTAATTTTTGTTCAAACTGTGGACACAAATTAATCTAATCTATAGTCATTAAAAGTCTATCGAAAAACCAATTATACAGTTGAATATTCTATAACACAAAAAGAGCTGCCACTATAGTTAATTAAACTAAGTGACAGCTCTTATATTCTATGAAATAATTACACCTTACGTATAACTAATTTCTTATTAAGCTTGGTTAACTGATCCGAAAAGTTCCATTTTTTCTTTAACAGTAGCTTTGATTGCTTCGAAACCTGGAGCAAGTAATTTACGTGGGTCAAAACCTTTTCCTTCAAGATCTTTACCAGATTCAATGTACTTACGAGTAGCTTCTGCGAAAGATAATTGGCATTCTGTATTAACGTTGATTTTTGCAACGCCTAATGAGATAGCTTTTTTGATCATATCTTCAGGAATTCCTGTACCACCATGAAGAACTAATGGCATATCTCCAACTTTTTCATTAACTGCTTCTAATGTTTCAAAGCTAAGACCAGCCCAGTTTTCAGGGTATTTTCCATGAATATTACCGATACCAGCTGCTAACATAGTAACACCAAGATCAGCGATTTGTTTACATTCATTAGGATCTGCACATTCACCAGCTCCTACAACACCATCTTCTTCTCCACCAATAGAACCAACTTCTGCTTCTAATGATAAACCTTTTTCATTACAGATTTTAACTAACTCTGTAGTTTTAGCAATGTTTTCTTCGATTGGGTAATGTGAACCATCGAACATAATTGAAGAAAATCCAGCTTCAATACATTTTTCTGAACCTTCAAAACTACCATGATCTAAGTGTAATGCTACTGGTACAGTGATTTTAAGGTCTTGCATTAAACCATTAACCATACCAACTACTGCGTGATATCCACCCATATATTTACCAGCACCTTCAGATACACCTAGAATTACTGGTGAGTTGTTTTCTTGTGCTGTTAAAAGAATTGCTTTTGTCCATTCTAAGTTATTAATGTTAAATTGACCTACTGCATATTTTCCTGCTCTTGCTTTTGTAAGCATGTCTTTTGCTGATACTAACATATTTTCATCCTCCATATTTTTCTTATGATATTTAGTGTAACTACCCGGCCATGTCAAGTTAACTAGCGCTAAATTGAATGTTTTGGTTTCATTTTGTGAACAACTAGATTTATAAACTGAGTTACGAATAGTCACTGTTTTTGTCAAACAATCCGAATTGCTATATCGCTATTATTATAACGCATTTATTCCGAAAAAGGAACCATAATTTGATATTTATTTAACATCCATTGGTTAAACCTTATTCTTTCTCTTCTACCTGGATTTTTCGATCGAATGCATAAACTACATTTCCAGTATAATCTACAATAGTTCTAACACCTTCTCTTTGTACTAGAATATACTTACTTCCTATCTGTTCAATCATCTCATAACATGGCGAATCGTATACCTTCTTACCATCTGCATCATAAATATGTGATATTTCATCCAATGCATAATCTTCCGAATAGTCCGTAATTACCAGATTTCCGTCCAAAACTTGAACTACCAGATTAGATCCTTCTGCCAATAGAAGATTCTTATAATATACATAAATATTTGTTCCTTCATCTAATTCATTAGTAATTAGATAATAATTGTGTAATGGTGATTGTAATTCAACAATTCCAAACTCTCCTATATTAAACTGATATGTCTCCTTACATTCATAATCATACACTTCAAAACCATTCGGTTTTTGATAGAACAAATCATGTGGAGTGAAGTCCAATCCATAGGGTTGTAGATGCCCCTGAAATTCCTCTCCTTCCGTCGTTACCAGATGATTTCCTTCTTTATCATAATAAGAGGTAACACTGTTGTTTCTTGTCACATTATATATAGTATCCTCTTTATCCGTTACGATTCCATATTCATCATTTACTATATCATCACTCACTACATCATCATTGTCTCCATCATCAGTGCCCTCTTCCATATCAACATTGCCTGTTGATGATTGCATATCAAGATCACTGTTTTTGATATCATCTGTATCAGGATATTCCGATACACAATACAACCCATATACCACCGATATTAACTTATCCGGAAACTCTTCTTGATTAATACAACTAATCAATTTCCCATCTTTATCTAATATTAATTGATACTTACCAATCTGAGCTTCTATCATATGACTATAGTCATTATAATCTACTACGAAGAAGTGCTGATCATCAACATCCTTCAATTTATTATTTTTAACCACTGTTTCTTTGGTAATAACCGGTTCACCATCTTCATTATAGATGATATCACCCTCTTCTGTATTCGATGCTACAAAATACGCTCCATGCACCATTCCATAACTATTACTTATTGTATTAATTTGTTTTCCGTTCTCATCATATATCTCTATGGGTTTTGTTCCATCATAAGAAACATTCCAGAGATTCTTACCAACTAGACTAACGTAACTGTTTGTCACATCGATTCCTTCTGCTAATACATTCCCCTGCCCACTATATATGGTCATACTACTTGTATTCTGCTCAGCATCATCAATAACTGCACCAAAGCAACCATTCGCATATTTGCTCAATGAATTGTAATCCATTGGAATAATCCAATTATCATTCTTCAAATCATAGACACCATATGTGTATTGGTTAGGTTCTATTATTGTGGCACCATTTCTTTTTGCATCATCTAGCAAACCAACAACCACTGGCTTCGTTATATCGATTATGCCCATTCCATTGCCTGGGAGTACGGCGTTATCAAAATATTTCACAACCTTCATCGAAGAATCAAAAAATGCTACTTTGCCATAACCATAATCTAAGTCGCCTTCTCCAACATAGTACCATTCATCAGGTCCCAATTCTAGATGAACTTCTTGTTCTTGCTCCGTTTCCTCTAGATTATCAGGATCTTCTGCTTCCGATAAAGTCTGTTCTCCTTTACCGTTTGGATCATTTACCAGATTATTATCGCGCTTACACGCTACACATAATAGCATAATTAGTAGCATTACTGGTATAATTTTTTTCATCCCTTGCTCACCTCTTATAATATCCTAATTTAACAGTCTAAGCTTTATATACTAATTCTAATTAATTACATTATTAAATAAGTCGTTTGACACCCTCATTATATCATATAAAGAAAGTATTAACCAGTAAGTAATAAAAGAAACACCATAAGAAGCAATTGAATATCCCCTCGTACTGTCTAAATGACAGGGTATAATCCATACTTCCTATGGCGTTCTTATCTTTATGCTATCATACTTTACTTTTTCTACTGAAAGCGTTCTAGCTGTTTCTTAATATAGATACCTGTATAAGAATCATTACAGTTAGCAATCTCTTCTGGCGTACCCGTAGCCACTACTGTACCACCTTTATCTCCGCCTTCTGGTCCAATATCAATTATATAATCCGCAGTCTTGATTACATCGAGATTATGCTCGATAACAACAACTGTGTTACCACCATCTGACAATCTTCTTAAAATATCGATCAACTTATGGACATCCGCAAAATGAAGTCCTGTTGTAGGCTCATCTAAGATATAGATTGTCTTTCCTGTACTTCTTTTACTTAATTCGGTAGCAAGCTTAATTCTTTGTGCCTCTCCACCTGATAATGTAGTGGATGGCTGTCCTAATTTTACATAGGATAATCCTACATCCTTAAGCGAATCTATCTTTCTCTTAATGGATGGCATGTTCTCAAAGAATTTTGATGCTTCTTCAACTGTCATATCAAGTACGTCAAAAATACTCTTTCCTTTGTACTTAACTTCAAGTGTTTCTCTATTATAACGTTTTCCATCGCAAACTTCGCATGGCACATAAACATCAGGCAAAAAGTTCATCTCAATTTTCAAGATACCGTCACCGCTACAAGCTTCACAACGGCCACCTTTTACATTGAAACTAAATCTTCCTTTCTTATATCCTTTTGCTTTTGCATCTGGAGTTGTAGCAAACAAATCACGGATTTGATCAAATACCCCCGTATAAGTGGCTGGGTTAGATCTTGGTGTACGACCAATTGGAGATTGGTCGATATCAATAACTTTGTCAAGTTTGTCAATTCCAATAATATCAGTATGTTTACCCGGTATACATCTTGCACGGTTAAGATCTCTAGCTAAACGTTTATATAAAATTTCATTTACCAACGAACTCTTACCTGAACCAGATACACCTGTTACACACGTCATGATACCAAGAGGAATATCTACTGACACATTCTTCAAGTTATTCTCTTTAGCACCTTTTATCTTAAGATAATCGGTTGGCTTTCTTCTCTCCTTAGGAACTGGTATCTGAATTCTACCACTAAGATAAGCTCCTGTAACAGAATCAGGATTTGCCATGATTTCCTCTGCTGTTCCTTCGGCAACTACTCTACCGCCATGCTCTCCCGCACCCGGACCAATATCAACAATATGATCTGCTGCAAACATTGTATCTTCATCATGCTCAACAACAATCAGTGTGTTGCCTAAATCCTTCAGGTTGCATAACGTACGAAGTAATTTATCATTATCTCTTTGATGGAGTCCTATACTTGGTTCATCTAAGATATACGCAACTCCTACCAGACCCGACCCAATCTGTGTCGCAAGACGAATACGCTGTGCTTCACCACCTGATAACGTTCCTGTAGCACGCGCTAATGATAAGTAGTCTAATCCTACATCAACCAAGAAACCAAGACGAGCACGTATTTCCTTTAAGATTAACTGGCCAATCTTCAATTGCATGGAAGTCAATTCAAGATTATTCATGAAATCGAACAAATCTCTAATTGAGTATTCCGTAAGATCTGCTATATTCCTATCCCCTACTGTTACAGCAAGCGATTCTTTCTTAAGACGTTTACCACCACAACATTTACAAGGTGTTGTTCTCATAAATGTCTCATATTCTTGCTTACTAGTCTCCGATCCTGTCTCACGGTATCTACGCTCTACATTCTTAATTAATCCTTCGAACGCTACATCATACACGCCTTCTCCACGTTGTCCTTTATAATGAACCTTAACGGATTTTCCACCCGTTCCATAGATTAACATATTACGAACTTCTTCTGACAACTCTTCATATGGTGTATCTAAACTAAACTTGTATTCTTTCGCCAATGCTTTCAAGATTGCATGTGTATACGAACTCGAATCGGTTGCTGATTGCCATCCCATAACAACAATAGCGCCATCAGCTATACTAAGTTTCTTATTCGGTATCATCAAATCCTCGTCGAATTCCATCTTGATACCAATACCATAACATTCTGGACACGCACCAAAAGGATTGTTGAATGAGAAGTTTCTTGGTTCTATTTCATCAATACTAATACCACAATCAGGACAAGCAAAATTCTGACTAAAATTCAATTGCTCACCATCAATAACATCTACAACAAGCAAACCATCTGCTAGCTTTAATACACTTTCAATGGAATCGGATAAACGTTTTTCTATTCCTTCCTTTACCACAAGACGGTCTACAATAATCTCGATATTATGTTTCTTGTTCTTATCTAACTTAATTTCTTCATTAAGTTCATACAAAGAACCATCAACCATTACACGTACATAGCCGCTCTTCTTTGCCTGTTCAAACAGCTTAACATGTTCTCCCTTACGCCCTCTTACTACAGGTGCAAGAAGCTGAATCTTGGTACGCTCTGGTAATTTCATAATCTCGTCTACCATTTGATCAACTGTTTGTTTCTTAATCTCCTTACCACACTTAGGACAATGTGGTACACCAATACGTGCATATAGAAGACGGAAGTAATCGTAAATCTCTGTTACTGTACCAACTGTCGAACGAGGATTCCGATTCGTTGATTTTTGATCAATTGATATAGCAGGCGGCAAACCTTCAATACTTTCCACATTCGGTTTTTCCATCTGTCCTAGGAATTGTCTAGCATACGAGGATAGAGATTCCATATATCGTCTCTGTCCTTCTGCATAGATGGTATCAAAGGCAAGTGAAGACTTACCCGAACCACTTAGTCCTGTTAATACAACAAACTCATCCCTTGGTATATTCAAACTAATATCTTTTAGATTATGCTCCTTGGCTCCACGTATCTTAATATACTTTTTATGATCTTTCTCTTCTTTTATCATGTCAATACACATGCTCCCTCTATACTTTAAATGTAGATTCGCTTCTGGCTATGCGCCTTGCACAAGCTATTAGTTATCTATCTCATTCAAATGTTTCTTCAATTCGAGTAGTTTATCCCTCAATTGTGCAGCCATCTCAAAGTTAAGTTCCGCAGCTGCTGTATGCATCTCTTTGGTAATCTTCTTAATTACTGCTTGCAACTCTTTCTTCGACATAGATTCATAATCTTTGTCCATGTCATACATCTCTTTACTAACTTTTTTAGAGATACTGATCAACTCACGCACCTTCTTATTAATGGTTGTTGGAGTTATACCATGTTCTTCGTTATACTTCTGCTGAATCTCTCGACGACGGTTTGTCTCTGATATTGCCTTAGACATTGAATCCGTAATCCTATCTGCATACATGATTACTCGTCCCTCTGCATTACGCGCTGCACGACCAACTGTCTGGATTAGAGAAGTCTCTGAACGAAGGAAACCTTCTTTGTCTGCATCTAATATAGCTACTAATGTAATCTCAGGAATGTCAAGACCCTCACGTAACAGGTTGATTCCAACTAAAACATCGAATACATCAAGTCGCATATCACGAATAATCTCCGAACGTTCCAACGTATCAATATCAGAATGAAGATATTTTACCCTTATACCAACTTCACGCATGTAGTCAGTCAAATCTTCTGCCATACGTTTTGTTAACGTAGTAACAAGAATCTTATTCTTCCCTGCGATTTCCTTATTAACCTCTCCGATTAAATCATCAATCTGGCCTTCTACCGGTTTAACCGTAATAACTGGATCCAACAATCCTGTAGGACGGATAATTTGCTCCGTACGCAACAACTCATGCTCTTTCTCATAAACATTCGGAGTTGCTGATACAAACATCATCTGGTTAATCTTACTTTCAAACTCTCCAAAGTTAAGTGGACGGTTATCCATTGCAGATGGCAAACGAAAACCGTAATTAACAAGTGTCTCTTTACGAGCTCTATCACCAGAATACATTCCTCTTACTTGAGGTATTGTAATATGTGACTCATCTACAATAATCAAGAAATCTTCTGGAAAATAATCCATTAACGTATATGGTGTACTTCCTGGTTCTTGTCCAGACATCGGTCCCGAGTAATTCTCAATTCCCGAACAAAATCCTGTTTCACGAAGCATCTCAATATCAAAGTTTGTACGTTCTGATATTCGTTGCGCTTCAAGGAGTTTCCCTTCTTTCTTAAAGTACAGTACTCTCTCTTCTAACTCTTCCTCAATCTTCTTGATTGCTTCATTCAATTTATCTGGCGGAACAACATAATGTGAAGCCGGAAACATAACTACATGCTCTAGTGCACATCTCACCTCACCAGTCAATACATCTATTTCTGTAATTCGCTCTATCTCATCCCCAAAGAATTCGACGCGTACCGCTGTATCTGTAGCAGAAACCGAGAAAATCTCCAAAACATCTCCACGAACACGGAAACTACCACGCTTAAAATCCATATCGTTCCTTGTATATTGAATATCTACTAATCTTCTCAGAATATCATCACGGTCCCTAATCATTCCTGGTCGTAATGACAAAGTCATATTCTGATAGTCAACCGGTGCACCTAATCCATAGATACAAGATACACTGGCAACAATAATTACATCTTTTCGTTCTGTTAAAGCTGCTGTGGCGGAATGTCGTAGTTTATCAATCTCATCATTTATCGCAGAATCTTTCTCAATAAAAGTATCTGTTGATGGCACATATGCTTCTGGTTGATAATAATCATAATAACTAACAAAATACTCAACAGCGTTCTCTGGAAAGAACTCTTTGAATTCTCCATATAATTGTGCTGCTAACGTTTTATTATGTGCAATTATAAGCGTAGGTTTATTCAGTGCTTGTATTACATTGGCCATGGTAAATGTCTTACCAGAACCTGTAACTCCAAGCAAGGTTTGAAACTGGTTGCCCTCTTCAAATCCTTTAACTAAATCACGTATCGCTTCTGGCTGATCCCCCGTAGGAGCAAACTCCGATACTAATTTAAAATGATCCATGGCTTTTCCTTTCTAATGTGATTTTTTTAGTCACCCTAACCGTTACCTAGCCAATTGTGAAACTCTTTGTAGTGCATAAAGACATACCTGTGTGTTTTATGTCTGTCGTTACTATTTGCTGAATTGTGTGAACGTCACATACAATGCTTTTATTGTATGTGTAAGTCACACAATTTTAAGCAAATTGTAGTAGACAGCCTTAAAACATAGGTATGCTTTATGCGCCAAGAAGAGTTTCACAATTGACTAATGACCGTTACCTTACTTTGATGCCAATTATATCATATGCATTTCCTAAAATCAACATATTTTCGAATGTCTGTTCTGTTCTTGTCAATCAGAAAACACTACGGCTACTAACATAGAACAAACAGATACCTATGGTGTGTTCAATAAATTCATCTTAATAATATTCACAGATAAATCAACTTCATACACAAGCTATAGAAAAAACCAAAAGCGCATCCTATAGACTACACCTCTGGCTCATTTCATTTATCTATTAAACTGAATCATTCACATGCGACAATTTCTTTGATAAAGAACTCTTTACCACTCAACATCTCAAAATCCATCGTCATGCAATTCGGGCAAACCCCTTTATTGTCAATCAAGTTATATACCTGACCACATTGTTTGCACCTGCCATTTCCGGGTATGACTTCAATCTCAAGCTTAGAAGCTTCTAAAACTGTTCCCTCTACTGCGGCAGGATATAGCTTTGTTAGATACTTAGGTACCATAGAACACAATTCCCCAACTTGGAGGACTAGTGCTTCTATCTGATCAACTTCATTCTCTAACGCTATTTTCTCTACCTGTTTAACTACTTCTAATAATACTCCTAACTCATGCATTCATCGTTCCTGCTTCCTATTTATTCAGCTTTAGAAAACGCATTTTTAACTTTTTTAACCGCAATCTTTGCTTTTCTCTTTATAACGGTTTTAACGATCACAGGTTTCAGGTCTTCATATCCTACACCTGGTTTATCATATACTCGAACTAGCTTAATCGCATCAAATTTACATTTTGTAGTACATTGACCGCAACCTACACACATAAATTCATCAACTACTGTTGCTCCACAACCAAGGCATCGTTTTGTTTCTTTCATCACCTGCTCTTCAGTGAACGTAACTCTAGTATCTGCGAAAGCATTAGCCGCCCTTGAATGATCGTGCTCTACCTTTTGCCTTGGCATGCGATCATAGCCACCAAAATCAATATTGCTCTTATCTAATGACTGATATGCACGACGATCTCTACCATAGATTAGATTTTGTCCTGGTTGTACAAAGCGGTGAATCGAGATAGCTGCTTGTTTACCAGCGGCTATTGCATCGATTGCAAATCTTGGCCCTGTAAAGGAATCTCCACCCGCGAAGATATCTTCGTGTGCTGTTTGATAAGTAAACGGATCTGCTTGAATCGTCTTGTTCGGATTCAATTTAACCTTCGTTTCAGCGACAAGTTCTCCCCATTCAATGGATTGACCAACTGATATTAATACATAATCCGCATCTACAATCAATGTTTCATTCTCATCATATACCGGGCTAAATCTATGCTCATTATCAAAAACAGATTTGCATTTTATAAATTCAACTCCAACCACCTTATCATTCTCAGTAAGGATACGTTTTGGGCCCCAACTATTATTAAGGATAATTCCCTCTTCTTCTGCTTCTGCACACTCTTCATCTAATGCAGGCATTTCCATACGGTTTTCAAGGCAATATAAGTTAACCGTCTTAGCACCTACTCTGGTTGCGTTACGAGCAACGTCGATTGCTACGTTTCCGCCACCAATTACAACAACGTTGCCATGTAGCGGGCTCACTTTACCAAGATTTACATCACGTACAAAATCAACGCCTGCAATTACTCCGCTTGCATCTTCCCCCTCGATACCAAGTTGTCTTCCTCCCTGCGCACCTATTGCTAAGTAGAATGCCTTGTATCCTTGTTCTCTTAACTCTTTAATTGTAACGTCTTTACCAACTTCTACTCCAGTTTGGAATGTTACTCCAAGCTCTCTTAGAATTTCGATTTCTGCATTCACTACATCCTTCTCTAGACGAAAACTCGGAATTCCTAATGTAAGCATACCACCAAGAACCTTTTGTTTTTCAAATACCGTTACTTTATAACCATCCATCGCTAAATAGAAAGCACAGGAGAGTCCTGCTGGTCCACCACCTACTATAGCGATCTTCTTGCCATACTCATGTCTATGTTTTGGAACAAATCGATTTTCTGATTTTAACTCTTGGTCTGCGATAAACTTTTTAATTTCGTCAATTGCTATAGCATCATCTATATCACCACGCGTACATGCTGATTCACATTTTCTTGGGCAAATACGGCCACAAACGGCTGGAAATGGATTTTCATGTTTAATTAGTTCAAGAGCTTCCTTGTATCTACCTTGTGATGCTAATTTTATGTAACCCTGAATTGCTATATGTGCTGGACATTCTGACTTACAAGGACTTGTTCCTGTATCCACAACATTCTTTCGATTAATACGATAATCCGCATTCCATTTATCTGGTCCCCATTCGGTATCCCTAGGAGTCTCTACTTTCTTCTTAGGAAGTGGATTAATTGTACATAACTTCTGACCTAACTGGGCAGCATTGGTTGGGCAATGTTCAACACATTCTCCACAAGCTACACATTTTTCAGGATCAACTTGTGCTTGATAGTTAGAACGTGACATATCAACATTCTTAAACATCTCTGCCGTTCGTAGAGCCAAACAGGAACAACCACAGCAATTGCAAATTGCATGCGTCTTACCTGCCCCATCTAAGTTTGGTATCTGATGCATAAGACCGTTCTCTTCTGCCTTGCGAATGATTTCAAATGCTTCTTCTTTCGTAATCTGACGACCTCTACCGGTTCTAATATAGTATTCCGCCGCATGATCAAGCTGAATACACATATCTTCTGCTAAGTGACCACAACCTTCTCCCATAATCTTACGAGATGTACGACAAGAACAATCCGATACAGAGAAGATATGGCTATCATTCAGATACTTAGATATCTCTTCATAAGAAGCTTTTCTTGTTTCTCCATCAATTGCCATCTCAATTGGGATTACCCTCATAAGTCCTGTTCCCGCCGGGAAGCTTCCTATTGATCTAGGTCCATTTTCACGACCATATGCTTCGAAAGCTTCTGCTATTTGAGGATATTTCGCTACGTTTTCTTTGTTATTTACCATCATCTCCATGATACCCGGAACCCAAGTATCATACCAATATACATCTACACCGTCTCTTTCATTAACAAAACAAACTCCAGCCATTGCTAACTCCCAACAAAGCTCTTTCGTTCGCTCCGGGGATTTATTACACTTTGAAGCTAATTGCTCGGCATTCTGTGGTTTTCTAAACTCCATTACAAGTGCCACTTCTGCCATTTCATCTGTAACAACTGGTTCTAGGATTCTATATCTTGCATCATCTACAGTAATAGATCCTTTTGCACCAACTTTCTTATTACTAACTTTGTTAGCAAATTCTATTACGCGCTGTTTTGTCTCCATAAGCCACTCTCCCCTTCTACTTGATACCTTCTTTTATTTAATACCTTCTTTTACTTGGTTTCTAAGCCATTCAGTCCATTGTGTAATACCTTCTCCTGTCCGAGCTGAAATCGGTATTACCAAAATATTAGGATTTAATTTTTTAGCTCTTTGGGTACATAGATCAATATCAAAATCAAAGTATTCTAACACATCAATTTTATTAATTAGTAGTACGTCGCAGATAGAAAACATCAGCGGATATTTAAGTGGTTTGTCGTCACCTTCTGGTACGCTTAGAATCATAGCATTCTTTGTGGATCCCGTGTCAAATTCAGCTGGACAGACTAAGTTCCCTACGTTTTCTAAGATAGCAAGATCAATGTTCTCTGTTCCAAGCTCTTTAATCCCTTGTCTCGTCATATCTGCATCTAGATGACACATTCCTCCTGTATGCAGCTGTATAACTTTGGCACCTGTTGACAATATTGTTCGAGCATCCACATCGGAGTCAATATCTGCTTCCATAACACCGATTCTAAATTCATCTTTTAGCTCATTAATTGTTTTTGTAAGGGTTGTAGTCTTTCCCGATCCAGGAGACGACATTAAGTTAAGTAAAAAGGTGTTCTCCTGTCTAAGTTCTTCTCTTAATCGATTTGCATCAGCGTCATTGTCTTCGAAAACACTTTGTTTAATTTCAATAACTTTAAAATTATCCATAAATACCTCTCCCTTTTTAATAACAGTTACTTACTCTGCCAGTTCCTTAACCTCTTGATACTTCTTCAAATCTATGTACAATTCACCTTTATATGGATTTCTCTTTGTCTTAACCGCTTTGTAAATCATGTAAGCAAAAACCGCTACATTTGCTAATAAAGCTAGCAAACTCCAAACGAAAAGAGGTTTTTCATTATAAGTTGAGTCCACTGCAAACTTACCTTTATCAATAAATGCTGGTACAGTTTGAGCAAACATACACCACAAAGCTAATGTTTGTGCTCTATGCTGTAACCAAGCACCTTTTCCAAGTGTAAAGGCACAAACAGTTGGCACTAACAATAAAGCAAATCCGCAGTACCAAGCATGACCTGGTAAGCAGTTATATGTATAAGCAAAATTCCATAAGTCATATGCGATAATCCAGAACCATAACATATCTGGCCATAACATATCCTGACTTCCATCCTTCTTTGTTTTCTTACGAATACAGATTCCAAGCCAACCTGTAATAGTAATAATATTAAGAATACCTGCAGCTGCGTTCATAAAATTCCATGGTCCACCTAGGACAAACATAGCTTCATCAGCTAGGATTCCACCACCCGTATATCTAGAACCAACTTCTATATCGCGGGCTACCGCTTCTAAGATATTAATTGCAAGAATAAGTGGTGGAAAACATAGTACTATTTTATTTGTCCTTAATGCCCATTCCTTGCCTGTCTTCTTGTTCTTTCCATGTAGGTGACGAATACACCAAAATCCAATACACCCCGCAGTTGATGAATAAACTTTTGCAAGATGGAACCAATCTGTATATGTGGTATCTTTCAAAACAGTGAACCACAAGATTGATAAAACAATTGGTAATACAACAAAACAAGCAAAACCAGCTATTGTCGACCTTCTCGTTAATTCATTTAGGCCGAATAGAACAACAAATACTGCAAGCCATACAAGCCAGACACTAATTAAACTTGCACCTTCTGCATAATTAAAAATAAACATATAAACATCCCTCCCTATGTGTTCATACAATCTGGTTATACCAGAAGAACACACCTTTCTTTGTTAAAAAGATAACTCTATTATATACAATTTGTATATAAGTTATCAATATCAGTTTACTTTTTCGTCTAATCCAACAATTAAACTGTTGATTTTTGGGCAACATTTCTTTATAATAGTTATGTGGTATGTGGCTATACCACATCTTTCCATGTGTTCTTACTCATTTTAATTTAATTCTGATAAGCTTGCTGTTTCTTTAACAAGCTGAAACAAATAATCGACTACATAAAAAGGAGATACTATATGCACTTCGAAAAGTTAAGCGCACCTTCGTTAAAAGAACTATTCATCCAACAGTTAGAAACTATGATTCTATCAGGAAAATTACCTGTAGGAGAAAAACTTCCAGCTGAACGTGAGCTTGCCGAAACCATGCAAGTTAGCCGTGCAGTTATTAATGCAGGGATTTCCGAACTAGCTCGAAAAGGATTTCTGACAATCAAGCCGCGTGTAGGTACATTTGTGGCTGATTATCGTAGAAACGGGACTATAGATACTTTAATCTCAATTATGAATTATAATGGCGGAATTTTAAGAGATGATGAAATTCGTTCCATATTAGAACTTAGGCTCGGATTAGATACTTTAGCAATCAACTTATGCATTCCAAAGATTACTGATGATGAGCTGAACATCTTAAGAGAAAAAGTTAATTCTCTACTGAATGCACAGACACCTGAAGAAGCTTCTAAAGTAGCCTTTGCATTCCAACATGAGCTTGCTTGTCTATCCGGAAATACATTAATGCCTCTAATCTTTTCAAGTTTTAAAATTCCTGTTATTACACTTTGGGAAAGATTCTGCCGTCTCTATGGTATCCAAACACTTTACAAAAACACACTTACCTTATATCAATATATCGAAGAACGAGATTCATCAAAGGCAATAGAGTGGCTGAATACCTCTATTAACGAAACTATACACGGAAGCAATCCAATCTATTATTAAGAGTACAAAAATCGCTCAAGTTGACTTGTCAACTTGAGCGATTCTATTACATTATATTATTGTTTAAGACTTGATTACTCAAACTTCGCACATAAAAAATTTAATTTAAAGTAGGTAACTACTATATTCATAAGAAAAACTATCTGAACACGTCAGCACTTGATTTCGCAACGCGAAATCTTAGTACTGTTACGTGTGTAGCTAAGCGAAAGCGCGTTTTTCGTTGAATATAGCAGTTACCTACTACTCGAAATCTTCAATTGCGATGTTTGAGTTACTTACTCTTCTCATTAATAATCTTAATTGCTTCTTGCAATTGATTATCTTCTGATTTATCTATAGTAACCTTTGTCTTCAATTCATCTTTTAATTCAACTACTACATCTGGTTCAATACCAATTTCATGGATGTTACGTCCTTTTGGTGTATAGTATTTTGACACCGTTACTTTAACACCACTTCCATCTGATAGAGGAATCACAGATTGAACGATACCTTTACCAAAGCTTGTTGTTCCAAGAATTGTTCCAACTCCATAATCCTGAATTGCTCCTGCAAATACTTCAGATGCACTTGCACTATTACCATTAATCATAACAACAAGTGGCTTGTCAAAGGATTCTTCAGCTGTTGATTTCACTTCCTCAGTACGAGTACCATTCTTATCTTCTGTATAGACAATTAAACCTTCTGGTAGCATACGGTCTAACATGTCACAAACAGTATCTAGCAATCCACCAGGGTTGTTTCTCAAATCGATTACTAACCCTTTCATACCTTGTTTATCAAGATCCTCGATAGCGCTTCTGAATTGTGGTCCTGTTACTTCATCAAATTCAGTGATTTGAATATAACCTACTTTACTATCTAACATCTCATAAGATATAGTTGGAACTTCAACCGTACGCCTCTCAATTGTTAACTTAATTGGCTCACTTTCTCCCTCACGAATAATCTCGATATCAACTGTGGTTCCTTCTTCACCCTTCATCTTACTTACTATTTCTGAAAGGTCTTTTCCTGTCACCTCTTCACCGAGAACTTTATAGATAATATCTCCTGGCAACACCCCTGCCTCATAAGCAGGTCCTCCCTCAAAAGGTTTTACAATTGTTATTATTCCAGTTTTGACATCTTGACTAACATAAGCTCCAATGCCACAATAACTTCCAGATGAAGATTCCATTAAAGCTGCAAATTCGTCTTTGGTATAGTATACAGAATATGGGTCTTCTAAACTACTAACCAAACCTTTATACATACCTTCTGTCATCTTTTCTTCATCAACTTCATTCAAATAATACGTATCTATAATTGATTTTATTTTGCTTAGTTTTAACCTAACTGATTTACTCATTAAAGAATCATCAGAATCAGCTTCTGTAGTTAGATTTGTACTTCCATTACTACCCTCGGCACTAAGTATAGAATTGCTCTTAACATAACCAGCAAACACAATACTAAAGAAAAGTGCTGAAACCAACAATCCAACCAGCATACCTTGAAAATAACGATTTTTCATAACGCTGTCATATCCTTTCTTTGTCTGTTTACATTGATACTACTCTAATAATTCAGAAAAAGTCACATGAAAAGAGCTCAGCTGAATTAATAAATTCTTATTTTACGTAATTTAACGGATCCACATAACTTCCATTAACAGATACAGCAAAATGTAGATGAGGACCGGTCGAAATCCCTGTAGAACCAACTAATGCAATCTTCTCGCCTCTGCTAACCGTTTGACCAGCAGATACTAATAACTGAGAACAATGCATATATACCGTATACACACCATTTCCATGAGAAATCATAATGTAATTACCAGCACTTGCACTATAAGACGCTGTCACTACTGTTCCAGAATTCGCTGCCACAATGGAAGTTCCTGTAGGGGCTCCTATATCAATCCCCTGATGGTATGTGCTAGCACCACTTGTTGGTTGCCCACGATAACCAAAATACGAGGTGATCGTATGACTAGCAGGTAAAGGCCATGTAAACCCTCCCTGTGTACCTGAATTGGAAGAATCTCCGGAAGAATTATTATTATCTGAGTTATTATTGCTAGAATTCCCTGAATTATTACTCTCTTCTTGTTTCTTCTTCTCTTCCTCTTCCTTCCTCTTACGTTCCTCTTCTTCTTTACGTCGTTTCTCTTCTGCCTCGACTCTCTTTCTTTCTTCCTCAAGAAGCTTTTCAATTAATGCTTCCTGCTCTTGAATTGCATTGGAATAATTAGAAACCATCGATTCTGATTGCTGAATGTTGGCATTATATTTCGCTACTTCTTGTGATTTTTTATCAATCAGTTGTTCAACTGTATCTTTTTCGTAATTAACTTCTTCCGTTAACTGCTCTAATTCTACAATCTTATTTTCTATGTCCTTTTTTGTTGTTTCTATCTGCTTCTTTGTATCCTGATAATTTGTTAACATTGTGCGGTCGTATTCCATAATCTTTTCTATATATTCCGCACGATTTAACATGTCTGACATGTCTGCCGCACCAAGAATAATTTCTATGTAGCTGGCATTGCCATTCTCATACATATACTTTATTCTTTTCTTCATCGTCTCATACTGATTTTTTTCAGTTTCTTGTGCTTCTTTAAGATTTTCTTTCGTTTTCTCCAAATCTGCATTGGAAGTTTCAATTTGATTAGTTAAACTGGTGATTTCTTTGTTCAAATCATTCAATTGTACATCCATCTTTTCGATGTAAGTAATAATGTCGCCTTTTTCCTTCTCCAGTTCTTTTATCTTAGCTTCTGTCTCTTCTTTCTTTTTCTCTAAATCACTCTTCTCCGATTTAGCATCGTTGATTTCAGAAGCAAAGACGGTATATACAGAAGTGAAGGTTAATATGGACACAAGCATCAAGATCCCAAATCGTCGCATTCGCTTCTTTCTCTTCATATTTTAACCATACCTTTCTCATCGTTTGAACAAGTAATCTTCTACCCACTTTATACGCGTAAATGTTTTCTCACTGTAATTATACTTCCAATCAAACCAATTCCCACTCCAATCGCTAGCGATAATGGTATTAATGTTGCAAATACATGATTTACATTCAAGAAATGTAAGATATTTGATAAGATACTAAATTTCTGACCAATATACGTAATTGCTTGATTGTATATAATATATAGTAAAATCAACGGGATTATAGCCCCCATCAATCCAATAAGCATTCCTTCTACAATGAACGGAGAACGTACAAAATAATCCGTCGCACCAATTAATTTCATGATAGAAATCTCTTCCTTACGAACAGATATCCCCATTGTTATAGTCGTATTGATTAAGAAAATCGCAACGGCTAGTAATAATATAATAATTGCTCCTGATACATAACCAAGTAAGATATTAAAATCGCTCAATCCCTTTGCAAGCTTGTCCGAGTTGTTAACCTTACGCACCCCATCAATTCCCCTAACATACTCCACAAATTCCGGCTGCTTTGCTACTTCATCTAGATAGACAACATAAGAAGCTGAATCCTCTAATGGATTATCGTCTGCGAATGTATCAATCAACTCTTGCTCATCTGCAAATGTATCTTGCTTATACTTTTCCCATGCTTCATCTGCTGATATGTATTCCAGTGTAGCAACTTCCTCGCGCTGTTTGATTTGATTTCCAATCTGTTCAATCTGTTCCTCGGTTATTTTCTCATCGAAGAAAACAGATACACCAACTGATTTTTCCTCAATCTTAACAGTATATTGAAAATTGGCTAATATGAAATAAAATATACCAAATAAGAATAAGCACGTTGATATTGTTCCTATGGAAGCCAGAGAGAACATTCTATTGCGGTGAATATTCTTTATTCCCTGCTTAAAACTATATATAATTGAACTAATTTTCATTCGAATAACCACCCTTTTGTTCGTCGCTAACTAATATACCTTTGTTCATTGTTATAACACGTTTCTGCATAGCATCAACTATTTCTACATTATGTGTAACGACCACTACTGTTGTACCTTTTTTGTTTACTTCATCTAATAGGGACATAATATCCCAGGAATTCTTAGGATCCAGATTTCCTGTTGGCTCATCAGCTAGCAGAATAAGAGGATTATTCACAAGTGCTCTCGCTAGTGCAACTCTTTGTTGCTCTCCACCAGAAAGCTCTCTCGGAAATGCTGTTAGCTTATCAGAAAGACCAACAAGTGATAACATCGCTGGTACATTACGTTGAATCGTTCGACTAGGCTTTTCAATTACACGTTGCGCAAATGCAACATTCTCAAAAACATTACGATCCTTTAGTAATCGGAAATCTTGAAAAACAATTCCTAGATTACGTCTAAACTTTGGAATTGCCCTTCTTCTTAGCCTTGTAATATCTTTTCCATTCACATAAATCTTACCTGATGTCGGTTCAATCTCCTTAAGTAACATCTTAATTAAAGTGGATTTTCCTGAGCCACTACTACCAACGATAAAAACAAACTCACCTTTTCTTATCTTAATACTAACATCTTTTACTGCATCTACATCTTTCTGATAAGATTTCGATACATTCTCTAAAACAATAATAGGAGGTTCAATAGACTCCTTTAATAACTCATCTACTTCGTTCTTCATAATAATACCATGCCTTTCACAGCCTGCAAACTTTGGGCCACAGGCACAAAATTGCACGCGAAAGATTCTCTTTCGCAGTTGTATCGTCTTTCATTATAAATGTAGCACCGTATTTGAAACCCGTAGCATAACCACTCTACTGGAGCAAACCGGTGCTATATTTAGCATACATCTCAATTAATTAATACTCTAGGCTTTCCATATACTTCATATATTTAACTACCATAAGAGCAATCTTAAATGTTATAGCATCTTCAAATACACGTAAATCTAGATTCGTGCTCTTTTGTAATTTATCTAAACGGTAAACCAATGTGTTTCTATGAATGTATAGCTGTCTTGAAGTCTCTGAAACATTAAGACTATTTTCAAAGAACTTATTAATAGTAGCTAAAGTTTCTTCATCGAATTCATCTGGTGATTTACCATCAAAAATTTCTTTGATAAACATCTTACACAAAGGCATTGGTAATTGATAGATAAGACGACCAATTCCTAAGTTATTGTAAGCTACTACATTTCGGCCACTGTAGAAAATCTTTCCTACATCAAGAGCCATCTTAGCTTCCTTATACGATCTAGATACATCCTTAATTTCATTAACAATCGTACCATAAGCTACATGAACCTTTGTCATTGCCTCTGTATTAAGCATATCAAGGATTACTTTTGCTGTCTTGTCCATATCTTCGTATGTTTCATTTTGCTTTAATTCTTTTACTAAAATAATATTCTTTTCGTCAACAGCAGTGATGAAATCCTTTGTCTTAGTTGAGAATAAACCACGAACAGTTTCAAGAGCATTCATATCTTTTTCATTCTTAGTTTCAATAATGAATACAACACGTCTAACATCTGTATCAATATGAAGCTTCTTAGCACGGTTATAGATGTCTACTAATAGAAGATTGTCCAATAACAGATTTTTAATAAAGTTGTCTTTATCGTATCTTTCTTTATATGCAACTAATAGATTTTGAATTTGGAAAGAAGCAATTTTTCCAATCATGTACACATCTTCACTATCGCCTTTGGCAAGGATAATGTATTCTAGCTGATGTTCATCAAAAACTTTGAAAAATTGATACCCCTGAACAACTTGACTATCTGCTGGAGAGTCAACGAATGCTAGTACAGCATTTTCATAGTCTTCTGCGTTTGATATAGTGGACGCTAACGCTTTACCTTCTGTATCCATTACGCATATATCAATACGAGTAATTACTTTTAAGCCTTCAATTGTATTTTGAAGAATCTGGTTTGATATCATATATATTCACTCCTCTGTTTTCACAAATCCTAAACTTACTTACTATAATATTATCACTATTTTTATTAAATGTAAACTAAATTCCTATTAAGTTACTATAAATTTTAGCAATATTAATCAAATTAAGTTAATTTACATATAGTTTATTCATTAAACTAATGTGGTTTTTCATAAACAGTGGATGTATTTCTACACCCTCTGTTTATAGAGTTACCTAATTTAGCTAAATCATAACTAAAAAAAGTTGCTGCATACTGCTGATTTTCATCAGCAATATGGCAGCAACTTCGTAATATATGATTAGTGACAGATAACTTGTTCTGTTTCTTTGTCGAATACGTGGATTTTTGATAAATCAAATGCAACTTTGATTGTATCTCCAGGTCTTGCAGTTGTACGTGGGTTAACACGTGCAGTAACTTCGAATTGATCGATTGTGAAGTATAAGTAAACTTCAGCACCAAGTAATTCGTATACTTTAACTGTTGCGTCAACAACGCTTCCTGGATTAGCTTCGATGAAGATTTCTTCATCATGAATATCTTCTGGACGAATACCAAGGATAACTGTCTTGTTTTCGTAACCTTTTTCAAGTAATAATTTAGCTTTAACCTCTGGTAATTTAATAGATAAAGCACCAAATGTTAAGATTACATCAGAACCAGATTTAACAACTTTGCTTTCGATAAAGTTCATTTGAGGTGAACCGATGAAACCAGCAACGAATAAGTTGTTTGGTTTGTTATATAATGCGATTGGTGAATCAACTTGTTGAACAACACCATCTTTCATAACTACGATTCTTGTACCAAGTGTCATAGCTTCTGTCTGGTCATGTGTTACGTAGATAATAGTAGTTTCAAGTCTTTGATGTAATTTAGAGATTTCAATACGCATTTGAACTCTAAGTTTAGCATCAAGGTTTGATAAAGGTTCATCCATAAGGAAAACTTTAGGATCACGAACAATAGCACGTCCCATGGCAACACGTTGTCTCTGACCACCTGATAATGCTTTTGGTTTACGATCTAATAAATGTTCAATATCAAGAATTTTAGCAGCTTCATGTACTAATTTGTCAATTTGATCTTTTGGAGTTTTTCTTAATTTAAGACCAAATGCCATGTTGTCATATACTGACATATGTGGGTATAATGCATAGTTTTGGAATACCATCGCGATATCTCTATCTTTAGGTTCTACGTCATTAACTAATTTATCTCCGATCCATAATTCTCCTGAAGAGATTTCTTCAAGACCTGCAATCATACGAAGAGTTGTAGATTTACCACAACCAGATGGTCCTACGAAGATGATGAATTCTTTATCTGCGATTTCAAGGTTGAAATCCTTTACTGCAACAAACCCATTAGGATATGTTTTATTAATATTTTTTAATGATAAACTTGCCATTAAACAGTTCCTCCCTAGAATTTTTCTTATTTTTATTAAACCAATATTTTACCAATTCGATAATCTAATGATACACCATTTGTCCTGTAAAAACCATACTCCATTTTACCAAATAAAAAAAAGGCCTTTTGTTTATTTTGTATATCACCTATTGAAATAGCTTGGTTTGTTAATAAATTAGCTGAAAATTTCTATTTTTCTTGTCTATATTCTATAAAGCCTTCCCCCATCACTTCCCTAGCGTCGCTAACGATAATAAATGCCTTCTTATCAATAGAAGAAACTATTTCTACAACAGGTGCTATCTCTTTCTTTGAGACTACGCAAAATAACATCTGCTTCTCATTATTAGAATACATACCACGTGCTGATATACCTGTTACACCTCGTTCCATCTTATAAAGAATCTCATGAGCTATCTCTTCATAATGATCAGAGATTATGTACGCAACTTTAGCAAATTTTAGACCTTCTAGGATACCGTCCATAACTTTCGAGTTAATATATACAGCAATAACTGCATATAATGCTTTGTTCAAACCGAATACAGCTGCTCCTGTCAATACGATTGCTCCATCAATCACAACAAGCAATTGAGGTACTGTATAATGCTTAAAATACTTTTGTACTATCATACCAAACAAATCTGTTCCACCAGTAGTTGCGCTAGTTACAAATACAAGTCCTAACCCTACACCACCTATAACTCCACCAAACACCGCCGCCAACAGATAATCCTGATAATTAATATTAAAACTTGGCACAACGTATAAAGCAACGGTAAAACATACCGTTGCAAACAATGTCTTTCCGACGAACTTCTTTCCCTTTAGTAAAATAGCTGATATAAATAATGGTATATTTATTACCAGGTTGCTAAACCAAATCGGAATTCCACCGTCTATTAAATTACTTGTAAAATACTTAATAACAATTGCCAAACCAGATACACCGCCAGTTACCATACCAAGAGGTTCATATACCACATTAACCGATACTGCCACGAGTAAAGTGCCTATTATAATCAATACGCAATCCATACCCTTCGATCTTTTTGCAATTTCCATAATTGGCCCCACTATTTTATATTATTGTTATTATAATTCTCTAATTTCTTTTTAAAGACACGCCTTGCATTGACCTGTTTAAATGGTTTCCAAGCTTTCACATGATGATATATCCCTTGTAAACCAAGTTTCTTTACTATAGTAGGAATCTCATTATATTCCTTCAACATACCATCTTTAATGTCGGCTAATACTAGACATAGTTTAGCATTCATCTTCGTATAGTTTCTGGCAATCCATAGTTCTTGTTCTGGACTTTCTAATGCTAGCACAAGAATGTCAGGTGCTGCAGCATTAATCTCATTAATGACAAGATCTTCATTTTCCGTTATATCTCCCATATAAGAACCTGTTATTATAAAACGTTCATCTGCCCTTCTTTTATAGTTAAGGAAGCTCTCCACTTGATTAACCATGTCTGATACAACAAAAACTGTCTTATTAACACAATCCATATTTCGTAGACTTAACTGTAATTTGTGAAAGTCGCTAACATAATTAGCATTTTCATATATATGTGGATACGCAAGAGCCAGAAGCATGTCTTGAGATGGCAATATATAATCTGCGCACGCAAGACTACTTCTGAATTCTTCATCTTCATTAGCATATTCAAGAGTCTTTGCAGTAATGAGAAATACAACATTTAAGCAATCATTAAGCAGAAACTCTTTCAATTTCTGGCTAAATGCTAGAACAGATATAACATCCAGTTCAACTCCCATTACATCAGTCTTATTTTTCATTTTAACCTCCATACTCACTATTAGTGATTATTACACTAAGTCGTGATTCTTAACGGGTTATTTTCAATCTATATACACACCACTAGGATTAGGTATTACTATCAATTTTCCGAAACACCTAATATGATCTGTATATCAAAACCTATTGGTACACTTCCTACTTCAATTACTGCATTCTGGAACAATGGTAATAAATCTCTTCCCATACCTTCCTCTGTTACAATAATCTTTGTATCTTGTAATATTTGTTCCGTATAATTACCTACTTCAGCAACTCCAAACCCTGCATTCTGAATAATATCGCTATACTTGCTTGCCAAACCGGTAATCTTACTTCCATTTAATAGAGAAATTCTTAATCCGACTGACGAAATTGGCTCAACATTCTGCGCTGCTTCCTGTGTTGTTGTATATGTTTCATTATTAACCAATTGTACAATAAGCTCTTTCGTTAATTCCGTATCTGCATCGTAATAATCTATCTCTTGAGTCCCAGGAATCATATGATAATATACATAATCTCTATCCACGTTACGATATGTGGATGCATACTTTTGTTTTGACTCCAAAGGTAGATTGGATTTTGCTACCTCATAAAATCTTGCCAAGTACTCTTTCATAGAGTAAGCTTCCTCAGCCTCTAAAGACTCAATAATACTATCTTTGAGTACATATACAGAACCTTCTACTTGTTCTCCTGTTTCTAATAACATTGTTCTTGTTTCTTCACCAAATATAGAATCTGCAGTTTCACTATTAATTATAGTATAACAACTAAGTTCTGTTCCAAGGAGTTCATTCATTATGAGCTTTCCATATACAAATCTTGTTGATTTATCAAAATACGAACTCAAATTCTTTAAAGATATAATTTGTGGAATCTGTTGATTCTTTGCATACAATCTCTGATACAAGTCTGTTGATAATGGAAACTGTGTATCAATGGGAATTGTAACATAGTCCAGATTGTTCGTATACGTATTCAGTATTTCTAAGATAACACCTTGTATATTATCTTCTTCATCCGTTATATATATTAAGTTCTTGCAGATATTATCCGCAGTCCCATCATTCGCAATCATATTACTTACATTACTAGTTTGTTTTCCGTCTTTATGTGTTAATTTATATACGCCAATAGTTAGTTTGTATGTTGTAAATCCAACAATAAACATCAGTAACATCATACATCCCGTCCGAACAAATCCCCTTACAAATGCATGAAAATGTTTATTTCGCTTCATAGTATTCTTATTCCTATAGGCCGTGTAATATCACGTCTATAGCGATTCCTTTCGTTTCGTTTTCATATCCTGCACAATGTAGTATAGCAGATACAGTAAAAAGTATCAACTATGGAATTTTCTTCATGCTCCTTGCATTTTTAGGAAGTAGTTATTACAATGGACTTAAGTTTAATGAACGCAAAACTCTTGCTATGTTTTCAGCTTCTTAATTGACGTACTCTGACACCAAACACGCTACACTATTGAGAGTTTCGCTTTTACTACTTTATTCTTATTAACTAATAGCTATTAACACTTGAATCAAAGTAGCTTATTGAAAGGAGTTTCCCATGATTTCAAAATCCGTTATTGTTACCGGTGCATCCCGTGGTATTGGTAGGGCGATTGCTATTGAATTTGCCAGAGCCGGATACAATGTTGCAATTAATTGTGTCTCTAGTGCTTCTTTATTAGATGCAGTAAAATTAGAAATTGAATCCCTTGGTGTTCGTTGCATCACTTATGTTGGTAATATTGGCGAAGAGGAACATGCCACAAGACTATGCTCTAACACTTTAGAAGCATTTGGCCACATTGACGTTCTTATTAACAATGCTGGGATATCACATATTGGACTACTAAGCGATCTCTCTCTTGCCGAGTGGAATTCTATTGTAACAACCAACCTAACTTCCGTATTCCTATGTTCTAAATCTGTAATTCCAAGTATGGTTCATCAAAAATCTGGTCGCATAATTAACATCTCTTCTGTTTGGGGAATAGCAGGAGCTTCCTGTGAAGTTGCATATTCTGCAACGAAGGGTGGTATTAATTCCTTTACTAAAGCATTAGCCAAAGAGCTGGCTCCAAGTAATATACAAGTAAACGCCATCGCCTGTGGCGCTATCGACACTGAGATGAACCAATTTCTATCAATGGAAGACAGGGAAGAATTAGAAGCTGAAATTCCTTCCGGTCGATTCGGTAAAGTCGAAGATGTAGCTGAATTTGTTTATTCCATCGCTACTGGGAACACCTATCTAACAGGTCAAATTATTCCTTTTGATGGGGCTTGGCTATAAGAATAGTTTGGTAACATAAGAAAGACAATCTTTCAATGGTTTGTTTTGCTACACATATCTGTAGTATCCGTGAATTCACATAGAAACCATGAAGATTGTCTTTTATAGTGTTGAATGATATAGCAAAGTCAATGCAAGAAAACAAGAGGAAATTCAAGTTTATTTACAATTCGATATATTCTTTTTCCTTCAACCAGTCAAGGGATTTCCATAATGCCTGCACCGTTTTTGTCTCTATTACACAACGACAATTTTTATTATCAGCTAGCGATAAGTATTTCTGTAAATCGATCTCACCTGTTCCCAAAGCCATATGGTTTTTAATCCCTTTTCCATCATGTATATGAAAGTGTTTGAGATGTTTCTCGTATTCTAACAAGAAATTCTCGTCTGCATTATTGGCTACATAAGAATGGCCAATATCCCAAGTAAGACCGAATACATCACTCTCTAGTAATTGTTTAATTGCCTCCCTTTGATAGGTTATATATCCATCCGTATTCTCAATACATATGCGGATATCTTCATTTCCAATTGCCTCTTCACACATAGTACGAAATGCTATTGTATCTTCTATGTACTGTTCCATATACTGTTCATATAAATAAATCTTATTACTTGGCAGCGTAAAATAAACTCCTGGATTCATATGCATATTAAGAATTGGTATATGCAATTCCTTGGCCACTTTAATACTTTCTTTGACCGTATCCAAGTAAGCAGCCGCCACCTCAAGGTTAAAATCCCATACATTCAAATTCTCATCAAGATGTATCGTATAGTAAATTCCATACTCTTTAGCGATCTTATGTAAACTATCATACTGGTTCAAACCGGCAATTTGATATTGTGGAAGATTCATATTCAGCTCTACAAACTGGAAACCTAGGTTATTGCATAACTTCGCAGTTTCCATTAGATTATTATTCTCTATCAGTGTTGGCATACCGTAATCCATAACGTGCGCCTCCTATTTAAGTTAGGTCAACGCTTCCGTCGACCTAACATGATATAAACCTTATTTTCTCCTAAATATTGTAACACCGAGAGGACAGTATTCCAAGTATAGTTTGTCAAATTTTATGGTATAACTCGATTGATATCTCGCGGGAATAACGTTGATAATCGTACATTCTCTTGTCCAAGAAGCTTACTAGTAAACCGTTCGAGTCCTAGCCCCAATCCTCCATGAGGTGGCATTCCGTATTTATGCATCATTAGATAGCTTTCGAATAATTCTACTGTCATTCCACGCTCTCTCATCTTCGCCACTTGCATATCATAATCATGGATTCGTTGGCCACCGGTGGTAATTTCAAGGCCACGGAATAGTAAGTCAAAACTTAACGTTACTTCCTGGTTTTCTGGATCTTCCAAAGCATAGAAAGGACGCTTCTTCGTTGGATAATGAGTAACAAAGATGAATTCACTTCCTGTACTTCTCTCAATTATTTCACATAATAATTTCTCTTCTTCAGGCTCGAAGTCTTCATAGTCTTTAATTTCTCTGTTGTACTCGCTCGCAACCAATTCCTTCGCTTCCATAAATCGAATAGTTGGAATCTCACTTACTTCTGGAAGTTTTACCTTAAGAAGCTCAAGCTCATGGCCATACTCTTCCTCGAGATGTCTCATTGCATATTGAATCATACCTGTCTCCATCTGCATAATATCCTCAAAACTCTGGATATATCCCATCTCAAAATCGACACTTGTATATTCATTAAGATGTCTTGAGGTATCATGTTTTTCTGCTCGAAACACGGGAGCAATCTCAAACACCCTTTCATACACTCCTACCATCATCTGTTTATAAAATTGCGGACTTTGTGCTAAGTAAGCCTTTTTACCAAAGTAATTTAACTCAAAGATATTAGCTCCACCTTCTGCTCCCGCATATACGATCTTAGGCGTATGAATCTCTGTAAAACGTTGTTCCGCAAGATATTCTCTGAATGCTTGCCCTAATCCTTCTTGAATCTTAAATATCGCTCTCTTTTTCTCGTTACGTAAGGTAATTGGCCTATAATTGAGAAGATTTTCTATAGAAGTATCTATCTTCTTGTTATTAATTACAATAGGAGATTCCATAACTGGTCTTGATAGTACTTCAATACCCACCATTCGAAGTTCCACTCCTGTCTTTGAACGCTCCTCTTTCACTACATTAGCAGTAACTATTACACAACATTCTTCTTCTATCTCATTTAATGAAAAATCTGAAAACTCCTCTCCATATACGCATTGAATTACCTCTCTCTTTGTTCGTAGTAATACAAATGCAAACCCACTCATTTTTCTAATCTTATAGATGCTACCATGCACCTTAATTGTATTGCCTATATGCTCACAAAATTGTTCTGGTTCTATTGTTATCGGTTTTATTGTTCCTGTCATTTTATTCATAACTTATACCTGCACCATATGTTATGGTCCTTTCACATTTTATCTAAGATTTTCGGTTAATCTCTTTGCACACAGTTATAAGTTCTTGAATCCATGCAGGCATCGTCTTTATGCCTCATAGTATCACCACCCTTCATAAGACAATGACGCATATTTAATTCCACTGTTCTAGCCTAAAACACAAAAAGAACCGCAAGGGTAAAATACAATTTACCAATGCGGTTCTTATATATACATAAATCTATAATCTCCACATAGGCACAACGCTCTAAGCGCTTGTACCTATGGTCTTCCACAGCTACAAGCGCTACATATCGTCGTCCCTATTGATTTGATTAAAATTAAGCTTCTTCATATATGTTCCTCATTTCTCAAAACAAACTTTCTATCTACGAGATATAAATGCTCCAAAATATTTTTTATAATTTAACACTTTGTTACCCTAATGTCAAGTACGTATCTTAAAGTTCTAAAATAATCTAATTAAGAGGATTCTTATACGCGGTAAAAAACTCTTGAATTCTGTTCTTATTAGTATGCCCTTTCTTTGTTCTTTGATAGCCATTCCAAGCAATTCTTGATAGTAAATCCTTATTAGAAAAGTAATTATTTAAAGAGTCTGGTATACTCTCTAATTCACATCTTTTATAAGATATGATATTCTCACTATTCTCGAATCTTTTCTGTATATAATGACAATTATCTGTCATAACTACTGCACCATTTCTCATACCGTTCATCACTCTATCATGTGGCCCTTCTAAAAATAAAGGTTGCATATTAAATACCACCTTACTATCAGCCATAACGTTAAGTTGCTCCTCATAAGTAACAGCATTATGTATTACAAAATTTTTATGATTTTTATATGGACATAGACTCCAATTTTCTCCTAATAGATGGATATCCATATCTGCTTTCCCCATCTCCTTTAATGCTTGTTCTCGCATACATGCACGTATATACCTATCCATCAGTCGTATCTGAGGTGTCTTAGTTATCCGCCCCCCCATTACTTCCTGATTGAGCAATGCTGTCTGTTTAATAACTTGATAAAATGCTTCCTCAAACGTGATGTACTCTGAACTCTCTATAATCTGTATCATTTCATCAGCTATTGTAACATAACGCGGTTTCTCAACTTCTAGCTTTTCTTTATAATAACTTACAGGTATGTAAGTTGCAGGAAAAAGTACGGAATAAGGCCTTTGTTCATAATCTTTTCTGAATCTATCATAGGAATAATTCTTTTCAACCTCTAGAATTTTATTACTCGCCATTCCCGCATAATGCATCACAATAATCTCCTTAATATGAGAATATCGTTTATTTATGTATGCAGCGTGATAACTATCTACGCAAATAATGTGATAGTTATTCAATGGCACACTTAATTTCTCTTGCATGTGCATCGGATGATCCACAATAATATTGTAAAATGGTGCATGAATTAGATTGATTAGATAATCCTTCTGCTCATCGCAAACAATTAACGCAAGCGTTGAGTTCATATCTATAATGGCGCGATACCTCTTTCCAATATAGCCTATAATCTGTTCTTCTTGCTTTTCTATGGACTCAAACTTAAAATATTCAACCGGTATACCCGCATTCACTAATTCTCTACCAATTGCCTGTAAAAAGTAACTTGACGATTGATAGCAAAGTTCTTTGGATTCTATTACTAATATGGTTTCTTTCGTGTCCTGCATATAGGCTCCTATCTAGGTTTAAAGGCCTAAAGGGGCGTTTGCTACAGCCCCTTACTCGTTTATTCCCGTTTGATACTATACACCTTTCTTAGTCAAAACACTATATTTTTCACCATATTTTCACATAATACTACGTTAAATCTTATTCTCTATTAACTCAACAACTCATGAACATACTCATAAATCTTCTCGCCAGCCTCATCACCATACTGTGCAATAATTTTAACAATCGCACTACCGATAATTGCACCGTCTGCTTCTTTGAAGTATTCTCTAACTTGCTCTCTTGTATGTATCCCAAATCCAATCGCTACTGGCGTATCTGTAACCTTACGAACACTCTCCACTATTTCAGTTACATTGGTTTTAATATCACTTCTAACTCCAGTAACCCCCATCGAGGATAATACATAGATAAATCCTTGTGCTTCTTTTGCTATCATCTCAATTCTGCTTGCAGAGGTTGGTGCAATTAATGTAATCAAATCAACAGTATACTTTGCTGCTGTAGATGCTAACTCTTCTTTTTCCTCATATGGCATATCTGGTATTATCAACCCGTCAATTCCAACTTCCTTACATCTCCTACAGAATCGTTCAGAACCATATTTAAAAATAGGATTTAGGTATGTTAAGAATACAAGAGGTATATCTGTCTTTTTACGAAGCGAAGCTACCATATCGAACACTTTATCCGTCGTACAACCAGCACTTAAGGCACGTATATTCGCTTCTTGAATGACTGGACCTTCTGCTATTGGATCAGAGAATGGAATGCCGATCTCAACTAAAGCTGCACCTGCTCTTTCCATCTCTAGTACGAACTCCTCCGTCTTATCAAGACTTGGATCACCTGCCGTTAAAAACCCAATGAAGGCCTTTTTATTCGCAAATGCGTTTTTAATTCTACTCATGTAAATCCACCCCCTTGTATCTTGCAATAGCTGCTACGTCCTTATCACCTCTACCAGATAAACAACAGATAATAATCTTATCTTTTGACATGGTAGGTGCAAGCTGCATAAGATGCGCTACTGCATGGCAACTCTCAATTGCTGCAATAATTCCTTCTTGCTTTGCTATATATTCAAATGCATCTACCGCTTCCTCATCGGTAACAGGGACATACTTAGCTCTACCGATATCATGTAGATATGCATGTTCCGGTCCAATTCCAGGATAATCAAGTCCTGCTGATATGGAATATACCGGAGCAATCTGACCATATTCATCTTGGCAGAAGTAAGATTTCATACCATGGAAGATACCTTGTGAACCAACCGCTATTGTTGCAGCTGTTTCACTGGTGTGCACACCGTGGCCCGCTGCTTCACAACCAATTAACTGTACTGATTCATCCTTAATAAAATTATAGAACATTCCCATAGCATTACTTCCGCCACCGCAACAAGCCATTACTACATCGGGAAGCTTGCCTTCTACTTCTAGTATTTGTTGTCTGACTTCCTTACTAATAACGCTTTGAAAATCTCTTACCATAGTAGGGAACGGATGTGGCCCCATTACTGAACCAAGCACGTATAAGGTATCCTCCACTCTTCTCGTCCATTCTCTCATACAATCATTTACCGCATCCTTTAATGTCATCGTTCCTGTTGTAACTGGATTAACTTTTGCCCCAAGTAGTTCCATACGGTATACATTCAATGCTTGACGAACGGTATCTTCTTTCCCCATGAAGATTTCACATTCAAGTCCTAGCAACGCTGCTGCTGTTGCTGTAGCAACACCATGTTGCCCTGCACCTGTCTCTGCAATAATTCTTGTCTTTCCCATCTTCTTAGCAAGTAATGCCTGACCAAGAACATTGTTTATCTTGTGAGAGCCGGTATGATTTAAGTCCTCTCTTTTAAAGTAAATCTTTGCCCCACCTAGATCTTTCGTCATCTTCTTAGCATAATACAATCGTGATGGTCTACCTGCATATTCGTTTAATAACGTAGTTAACTCAGCATTGAAATCTTTATCATTCTTATAGAATTCATACTCTTTCTCTACTTTAATTAATTCATTCATTAGGGTTTCAGGAACATATTGCCCTCCATGAATACCAAATCTTCCTTTGCTCATAATCTAATCCACTCCTTTTTTCTATAGGGTTACCTATTCCATAGTATCGCTCCGAATCTTCTCTACAAAGTCTTTTATCTTCACTTCGTCTTTATATCCATCTGTCTCTAGACCGCTACTAGCATCCACTCCATATGGCTTTACAGTATGTATTGCTTGCAACACATTAGACTCATTAATACCACCAGCTAAGAAGAAAGGTTTATTCATCTTCTTAATCATACTCCAGTCAAATGTCTTACCGTTGCCACCTTCACATTCCACTGAAAATGTATCTAATAGAATATAGTCACAATCATATGAATTAGCCTTATCAATATCTAATTCCTCTTTAACGCGCACTGCTTTAATAATGCCACTTTTCCTATTATAATCCCCACCTATAACGTTGTTGCTAATACTTGATCGTAACTCCTTAATATACTCATGATCTTCATCACCATGTAACTGTGCATAATGAATAATATCGCGGTTAACTAAGTCTGCTACCCATTCCACTGGTTGGTTAACGAACACTCCTACTCGAATAATATTAGAATCAATCGCATTCTTTAATTCTTCAGCTAATTCCCACGTAATTTGCCTTTTACTCTTAGCAAATACAAAACCAACGTAATCGGGCTTATAGTTATTCACATACCCTACATCTTCTAGACGACGTAATCCACAAACCTTGATTTTAGTTGTTAACAAACAAATCACCTCCTACTACTCTTTATCAATTCTTGTAACTGTTCTCTACGATTAGGGGCTGTCATCATTGTTTCTCCAATTAGTACCCCATCTACTCCATTTGCAACTAATTCTTTGATATCTTCTACCGTCTTAATGCCACTTTCTGATACAAACAAAATCTCTTTGGGAACCAGTGCTCGAAGGCGAATACTATTTTGTATATCTACTTTGAATGTCTTTAAATCCCTATTGTTTACTCCAATAATTCTTGCTCCTGTCTCTAAGGCGCGTTTTACTTCTTCTTCATCATGTGCTTCCACTAACGCAGCCATATGGAGGGAATCCGCTATCTCTCTATATGTTCGTAATTGTTCATCATCTAGTATGGCACATATTAATAGGATTCCACTTGCTCCTATAGTTTTTGCTTCATAGATCTGATACTCATCTACCGTAAAATCTTTTCTTAGAGCTGGTATGGATACATTCTTTGTAATCTCCCTAAGGTATGCATTATCACCTTGAAAGTAATACGGCTCTGTTAATACAGATATTGCACTTGCCCCTGCTGCCTCATAATCTCCTACTATATCCAGATACAGAAAATCTTTCGCAATCACTCCCTTAGAAGGAGAGGCTTTCTTTACTTCGCAGATAAAAGATAATCCCTCCTGTGCAATAGCCTGTTCAAACGTTGTACGTAACGTCTTATTAACTCCATGATCAGGTTCCATTTTGACACACCCTATTGCTCGTTGTTTCATCACTTCTAGAGATATATTCTCTCTTTGAGCTGCCACTCGAATCTTCGTCTTCTCTGCAATTTCCTCTAATATATTCACTTGTATTTCCTCCTAATAAAACGAATTCAGACTTACTGTCCTCTAGTCAACCTGACTCTTAGATATGAATCTTTCAAGCTGTTCTTTTGCGGTGCCATTAGCAATTGTCTTTCTTGCAATCTCAATTGCCTCTTCCATGGATAAGTTGTCTGACGCTACATAAATTGCTGCTCCTGCATTAAGGATAACTGCATCAGTTTTTGGCCCCCTCATACCATTCAAGATGTCTAATGCAATCTTTGCATTCTCCTTTGGCTCTCCACCAACTAACTCTGCCTTCTCACAACGTGTAAACCCAAATTGTTCAGGTGTAATCTCATATGTTTTGAATATATTATTCTTGAATTCACATACTTTCGTCGGAGCACTCATAGAGATTTCATCAATGCTATCTTCTCCGTAAACAACCATTGCTTTCTTAACACCAAGATTGTGTAATACATGAGCAAGAGGCTCTACTAAATCTTCACTATATACTCCTAATAATTGCATACTAGCACCCGCTGGGTTTGCCAAAGGTCCTAACACATTAAATAAAGTCCGTATTCCCATCTCTTTTCTTATAGGACCTACAAAACGCATTGCCGTGTGATACTTTTGAGCAAATAAGAAACAGATGTTTATCTCCTTCAAAAGCTCGGCACTTTTCTCTGGCTCTATATCAATCTTTACTCCAAGTGCTTCTAGGCAATCTGCTGTACCACATTTACTAGATGCCGCACGATTCCCGTGCTTTGCTACTGGTATTCCAGTTGCTGATACTACTATAGAAGCCATTGTAGATATATTAAATGTATTGGACCCATCTCCCCCTGTTCCTACGATCTCTAATACGTCCATATCATTTAAGAATCTTTCGCAGTGCTTTCTCATAACTCTTGCTGCTGCCGTAATCTCTTCAATAGTTTCACCTTTCATTGCCATTGCTGTTAAGAATGCTGATTTTTGAGCATCTGTTGCTTGATTGGTCATGATCTCATTCATGACCGCCTCCGTCATCTCCTGCGTTAGATTTTGTTTCTTACTTAAGATTGCAATTGCTTCTTTGATCATACGAAATCCCCTTTCTACATTGTTATTGGAGTTATTACAAAACTCAAGAAGGTTATCTAGCATACTTTTAGCCTTGAATCTATGCATGAAACACGCTACAAGATTAAAAGTATATTTAATCATTAGAATGAGTTTTGTAATCCCCTACTACACTATTAAGATCTATACTCCCAAGAAGTTCTCTATCATCAGATATCCATCTGGTGTAAGAATGGATTCTGGGTGAAATTGCAAGCCATATACCTCATACTCTCTATGTTTTACTGCCATTATCTCGCCAGCCTCGGTCCTAGCTATTACTACTAGTTCTTCCGGAATGGTATCTTGTAAAGCAATTAGTGAGTGGTATCTTGCTACTTTAATTCTCTCTGATAGTCCTTTGAAAATCTTGCTATCTGTGTCAATTACCACCTCTGACTGTTTTCCATGCATCAGTTGATTGGCATAGGAAACTGTCGCTCCGAATTCTTGACAAATTGCTTGATGTCCAAGGCATACTCCTAGGATTGGTACCTTTCCTGTAAAGTTACGGATTGCTTTTCTACATATGCCAGCATCTTCTGGTCTTCCTGGTCCAGGAGAGATAATGATATGTGATGGGTTCATCATCTCTATTTCTTTTACTGTTTTTTCATCATTTCTAATAACTATAATATCCTCATTCATTGTCCCTATTAGTTGATATAGGTTATACGAAAAACTATCGTAATTATCAATTAATACAATCATGTTTTCCCTCCATTCTATAACTCTTCCTGGCCATTCTTCACGGCATCCATTACGGCTTTGGCCTTGTTAATACTCTCCTGAAATTCCTTTTCAGGAACACTATCTGCTACAATCCCGGCTCCTGAACGAACAAATACTTTTCCATTCTTTTTATATGCTAGCCGAATTGCGATACAGGTATCCATGTTTCCAGTAAAATCAATATATCCGATTGCACCTCCATAGATACCTCGTTTGTTATTCTCTAATTCATTAATAATCTCCATTGCTCGTATTTTTGGTGCGCCCGACAATGTTCCTGCTGGTAATACAGCATCAATTGCATCAAGACTACATCTATCCTCTTTGATCGTCGATGTTACCGTGGAACCGATATGCATAACATGAGAAAATCTTTGAACCTGCTTATACTTCTCAACCTTTACACTACCAAACTTACTAACCTTCCCTAAATCATTTCGACCAAGGTCAACTAACATGTTATGTTCTGCAAGCTCCTTCTCATCATCTAATAACTCTTTCTCTAGTACCTCATCTTCAGCTTTATCTTTACCTCTTGGTCTAGTACCCGCCAAAGGAAATGTATGTAATGTTCCGGTTTCTAACTTCACTAATGTCTCTGGTGATGCCCCTGCCACTTCCATATCATCACTACTAAAATAAAACATATATGGTGATGGGTTCGAAGTACGAAGTAAACGATAGGTATTCAGTAAACTTCCTTCAAACTGTGCCTCTAGGCGGTTCGATAATACCACTTGGAAAATGTCTCCCTCATAAATATATTGCTTTGCCTTTGTAACCATATCGCAGTACTCTTTCTCTGAGAATAAAGGTGTGAAATCCGAAGTAAGCTTACCTGGTTGGTCTATGAGCTGTTCTCCATGCTTAATTAGTTCAATCATCTCACCAATTTCACCTACACAGTGGTTATACTCGTTATCCAAATCCTCTGTTCTTGCATTCGCGATGACAAAAATCTTCTGCTTCACATTATCAAATGCAATTACTTTATCGAATAGCATCAAATCGACATCTCGAAACTGTTCTTCATCATTGGCAGTCAATTTTAACTTTGGTTCCTTGTACTTTGCATAATCATAAGCAAAATATCCTACTAACCCTCCTGTAAACGTTGGCATTCCTGCAATCTTAGGACTGGTATACTGACTCAAGATTTCTTTGATACTTTCTCCTGGATTTCCTTTTATTCGTCTAACATCTTTGTCTTCTTTTACTGTCACCACTCCATCGACGCAATTGATCTCCATCTTAGGATCATAACCAAGGTAGGTATATCTGCCCCAGATTTCTTGATTCTCAACACTCTCTAAAAGGTAACAATGATGACTCACCTTCTTCAGAGCTCGTAACACCTCTATTGGAGTTCGAATATCTGATAGAATTTCGGTATGAATTGGAACAACTTGGTAGCCTTTTGCAATTTGCTTTGCTTCTACTAATGTAATCATGGTATTCCTCCTTCTCATTATTGGTTGCTATCTTCGCATGGAGTGGTAATAAGTGTGCAGTATCCCAAACAAAATTGTGATACACATTAACATAAAAATTTGTACAAAAAAAACGCCCCTGACTATTGTTATAGCAATAGTCAAGGACGGATATAATTATACTTATACCGCGGTGCCACCTTGATTTATGGTTTCCCACACTCTCTGCGAAATACTATCATATTTCCGGCAACTTACGTATGCCTACACGTCATGGAATACTCGATGCCCTTACGAACAACTTTGACCATGCCCTCAGTGGTCCATTTAATGAACTGCATCTCTGTAAGGTTCTCACCCTCCCTCACTCTCTGTAAGCGCATGTAACATTTTTATCTCCACCTCAACGGTTTTAAACATATGAAATTAATTTATTTGGTAATTGATTAACATTATACTCCAGTTCCTAAAAATGTCAATCCTTTTTCTCAACTTTTCTTTATCATGGTAAAGAGTTACCATTATGAAGTAAAAGCCATTTAAATTCACTTTATTTCTACATTCTTTGATAATGCTCGCAATAATAGATTGTTCCTCCAAGATAACTACCCTTACAAAATTCATAACCTCGCTTCGTACACGATGTCCATACAGTTACTTACTATGCCTTAAGCACAATAGATTTCAATTGCCTTTGACATCAATTCGGCTGTTCCTTCTCCGTGTTTATCAATATTTTCTCTAAATCTCTCATCGCATACATACATATTTCCTAATCCTGCTAGGATTTCTTTCGTACATTCATAATAGTGTGCAGTAATGAACGCCTGCCATTTAGCAACTAATGCTTGCACTACTTTATTCTCTGGTGACAAATCCCTATGTTTCGCAAACTCGCCCATAATACTATCTCCAGCTTGTATGGTAGTATTCCAATCTTCCTTCGAGTATCCTCTTGTCTTTTTCTCATACTCTGCATATGCATCGCTATTGCCCCAACGACTTCTTACTTCGTCTGCATATTGTTTCTTCTGATTCTCAATACTTTCCATACTAAATTCTTTAAAGCTCATATCTTTTTGCCCTCCTAATCGATCTTCTACTAAACAAATTAATTGGTCCATACGATTACGTTTCTCAAGTAACAAAGCCTTATGATTTCGTAATGCCTCTTCCCGATTATAATTAGGATTATTCATGATATCTCTAATTTCTTTCAGCGGAAACTCTAATTCTCTAAAGAATAGAATCTGCTGTAATCGATCCAAATCTTCATCATGGTAGATACGATACCCCACGTCTGTTACTTCACTTGGTATGAGTAATCCAATTTGGTCATAGTACTGTAGTGTACGAACGGTTACGCCCGAAAGCTCTGCTACTTCATGTATCTTCATCATATTGACCTCCTTATTCCTTCTACGTAATGATATACTATGACGTAACGTAAGAGTCAAGTGGTATTTTGCTATCTCATTTAGATAAAAATGTATGGCAAACGCTTTAGCTTCTTATCAAAATAGGCAAGTGAAGAGCTTTTAATACAGTGCACTCCCGTTTGAATGAGCAACAAAAAAGGCTCTCCATTATAGAGAACCTTCTTGTTGCTCATTATTTTTATATATCAATCGATCTGCTTCTACGCCTCTCTTCTTATTCGCATAGAACAATACTCCTGCAATAATTACGAAGAATATGGATATAAACTGTGATGTTGAAAGCAAACCAACTGCCCCACGTTCGTCATCTCTAAGGAACTCAATTAGGAACCTTCCTACACCATACAGAGCAAGATATAGAGCCCCTGTGTTCCCTTTATATTTGGCTCTTCTAGCATATGTAATAAGTATTCCTGCAATTAAAAAATCCCCTGCTGCCGAGAATAACTGTGTAGGTAATACTTTAACTCCCGCAGGTGCCATACTATCTGCCGGGAATATTACTCCTATTGCACTATTTGTTTCTCTACCATAGCAACAACCAGCCATGAAGCAGCCAATTCTTCCAAAACCTTGTGCAATCGATATGGATGGCATTACAATATCGAAGTAACTCATAAAGCTAAGTTTTTTCTTCATACTATACAACATACATGCTAATACTCCAGCTATAATTCCACCATATACAACGAAACCTTCTGATCCTAATACTCCAAGTGGATCTTCAATAAATTCATCAAAACTAACAATAACAAACAATAGTTTTGCACCAACAAAGCCACTTATAATTGCAATTAATGCAATATCTAAGATAGCTTCTTGATTCAGTCCATAAGCTTTTGCACGATGCACCGCTACAAACACTGCTAACATAAATCCTATAGCAATCATTAGGCCGTATCCATGAATCGTAAGCCCGCCAATGGTGATAATATCTTTTAACATATGCTATTCTCCTTTGTTCGCTTTCATTTGAAAAAAAATTACTAAGTAGCTTGACCGACGGCAGCAATTTAGCCACTTCAATCAACCATCTTTAAAAATTTTATTACATACAAACATTTACATTATAACATATACCAATTCATGGTACTAGAGCGTGTTTAATAATTTGTTTCACAAATGTAATACCATTCCATTTTGTTAAAAGCATTTTTCAAACACGTCCTAGTATATTAATTAAAATAAATGGAATTACTAGTTGATACCATCATGTCGATACAAACCATCAAGATAAGAAGCCATAGTTTTCAATGCATTTTCTTTAAATGAAAACTTAAATCCTTCCATCTGATACTTATCTATGATATTTAATACCTCACTAGGTAAACTTGAGCATAGTTTACATCCAACTAAGATTGATTCCTGTATCAAGAAAATCTCCATAATCTCATCTGTACTAAATACCTTACACTTTTCGTGAATAATCAGTGACACTTCCTTAAATCGATTGTAAAACCATTGCTTAAACTCAATCATAACCTCTAGATCAATATTCTTCTCAAGAATCGCCCCACGAATAGATATTAAGCGAATATACATATCCGAATCTTCAATTATGTCTGTCATCTCATCCAGTACCAACTTCTTGAATAATTCGTAATTGCTGATGTCATAAGTTTTTATTCGTTGTTCCATATTATCTAGACGTTTTGCATATTCCCGTATCAATAACTGGAGGAATAGCATTTCTTTCGTCTTAAAATACACAAATAAAATTCCATTGGATATTCCTAGCGCTTTCGCAATCTCAGCCATCTTAATATTCTCATACTCTGTGGTGGTAAACATTTTAGCCGTCATATCTAGTATTACTCCAGCTTTCTCTTCTTTTGCCTCTTGGCTTCTAGCCCTCCTAGCCACATTTCTCCTCCCTACCTCATAGTTTTTTGAATCATCCTATCAAATGCACGGTCTGATAGTACACGTTTTGAAAATACTGATAGTTTCGCACCATATCCAACTAGATATCGAGTCTTAGGTCTCTTAGCACTGACAGCCTTCGCAATTGTTTTTGATATAATTTCAGGTTTCGAAATCTTATCTGATAAGTATGATCTTCTTAAATAATTGATCACATGATTTGCTTGTTTTGTATATGCTCCTTTGGCAGAAACCTCAGCCAGATTATCTGCCGCAATAATACCCCAGTTCGTCTTAATTGCACCTGGTTCAATAAGTACCACATCAATTCCAAATGGTTTTGTCTCCATACGAAGGCAGTCCGAAAAGCCTTCTAACGCATATTTGGTTGCGTGATACCAAGCTCCAAATGGTGTGCTAATCTTGCCTGCCATAGACGATATATTAATAATCTTACCTGAATGCTGTTTTCTCATAGTAGGCAGCACCAACTGTGTCATACGTGCGAGACCAAATAGATTTACCTCTAATTGTTTTCTTGCCTCATCAATGGGAACATCTTCAACTGCTCCATAGAATCCATAACCTGCATTATTCACAAGTATATCAATTCTTCCTTCTTTCTTCAATATACTATCTACACAATCAACCATCGATTTTTCTACCGTCACATCTAGTGGCAAAACAGAAATTCCTTCTTTCTCCAAGTCCTTCATCTTATCTACTCGACGTGCAGCACCATATACGGTGTACCCCATATCCTTTAAAACTAACGCTGTATCTCTTCCAATCCCTGATGATGCACCTGTTATTAATACCACTTTTTTATTCATATTCTCACTCTCTCCTTATTAATTGACTCTAAGTCAATTATATTCCCATTACCTTTACTTGTCAAATAAAAATGTACTAAACATAACTGGCGACTTTAACTATATAATTTGGGCAGTTCCCATTGAATTGGATTTATCGCTTATTCTATATTTTGTTTGAGATGCATTATACTCCATAAATATAAATGACGGCTACTCTATATATAATAGTATAGCCGTCGTTTTACATTCTATCATCACACAATAGGCCTTTTGCTTTATTAGACAAAAAAAGAACTACCTATAATACTAGGTAGCTCCTCTAAAAAATTTAATATCTAGATATTTATTTCATTCCTAAATTCTTAATAATCTCTCCTGCCATAATAAGCCCTGCTACAGAAGGAACGAAAGATAAACTTCCTGGAATGTCTCGTCGATCCGTACATTTTCTCTGTGCACCTGGAGGACAGATACAATTGCTTCTACAACTCATTGACATATCTTCTAATGGTCTAGTTGGTTTTTCCTTCGAATAAACCACTGTTAGTTTTTTAACGCCTCTCTTTTTTAATTCCCTACGCATTACTTTAGCTAATGGACACATTGTTGTCTTATAGATATCAGTCACTTCGAATTTCGTTGGATCTAATTTGTTACCTGCTCCCATACAACTGATTACAGGTACCCCTGCTTCTTTGGCTTTCATGATAATATCAAGCTTAGCAGTTACCGTATCTACTGCATCTACAACATATGCATATTGTGTAAAGTCAAACTGATCCGCCGTTTCTGGTAAATAGAAACACTTATGCACAGTTACTTCTGCCTTAGGATTAATCTCGAGAATACGTTCTTTCATTACGTCAACTTTATATTTACCAACGGTCTTTCTTGTTGCTATGATTTGACGATTGATATTCGTTAAACATACCTTATCGTCGTCAATTAAATCAAAAGCACCTATTCCGCATCTCGCAAGTGCTTCCACTGTATATCCACCTACACCACCAATTCCAAACACTGCTACTCTTGCATTAGCAAGGCTTTGCATATGTTCTTCACCTAGTAACAATTGTGCTCTAGAAAACTCATTTAACATATATACCATCCTTAATAGATAAAGTCTCTTATTTTAAGTTTCAAATTTCATATTAGTTCTATATGTTTTATATGATAGCGTGTCTATTATTCTTTGTCAACTGGTAGTACTTATAAATTCATTTATGTAGATGACTAATCTTAATAGCTAGATTTTTTATATGCTTAACTCTTTCTTCGCCGCAATCAATCGCTCTGCAAATTGATCATAAAAATCACTTTCTATTGTAAATGGCGTTATATAGAATAATTGAAGCACATACATAGATATCTTCTTTCTGAGTGCCTCATCTTCTGCTGCCATCATCATAACTTGCACATCCTTAAGGAAATAATGCCATTCATTTACGAACTCTTGATTCCTTTTAAGATCTGAAGTATCAATCCACTTACTTACTTTAACTTTTGTTTTGCCCGGTTTCGTACACTCATTAACCTGTAAGATGTATTTAAAACTTCTGTCTTGATAATATCTTCCTAAAGGGAAGATACGACAAAATCCTGGACGAAAGGTATGAATACTACATCTTCCTTCCTTGTTTAAGAATACACATCTCTCTTGTTCCCCTGCCATGCGAAGATTTGGTAAAATCGCTCCATCTACCAGATTAAGTTCAACCTTATCTGCTAATAATTCTTCAAATCTACAATTCAAATTTACCGACAAACGATGGATATCTAATGGATCAAGAACTAATGAACTCCCCATTCCCTGGCAACATGCAGAGCAGCCTTTACAATCATCGCATTCAGCTTTTACCATATCGTTTAATTCATAGAATCTCCCATCTGATATCTCATTCAAACTACAATTTCTTTCCATCTTATTTCCTCACTTCTCTATCATTTAATCACTTGTATCTTCACACTTAGTATACTTCTCCATCTCTTACTTGTCGTAGCATAGAATAGCGTGTATCTTCTTCATCAAAAATTATAAACCCACATTTTTTATAAAGAGAAATAGCAGTCTCATTCGTTTTATATACTCCCAGGGCCACTAATTCTAGATCTTTTTCCTTTGCCTCTTCTATAACAAGATCCATTAGTTTCTTCCCGTAACCTTTGCCTCTTTGTTCTTCTTTCACATGAATCATAGCAAGCAAAAGATAGTCCTCCTCTTTTCGAACAGTTGTCCACAACGCTCCAACTATTTTTCCCTCTTCGTCCACATATTCTTTAATCTTATTGTTTACTGTGTTGATACCTTCTGGAAGAAGTTTATCTATATCTTCTTTGGCTTGCATAACACACGATTCACGTTCTTCTCGCTCTACATCTGATAATTCTTCCATGCCAAAGCTTGTTGTATCCATAATATACTTTTGTAATTGTTCGAAAGACAGATTTCTCTCCATTAACATGTATCCACAACCTTCCTTCCACTTAGGTAAATCCCCTGTGCTTGATTTCTCATGTATAGATGGAAACTATTCCTTTACTATCTTATCTACCCATGAACTGTACTTATATTCTACCATATATCAATAGTAATTAGAACCGCAGAAACTGGTTTGAGTCCAAACGCCCCAAACCAGTTTTAATTACTAGTTATATCATCAATTCCACACATCAAAGATTATTACTGCAAAAGCGTAACATATATCGCTGTAAGAATAGCCGTAGTAATTACACCGCAAATGTTAGCTCCTAACGCATAATCTAGAATGAATGCACATTTATTCACCTTTTGAACTTCTTTCTGTGCTACCTTAGCAGTTGATGGAACACAAGAAACTCCTGCAATACCAATAACGGGATTGAAATTCTTCCCTCTGATTAGATAAATAACATATCCGCCTAATATACCACCAATTCCTGAAAGCGTTAACGCTACAATACCAAGAACCAATAATTTAAGTACGACAGGATTTAATAATGTACTTGCATCACATAAAACGCCTAACATCAATCCTAAGAAAAATGTTGCAAAATATAGAAACCCATCTTCGATTAACTTTACATATTTGCTTATCTCTGATTCCCTAATTACTATCCCAATAAAGAAACTTAAAAACAATGGTGCTGCTACGGGGAACAACAAACAAAGCAGTGCATTCGCAATAACAGCAAAGATTAATTTCTCAGAAGAGGTAATATTATGTTTTGGCTTTTTATCTACTATCACCTGCCCCCGTAGATTCTTTGGTATTAAAAGCTTAATCAGATAAGGGTACCCGCCATAAGTAAGACTCAGATATAGATACGCTACAATCGATATTGGTACGAAATATTCTGGTGCCAATTTTAATGCTGCGAATAACACCATCGGTCCATCTGCTCCGCCAATAATGGAGGCTGCTGCCGCTGCACCATCAGACAATCCCATAAGTTTTGCAATGGGGAATGTTGCAATTGTACCTAGTTCGGCAAATAAAGCAATGGTCATACTAATAAACGGGTGCGCTAACACGTAACCAATATCACATAAAATTCCGATCCCCATAAAAACCAGACATGCGATAAGACCATTGCTAAATGTTAATGTATATATTGGTTGTAGAAAATTAATCTGCATATATTTCATTAAATCGTCAGTGGTAGTTAACATAGGATTAATAATTAAATTACCAATCTGATTATTCTCCATAAATAAAACACCCGCATTCACGGCTGACATACCAAGGCCCATTGGTATCATAATAAGTGGTTCCAATGTACCTTTTTTTCCTAAGTAAACAAGCAAAAATCCTAAAAACATTAAAACAATTCTCAATATAACAACTTTTGGTTCTTGTTGAAACATTGTACTAATACCTTGAAATAACTCTATAATTTCCATATCAATAAACATACCCCTTTCTTAAATCTGGAGAATCTATTGTTCGCATTAAGTTTTTGCTAAAAAAACACCGTTCTTTAAACTCAATCACCTGCTATGTACTTTTTGATGTATAATTCACATATACGTCTAATTCTTTTGACCTTTACTAAATAATCTAATACAAACTAATAAAATTTTAATTAGAAACGCAATTCCATAAGATATTATAATTCCTAATCCCATTACTTTAAGTGGGATACCGATACTTAATAGCATACTGTTTCTCCTTTTATAATGATATTTTAGCCAATTTTGAAACTCTTCTCCATGCCGACAACATATCTGTGTTTATACTTAACGATTCAAGTTACTTAAATGGTAACATTTTGTAATTTAATTTCAAATACATTATATAAATGTACATCATATACTAAAGTTATTGAAAGATAAATTGATAGTAACTACTTAAGTTGGAGGTTAAGCATGGACTTACATTACCTTGAAATATTTAATACGGTTGCTCAATATGAAAGTTATAAAAAAGCTTCTGAGATTCTTCACATAAGCCAACCGGCACTATCTATTCAAATAAAAAAACTTGAGGAACAGATTGGACTAAAGATATTTAATAAGATTGGAAACAGAATATTTTTAAATGAAAATGGAATTATGCTTAAAGAATATACCAATAGAATATTTGGTATTATTAATGAACTTGAGAATACCATTTCTAATACGCAAAATTTTATCGGCGGAACCCTTAATATTGGCGGGAGCAATACACCTGGTTCTTATATTCTTCCTGATATAATGGGAGAATTTAATAGGCAATACCCTAATATAAAATTTAACTTACACATTGGAAATACTACAGAGATCTCTCATTTAATTACCAATGGGGCTTTAGATATTGCATTAAATGGGGGAAACGGTTTCTACCATAATAATATCTATGTAGAAAAACTCTATGATGATAAATTAGTTCTTGTTGCTTCACCCCAAAATCCATATTGCAATCATGAAACCATTCAAATCGAAGACTTAAGAGAACTGAATTTTATTGTACATAAAACTGATTCTCAATTATACTCCTATTATTTAGATTTTATTAAGGATATCAATATTCCAGAAAGAATCACAATGTGCCTAGGAAATATTGATGCGATTAAAAGAGCTGTTAGTTCTAATCTAGGGGTTTCTCTTATTCCTTATGTTGCAGTGAAGTTTGAGCTGCAGTTTGGGTTACTAAAACTACTAAATCTCCCTGACCATGAGCCTAGCTATCCTTACAGTCTTATCTATAATAAGAACAAATCACTTTCCCCTACCTCTAAGAAATTCATCGAATTAGTTAGATCATGTATCTATGATTTTACTTTTGATGCAACAAAGAACGGGAAAAATTAGCAAAACGAAAAAATAGTTGATACTAAAACTAGTAGAATTAAATTCTTCTAGTTACAATATCAACTATTTATTCTTATAGATATATTTGACTCTCTGTATGGAACTACGTTGCTTTTACTTTATCTATCCCCTACTCTATACCAGTACTCCACCACCATCTACAATAATAAACTGGCCTTGCACATAGCTAGAAGCATCACTTGAAAGATATAAAACAGTACCATTTAATTCCCCCTTATTTCCTGGACGCCCTGCTGGATTTACTGCGTTATAAGTATTAAGGAACTGTTCTGATTTGAATAATGTTCCTGCTGTCATCTCTGATTCAAAAAGTGCTGGTCCGATAGCATTCACTGTTATTCCATATCTTGCATAAGAACAAGCCATACCTTTTGTTAATCCTAGAACAGCTGACTTAGACGCGTTGTAGGAATGTCTGATGAACATATCATTTTTATCTGCGATCACTGCGTTGACAGAAGCGATGTTAACAATTTTTCCATATCCTCTTTCTTTCATTTGAGGAATAACATACTTACTAGCTAAGAAAATTCCCTTAACGTTAATATCAAAGGACTTATCCCAATCTTCTTCAGTCATGCTATCTACACCACCACGAACAGCGATACCTGCATTGTTTAATAAAATATCAATATGACCAAAAGTATCAAGAACTGTCTGCATTGCTTCTTTCACACTATCTTCTTTTGTAACATCACATCCTATAGCAATAGCTTTACGACCTGTTTTCTCAATTTCAGCTTTCACTTCATTTAGTTTATCAACACGTCTTGCTAATAATGCTACATCTGCTCCTGCCTTTGCATATGCTACAGCTGCATCTGCTCCAAGTCCTGAACTTGCACCTGTTACAACTGCTACTTTTCCTGTTAAATCAAATAAATTTTCCATATCTAATACTTCCTTTCTTTTTATAATATAGTTAGTCAATACGAACCTCTTTATCATGCTGATATCATATCATACAATAAAAACATTGTATGTGACGTAATCACAATTCAAGTTACCTAGATTCGTCCCGTTTCCATGAATGCAGTACGGTCATAGCGTCCTGTTAATAAATATGGTACTACATCATCCGCTTCTAACTTTTCTACTAAGTTTAATTTATGTACTAGTAAACTGTTTTCAGAATATGCACCACCGATGATTGTATTGATTGGTAATTCTGCCCATGGGTCGTCTATGCTCGATTTCAGGTTCAAAGTCGCAAGTCCTGGTTCCCATGACTGATAATTATATTCACACTGATTCATAAGTAAAGAGGCATTTTTAAAATGAGATATGCCCTCTTCATCTGGTTCACGATCAATATGGAAATAGAATCCGCCTCCAAATGTCTGCTTTCCTGCTGCAGGGAACTGATAAAGTGCTGCTGTTAAAGGACTGTTATATTCGCCTAATTTCATTGTTGCTTCTACAAGTTGTGTACCTCTTCTAGTTACTCCTGCTGTAACCGTATCTCCATTTCTTCTGATTACAAACTCTGCGCCTAGTTTCTTTGGTATGCTTCCATTATCACGACCACATTGTACTGCCATCTCAGCACCTGGACCTCCGAGTACAAGTCCTACTGGATATAAACCAAGTGTTTTTCCATAAGTCGCATAAACTCCTAATATTGCTTCATAATAGTCATCTGCAAAGGTCGGATTGTTTACATGACAGACAGACAAAGTAACTACTGGCATAGAAAATGGTTTTAATGGTGGAGGTAATATCCTTGCTATTGCTGCTGGGTCAGTTAAGTAGCTGATATAAAGTCCTTCCTGATTATCCATAAGAGAAATCTTACCGAAGTTTGAAAGCTCGTCTTTTGCAATTCGAAAACTAGGTATATGTTTTTCCACAAATAAATTACGACCAACTTCATAACCTGTACGCACCGCAGGTGCAATTGTTCCATCTTGTATAGCACTTCCTATTAATTTTACAACCACTCCTTTTGCTTCTAATTCAGAGGCTAGAGACTGGTCTGGTCTATATCCAAGAGATAACACTACTGCATCTACAGATACTTTCTCTTCCTTATGATCTTCTGCATTTTCTAACATGACACAGTCTTCATGAATCTCCTTTAACGCATATCCTAACTTATATTGTGCATTAGACTTAGCCAATCGCCCACAGACATCCGCTACATTCGTATGGTTAGCATTTGGAGCCACTTCCTTTTGCATGTCAATCAATACAACTTGATTTTCATTTGCACAAAGATATTCAGCTGTTTCAAGTCCCGTAAGCCCGGCGCCGATTACGGCTACTCTCTTACCATTTAGATCAGCCTCGCCTGCTAATACATCTTCTACTGTATATACTGTATCACCATGAACTCCTGGTATTTTATTAGGAATAATTGATGTTGAACCTGTGGCAACAATTACTGCATCTGGTTTGTAAGACATAATCATATCTGTAGTAGCCTCTGTATTTAACTTTACTTCTACTCCAAGTCGTTCAAACTCGTTCTGATAATATTCTGCTATCCACTGCATACGTTCTTTTAATGGTGGTTTCTTAGCAAGATTTACAGTTCCTCCAAGTTCCTTTTGACGATCGAGAAGAATTACTCTTACTCCGCGTAATGCAAGTGTCTGTGCTGCGCACATTCCTGCAGGGCCACCACCTACCACAACCGCAGTATGTCCTTTCGTATCGCGAATTAAATCTCCAAATTTACGTTCCTTGGCAAGTCTTGGATTTAGTGAACATTCTGGTGGTAATCCGGCAGCATTATATTGATTCAAACTTTCAAAACAGCGTAGGCAAGATACACACCTGCGTATTTCTTTTTCTCTTCCTTCTTGTACTTTCTTACCCCATGCTTCGTCAGCAAGCCATGTCCGACCCATGGATACGAAGTCTTCTACTCCGTCTTCTAAGAACTTCTCTGCCACTGCAGGTTCTTTAATTGCAGAAACACCAATTACAGGGATATTGACATGACTCTTAACGGCCATAATCATATCTCGTCTCCAGCCTTGTGGGAAAGAAATCGGTTCAACACTAGTAATTCCGGTTTCATATAATCCACAACTTACATCAATAAAATCAATACCTACTTCTTCTAAAGCCATAGCAATTTTAATACCGTCTTGAATATGGATATACTCCTCTGTTACTCCAGTATTCTCTAGAAATTCCTCTACACTAAGTCTTACGCCAATCGGAAAGTCAGATCCGCATTCCTTACGAATACCTTCAATAATTTCTTTGATCATTCTAAGACGATTTTCAAAACTTCCGCCATATTCATCTTCTCTTTTGTTGGTATAAGGAGATAAAAATTGTTGTAATAGATATCCATGTGCCGCGTGAAGTTCTACACCATCACATCCTGCTTTTTGTACTCTAACAGCACCCTCAATAAACTGTTGAATTAATTCTTTTACTTCTTCTGTTTTAAGTGCACGTGTTTCTTGTTTTAGATATTTACATGGGATTGCAGATGGTGCAACTACTGGCTGTCCACCAAGAAGAGCTGAAACTGTCTCACGTCCTGGATGATGTAATTGAATAAAAATCTTGCTACCATGTTTATGTACTGCTTCCGCAAGTTTGGAAAGTGGCTCGATATGCCTATCTTTCGTAACGGATAATTGTCTCATAAGCCCTGCACCGTGCACATCATTTACTCGAGTAATTTCTGGAATAATAAGTCCTGCACCGCCAATGGCTCTAGCTTCATAGAAAGCAATCATATCTTCCGAAGGTGTTCCATCAAGATTCGCAAGCCCACAACCCATTGGAGACATAACCAAACGATTCTTAATGGTTACTGCTCCTATTTTCCCTGGTTCAAATATTTTCTTAAACATTTTCTCCTCCTAATATCTACTGAATAATCTTATGTTTTCATGTCCTTAGGATACATTGAAATTTGCAATCTCACAATGTGTACGATGTATGATAAAAATTTGACAATTTGTTTACCGTGCACTATAGTAATATTATTACTACAATTTTTTATTAAGAATGAGGAAAATATATGACCTTTTCAAAATTAGTAGAATTACTGTCAAATGACTATGGGATAGACATTTTATCCCAAGGAGAAGATTTAGAAATTCAAGATATTGCTTTGCTTGATAATAAGCATGATAAACTTAAGAGTACCCTTTATTTTGGTTATGTTAAACAATTACAAGATGGGACTCCACTTCCATCGCAATGCGTCCTTGCACACACCAATAATTTCTCAATGCTCTTTCCAAATGAAGAAGATACTTATCTATTAAAAAATCCTACAGAAAAAATTGCTTTAGAAGAAAACCTTGCTTCAGTGGAAAACCTAGCTTTAGTTAAAGAAGATTCCTTATTTTCTCTATTTAACGAGGCAAAATCATTAATAGAATCCACTTATAGTAAAGGAATTTTTGAGGAACTTACTGCCCTTGCAGACCAAACCAATAGCATTGAAGCTGTTTTAGATGCTGCATCGGTACGATTAGGGAACTCTTTGTTGTTTTGCGATATGAATTTTAAAATTATTGCGAGTTCTAGCTCTATCCCCGTCCTTGACCCTCTCTGGAAAGAAAATATAAAACAAGGATATTGTTCTTATGAATTTATAAAAGAAGTAAAAGAACTGGATTCTATTAAGAATGCAGCTCCTACTACAGCCTCTGTAGAAGTTACCTGCTCGAGATCTCCCTACCGCAAGTTAAGTAGTAAAGTCTTTCACAATAGAATGCAAGTTGGATTTCTACTAATGATAGAAAGCGAGAACAAATTTCTACCCTATCATTATGAAATGCTTAGTACGGTAAGCCATATTATTAGCTATACCATTGCTTACTATAGAGCGGATCTCTTTGAGGAAAGCAGTCTGTATCAGCAATTATTATATGACCTACTAATTGGAACGCCTTCTAAGGATCTTCAACCTAAGCTTACAGAACTTCATTTTCCAGCTAATATGTTGGTACTGTTTATTCGTCCTACTAGATTTCTAGGACGTGAATACTTAAAAAGCTTTGTAAATATAAGTTTGAAGATGCAGATCCCAGGTGCCCATGTTACATATCATAAAAATGGAATAGTTGCAATGATTCCATTAAAAGAACATATAGAAACAGAATATGAACTGTACCAAACATTAAAAGCCTTCACAGAACAGGAACATGTACGGATAGGAATCAGTAATTCTTTCTCTAATATAGAGTGTTTCGCCAGTCATTACGAACAAGCTTATGTAGCTCTAGAACTGGGACAGAAATTAAACCCCGATGAATCCATATGCCGTTATCTTGATTATCAAGTCTTTGATTTATTTTCAGAAGTAAAGACTCCTGATTTATTAGGACGGTTCTGTCATCCCGCCTTAGTGTTACTAAGGCAATATGATCATCAAAATAATACGCAGCTATATGAGACATTATGTATTTACTTAGACAAGGGATGCAGTATTAAACTAACTTCGGAAAGTCTTTATATTCATCGAAATTCTCTAGTCTATCGTCTTAATCGTATTATAGAGCTATGTAATCTTAACCTTGAAGATGTAAATACACTCTTCTTACTTCGCCTTTCTTTTCTTATTGATCGATATAATGGATTAAATGAGCTTAAAACTAATAACAAGTAAATATGCTCTTAGGTGGAGTTTATCTGGTCATAACGGAGTTGTTTTAGAAAATTTGTTTGCAGATTTTAATAAGCCTAATACAAAGGAAGTATTTACATATTAAATAATTTGTGTTAATCTGGATATTCATAATTATCCAAAATTGGATAGTTATGGATTTTTTTTGATAAACACAAAAGCAGGCATTTTATATTGATTGAATTAATTGCCTAAAATTACGTAAGGAGAAAGGAGATAAAAGATGGATAAACAAGTTTTAGCAGATTTATTTCAAAAAATTTCTGAAGTAACAAAAGTTATGGATGTAGGTTACCATCATATTGTAGAAGGACACTTAAGCCCTGTTTATAAAACACAAACTGATATTTTAGGAATTGAAAAATGGATAACTGTACATAGCCAAAACCCTGTCTATGTAAAAGACACCTATATATTAAAAGAAATTATAGAGAAAAAGCAACCAGTCGAAATCTATGATATCGATAATGATAGTAGATCAGCTGATGCTTTTTTTCTTTTTGGACTAAAGAGCATTATGATAATTCCTGTAGTCAGAGATGATGAAGTGAAAGCAATCATTTGCATTGCATCTATTGGTGCACTTCACCAGTTTACAGATGAAGAGATGAATATCTGCTGTGACATAGCAGATGAATATCTGCAAGGACAATATTAATTTAAGGAGCAAAAGATGAGATTTGCAAACGCAATATTAGAGTATATAAAATCTGCAAATGTTGACTATTTATTTGGCATTCCAGCAGGTACAATCAGCCCTCTAGTGGATGCCTTAAACGATGTGGATATAACTCCAATCGTTTTTAAAAATGAGGGCGGAGCTGCTTATTCTGCAGCCAGATATGCAAGCGTAAGTGGTAAAATGGCTTTATTAATGGGAGCCGGTGGTGTTGGTGTCAATAATATGCTTAACGGTATTGCTGATGCATATAGAGCTAAAGCACCCGTTTTAGTAATTACAGGTTATGTGCATAGATGGCAGATTGGTAAAGGTGCAATACAAGAATTAAATACAGAAGACATCCTAAAACCGGTCACCAAATACAGTAAAACAATTCTAAAAGAAGAAGATGTAATGACAGAACTTGTTTATGCAATTAAATTGGCTAATACCGTTCCCAAAGGACCTGTACATCTTTCTATTCCAATTGACATCCAACTAAATCAGTTTAAAGGTGAATTACCTGTATATGAACCTGTAATTCCTACGGAAAAAGAATATACTCCAATTCCTAAAGAAGCTTATGAAATTATTGATAATGCCAAAAAAGGGGTAATTTTAGTAGGTAAAGGTGCAAGAGGATTTTCCGATTCTATTATGAATTTGAGTATGCATCTACAATGGCCAATTGTAACCACTCCAGAAGGTAAAGGCGTTATTCCAGCCGAATTTAACTTTAATCTTGGAAACTATGGTTTTGCAAGTACAGAAGCTGCTAATGCATATGTCACTAATCCAAATACAGATTGCTTATTAGTAGTTGGATCTAGTTTGGGTGAAAATGCAACTAGTAATTTTAGTCAAGCATTAGTAGAAGGGAAAAAAGTTATTCATATAGACTTTGACGCAAGAGAATTAGGTAAAGTTTATACAACAGATGTTACTATCTGTATGGATTTGAAATACGCATTACTTCATCTTATTAAGAATACAAAAGCTGTAGGGGATATTGGTTTTGTGAAACCTGTCATTAATCAACCAATACCAAAAACCAATACAGGACTAAGCTTAAAAGAATTCATGGAAAAACTACCGGAATATATGCCAAAAGATACTTACTATATGTCAGATATGGGTGAATTCATGAACTTTCTATTTAAATATCTTCATATACCTGCAGAAGGTGATTTTGAAACCAATCTAAATTATGCCGCCATGGGTTGTGCTATCGGTGGAGCAGTTGGTGTTCATGTTGCTAACACTGGTAAAACAGTAGCTGTTATCGCAGGAGATGGGGACTTCTTTATGAATGGTATGGAAATATTAACAGCACAAGAATTTCACTATCCTATCGTATATTTTATTGTTAATAACGCCATGCTAGGATTTGTTGACCATGGACATCAATTCCTATTTAACAGGGTTGTAACTGAATTTAAACAAAAAAGAATTAGCATAGCAAATATGCTTGCACCATGTGGCATTAGAACAATGGAAATCAATGATATTAATCAAATGTCTGGCATTACAGAATTATTAAAAGATTTAGATGGACCAGCTGTTATCGAATTAATTACTGATGGAAGTGAAGCATCACCTAATGGTGATAGATTAAAAGCATTATCAAAACTCAACTAAAGGAGTAAAGTCATGTTAGAAGGAAAAATAGCATTAGTAACAGGAGCATCAAGAGGTATTGGAAAAGCAATCGCACTGAAATTAGCACAAGAAGGCGCAGACGTTTTGGTTAACTATGTCAATAATGAAGCTGCAGCTAATAAAGTAGTAGAAGAAATAACTGGACTTGGAAGAAAAGCTTATGCATTTAAATGTGATATTGCCAAAAAAGATGAGTTAGAACAAATGGTACAATTTATAATCAATAAATTTGGTAAAATTGATATCCTTATCAATAATGCTGGTATCGTTAAATACGGAACAATCACAGATATGAACCCTGCAGATTGGAATGATGTAGTTAATACCAATTTATCTGGTCTATTTAATTTGTGTCAATTAGTTACTCCTCATATGATTAAACAAAACTACGGAAAAATTGTTAATATAAGCTCTCTTTCCGCTATAAAAAATCTTCCTGCTTCTTACGCATATTCAGCTACAAAATCAGGTGTTTCCGCATTTACACGTGTATTAAGTACAGAATTAATTGGTAATAACATTAGCGTAAATGCAATTGCACCAGGAGTTATAAAAACAGATATGTTGGAATCTTTAGGAGATGCAAAAGATTTTTATGAACAAGCAATACCAGCAAAGAGATTCTGTGAGGCAAGTGAAGTTGCTGAATTAGCATACTTCTTATGCCAAGATATTTCAAGATATATTGTTGGACAGACTATTGTTATTGATGGCGGATTATCTTTATAGTCCCAAACTATATTACATAATATTACTTTCTTGGAAAATAGTGCATTTTTTATTTGACTTTAAATTAATATAGTGTATAATCAAACTAGACAAAAAAAGACATTTTTCAACATATTTGATTCTTAACAAATGATAAGCTGACACAAATGTTAAAAAAAAAAGTTTCATAAATTTTAGAATTTAGTATAAAGATTATAACATTATTGCAGTTACATGGAGGAATCATAAGTAAACTTAAAAGGCAAATCTATTGAAAAATAGAGACGCAAAGCTACGAGTCTAAGGGGGTACCTATGACAGTCGGGTCGCTGTAGTTCACGCAGCCGTTAGTGATAAATAACTACTGCTGCTATTTTTTTGCTAAAATTACTTATAAAGTAGGAGGTACTGCAATTGAAAATTTCAAAATTGAAAAAAGAAGATTCTACAGCCAGTATAATTATATCTGAACTTTTAGTTATGCTCGTGGGATTTGTAATTTTTTCCGTTGGAGTAGGATTTAAAGCAAAATCCGTTATTCTAAATAATGCAAAAGACGCTTCAATGGGTGGTTTCATTGTATTTATGGTAGTATTTTGTCTTATTATATTAGTCGTATGTGCAGTTGGTTTATTTTTTATTTTACCATCTAAACTAGCATCAACAAATAATAATGAAGATCACTCTATAAAAACACATGAACATGCCAACACAGCCAGCCATAAAAAAATTGATAACTTCATGAACACTCTACGTGAATCAGTAGATATCGTGACATTCTCTGCGAGTGAGATAAAACGATCCTCAGAAGATATGAGTGACGTCTCATCAAGAGTTACACAATCAATATCACAACTAGCTGAAGGTTCCACACAACAAGCAGAATCCATAGAAACTGGTAGCTTGAGAATTAACAGCATCACTGAAATGATTATGTGCATTGGTGAAGACATGACTGCTTCTGATAGAATTGCAGAAGATGCAATTATAGCAATGTCTAGCGTAAAAGAGTCCATTCATTATCAAGAAGAGAAGATGGCTGAAAATAAAATAATTACAGCAGAGATGAGAGAAGCTATATCTGAATTAATGGATAAATCCAAAGAAATTGGTAAGATTTTAGAGGTTATTAAAGGAGTTGCACAGCAAACAAACCTTTTAGCATTAAATGCTGCAATTGAAGCTGCTAGAGCTGGTGAACATGGTAGAGGTTTTGCAGTTGTTTCTGATGAAATTCGTAAATTAGCAGAACAATCAAGCGAATCTAGCAAGCAGATTACTGAAATCATAAACGATGTACAAAATGGTATTGAAAATACAGTAATGCAAATTAAGAGAGCTGACACCTTATCTACGGAACAGGAAAAAGCGTTGGATTCTACAGTAGTTGCAATTGGAGATATTTCTGATAAAGTTGTTTCAATAGCTGGTAAAGTAAAAGCTGTTTCAGATGCAACCACTAGTTTAACAGTGGATGCAAAAGAAGCTGAAGATATGATTTCTACAATAGCAAGTATTTCTGAGGAAACAGCAGCAGGAACACAAGAGGCAGCCTCATCTGTTGAGGAACAGGACTCACTCATCCAGTTGGTTACAGAATGCTCGAATGAAATGTTTTCCATTGCAGATAGTCTCAAAAAAGAAATTGAAAGTTTTATAATTTAATAAATATAAATATAGGTTATTTAGAATGTCTTGGAATTAATAATCCATTTCAAATAAAACATAATTAGGAGGATATTATATGTTAATATCAAACCCAAAGGGACTATACACTATTAATTATGACCCTGTTAGAAAACTTGTTAAGGAAGCACCTATCGGTCTTTGGACAAAGGAAGATTATGCAGAATATCATAGCCAGTTCGAAAATAAAATCGGACCTGCAGTAGGCAATCAGCCTTGGGCAATTTGCTCTGACTTAAGAAAGTATAAAGTATCTGATCTTGGTGATATTATGGCTAAACATACAGACTGGTTAGCTGATAATAACGTAAAATTTGGTGCAGTTATCGTAGATAGTGCTATCGTAAAAATGCAGATAAATAGAGCAATTTCTTCTAAGTTTACACAACAAGCATTTTTAACTGAAGAAGAAGCTGAAGAATGGCTAAAATCAAAAGGATTCTAAGACTTTCGATAAAATAGAAAATCGTCATAAACTAGGTTACAGCATAAAATAGATGCTGTAACCTAGTTTTTTATAAATATAAACATTTACACTTTATGTATTATCTTGATATTCTCTTGCACTATCAGTCATTGCACAAATCAATTTTGCCAATTCTTCCGACGAACATGGTGTCTTATCCTGCAGCCACTGGCTAACAAGCGAAAAGCTTCCAGTAGAATGGTACATAAATATATAGCGGTCTATATAAGTATCATTTTCTGCTACATACATACTCATATAGTAATCAAATAAATTCTTTTCAAACAAATTTTCTTCGTTGTTAGAAAGCAAGAGTTGAAAAATTTCCTTATTTACTTCAAGATGTTTCACAATTTTTATCATTTTCTCTGTATACTCTTCATAAGTAGATTCACGTGGAGACTTCCTTGAGCTTTCTAGTACTTCGGACATACCACGAAAAAAATCTGTATGTATATCAAACAGTAGCTCGTTAATATCTCCGTAGTTAACATAGAATGTAGACCGATTCAGATTCGCCAGTTTGCATAGCTCTTTGATTGTAATTTTACTAAAACTTTTTTTCTTCATCAAAATAAGCAACGCCTGCTTTAATGATAACTTACTTTTATTGACTTTAATATTTGCTTCCATAAATTAGTCCTCTTTTATCGTATTCGAATTTAAAGAATATTGGTGTACAAAACAGACATGATTCCCCATAAACCAACAGATTGCGGAATTTGTTGATTGAATCTATTATACACCAAATATTATAATAGAGAATAGATAAATAAGGAAAGGTGTGTTAATATGGGTAATATATGTATAGTAACCGGCGGTGGAAGTGGTATGGGGCTAGAAACCGCAAAGATTCTTGGCAAAAATCAAAAAATTATTCTTGTTGGAAGAACAGTATCCAAATTAGATGATGCAATTGCAGAACTAAAGGCACTTGGCATCGATGCTGAAGCATTTCCATGCGATATTGGAGACAGAGAGTCTGTAAAGAAACTAGCTACATATGCTGAGGGACAAGGCAATGTAAAGACAGTAATCCATGCTGCGGGTGTTTCACCTCACATGGCAAACGGAGAACAAATCTTTGCCATCAATGCAATTGGAACAATAAATATTGATGAAGAGTTTGCAAAAGTCATGGGAGAAGGTAGCTGTATCTTAAATGTATCCTCCATGTCAGCATATATGCTACCAGAAAGCAGCGTGCCAAAACAAATATATCAACTAAGTTTGCAGGATGTTAATGCATTCCAATCTGCTGCGAATCAGATGATTAATGCTGTTGCTGAAGAACAAAAAACCGGAATGGCTTATACTGTTTCTAAAAATTTTGTAGTGTGGTATACCTCTAGAATGGCTGTACGTTATGGAGAGAAAGGCATCAGAATCATTTCCATCTCTCCTGGAACATTTAAAACACCGATGGGTGAAGTAGAAGGCGAACAAGCTGCTTCATTTGCCTTAAGAGGAGCTATGGGACGCCTTGGTGAACCAGAAGAAATCGCTAAAATGATGGCATTTATGGTGAGTGATGAATGTAGCTATCTGTGTGGCGTAGATATTCTATACGATGGTGGAGCAGTTTCAGCCTTAAAGGCTCTGCAAGAAGATATGGCGAAATAGATCTGTATTGTATATATTTAAGCATGTTAAGAAATACCTGATATCAGGATCTTAACATGCTTATTTTTTATTCTAGAAAACTTAGATTAATATGAACCATGGTCAGTGTTCCACATTGCATCGAAGTCTCTTACTTTTCAATTATATTAAAACTAAATCCAATGTATAAATAACTTTGATCTCCCCATGCATTCACTTGTCCATTCATCTGCTCAACATAAAGCTTGGTAATGGTAAGCCCGAGACCACTGCTTCTATTTTCTCCACGAACTTTATCCTTCTTATAAAATCGATCAAACAGATGATCAATATCGTAATCATCCAAAGCCCCTCTAGGTGATTGATATGTCACACTAACATGGTTCTCATTACACTCTAACGAAACCAGAACATTACTTTCACCATATTTAATCGTATTAGAAGTCATGTTAGATAATACTCGTTCAATATAATTCAAATCCCCGAAAATCCAGATTGGCTCTTCCTTTCCTTTAAAATCAAAGGTTAACTCTATCCCTTTTCGTTCAAACTCATTAAAACCTTTACCTCTCGGGATTCTATATAAAGGGAAATCTCCCGGAAAGTAAGCGAAGTCCCCTCCCCTTCGTCTACTGTCCGTACCTCTTTTATGCTTCCACCTCTTAACAACTTTCCTCTACGGATTTGCACATTTACTCTTGCAACTAATTCTCGTGGTTCGAAAGGTTTGGTTATATAGTCATCCGCACCAAGTTCTAATACTTTTACCTTATCATCTACTGTTAACTTTGCAGTTAATGCAATCATTGGTATATTATCTTTTGAACGCACACTTTGAATCAGTTCCTCGCCACTTATTCCTGGAATCATAAGGTCACACAGTATCACATCATAATCCTCTAATGATAACCTTAATTTTGCCTCTGTTCCCGAAAATGCACAAACTACATCTTGCTCTTCTTTTACTAATATCTTTTGAATTAATTTATTAATATCCAAATCATCTTCTACGACTAATATCTTTCCCATAAGATTCCTCACAAATTTATATATTAACATCAATTACCTGTATCTATTATATCTGATAACCCTTGCATTTCATGGTTCTATAATAAATGTTGGGGTGTGTTGAAAAATACACTTCCAACATTCTTTCG
>JAHZFJ010000025.1 GCA_019421365.1 Lachnospiraceae bacterium
ATCACTTTCCTAACTACTCCTCTCTATTTTCTTACTCCATAACTAATTGCATCCACTGGACAAGCATTTTTACATCGTCCACATCTGATACACTCCAGATGATTGCAATTCTCAACTGGATCTATATTCATTTGGCAAACTTTTTTACATTTTCCACAATTAATACACTTATCCTTATCCAATCTATATCTAAATATTGAAATAGGGTTAAAAATTGAGTAAATAGCTCCAAGTGGACATATATATTTACAAAAAGGTCTATATATAATTATAGAAAGTAACAAAGTAACTATTAGAATGATTCCTTTCCAATAATACAAGAAACCTATCGCATTTCTCATACTTTTATTTAATAAAACAAGTGGTAATCCTCCTTCCAGCATACCAATCGGACAAATAAGTTTACAAAAATACGGAGAACCCTGACCTAAAATATCAACCAAAAATAAAGGTAATATTATTACAAATACAAGTAATATTATGTATTTCAATTTTCTCAAATGTTTATCAAACTTAAATGTTTCAACTTTTTTAAAAAAGGGAATCTTATGTAGCAAATCTTGAATCAATCCAAATGGACACAGCCATCCACAAACAAATCTTCCCACCAATGCTCCTATAAAAAACAAAATCCCAACTATATAATAACTAATCTTATATTTTGAATTTCCAATTACTGCCTGTAGTGATCCTATTGGACAAGAACCTTTTGCTCCCGGGCATGAATAACAATTCATACCTGGAACACAAATTTTCTTTAAATTCCCACCGTAGATTTTACCAGTCTTAAACCCTTCAAAGTAAGAATTAGTAATTAAAAACCAAACGGATTGAAATAAATGCCTAAAACGATCTCTTATTTTATATTTATCTTTTTTTGTACTACCATTTATAATATTTTTAATTCTATCCAATTCCAATACACTCCATACAAATTCTTATCGCCTTATCCAAGACAACTTTAGTTTCTCCATTACTATGACCATAGTAAATCATCGCCATACTAATAAAGATAATTAATAAAGACAAGGCACGGCTTTTTAAAAACTTATTAACCATATACCAATCACCGCTTTACTTTTATTTATTTTTTATTTTTTCCAATTCTTTTTCAATTACCTGCTTCCATTCCTTTGCACTCTTTGCCCCAGAATAAGTATCACCTACAATATTTCCATTACTATCAACAAAGAAAGTCTCTGGCATAGCCTGTATACCATTCAATCTACCATTAAAGTTTGTCTTATCTGGCATTAAGAAAGGATATGAAGCCTTTGTCTTTTCATGTATTAACTTTGACTTTTCAATTGCTTCCTTGTTTTCACCGTTATCATCAACAGTATCTGTAACAACTCCAACGATATTTACACCCTTGCTTTTCATTTCATTCTGAACCTCAACCAAATCAGGAATTTCCTTTACACAAGCTGTACACCAAGTTGCAAATACATTTACCATAGTAAGATCATACTTCTCAAAATCTTTACTTGTAAAATCCTTGCCATTTATGTCCTTTGTTGATAGTTTACGTAAATCTTTAACCGATTCTTTGTTAAATGCTTCTGTATTTTCTAAATCAGTTTTTTCTGATAGCACAAAACCATTTTTAGGACGTTCTTTTTTATCTATAATTTGAATCTCAGTTCTTTTTAATTCATCCAGAAGATTACTTTCAGCTCCGCTATTTGTGCTTAAATAGCAATCGTATTTTCCATCACTTGAAACTCCTATTTTAGTATGAGTATCACATTTTGTAATTTTAGATATTTTTTCTTCTGATGTATTTTTTTCGAATATACCAATAGTCCCAATTCTTTCAAGCTCATTTTGCCAATTTTTATATCCATCGCCCATCTTTTCTATAACTGCATTCTTTTGTTCTTCTGTCATTTTTTCAAATGTCAAAATAGCATACTTTAGTTCTTTATCTATAGGACTTTGATCATCTAACATCGCTATCTTTTTATCAGCTATATAATTTCTAAATTTGTCTGAGAGTTTAAATTTAAGCCCTAAATATTCATAAACATATTCTTTCTTTGCCTCCAATGTATAATCTGATGGCTTAAAAGTTTCATTTTTGCCATTTGCATTAATTGACATGCCTGCCTCTTCAGAACTTATGGATTGTCCTTCTTTAATTTTATTGTTTTCATTACTTTTTTGACACCCAACTGCGTTTAAGCTCAAACATAATGCAAGTAATAGGCATGCTCCTCTTGATACTATTTTTTTCATAAATTATTCCTCCTTTATTTTTTACACAATAGCATTTTATAGCTACTTTCAATAACATTCTACACACCTTTTATGAAACGTTGATGAAATATAATTTTTTATTTTTCCAAACTATGGTATAATAATATAAGTATTATGCTTAAAGTTGTTCTTACACGATTAGTATATGATCGATTAGTATATGAGCAAGCACAGTAAGTGTACGGACACTTACGGAAAAATTGACGAAGCAGCCCTTTGGGATCTGCTTCTTTTTTTATCAATTTTTAGCTTGTTAGGGAGAACCCTAAGACCCCGAAATACACCTAAAGGAGGAAATACCTATGGCAAATAGAATACGAAACGAAAGACTTGAAATTAAACTAACTGAAGAAGAAAAGGCTCTTTTTGAAGAGAAAAGAAAACTTTCAAAGTGTAGAAATATGAGCCATTTTATTCGCAAATGCGTTTTGGAAAAGGAGATTTATCAGGTAGATTTAGAGCCTTTCCGGGATTTACAAGTCTTACTTTCCAATGCTACAAATAATATCAATCAGATTGCAAAGAGAGTAAATCAGACAGGTATCATCTATAAAGATGACATCCATGATATGAAAAAAGCAATTGAACATTTTTCAAAAGAGCTGTGGCAAATTCATTCACTACTTCTGAAAAGAACATCTGAAACGGAAGGTGAATAATAATGGCTATTACAAAAATACACCCAATAAAATCGACTCTTAATCTTGCTATCGACTACATTGTAAATGGAGATAAAACAGATGAGCAGCTATTAGTAAGTACTCATAAATGCCATGAATCAACTGCTCATACTCAGTTTTTAAGGACAAGAGAAAACGTAGGAACAAAAGGAACCGTTCTTGCAAGACATCTCATTCAATCCTTTTTACCGGGAGAAACTACGCCTGAAATTGCACACCAAATAGGTATGGAGCTTTGTAAAAAGATACTCAAAGATGAGTATGAATTTGTCTTATCTACCCACATAGATAAGGGGCATATCCACAATCACATCATCTTCAATAATGTAAATATGGTAACAGGCAGGTGCTACCAGTCTAACAAGAAAAGCTACCACCAAATCCGTTATCAGAGCGATAAGTTATGCAAAGAAAATAACCTATCCGTTATTGACGAGTTTTACGAAAGCTATAAGAAAAAATACAAGACTAACGGTAAATCTTGGTATGAAAATAAACAAGCAAAGCATGGCACTTCTTGGAAAAGCAGGCTTCAATTTGACATTGACAGAATTATAAAACAGTCTAAGGATTGGGATGAATTTCTAAAGAAGATGGCGGATCTCGGCTATGAAATCAAATACGGTAAGCACATTGCTTTTAAGTCAAAAGATAAGGCGAGATTTACAAGGGCTAAAACAATCGGGGAAGATTATACCGAAGAAAGATTAAAAGAACGCATTGCAGAAAGAGAGTTTATAAAGACTCCTGCCGTCAAAAAACGCATCGGCAATGTTATTGACACGAACACAAATGTTAAAGTAAAAGAAAGCAAAGGCTACGAATATTGGGCAACCAAACATAACCTTAATACAATGGCTGAGTCTGTTATCTTTCTCAGAGAACAAGGTATTAAATCCGTTAAGCAACTTGATGAGTACATCCAAAAAGCAGCCGATGAAAGGCAAAATTTACAGGATAAAATCAAGGTTATTGATAAGGAAATGCAGGAGCTTTCTGCTATTATGGAGCAAGTTCACACTGTTAAAAAATACAGGCAATACTACAAAGAATATAAGGCTAATCCGTCTGACAAGACATTTTTTGAAGAGTACAAAGTTCAGATTACCCTATATGAAAATGCCCTTTCAGAGCTTAAAAAATCCTATTCCAAGCTCCCAAATTCAAGGGATATTTTGTCTGAGCTTGATAAATTACAAGAAAAAAAGAATACCCTAATGCAAGAGTATTCTTCCTCAAAATCTATTATGAACGAACTTTACAAGATACGAAAAAATTACGGAATTTATATGGGTAAGGAGATGGAGAGATAACCATCTTTTTTACCCTTTTTACTTTTATATTGACAATATTCTATTGGAATTATATTCAATATTTTTCAATATTTCTATTAAATCACACTCTCTAACTTTAGCTATTTCAATTGCTATATCATGCAAAATAGATTCTGGGTACATGTTTTTGGTACTCTCTGTAAAAGGAGCATCCGTTTCCAATACTATTTTTGATAATGGAACATCTTTGACTATTTTTTTACCTTGGATAGTCGATATCATATCAGAATTAATGGAAATATATAAATTATCATTACCAGCCATTGCATCTAATAATCTTTTTTTACTACCCGTGTACCAATGTAAAATATATATACAGCTACTCTTTTTCAAGAAATCAAAAATAATATCATCCGCTTTCCGTGAATGGATTGATATTATCTTTTCCCCCAACTTATTACACTCAAAAATAATCCTCTTAAATATTTCCTTTTGTTTATTTATGTGAATTTCATCTTTTATAGTTTTATCAAGCCCCACTTCACCGATAAATTTTGCCCTTTTTATATATTTCAAAAATTTTTCCATTTCATTCGGATAATCTACAACCAACTGTGGATGATAACCCAAAGAGATTATCATTGACTCTTCGCCACCAAATAAATCTTCATATCTTTTATATAGCTGTGGAAGATTTGTCATTGTGATAACGCTAAAATTATTATATTTGGCTTTTTTTAATAGATTAAAATTATCATTATATAAATCTGGATGGCAATGAAAATCTATCAACTTAATCATCTCCTATAACCTCCGAAAAAAACATTTTAATTTCGTCAATTCCTCGGCAATACATACTTGCAATTTCATTTAAATTTTCATCTATGATACCAGATTTTTGAATTTCCATAATCGCCCCGTCTCTTTTAAACGTTTCTATTTTTTTAAAAAAGGCATTTTTATTTAATCTTGCTGCTTCTGTTTTTGTCAATTTAAAATCCCTTACTTCTGTTTTATCTTTAGTAAATCCTCTTAATAAAGCTGCTCTTCTTATTATACAAGGTATACATGAACCACAATGCATTGTTTTACTTTCTTTGTCATACCTACCTACGTCAGGATGAGAGCATGACATAGTTTTGGTATAGTTATTTTTTAAAAGTTCTATATTCTTACACTCAAGCACCATATCTCCCTTTGTCTTAAGTTGATAAGGGTTAATTATTGTTAAGTTTAATCCCATTTCTTTTACTAATTTTTTTAATAATTTCATATAATATGGATGTGTTGTTCTCGTACTACTACTGCCAAACCTAGCACCAGTTAAAGGAATATTTAAAGAAATAAAACCATTTTCAGGGATATACATTTGAGTATCTATATTAAATGCAGAAGCAAGTGCGATTGCATGTGAAAAAAACATAAATGAACGTGTTCGAGTAGTGTCTTCCACACCATTTTTACATGAAGCATAAAATTGTATATAATCTGAATCCTCCAATTCATATTCCGTTTTTAAACTTTGAAAAACCAAATCTTGATATTCCTTTGTTCCTTTTCCACCACCATAATGACTCACAAAAAGGACTTTATTATTTCTTTTTTCTAATAAGTCTATAGCCCCAATATATGAATCTAATCCTCCTGATAACATGCAGACTGTATCATAGGATTTTGCTCTAGCTTTTTTATATTTATTTCTTTCATAAAAATCTCTTTCATCTAATATTTCTTTTTTTCTAAATGAAAACTTCCAATCATCTCCACTTAAAAAACTAATCATAGTATGCAATAGAGTTTTTCTTTCATCCCAAAATACAACATCTGAAACAGGAATGTTGAGTTCAATACTTCTTGACCAATTATCAGGTTGTTCGGCTCTTAAAACTTTTCTGTCCATCGCAAAAACAAATATAGAAATATAAAGTAAATCTATTGCTAAACTTGAAAATTCGCTATCAAACTTCATATGTTTATCCCAAAATTGAAAGCCTACATCTGATCTACACTTTATATCAATATGCTCATCATATCCTTCTGGAAGATATTTTTTTCTATCATTACTACAGAATACCTTCATTATTATCCCTCCATTATTTTTAAACAACTTTTCACTACATCATCACACAAATCTTTCGAAAAGGTCTTATCCTTATTGCGTTTAAAAGATTCTTCCACACTAGCTTTAATATACTCCTTCATATCTTCTTCGACTCTGATCAACACATTTTGATCGTTTCCATATTTTTCAAACGAATATCCAAAATCCACAAGCATTTGTTGCCAAATTAAATCAGCAACAAAATATTGCATAAGTACAATTGATGTCGCTTGATCTACTCTATCATTATCTATATTTAATTCCATTAACTTTTCCAGGGTGTTAGCTGTAGCTGTTCTTATTGCAACATCGCTCTTTGACACAGCAGAATCTTCTACATAATTAACCAATTTTGACATAGCTTCAGGCAAAGAATAATTATTTAACGACAATCCTATATCAGCAAGAGTTTTAGATATTCCCTGTTTTGTAAATGAACCTAATATATTTCCAATCTTTAATGTAGCATTTATACTCTTGCTTGAATTTGATATTATTCTATTAGTACCGCCAGATGCTTTTATATAGTTTCTCACAATACTTCTAGGCGAGCCTACCTTACCAGCAGAAGATATGTATTTACTCATGGATGTCTTTGCTGAAGTCCAATTTATATTATTTTCTTTTTCCTGAATATTTTTATTTTCATCATTAATTTGATTAGCTGCATTACTATCATTTTCATCAGTCAATTCATCACTTGTATTAAAATCATTCGGTAATAATGCATTACCTACTTTTCCTTTAAATGAACTTGATGTTCCCATTTCAACCTCCCTAATGTTTTTTTAGTTTTAAATTGTCATTCTCCCATGTAGAAATTAATTTGTTTATTTCATCTTCATTTATAGCTTTTAATCCATCTATATGAACTATCATAGCTATATTAATACTATCAGCAGGAATCAATTTCAATTTGCTTAATACAGTTCCAAAACATTCTCTTTTATTTAATGCTATTTCCACAAGTCCTTTAATTACATTAATATTTTTCTTTGCACTTTCTGTTATAAACGCATTATATAATTCATCAACCATCAGATTACATTCAACGATAGAAATATTTTTTATTTCGGAACTTGCACGAGTAATGAGAATATCGTGTTCACCCATATAAGCATCAATTATCTTTCTTGCAGGTTCAGAAAGTTTAATGTTTGAAGAATAATTAAATACATCATTAGTGCCTCTTGATAGATAAAAGTATGGCTCTAAATTTTCCTCTTTTATACTGGGTTCTTCTTTCATCCATCGCTCAAACCATTCGTCATCCCACTTCTTTTCAAAATTACTTTTATTATTTTTTGTTTTCGATTCTTTTTTAGATACTTGCCCTTCATGTTCTTCATCATCTGTTTTGTACAGACTTAGACACATATTCAAGTTTCCTTTACCATATAATTCAATAAAGTCAGCAAATATATTTGGCTTAACATATTGAAGCATCATCATTTTCACAAGCACTTTTTCATCAATTTCTATTTTTTTTAACTTTGCGACCTTCTTCCTCATTTCAAATTCATTTAGAAAACGCTTAAATTGTCTTGGATTGCCATTTAATCCGCTATTTAATAGGTATGATATCTTTCTTGATAAACTATAAAAATTTGAAATATCATTAGAGTTGGTAAATTCTGCTACTTTATCTGGAAGCTCAAATCTTGATGTATTTGCTCTAAATTGATTAATACAATCATTTTTTAAAGATTGAAAATCTTCCTTTGATAAAAACTTTGAACAAAATAAAAACGTTAAATACATCTCTGTTTCTGGTACTGTCATTGTAGGAATTCGTATAGGATATTGAATTATTTTTTCTAAATACTCTTTACCAATATTAATTTTATGTTCTGTTTCAAAAATACTATCAGAATACTTTTGACGAATTGCATATGCTATCTGTCTTTCATCAGCACCAAATACAAAAGCAACTTTCCCAGTAAATAAAAATAATCTCATAGCTTCAAATATTTCTAAAATAGTATCTGGTAAGCACCTATCCATTTCATCAACATAAATCACTACTCTAGAAATGTCACTGTCTTCTATCAGTTTGCCAAAGTCATTCCTAAAATTTGCTACATCATTTCTTAATGACTCATGAGATACAATTGCCTCGTATCTATTTTTTATTCCTTCAATACTTTCAACTATGTCCTCACTTGTATTCTCTGCTACTCCAACAAAATTTAATGGATTTAGTATCGATGAAATTATTGTGGAAGAATTTTTTATTAATGCAGTAGACAATTCAAAAACACTAATACTTTTTCTTAAATGTTTAAATTTATCTTTCAATGTTTCTTTATTTTTTATTCTTTCTTCTATTTGATCTAATATGCAATTAATTACAGTATTTTTAGCATCTCCATAATCCTCAAACAACCATGCATTAAAGTTTATTATCAGAGCAGCATTATCTTTCTTGCATAGTTCTTCTTGGCTGATTGACATAATGCTTGATTTTCCACTACCCCAATCACCATAAACACCTATACTCGCAGGAAGTAAACTATCATCTATCACTATCTCATTAACCAATTCCGCAATATACTCAAAATCTATATAATCTATATTTGATTCACTGTCTTTCCACATTTTATTACCTTTCCTCTATACATTCCATTATATCTTCAATATCACAATCCAAAGCATTGCAAATTCTAAGCAAAACATCCGTAGTTACATTTTGTCCGTTTTTCATTTTGTAAAATGTACTTTTACTTACTTTTGCCTTTTCCATCAATTCATTATTTGTCATATCTAAATCAATGAGTTTTTTGAACAATCTTTTATAACTAAAAAACCTCATTCTTATCCTCCGTTCAAGAAAACTATATTCATTACATTATACCATAAAATATACTTTTTTCATAAATATATTCTCTTTAATCGAACTCACACAAATAAAAAAAGAGACGGTGCAGCCCTAAGACCACACCGACCATAAATTTATCTCTCAGCTTCTTTGTTTGCTTCTTTCTTTTCCTTTGGCTTTTCCTTATCTTCAGCTTGATATTTCTTGATAGCTCCAAGTACAGATTCTTTCTTTACCTCCTGTCCTTTCATTTGTTCCTTTGCCTTTAAGAGCTTTGAAGAAAGTATCCTGACATTACTATGCTCCTTGCCGTTATCATCAATGGAAGTTCTGATTTGTCCAAAGAGCTTAACAAAATCTCCCTGCTTAAAGTCCTTTGGAATATCACGTTTTTCTCCATAAGCGGAACAATTATGATATATCTTGTTACCTTCATCATCTTTGGATACTACGGAAAAATTCGCTACCTTGAAGGCTTCTCCGTTTTTGTTTTCTCTCTCAACAACATCTACCTTACCGACAACATTTCCAACGATATTTATAAGGGCATCTTTTTCCCCCTGAACATAGGGAAAGTCTTTTATCTGTCCCTGTTCCCTTAAATCCTCAATCATATAGTCGAATTCTTCATGCAGCAAATTAACGGTGTCATTGTCCATATAAGCGTCATAGAGCTTATCCAAAGCACCTTCATCGTTAATTCCTTTTTCCATGCTGATAACCGCCTTAACAAAGTCCTTGTGATTATCATTTACCATATCTTCAATCCTATCCCTTATTGTTTTGTAATCCATGTTTTTATATCTCCTTTCATGGTAAAAGGGAGCTGTTCGCTCCCTTATCTTAAAATTTCCTGTTCTTTTGTTTTTTGCTTTTCTTCTGTTTTACTTTCATTTTGATAAGCTTTTATCTGTCCTAAAATAGATGGCTTATCCTCTGATTTTTGTGTGATTTCTTCTTTACTATGAAGATTGTCCTCCACATCATAAGTTGACTCAAAATAATCACTGTCCTTAAAGTCATTGTCATATCTATCAGGAATACCGTCATTATCGAGGTCTTTTGCAAGCGGATCATAGAAGTTTCCTTCATCATCAATGTCCAGTCCGAGAGCTGCCTTTAAGTCCTCGGAATCCACATAGACTAAATCTTCAAAAGAGGATAGCTCTATTTCATTTTTCATATTCCTTAGAGCTTCATTTTCTCCCTTGTTTTCATAGTCGAAGCTCTCTGTTTTGATTGGAGTATCATCAATATACTGTGTCCATGTTTTAGCTTCTAAATTAAGCTCATATTGGATGCCGTGTCTTTCGTCAGGTGTATTGGTATAGGCGATGCCGATGTGCTTTAAGTCAGGATATAGAGTATCAAACTCATCATAACTATGGTTTTCTTCATATTCTCTGTTGCAAAAGTCTATGATAGCTCTTTTTACATCTTCCACAAGAGGATTGTCATTTCTCTTTTCTTCCACTTCTCCCATATCAAGGAGCTTATTTAACTCAGCAAGCCTTAGTATCTTAGACTTTAATTCTTCCGCTTTTTCAAATGGCTTTTTTAATTCTTCTTTAGCATTTTCCAGTTGTTCCTTTGTGCTGATGAGTTTTTCTTCAAGTCTCTTTAATTTCTCAGGCATTTTCTCAAGAGCATTATCAAGTCTTGTGATATTACCATCTGCACTTGTTCCAAGCTCTCCTGAATGCTTTGCAGCACCGTTTAAGCTGAAGTTATGCTCATTGGTGAAGAAGTTGTAACTTACCTCTAAATCCATGTTTCTATACTTACCTATAACCTTGCTTTCATTGATTTTTACTTTAGAAATAGCTTCAAGCAGCTTTTCTCCGGCTAATTTCTTATCGGTAATCTTTTCTCCCGCAATGGTAATGGAAGTAAACTTTTCCTCACCTTCCGCTTTAGGCTCTACACTTACTATATCTTTCTTAACAGCTTCAATTAGTTTTTCTGTTCTTGCGATTTCTTCCGGATAGTTTTTAGCAACCTTATCTTCTAATCTGTAACGATTGGACTTATAGTTTGCTTCCAGCATTTTAAGTTTTGTAACCTCATTATCCAGATCCATCTTTTCCTTGATTTTTGGATCACCTGTTGCAAGTGCCTTAATCTCTGCATAGTTAAGGCTGCTTTCATCCACATCTTCCGCCACTCTGACAGGTGTTTTACTGGTCATAATCTGAGAAATGAATTTCTGCTTATTTTCTATGGTCTGCCAAAGATAAGCATCAAAGGTATTCTCCGTTACATAACGATAGATATTAACCTCTTTATTTTCATTTCCCTGTCTTACAATTCTTCCTGCTCTCTGTTCAAGATCCGCAGGACGCCATGGGACATCTAAATCATGAAGTGCAATCAGCTTATTTTGAACATTCGTGCCGGCTCCCATTTTCTGAGTCGATCCCATCAAAATACGAATTTCGCCTTTTCTTACCTTTGCAAAGAGTTCATCCTTTTGCTTATCAGAATTTGCTTCATGGATAAAGGCAATTTCTTCTTTCGGTATTCCCATTGCCACAAGTTTTTCTCTAATATCATCATAGATGTTAAACTCTCCTTCACCTTTTGGAGTTGACATATCGGAAAACAGAAGCTGTGTTGACTTATTCTCTTTCGTCTTATCCCAAATACTAAAGACATTTTTCACGCAGACATTAACCTTACTGTCAGGATTATCGGGAAGTAAAGGGTTGATTAAACGCTGATCCAATGCAAGTTTCTTGCCGTCATTCGTGATTTTCAACATATTATCTTCATCAGGCTCTACCACTCTATTTCTTACATCATCAGCTCTTTCAGATAAGCTCTTCAAGATTTCCTTTTGTTCTTCACTTGGCAAGGTTTTAATAACTTCATAGTGTGCTTCAGGTGTTGGAAGATTTAACATATCCGCCGTTTGAATGTCTGCCACTTCTTTAAACATACTCATTAGTTCAGGAAGGTTATAGAATTTAGAAAATCTTGTCTTAACCCTGTATCCTGTACCTTCAGGAGATAATTCAAAAGCTGATTGTGTTTCCCCAAAGGTAGAAGCCCAAGAGTCAAAATGCTCCAAATTATTCTTTTTAAGGTTATCGTACTGAAGATAACGCTGCATGGTATAAAGCTCGGTCATGGAATTACTTACAGGCGTTCCTGTGGCAAAGACAATGCCTTTCCCATTTGTCATTTCATCCATGTATCTGCACTTCATAAACATATCGGAGGACTTAAAGGCTTCAGACTGCCCAATGCCTGCTACATTTCTCATTTTTGTATAAAGATAGAGATTTTTGTAACTATGTGCCTCGTCAATAAAGAGCTTATCTACGCCAAGTTCTTCAAATGTAATGACATCATCTTTCTTAAAATCATCGTTTAATTTCTCAAGCCTTGTTTCAAGTTTTTTCTTTGTTTTTTCAAGCTGCTTTACCGTAAAGTTCTGATTTCTGTCATGCTTGTATTCCTCTACATAGTTTATGATTTCATCAATCTGATCCTGAATATGCTTCTCCTGATATTCCTTACTCATCGGGATTTTTTCAAACTGCGTATGCCCGATGACAACGGCATCATACTCTCCTGTGGCAATTTTGCCGATAAATCTTTTTCTGTTTTTCGGCTCAAAATCTTTCTTATCTGCCACCATAATATTAGCTGACGGATATAGCTGCATAAACTCTCTGCAGATTTGCCCTGTCAAGTGATTCGGAACGACAAAAAGAGATTTACTGCACATTCCAAGTCTTTTACTTTCCATTGCGGAAGCCACCATCTCAAAGGTCTTACCGCTTCCTACCACATGAGCAAGGAGGGTATTTCCTCCATAAAGGCTTCTTGCTATGGCATTTCTTTGATGAGATCTTAAATCAATTTCTGTGGTCATTCCCTCAAAAGAAAGGTTACTTCCGTCATATTCTCTGTTACGGATGGAGTTAAAACGCTCATTATATAGCTTTACAAGCCTGTTTCTTCTTTCCTGATCACTAAATATCCAATTCTTAAATTCTTCTTTTAGAAGCTCCTGCTTCTGTCCTGCAAGAAGCGTTTCTTTTTTATTTAGCACAGAAGTTTTTGAGCCGTCCGAATTTACAATCTGGTCAAATACCTTTGTTTCTTTTAAATTTAGGGCATCTTCAATCAGCTTATAGGCATTTACCCTTGATGTACCGTAGGTCATTTCCGCAAGATCATTTCCTCTATCCCTGCTTTTGCCTTCTACATTCCATTCACTTGTGAGGTTTGAAAATTTAACCTTAATATCCCATTTGGCATATCCCGGAGTTTTAAGCGTTTCAAAGATGAATTTTTCTATATCCTTAATCGGTATCCAAGTAGCTCCGAGTCTTACATTGATTTCACTTGCTTCAAGCTCCTTTGGAAGAACTTTTGTAAGCTCTGCCTTTTGGTATTCCAAACGGTTCATCTCATAGCTTATCAGCTCTTTTTCTTTGCCATCTTCCGCATAGCCAAGATGAGGTAACTCTCTTTCGGTCTGTCTTAGCTTTGCAAGGTAGCTGTCTACAATGGCAATCTTATCTCTAATATTTCCGCTTAGGTACTCATCCTTTGTTACATAGCCGTACTTATATGAATTACTGCCGTTTGCACAAGCGAAAGGCAAATCTCCATCTTCAAGGTTAAAGGATAATGGTCTATAAAAGTTTTGTTCTTCTCTGATGTTTAGATAAATTTCTCCTCTAAGTTCTTCTATCAAAGTTGGTCTGTCTTTACCTGTAAGGCTTTCCATATACTCAAAATCCACATAGCCTTTTTCAGATACCGATAAGACAAGAGCTTCAAGGGAAGTGTCCACATGGTCTATGACTTTGGCTTTTGTAATGGTTCTCTTTGAGAAAATATCCCCCTTTGCCTTGAAGTTTTCTTCTTCATCAAGAATTTCAATGGAAGATACAAGAGGGAAATTGCTATCCTCTTTTAAGGCTCTGGTATTGCTTAAATTATTTATAAAGCCATGCTTCTTTGAAAAGTTGTCATAGACTTCATTAAGCTTTTCTTGAGCTTTCTTTACCTCATCATCGGAATAGTCCTCTTTCTGCTTGTAGATAACATCTTTAAGGGCAGTATTCAGTTCAAGATAGTCCTTAATCTTTTCCTTATTCTTATCCGTTATCTCTTTCTTGATGAAAAGGGAGTTTTCTCTGTAATAGACTTCATCATCAATAACGGTATAGGAAAAGTTTTTGACATCATCCGTTGCAGGAATTGAAGTGATTTCATCATCTAAAAGCTCTATTTCTTCATAAGTTGATCCTTTGGATATTTCTTCACTTGCTTTTGTCAGAAGCTCTTTTAAGTCGGCATTTTCTTTCGGCAGGCACGCAAGTGTGTTTCCAAATCTTCCTGAAACTTCACGCATTGTGCCGAGTACCTGCTCAGGATGATCTACAAAATATTTGTTATAGGTAAGACCATTTTCATCTTCAGCAAGGTGAATCCAGTCCTCATCTCTTTCTCTGATACTGTCCCTTTTCTTTAGGAATATAATATCTGAGGTTACTTCTGTTCCGGCTACGCCCTTAAAGGTATCATTTGGAAGTCTGATTGCCCCTAAAAACTCTGCTCTTGCTGCAAGATGGCGTCTTACACTTTCGTCCTTTTTATCCATTGTTCCACTTGATGTGATAAAGGCGATAATACCGCCGTTTCTGACTTTATCAATGGATTTCGCAAAGAAATAATCATGGATAAGGAAGTTATTTTTGTTATACTCCCTGTCATTTACCTTATATTCTCCAAAGGGTATATTGCCGATAACCGCATCAAAGAAGTTATTGGAAAAGGAAGTTTCTTCCAGTCCTTTAATCTGCACTTCACTTTCAGGGTATAGTAGTTTTCCAATTCGACCGCTTACCGAGTCAAGTTCTATGCCATAAAACTTGGACTTATTCATTTCATCAGGGATATTGCCTATAAAGTTTCCGATGCCCATTGATGGTTCTAAAATGTTTCCCTGTTTAAATCCCATATCCGAAAGCGTCTTATATATTCCGTCAATTACGGTTTTCGGTGTATAAAAGCTCGTTAAAGTAGATTCTCTTGCAGCTTCGTATTCTGCATGTGATAAGTTCTCATTTAGAAAAGCCCTTGCTTCTTTCCACTGACCTTCCTTGCTTTCATCAAAGACTTCGGAAAGTCCGCCCCAGCCTACATACCTTGCTAAAACTTCCTGAGCTGTACTGTCAAGCTCTCTTTGTCCGCTCTCCACTCTGTTAAGCATGGAAATTGCTTCAAGGTTATTATTTAACCTTTCGCTTGGACTTAACTTTTCAGGGAGCGTTTCTTCTGTAATTTTAAAGTTATGAGCTTCCGCTTTCCTTATTTGAGTTTCCTCAGTAGTCTGCTCTGGCTGTTTATATGTCAGGTTTTCAAATACCCTCTCAAGGTCGCTTTCCAGACGATAAGGAATGACATCGAAGCTTGTTATCATCCCGCCAAAATACTCGGTGTTGTCCTTCACCGTTACCGTATTTAGGTTCTTTCTCATATCATCAAAGCGTGTTATGGTATGGTTTTTGTCCTTGTATTTAACTTCATCACCGACAATAAAGTTCGGTCTTTCAAGACTTATTTTATTCAGCAAGTCCTCATTATCTGTAAAGTCTACAATCGGAATTTGATGGTTTCCACTTCTTACCGGATCAAGCCACAAATCATATCTTCCTGTGATTTCATTTTTAGAAATTTCTCTGACTTTATATTCTTCATGATTAAAATAGACGGTATCGCCTGCTTTAACTGCAAACTCTTCTAAAAGGCTGTCCTCTTTTTCATTCAGTTCTACTTCTTCTCTTTCTTTGAGGTAATCAAATAAGGTAGCTTGAACTGTGCCACGCTTTGTAGCTTCTTCTGTTTCTTCAGGTGCTTCAAGCTCTACTTTATCTTCAAAGCTAAGTTCTCCATTAAAGACAAACTGAAGCTCCTGCTCATCCATTTGTTTTATAAGCTCTATATCTTTAAGTTCTCTAAAGGTCTTTGGAAAATCCTCTAAAATGAGCCTCTGGGCATTTAATTCTTTCAGTTCCTCAAGGTTAAAATATCCCCATTCAGGCTCTATTCCAAGAACAAGTCCAAAGGCATCACCGCTTTCCCTGTCATACTCCGTCATATACCAAGTCCAATTTGAACGAAAAGGAATAATATATGCTGCATGAACCTGCTTATCCGCTAAAGCTACATCCTCCTGTGCGTAAATCTCTGGCACTCTTTCAAGAATTTCATCAGGCATTAGATTTCCAGGATCATTTTTAGAATAATATTGCGGTTCTTTTACTTCTTCTATCTCTGCCGTACTTTCTGTTTCCTTTTCCTCAAAATAAAGTTTTTTAGAAAGCAGCTCATCAATATGCTTTGCAACACTTGTCCAAGTAAGGAACACATCATTACAATCATTCTTCTGTAATTTAAAACCCTTTGCATCGTGCCATTCATCACTTCCCATTGCACCTGACACAACGTGAGAATGTCCTCCGATTCCATATTCATCTTTTAGGAAATTGGCTTTTTCCTGCAAAGTATGATTTTCTTTAAAAAACTTGGTGATTCGTTCTTTTCCTCTATCAACGCCGCTTCCTCTTGAAAGGCTTTCAAGGACTTCATCTTCTGTAATAAAGAGCTTTACCTTCGGAAGTTCTGTCAGATTGGTACTATATTCCTTTCGTTGCAGCTCAAGTTCTTGCAACTTCTGATAAAGACTATCTACCTTGTGATAATGATACCTTAATACATTTCTGCTTTCTTTGTATCCTTCTAAAAACCTGCTATATTCTTTGATTGTTTCTTTCAGATATTCAGGATTTTTTAATGCTTCAGATAATCTTTTCGTTTCTTGCGGAAAGCCACCACCTCTTTCAAAAGAGTTGAAATATCCTTGCTCTATTCCTTCTTCGCTTAAATCGTGCGTTAGATACCATAAGGATTCTGAAATTCTATCCCTTTCATAGTCCTGTGCCTCTAAAAGTTCTACATTTGTAGCAAACTCACCTCTGTCAAGAAGTTCATTTATCCTACTTGCTGCATCACTCCAACTTAAAATTTGTGTATTATCCTCTCTTGCCGATGTTCCATAAGCTAAATGAATACCTTTATCCGAATACCAGGAAGATACTTCTCTTTCATCAATGTAAAATCCGTTTCCGCCTTTAAAGGTATCTTTGAGGTATTCTCCCAATTCTTCTATGCTCTTGCCTTTTGAAAACTCAGCAATAACAGGAAGCCTACCGCCATCATGATTTCCTCCGTTAATAAGGACGGTATCTATATCCTTCTCAGTTAGCGGAATAGTAAGGCTTATCTGTTCATAAGAATTTTCTGGTAAAGAAAAAGAAGCCTTTTCAGCTTCTATTATCCCTTTATCCGTATTGTCTTTTAAATCTCCACTACTTCCTTGATGGTCATTTCTTTGAGAGCTGAAATCATCGCCCCATACTGCGGATTGTTCTCGTCCTCTATCTTCCAAGCTGCTATCAACTTTGGCTTCTCTGCTCTCATAAACTCTACTGCCTGTTTCTGAATATCCATCAGGTGTCCTGTCAGCTTCTTCTCCTTGTATAGATCCAAAAGCATCTCGAAGTGGCTCTGCTCCTCGCTCTGTGAAAGGTAATTCAGCCTCATCACTGCGTAGGTCGGATTCGGATACTTCCTTATAAAGTCCGTCTGTTCCTCCAAGCTGTTTAGCGTATTCTCCCTGATTTTTTCTATTATCTCGTCCGTACTCTCCATTTCGGAGAACTCGCTCGTTTTCATTTCTTTCCTGATCATCTCGTCGAAATACATTTTCTTCTACCTCCTCTAATTCTTCTTTAATTTTATTATATCCCGCTTCTTTTCCTATTAAAACTTCTTTTTGAAGCTCAAGCTCTTTGCTTTTTTGAATGGTTTCATCAATAATCTTTCCGCTAATATCCGATACACTTTCACCAAGGCTCATTAAGGATATGCTGTCAAATCTTTGAAAATTTTCTCTTAAAAGCTCATAATCCATCGGATAATCTAACTTAAATCTTGAAGCTACCGCATAGCTTACCGAGTCCCTTACAAACTTGGTAAATGATATTCTATCCTCATCCACTACTCTAAGTTCATTCATTAAGGTATCTATTTTTTCATCACCGTAGAGTCTGCTTAAAGAAAAGATGTTTTCAAGTGTGCTTTCACTTTCCTCATAGCCCTCGCTTTTTATCATTTCCTTTAAGACATCTTGATGGGCTTCTTTATCAAATCTCCAAAGATTGACCTCGTTGACATCCCTGTTTTTTGAAACTGTCTGGCTTATATCAAAGATATAGTCCACCTTTTTATATGTGCCGTAATCCTCTAAAATTGGTATCCCTTTCTGCCCTCGCATAACCGTTCGGTTAAAGCGTTCCCTCCAGTAGTCGAACTTGGCACAGGCTGTCGCTTCAGGATTTTTATCATATATACTTAATTGACTTCTAAAATCATACCTTTGATTGTTTCCGACAACTTTTAGGAGCTTTAGATATTCTGCTTCATTATACAAAACATCTTGTTTTATTAGCTCCAAAATGTTATGAAAATCATTTATTCGCATTTTTACCTCCTTCTTTTTTCAAACAAAAAAGGCGGTTAGATTTTACTCTAATCACCTTCGCTATATACCAAATATTATTACTCTATTTCAATTTTTTAATTGATTCACTTTCAGATAGTATCTTCATTTGTTCAATAGCTATTGCATTTAATTTTTCCAATCTTTCAGATTGGCTCATGCCTTCATTTATAAATACCGCATTAAGATTCTCAAGATTAGAAAGGCAGACAAGCTGTGATATATCCGCATAATCTCTAATATTGCCTTTTAAATCCGGATTTTCATCACGCCACTCCTTAGCTGTTATTCCAAATAGAGAAACATTAAGAATATCCGCTTCACTTGCATAAATAAAATTGATTTTTTCTTTTGAAAGTTTATCCGGTACAAGTTTGTTTTTAATGGCATCTGTGTGAATTCTATAATTTATTTTTGCCAAATTTCTCTTAATATCCCATCCTAACTTCTTTTGTTCTTCTTCCTTTAGGCGTTCAAATTCCTTGATTAAATATAATTTAAAGTATGGCGATACCCAAGAAGCAAACTCAAACGCTATATCTTTATGAGCATAAGTTCCACCATATCTTCCTGCTCTCGCAACGATACCGATAGAATTAGTTTTTTCCACCCATTGCTTGACCGATAATATAAAACGGTTAAATCCTGCTTCATTTTTAATTCCCTCGAATTCGGGGGAATTAAAATTCGTGTTATACATTTCTTCCCAAATACCTAAAAACTCTATTGTATTCTTGTTTCTGAGCCACTTTTCAATCAAAGCAGAACCGTTCTCAATATTTCTAACCATATCCGTTAAAGAAATATAATCTCTATTGTCTATGGCAATAATGCTGATTTCTGAACCTTCAACATTTATTTTAGACATATAATCACCTCTCAATCATTAAATTGATTACTTTGCATTATAGCATTTTTAGAGCATTTTTTCCACGCTGAAATTAGTGCTGTCTTACTTGCGATATGTCAAAACCGCTTCTTTTATCTCATTTTCAATCGCATCTAAAAATTCTTTCTTAGAGGATTTACCCTGAGCAATATCAGATAATTCCATTTCCCACTTTGCTGTCGTTTCTGCCGACTTAAAGGTATCTGCTACAATCGTTACAAGGCTGATTCCTTTATGCGTTGCAATTAGATTCTTCTTATCTCTTTCGACAAATCTCTTAAAGATTAGATTTTCAATAATTCCTGCCCTTGTTGCCGGAGTGCCAAGACCTTTTCTTTCCACCTCTACACCTTTTTCTAAGGCATCATTTCCCGCAATCTCCATAGACTTTAAGAGCGTATCTTCAGTAAAGTGTTTCGGAGGTTGGGTAAATTTTTCTTTAACCTCTTTATTTTCAACGCTCAAAACATCACCAACACTTACATCGGGCAATACAGCATCTTCACTCTTTTTTGATTTGTATTCTTTAAGGTATTTGCTAAAGCCTTCATCCTTAATTACCTTACCTGAACTTGTAAATTCAAAACCGTCAAATGAAGCTACAATCTTTGTTGTATTTTCAATAAGCGGATAGCCTACACTTGCATGAAATTTATCGGATATAAGGAAGTAAACTTTTGCTTCACTTAAAGGTAATTCAGAAACATCTTCTTTTACTGAACTGATTGTCGGTATGATTGCATGATGGTCCGTAACCTTTTTAGAGTTAAATACTACCTTGATACGCTCTGTATCAAAGTCATTTTTACCCAAAATGTTGTTGACTGTACTCACAATCATATCCTCTGTTAAACATCTGCTGTCTGTTCTGGGGTAAGTAATCAGTTTCTTTTCATACAGGCTTTGAGTATAGTCAAGTGTCTGCTTGGCACTATATCCAAAATATTTATTGCACTCCCTTTGAAGCGTAGTTAGGTCAAAAGGTAAATCAGGCTTTGTAATTTTTTCTTTTTGAATAACATCAGTAATTTCAATCTTATCGCCTACTAAACTTATAAGCTGTTCAGCAGCAACTTCATCATCAATTCTGTCTGTGGAGAGTGTAAATCCATTCATAGAAAGCTCTACTGTGTAATATTTTTCTTTCTGATAATTTGCTATCTCATCATCTCTTTTTACAATCATGGCAAGGGTAGGTGTCTGCACTCTGCCAACACTGTAATTTTGCTGATACAGACAAGAGTAGAGCCTACTAATATTCATTCCGACTAACCAATCCGCAATAGCTCTTGCCTGTGCCGATTCAAAGAGATTATCATAGTCTTTTCCGTCTGTTAGGTTATCAAAACCCTCTTTAATGGCACTATCTTCCATTGAAGAAATCCAAAGGCGTTTCATCTTCTTTTTACAATTCACTTGATTATATACAAGTCTAAAAATACTTTCTCCCTCACGCCCTGCATCGCACGCATTGATAACCGTATCAACCTCCTTATCATTCATCAGCTTTTTAAGGATGTTAAACTGCTTCTTGGTTGCCTTTGCTACTTCATACTTGTAGTCGCTCGGAATAATCGGTAAATCAGCCATATTCCACTTGGCGTACTTTTCATCATAAGCATCCGGATTTGCCATTTGAATTAGGTGTCCAACGCACCAGCTCACCCTATATCCGTTTCCTTCATAATATCCGTCTTTCTTTTTATTTGCTCCAATAACCTTTGCAATGGAGATTGCAACACTCGGCTTTTCTGCAATAACTAACTTCATCTGTGTTTTCCTCCTGTTATAAATCAAAATAGGGCGAAAGATGTTACTCTCCCGCCCTAACTTTGCACCCAAAATAATATGTTTTTAGGTGCGTTTATTCTTCATCTTCTACTTCATCTGCATCATTTATTTCTTCCTCGCTTTCAGATTCAGAAAAGAAATCATCATCTTCCTCCTCTAAGGCTTCAAGTTCTTTATCTTCTTTCTTTTTCACAACCTTAAAATAGTAGCCTGCTCCTAATGCACCACCTACTACAAGAAGCAAAATAATATAGGTTCCTAAATTACTCTTTTCGTCCTTCTTCTCAGGCTTTACTTCTTCCTTAACAGGTTCTTCTTTTACTACTTCCTGCTTTGGTGCTTCTTTTTTCTCCACCATGTTAAGCAAATCATCTTCAGATACTTCCGTAAGAAGCATTACATTCTCACTATCTTCATCATGATTGATGATTAAATGAAAAGTCTTACCGTTTTTCGTTTGAAAGGTAATAAACTGCCTTGCATCTGCCGAATACTGATCCGTTTCTTTGTTATCGCTGCTATCTCCATGATGAATCGGATACTCCTTATTTGCATTATCTTTATTCTCCGTAACGGATGCTCTCGCCTTTGACGGAGATGAAGCTACTCCCTTGTTGGTGTTTACACTCTTACTTGCAGACCCCATTGATGAATCCTGACTGTTATTCGCAGGAGCTTTTGCCGTCAACTTATTGGGATAGCGAACTTCCTTTTCTTTCTCCTTTACTTCCGTTTTGCCTTTACCGGTATCCTTTGTAGTATTACCTGAGCTTACCGAATCCGATGAGCCTTTACCGGTACTACTTACAGAAGTCTGTGGTGTTTGAGGAGAAATACCTGAACTTGTCTTAATTCCGGAAATAGGACTAATCGGTGTAACTGATTGTGATGTTACAGGAGCTTTATTTGTTTCAGTTGCCTTTTTCTCAAGCTCTTTCACCTTTTCCGTCAGCTTATCTATTTCCTTTTTCATATCTTCTGATAAGTCCTTATTTCCCTTATCTTTCTTCATTTTTTCTTTCAGGCTATCAATTTCATCTTCAAGGTCTTTAATTTTATTCTTTTGCTTATCACTTAATTTGTCTTTGTCCTTAAGTTCGCAATTTAACTTATCAAGTTTATCCTGAAGCTCTTTTGCCTCTTTTTCTATTTTTGAAATATCGTCTTTAGAAAGCTCTGTCTGCGTTCCCTTATCTTCTGTCTGAGTGCATTCATCCTGCTTTGGCTTTTCTTCTTCCGTCTGCGTTTCCTTATCCTTAACCTCCATCTTTGCTACCTTACGGATAATCTCATCTTTTCCATCTCCCTTTACCTCATAAAACAGAAATTCATCAATGAATTTCATATCATCTGGGAGCATTGGAAGATCTCCGCTATCAATAAGTTGTCCTTTCTCAGCCTTTATCTTTTCTTCCTTAAAGACCTTTTCATCTTCAAAGATATACCTTACATTTACTTCAACTTCCGTTTGAACAGCTTCGTTTTTTGTTGGAGCTTCAGATTTTTGCTCCTGTGCATAAACAACCGTCCAAAGACCTAAAATACAACTAATACTTACAATTACCGCAAGTGCTACCGTCCAAAACTTATTATTCTTTTTCAAACTGGTTTTCATTTGTTTTCTCCTTTTTCATTTCTGCTTTTTGTCTGTTTACCTTTGCTATCAAATCGCTGATTGTGATGTTGTTCTTTCTGCAAATGGCAATGATTTCTTCATTTTCAAGCTCTTCTTCACGAATGAATAAAGGCTCCAATTCTTCATCAATCAGAGCCTTTTTATCCTTTAACTTCTTTATTCTGTTTTTTACTGTTGTAAGTTCCTTTTTCAAATTGTTACCTCCTATTTCTTTACATTTGGCGGAAAACCGAATCCTACGGGATGGTGCTTACAAAATGTTGCTATCCAATCATCTAAGGTAGTTACTCTTATTCGACCGATGTTATCAATCACTTTTCCATCTCCAATGTAAATACCTACATGACCATAGGTAAGCCCTGCACTGCTTCCGCTACTGCTGCTTTCAACTGCCACAAGCATTCCCACTTTTAGCTTTGACCTGTCTGATGTAAAGGTATAGTTTCGGTACATATCACAGGCATTCCCGCCTATATATCCAAGTCCTGCATTTTGATAGACCTGTGATACCCACATGGCACACCAGCCTGCACCCGGAGATGGCGTAATGTATGCAGCATTAACAATCTTCTTTTGTACTTCCGTAGATGCCTCATACTCTTTTCCACCGCCGATACCTCCATTTGCACTGATAAGGTCAGAATTACCAAAGGCTTCTCTCATATTGCCTTGTGCAAGGAACAAGGCTTCATAGTGCTTTAGATTATCGGGATAGTTTGCAAAGACCTTTCGGATAATACTGTCCATCTCTTTTTTATGAAGCGTTACGATGAGTTTTTTATACTCATAAGGTTCTTCGTGGCTTTCGGTATATTCATTGCCATCTTCATCGGTATAGGTTTCCGTAACCGTCCTGTATCTGATTTCAATTTCTTCCCTATACTCAAGGTCATACATGGACTCAAATAATTCTTTTAATATGGATTCTACTTCCGATACACTCTTTACCTCTCCGCACCTTGATGTAATGTAGGATAAAAGCTCATGGACATTATGACCGATGTATTCTGTATTATTTAAGATATATTCATCATATCCAGGATAATTTTCTTTCACATAGTCAACTTCACTTTGAAGCTCACCCTCCATATCTGAAAATTTCTGATTGATTTCACTTAGGACATTTGGCTTTGATAAATAGCTTGTTGTAAGCACAGAGCTTGTAGAGTTCATAAAGCCTGTCATTCCCGTTCCTGCAAAGTTAATCACAAAAGTCCCTAAGATAATGATACCTATGAAAATAAGCATTAGTCCTTTTGCTTTTCGGATAATCATATCCTTTGAGCTTTTCAGTGTTCCGATAAGTCCCTCTTTAATTCGATCTCTAAGCCTTGACTTATTCTCACGAGAAATTGCTGCCTTTACCTGATTTTTCTTTTGAAATCTTTTATATGCACTTGCTCTTTTATACTCATCCGTCTTTTTCAGTTCCTTTTTGGCATCACGAAATTCCAACTTTGACTTACGCTTTCTGATTTTATAGTCCTTATTTGTAAGGTCATAGCCTCTTTTAGCTCTTTTCTTATCAGAGTACTTCTTTATGCCATGAATGAGCTTGGAGCTTGTATCTGCTGTCTTTTCTCCTGCTTCCACTCCTTGATTTTCATCACTTCCATGAGACAAGTAATCTCTTACAGTTTCACTTCCTTTAGCAAGTCCTGAAAGGGCAGATACCTTTACCATGTCTTTTTTTAGCTTTTTCTTTTGGTCTTTTGATAGGCTGCTATAAACTTTTCCGCTGACAGCATCTTTTCCCGCCTTTTTATCATCAGCCTTATTTCCCTTTGGTGCATCGTCCTTTTTCCTTGTATAAAGGCTTTCAGAATAGTTCTTCCTCTTGTACCTGCTTTTTTGAGTCTTATGATTTTTAAAGGAATTTTCTAATGATTTTTCTTTATGGGAAAGATTATCCTCCACATCATAGGTCGATTCAAAATAGTTGCTGTCTCTAAAGTCATTATCGTATCTGTCTATAATCCCGTCATTATCAAGGTCTTTTCCTAAAGGATCATAGATTTTTCCATCCTTAACCTCCGTAATATAATCTGATCTTCCCGTTTCAATTGCGGAATTTACGTCTCCCTTATCTGAAGTTCTATATTTTTCGTTTCTCTTAGATGTTCCATAAGACTTTTCATTATCAGCACTTACCTTACTTGTTTTTTCATGCACTTTATCCTGAAACCGTTCTTTCTCATGAACGATTTTACCTCTGTAATCATCGTTATGTTTTAGCTTACTTTCTTCAGGTATCGTATCTGTTTTACTATGAAACATCTCTCTTTCAAGGCTTGCCTTATGCCTTTCCTTAAAATCCTTTTTCAGCTTCTTTCCCATAGGCTACCTCACTTCTTCCGGCTTGGTAGTCATCTTCTGATATAAAATTGTATCTTTCGGAAACTTATCAATGAAAGGCACAATGGTATTTCCAAAGAATAAGAGTCCCTCACCTTCATTTGAATTAGTAACATATCTGAGCTGTGGAAGTGAGATTTTAAGTTTTCTTGCAAGTATCTCCCTATCTCCTGATGCTTGATTAAGCATTAAGACAAAGTCTGTATTGTCAAAGATATTTTCTATCTCCTTACTCATAAGTAGGTCTTTGACATTCTGCGTAATACCTGTTGGAATACCTCCCCATTTACGAAATCTTTTCCAAATCTCTACGGAATAGGATGCTGTCTGCTCATCTTTTAAAAGCAAATGGAACTCGTCGATATAGTACCTTGTAGCCTTGTTTCCTCTGTTTTGTGACACCTTATTCCACACCTGATCCTGAATAACAAGCATACCGATTTTCTTTAATTGACTTCCAAGCTCCTTAATATCAAAACAAAGGAGCTTCTTATTTAAATCCACATTTGACCTGTGATTAAAGACATTGAGAGACCCCGATACATAGATTTCCATCTCTGTTGCCAGCTTCTTACCGACCTTTTCTTCCTGCCCTTTTAACATATCGTATAGGTCTTGAAGTATCGGCATATTGTCAGGAGTAGGATGTTCAAAATACTTTTCATAGATTTTAGGAAGGCACCTATCTATAACGGACTTTTCTTCTGCTGTAAGACCACTACCGCCTACTACAAGCTCAAGCATACTCATGATAAAGTTTGCCTTGTCTTTCAGCGGTGCATCCCCATCACCGTAGTTCATGTTTATATCAAGAGGATTCAGGTAATCCTTCGACTTACTGCTGACCTTAATGACTTCTCCCTTAAACTGCCTTACGAGGTTTCCATACTCTCCTTCCGGATCGCAGATAATCACATCATCATCTGTTACTAAAATCGCATTTGCCATTTCTCTTTTGGCACTAAAGGACTTACCGCTGCCCGGAGTTCCGAGGATTAGACCGTTTGGGTTCTTTAATTTCTTTCTATCTGCCATAATCAGGTTATGGCTTAGGGCATTTAGTCCGTAGTAAAGACTATTACTTGAATTGATAAAAAGCTCCTCTGTGGTAAATGGCATAAATACTGCCGTTGATGAGCTTGTCAATCCTCTATCTATTTCAATCTTATTTACACCAAGAGGCAGCACGCTCACTAAACCTTGTTCCTGAGAATGGTCAAGTCTTTTCAGCTTACAGTTATGCTTATTTGCAATGGAGCTTATTTGAGCAATTGTGTTATCGAGCTTTTGCACTGTCCTTGCAAAGTTCATAAAGACGATACTTACCACAAACATTCGCTCATCTCTTGTCTGCAAGTCTTTTAAGAGGCTCTTTACATCCTCACCATAGGTAATTAAGTCCGATGGAAGAATGTCCATATCATAACCGCTTCTTACCGCCTTCTTATTTTCCTCAATTTTCATCTTATCAATATCAGTGTTTTTTCGTTTTACCATCTTAATGGCTTCCGATTGGTCGATTGCCCTAATATGAAAGGAAATATTGATGTTATCGTCAATATCCAAAAACTCGGATAACATCCTATCTGAAAGCTCACTGGCAAGGATTTGAAAATGACTTGTTGCTCCGATGAATTTGCCGAACTTAAAGTATCTACTCGGTGTAAAGTTAAACTCATCAGGCACAATATATGTCTTTGTGCTTTCCCTTTTCTTTAGGTCTTTGTAGGAAAATTTAAATGTTTTATTTGGATTTAAAACATCATGAAGTATCTTTAGCCTTTCTTCTCCGTTTAGGCTTTCTGCTCTTACTCCCATACTTTTAAGACTCGATAATATATCTATCTCCAGTCTTTCAAGTTTTGATGTTGCCTGTTCTAAATTATCCGCTTCCACTGTAAAGGTTACATACTTTGATTTTTTCAATCCGTTATTTCCCTTTACAATCTGGCTTTTAAGCATCTCTCTAAATTCAAAGCGTATATCGTCGAAACCGTCCTTTTTATCCGGTATCTGAATTGCCGACTTCATTTCTTCGTTTCGTCCGAGCTGATTGATATATGAAAACTCAATGCTGATACTTGGATCAAAAGAGTTTAGGAAGTTTGCAAATTGATTAAAAATCAAGTCCCTATCTTCATCTAAGGCAAGCTGATAGTTAATGTCCTGAAAGGCTATACTTTTACTGAAGTGCTTTTCATCAAGCTGGCATATTCCGCTTTTTAAAAGCCTTAGATAGGGAATGGTATCTTCTACCGTATATCTTTTCGGTTCTTTCTTAAAGATAAGGTCAAGGATTCCTCCCTTATCTTTTTTTGACTTGCAATTACTTTTCTTTAAGTCCCGCTTTTGACTTCTCAATGCCTTTTCGTTTTGCATGAGTTTTATTTGCTGAATTTTTCTTTTCTTGTTCAAGGTAAACCTCCTTTCTCACTCTCTTTTGCGGTTGATAAAACTTATGAAGATAAATGTACTTAAAGTATTTCTCAAATGTCAGTCCGTCTTTTTCAAATAGTGTGATGAAAAAGATAGGAAGCGTGGATACGATAAGGAATATGACAGCTATGTCATTTGGCACAAACTTCCTCATAAATAAATAGACTGGTATTCCAACCAGTCCTGCAAGTGTGAAGCCTATGAGCTGCCTTTTCGTTAGGTTAAAAGCAACCTTTGTCTTTACCCTATTTAAGTCTTTAGGGATTGGTACATATGCCATATCTTACCTCCCATCTTCTTTACCCTTTGACAGCTCCTCAAAGTGTTCATATACAGAGCCGATTTCTTCCTGAATAGTCGCAAGCTGTTCGTCTGTGTTCTTGTTATATCTTTGCTGCATTAGGTAAAAATCGTTATGGCAGCGACCAATGTCCTCTGTTTTTTCTTCCAATTCTTCCACCTTATTATGAAGCCTGATCCTATCAATTATCGCCATAATACCTGCTCCAATTACTACTATAAATACTGTTTTTCTTTTGTTCATATTACCCTTCCTTTCTTTTAGTGTGCATTTAATACGCTTTTGGCCAGTGTTCCGCTCTTTAACATCATTAACCCTAGCAAAACCGCATATCCAAGTATCGTAAAGGTACTTGTGTGTATATCTGTTATCTGTATTGTCTTAACTAATACTGCGTATATTCCAAGACAAACCATTAAAAAGAGTCCTTGTAAACCTATGGCAAACAATCCTTTGATATAGTTTGTTCCAATCTGTCCCCACTCTTTGTTTCCCATTGTGGCAAATGGAATGGCTGAAATGGATGAGTAAACATAAATCTCAAACATTCTTCCGTAAACCACAAGCATAATCACAATTGAAATGACCTGTATTGCCACCTTTATAAGCGAGGTTTCAAAGAGTATCATGACAAGCTCTCCAAGACCTTTATCCTTTAATCCATCTACCATTTTTACTATCTGATCTCCGGAGATAACGGCAGAAGTATTGATTACCCCTGCCGCTTTATTTACCATGTGCTGTGCCACATCAAAGACCGCCATTGAAAACTCAAATGCATGTGATACTAACCATACAGCAATCCACATCTTGATGATGTACTTGAAAAATTCAAAAGTATCTGTATCGTGCATATTGTTCTTTTGCATTACCATATTGATAAGCTCGATACAAAGGACTGCTGTGATGATTAGCCCTGCTATGGGAATAATGACGGAATCGTTAATGCTTTTAATAAAGGCAAATACATCTCCGTTCCACCCCATAGGAGTTTTTCCTACATCTGTTGCAACTGCACCAACTTTATCGTTGATGTCAAGAAACATGGACTCTAAGTTTGCTTGAATACCGCCCAGTAGAAGCTCTTTAAAGAATTCTTCTATCTTGTCGAATATTCCAAACATCTAAGCTCTCCTTTTCTTATTACTTGAGTACATTTGCAAGAAGCGGAATCAGCTTAAGTCCGATAAGGACAATGCCTCCTCCCGCCATAAGCTGCTTGATGCCCTGAGATTTCGCTCCCGGATTATCATTACCATATCCTTCCATAAGGTTGATAACTCCCCATGCTCCAAGTCCAGCACCTACTGCCATAACTAAAATCTTTAATACATTTACTGCCTGTGCGAAAAATTCCATAATTTATTCCTCCTCATTTTCTTCTTTCTTCTCAATCTTGTTATATGACTTCACTACAAAGTTTTTGTAAGTCTTTCCCTCTTTTTCACGCTTCTTAAAGTAGCCGAATACATGAATCAAATCGCCTTTTTCAAAGTCCTCTGCTTTCTCTGCTTTTTCTCCGTAGGCTGCACAATTGATGTACTCCTTGCCCTTTCCATATTTTTTTACAAGCGTAAAGTTTACAACTTCTACTTCTTCACCCTCTTTTTCAAAACTTGAGAAAGTAGGTTCTGCCACTAAGTTGGCGTTGATGTTAATCATTTCTTGTTTCATCTTTTTAAATTTCTCCTTTTCATTTCAATAAAAAAAACGACTGGAGTTTTTCTTTTCCAATCGCTGATACTCTTACTATTTAGTTTTCGTTTAAGTGGGATTTCTGATCCTTATCATCTTGCCTCCTGATTTTGAATAAAAAAACAGCAAATCTTTTTAAGACTTACTGCATTCTTGTAATAACCGTCTCTCTATTTAATTTTGCTTTTCCTTTTCGCTTCATATAGCTTTCTATGTCAAACAAATTCTTCTTGTCATAATCCTCAAGCAGCTTATAATTCTTGTGCTTTGTAATATCGTATTTATCTGAAAGAAAAGGTCTGACACCTCTAAGCTGAAATATACATTTTCCACCGTCCATTACAGTAATCTCATCTTGACTCATCAGTTCCTTACCAGTCTTTTGATAGTTTAAACCAAAGCTCTTTTGATTTGACCTTGTTTCCGACGTGTTATACAGGTCGATAGTTTCTTTTCCCAGTGTTTCAGACAATTCTTTTAGCGTAGTTTTCTCCTTGCCACCAAGAAACAAGGTACTATCACAGTTACCTACGATTGTATCAGCGTTATCCTTGTAGATTGCCTTTAGCTGAGATTGTGCTTGAAGTATGATACTTGCTGAAATCTCTCTTGAACGGATTGTTGCAATTAACTTCTCAAACTTAGGAATTAAGCCGATATTAGCGAACTCATCAAGTAGACACCTCACATGGACAGGTAATCGTCCGCCATATACATCATCGGCTTTATCACATAAAAGATTAAATAACTGTGAGTACATAATGGATACTACAAAGTTAAATGTATCATCGGTATCGGAGATAATAACAAATAGTGCTGTTTTTCTATCTCCCAGTGTATCAAGCTCAAGTTCATCGTCACTCATCAAGTCCCTAAGTTCCTGAATATCAAAGGGAGCAAGTCTTGCACCACAAGAAATAAGAATCGATTTGGCAGTTTTTCCCGCAGCCAATTTGTACTTTTTATATTGCTTCACTGCAAAGTGTGTAGGTTCTTTCTTCTCCAGTGCTTCAAAGAGCCTATCTATCGGATTCATATAGGTTTCATTATCTTCTCTGACTTCTGAAGCATCAATCATATCAAGCAGAGTTGCAAAGTTCTTTTCTTCTCTTGGAGCTTCATAGAAGATATAGCCAATAAGTGCTGTATAGTAGAGTTTCTCAGCTTTCACCCAAAAATCTTCACCTGATTTTTCTCCCTCTCCCTTGGTGTTTGCGATAATTGTCTGTACTAATTTGAGTATGTCCTTTTCACTTCTAAGATAAGCAAAGGGATTGTATTTCATAGACTTTTTGAAGTTAATGGTATTTAGGATTTTTATCTCATATCCGTTATCTTCAAGCATCTTACCGCACTCAAGGACTATAGTTCCTTTAGGATCGGTCACACAATATGACGAGTGCATCTGCATAAGGTTCGGTTTTACATAAAATCTCGTTTTTCCACTTCCTGATCCACCGATTACAAGTACATTCTTATTTCTTGCATACTTTGGATTTGCCGGTCTGCCATTCATGGTTAATCGTTCTGTTTGCGTAAGTAGGATATTGTTTTGAAACTTTTCATCCATATATGGCTCTATATCTTTTTTCGTTCCCCATCTTGCTGAGCCATACTCTTTCCCCTGTCTAAACTTTTTAGCATTTTTCCCTTTGGTATATACGATAATTTTGATTAAAACAGCTACTACCACTCCCATTAAAATATCCGTAGGATGAATGCTTGGAAGAAAGCTCATCGTGTTAATCTCTAATATCCCTTGAAAGATTTTGTCAATAATATCGCCACCTACATAGACTCTTACATGATGTGAAAAGATATTGCCTACATAGAAAAATGCAAGATAGGGAATGTTCTGCTTTAGAAACTTTACCTTATCTTGCACCTTACATAAGCCTTTGATATCCTTTAATATTTTATCTATCATAGGCTTTGCTCCTTTTGTTTATTTTTGATTTTCTCTTTTGAAATAGAGTTTTTAGCCATCTCTTTGAACTTCTCAATATTCTTGTGAATAGATTCTTTCCTTTCTGCTTTCTTTTCTGATTTTGAAAGAACGTGCTTAAAAGCTTTATCCATCACTTTCATATCTTTGGCTTGAAAGAATACAGAGTTTTTACCTGTCTCTTTATTTTTCATCACTGAAAATTTAACACCGTATCTATTCAACTCTTTTTTAAGTTCTTTAAGCTCAGCTTCTTCCACTGGGATTTCTTCAAGCTGTCCCTTTTTAACCATATCTTTTAGCTTTACTTCATTTCCGTTGACATTGACCAGTTTTTCAAGTCCTCCGAATTTCTCTGCTTCTTTCATCAATTTTTTTAATAAGTTTAATAGACCTTTTCCAGTAACTTTACCAGCATTTATCTCCATATTTAAGGTCTTTCTTGCTATTTCTTCATTGATCACATCAATATCCTCCTCTCATATCATAGCTTACAAGAGCCGAATAATAGGCATCTATTCCACTTGGTGCATTATAAGCGGCGGTCAGTACAAAAGCTCTTATATTTCTAATCTTATATTCATTTTCTCTTAATACTCCTACTAAGTACTCTAAATGTCCTGAATTAAGTTTCCTAAATCTTTCCTTTACTACTTGTACAGATATCTTTGTTTGGTTGATAGTAATGAAAGATTCATCATCTAATACCATTACATCTGCCAGTATCTTTAATATTTCATCAAACTCTTCAGCCACACTCTTATTCCCAATGCTCATATGTTCATAATATCCTGTTTGGTGTCGCAATTCTTCTAAACAATTTTGATATATATTTTTATAGCTTATATCTATCCTCCCTCCCTTCATATTCTCTGAAAATAATTGATTCTTTTCTTTGATGGAAGGATGGATGGAAATATATGCTGAATTATTTGTTGTATTATTTGTTGTATTCTCTGGTAATGGTTGGTGCAAATTATCCTTTTGCATTAGTGCATTTTGAACCTGTGCATTAGTGCAATCTGCATTATTGCATTGGTTGATTTTGCCCTTATCCATTGGTGCATTTTGCCCTAATGCATTGGGCATAGAATTTTTTAATGCTTCTGTTTGTATTTTTTGTTTTTTTAAATCCATATCCATATATAATTCTTCAAGTTTATCATTATTAATTGTATACCATTTTGTTTTATCTCTTGGATCCTTATTGTAATTTCCAACTAAAAGATAACCTGCTTTTTCTAACTTTGAAAAAGTTCTTTTTACTGTATCAAAGCTCATATAGTCAAAGTCATTTTCTTGCCATGCTCGAATTGAATTATATGTCCAGTATTTCCCATCATGGTAATTCTTTCCCGATTTTTTATTTATTTCTATCCAATAATTGATCTGCTGTAGTACAAGCGCTTCGTTTAATCCTAATTCTCTTGCAAGAGTTTTATTCGCGACTATAGGTTGTTCGTCAAATAAATACATACCATCAAACACTCCTTTCTTTTTTCAAATAAAAAGACGATAGTTTTTCTATCGCCTTTGATAACCCATTTATGAAATTTTTAACTTTACTGTCTGTAATTTATAATACTATTTTCTTCCATTTTCTAATTTTGTTCCTGAAAGTTTTAAAAGGAGCTACAGTATTCACATGAATAAACTTATAAACTTCCCACACTGCTGTTTTAGTCGCATCATCAGCCCATTTTCTCATATGTGGTTTAAATAATTCTTCATCACTTAATGAATCAATCATTACATATATAGAATTAATATTTTCATTTAATTTAGATTTTAACTCTTGCAATGATAAATAAGCATAAGTATCTGTGAACCATTGATATAATTCACCAAGTTGATTCCATTTGAATTCATCCGATGGTGTCTTTACTTGAAGCCCATTTCTTTCATCTTCTTCCCATTTAAGAACTAAAGTTGTCCATCCCACCTGATAGGCAAGATTTTCTGCCGGCGTTCTGTCAACTTCATCAATTCTTTTATCTTTTAAGCTTTCTGGAATATTATCAAATTCTACAATACACTTCTCAAATGTTTTATTTATTTCAGTTTTGAGTTCTTCTTTATTTTCGTATACTCGCATAAAATTACCTCCACAACTTCTGATTTATCAATTCTCTGATTTAAACTGACATTATTTTCTCGTTTATACCTTGCAATAATGCTATAATTGACGCTCCAACCATCGGTATCCCATAAGGACTAAGTAAAAATCCTATAATTAAGGCTTCTATACCAATGGTAACCTCTTTTTGTAAAAAAGATGCTATTGCTCCAAATATACAAAAAATCATCAGCAAGTACAGTATTACTGTTCCTATGCCAAGTAAAAATGAAAGAACTGCAGTGAGGATACTTAACAACAAGCTAATTGGAAATAAGATAATTTTTAATATCCATCTCATAAATACCCTCCATTTCTACTAAATCATTTTAAAATGTCTTAAAGCATCCATGATAGCTTCTTCTTTTTCAGGCGTACACTGTAGGATAGCCTGATTATCTTTTTTAGATTTATTATAATGTTCTCTCATTTCAATCCCACATTTCTTTTTAGTTTGTGCAATATAAAGTGTAGAAACTTTTAGTCCAAATTTTTCTAATACATACTCCTTGATTTGAGCGTATGTTGCTTTACTCTCTGCACTTGTCAAATCAAGCTCATCCAGCTTAATTTCAACATCTATATGCTTATCGACATTAAGTTTGGACAATAACGCTACCGTCTCCACATGAACAGTCTGTGGGAACATATCTACCGCACAAACCTTCTCTACCTTATACCCATTCTCCTGCAAAATCACTAAATCCCTTGCAAGCGAAGTAGGTTTACAACTAATATATACTAATCTATCCACCCCATAATTAATAATCTTATTCAATGCCTTAGGATGAATACCATCTCTTGGTGGATCAAGAACGATTAAATCTGGTTTGTCTTTAATATCATCAATAACCTTTAGTACATCACCTGCGATGAATTCGCAGTTATCAAGTTCATTGAGTTTTGCATTCTCTCTCGCTGCAACTACAGCTTCTTCAACAATTTCGACACCAACTACTTTCTTCGCTACTGGAGCAAGAAGTTGGGCAATTGTTCCTGTACCACTGTATAAGTCAAATATTAATTTGTCTTTTGTTTCTCCCACATATTCTCTTGCTTTGCTATAAAGTACTTCGGCTCCAAGAGAGTTCGTCTGGAAGAACGAGAATGTGGAGATTTTGAATTTTAATCCTAATAATTCTTCATAGAAGAAATCTTGTCCATAAAGGATCTCCATAGAATCGCTTTGTACAACGTCTGCTAAACTATCGTTGATTGTATGGGCAATTCCAACGATTGTTCCATTTAAGGAAAGTGATAATAGTTGATCTTTAAATTCCTCTAAAACTACTTGTTGTTGAGATGAAGTTACTAAGTTAATAATCATCTCTCCTGTTTTTACTGCACGACGTACAAGTAGATGTCTTAAGTATCCTTCATGTGAGTTCTTTTTATAGAAACTAATTCCTCTCTCACTGAAGTAATTTAATACTGTTGTTAGAATTTGATTATAGTCCTCATCTACGATTTTACAGTGGGATGCAGTAACGATATCGTGGAAGCTTCCCTTCTTATGAAGACCTAATGCAAGTGGCCCATCTTTTACTTCATCACCGAAAGAGAATTCCATCTTATTACGATATCCCCATTCCACTGGACTTCCTAGGATTCCTTCGAATTCATAATCTTCGCATACTTCGTCAATTAATTTCTTAACTTGAGATGCTTTAAGACTTAATTGATTCTCATAAGAAAACGTTTGATAAGTACAACCACCGCATGGTCCAAAATGTGGACATAACGCATCACGATTCTCTAAAACAGATTTTTCAATTACCTCTTTTAATCTACCTTCTGCTCTTCCTTGGCGTTTCTTACTAATGGAGAAACTTACTTTTTGCCCAAGTAATGCATTCTTAATTGTAACTTTCGTGTCTTCTATCATAACGATTCCCTTGTTAGGAAAATCCACTCTTTCTACAATACCCTCAAAAACTTCACCTTTTTTCATCTTAACTACCTTTTCTTTCTATTATTAATTCAATATTTATAACTAACTTTTCACTATATCTGTTAAACCGCCTCATGGTATTTTAACATAGGATTCCCAATTCAACAATTATATATTTCATTTTTCTGTGTTATCTTCTATAATAAGATTAATGTGTCATGCTTTTCACCGAATATTCATCTTTTGACACTAGAATTAGATTAACCGTCTATAATAACGGAGGACAACCAATGCAATTTACAATAGATTCTTATGAAATCACATATCAAGTGCAATATGCTAAGCGTCAGAAAATCACGATGGAGCTAAGCCCGGAAGGACTTGTTACCTTGAAAGCACCGCTTAAGACGCCAGTGGAGGAACTTGAGAAATACCTAACCAGCAATAAAAAGCCCATACTTAAGTTATATAGGAGTATGGAAAACCGAACCTATATCTCTCGTGATAAGAAATATGATGAAGAAGAGAATTTTCTATTCCTTGGAAAAGCATGCAAACTAAGCGAGTTGTTGACTGAAATTCCAGAATCAGAAGAAGCGGTTCAGGCTGCACTTTACTCATTCTACACAAAGCATACCAAAGAGATTACCAAGGAACGGGTGAAATACTTTGAAAAAATAATCGGAGTAAAGGCTAAGAGCGTTACCATTGTGAATTCTCCAAAAACTTGGGGAACATGTAATTCTAATAAGGAATTAACTTTCAACTACCGTCTATCCATGGCGGCTCCTGCTGCCATCGATTATGTTGTAATTCATGAACTTTGCCATCTTCACCATTTGAATCACGATCGATCCTTCTGGCGAAAAGTAGGTAGCTATGACCCAAGGTATGAAGCACATCAAGCATATTTAGCACAATTTGGCGCATTTATGACAATCTAGGTTGACAACACCAATATGCAGCCACCGCAAATAGCGCAATAAACCTAACTAAGGGTACCCCCTTGCAATTAGCACTTTCTGCATATATAATTAATTCTAGATGCTACAAAATGTTATTTTATAACATCAAAAAAGATTCGGTACATCACTAAATAACGAAGGAGGCTTTTTAATGTCTAAGATTGACGTAGTAAGAAGCGATATGATGACTGCTATGAAAGCAGGCGAGAAAGAAAAGAAAAATGCTCTTTCTGCATTATTAACTGCCCTTAAGAATGCTGCAATTGATAAGCGCAGTGATTTAACACCAGAGGAAGAAGACAGTATAGTGCTTAAAGAGATCAAAGTATTAAAAGAAAGTATTGATACATCACCAGCTGATCGTAGTGATTTCATCAAGGAATGCCAATTCCGAATCGATGTAATGCAAGCTTACGCTCCTGTATTCATGTCTGAAGATGAAATTAATGCTACAATTCAAGGAGTATTAGACGAACTTGGTATTACAACTCCAGCAGCAAAAGACAAAGGTAATATCATGAAAAACCTAATGCCTAAAGTAAAAGGTAAAGCAGATAGTGCTCTTGTAAACCAAATGGTAAGCAAATTATTTAACTAACAGACATGCTGATATCTACTATAATCTAAAATTATTAGATATAGCAAATTGTCATATAAAAAAGTGAGTTCATTTAGTAAGTACGATTATTATCGTATTACTATGAACTCACTTTTTATATCATAAAATTCTATATTAATCACAGATTTCTCTTTTCACACTTTGATTGACCATTTTATAAAACCGCATCAGAGAATCCATCGTATCAGCTAGATTTTGTTCACTTAAATCCTTAGCTTCTTCAAAACTCATAGGTGCCCTGTTAATACTAAAGATTGAAGTTACCCCCATATCATATGCAGCTTCTATATTCTCTTCCACCGAGCCAACCACAGCAATTACAGGAACATTCTCTACCTTTGCACGCAACGCTATTCCAATCACTGCCTTGCCACGAAGACTTTGGCTATCAATACACCCCTCTCCTGTGAAGACCATATCCGTTCCTACTAACAGATCATCGAACTTAATGAGGTCTAATAACGTATCAATCCCAGAACGGAGTTTTCCATGAAAGAAAGAAACCACTCCTGCCCCGAAACCTCCTGCTGCTCCTGCACCAGGCATTTTGCTTACTCTTCTACCTAAAACCCCTTCTATTATGTCTGCTAAGGATTGTAGATTGGAATCTAGTAGTTCAACTGTAGCTGTATCTGCTCCTTTTTGCGGTGCGAATACATACGCTGCCCCTTCTGGTCCATAAAGTGGATTATCAATATCACACATTGCAGTTACTTTTATACCTTGCAATCGTTCATCTGTTACACTATTGTCGATATCAGCAATCTTTGATAAGGTGTCAGCCGTAGGTATGAATTCTTTACCCCTTGTATCAAAAAAACATGTACCCAACGCCCTAGCAGCTCCGACTCCAGCATCATTAGTACAACTACCACCTAAACCAAGAATTATCTCCTTACAACCTTGCTCAATTGCGTGTTTCATCATTAGTCCGACACCATATGTAGTAGTTTCTTTAGGGTTTAATCCGTACTCACTGTTCTTTGCTAACATAAGACCTGCTGCACTCGCCATCTCGATTACTGCAGTATCTCCTAATCTAGCATAATATGTTTCGATTGTTTCTCCGTATGGTCCAGTGGTACAAACAATAATCTTCTTTGCATCGGTTACATTCAAAAAACAATCAACAGTTCCTTCACCGCCATCAGCCATTGGTACTTTAATTGCTTCACATAAAGGAAAATGTTTCTTAACCATTGCTTCCATTACGTTGCATATCTGAAATGACGATAGCGTTCCTTTGTATGAATCAGGTATAATAATACAGCGTTTCATCTGTTTCCTCCTAAGGGTTATCTATATAAAAGTCATTGTCGTAGGCGCCTTTAAAATACGCTTCTGTCCTCTATATTATATAATATTTTCCATACTATTTCATTATCTTTTACCAAATCTTGATAGAAACCTAACACAGTAGCCCCTTGTTTCCATTTTTCTATTGGTATATAATGAATCACAGTTAATCTTTGGTAGACTGCATAAATCTACGTACCAATATTAATGACTGACAATAGAAATAACAATTACACGACAACCGAAACACAGAAAGGAATATATTATGAATTACGAATTAGATATCCATACACATACAATAGCAAGTGGACATGCCTATAATACATTACAAGAGATGATCCATACAGCAAAAGATAAAGGACTTAAATTATTAGGTGTATCCGATCATGCAGTAGCAATGCCAGGAACTTGTCACTTATTCTACTTCCATAATCTAAAGGTAGTTGATAGACAATATGGTAATTTAGAACTTATGCTTGGCGCAGAAGTAAATGTAATAGGTTACAACGGTGAACTTGACTTAGATGAGGAAACTCTTAAAGGGCTCGATTATGCAATCGCAAGCCTCCATACACCATGCCTTGCACCTGGTACCATAGAGCAGAATACGAATGCCTTAATCAAAGCAATGGAAAATCCATATATCAATGTAATTGGTCATCCAGATGATTCTCGTTTCCCAATTGATTATGAACAATTAGTACTTGCTGCTAAGGAAAACCATGTTCTTATCGAAATCAATAACAGCTCATTAAATCCAAAAGGATTCCGTCAAAACGCGCGTGTGAACGATATTACGATACTAAATCTATGTAAAAAATATGAAGTACCTGTTTGCTTAAACAGTGATGCTCATATTGCTTCAGATATTGGCAATACCAAATTTATAGATCCATTACTTGCTGAGACAAATTTCCCAGAAGAACTTATTATTAATACTTCAGCTAATAAATTCAAACTTTTCCTATCAAACAAGTAAATTTTGTGTAACTTCCATCGAATATACCTGTATTTTTAACATTTGTCAGAATATTTCCAAAGTGTGTGACATTTCAATATAACTTACAGGAATAGTTTCTATAACATCATTTGCGTTTTCCCTTTACTTTATAACTTTATCGTGGTAAAATATTATATATTTCAAAAAAGGAGCGTTATAAATGAGTAAGAAGATTAGAACTACTGCTGTTGATTATTTGTTTGAAGCAATTCTTAGTCTTAAAGACACTGAAGAATGTTATACTTTCTTTGAAGATGTTTGCACAGTGAATGAATTATTATCTCTCTCTCAAAGATTTGAAGTTGCGAAGATGCTTCGTCAACATAAAACATATCTTGAAATTGCAGAGAAAACTGGTGCTTCAACAGCTACCATCAGCAGAGTGAATCGTTCCCTCAACTATGGAAACGATGGTTACGATATGGTCTTCTCCCGTTTAGGAGAATTATTCGAAGACGAATCTACAGATTCCGAACAATAGAATGACATATAGAAAAGAACGTTAGGTGGGACAACCTCCTAACGTTCTTTTTCTATATGCTATTCTATCCAATTCTATTCTTTCTTAGCAGTAGCTTTTTCTGCTTCCTTTTTCTTCTTATGCTTCTCATCATCAAGATTAACATTAACCGATTCAATTAATCTTTCAATAATAGCCTTCTTCACATAAACATCAAAACTCAACATACAAATCATGGAGAAAGTTGATAGAAAATCTTTCTCTTCATCAGGTGCTCCTTCAAAAGTTGACTTAGACCGAGAATACTTCTTCATGACATCTTTCACAAGTATATCGATATGTTCTTTTTCAAGATTAAATACCTCACTATAGATGTCCTCTAAGTTAATTCCCCTATCTGATTGATAGTACATTTCCGTTATAGGATTCAATATGTTCTGGATATCCGTAATCGAGAGAATATTTTTATAATAATATATAAATATTAATAAAATCATATGTTCTTTCGTATACTTCTTCTTATTCGGTGGTGGTAATAAATTATTCTTAGTATAGTTGTTAATCATCGTCTTGGTTAACATCTTATCATCTTTATCACGTATACTTGGCTTAAGATGCTTGTCCATATACGTAGTAACCTGATCCATGTACAATTCTATGTTCGGTAAGTCGTCTGCTTTGATATATTCAATTTTTTTGATTTCATTTATTAAATTATTCATATATTCATCTCTAGATATATCCAATTTTATCACCTCGTAGTATATATTATATAGTATTTGATACTAGATGACAAGTATTAAATAACAATATCTATCTCGAAATTAAGTTCGAATTTAAGTTGTAACCTACTATAGATGATGCTATAATATAAACATATGTTTGTAACTAATACGTTACTTAAGTTTTACCATTTTATAAAGATAGGCGGTATTCATTATGAGTATTTATGATACACTTAATCCTCAGCAGTTAGAAGCTGTTAAACACAATAAAGGACCTTTGCTTATATTAGCAGGCGCTGGTTCAGGAAAAACAAGAGTTCTTACACATCGAATAGCATACTTAATTGATGAACTTGATGTTAATCCATGGAACATATTAGCCATCACCTTCACAAACAAAGCTGCTAAAGAGATGCGTGAAAGAGTTGATAACATAGTTGGATATGGATCTGAGAATATCTGGGTTAGTACATTCCATTCTACATGTGTACGAATCCTTCGTCGATATATCGACTGTCTTGGTTATGATACAAACTTTACTATATATGATACAGACGACCAAAAGAGTTTAATTCGTGACGTGTGTAAATTTCTTAACATCGATACTAAGACCTACAAAGAACGCTCCTTATTAAGCGCCATCTCTGCAGCCAAAGATGAGTTAATTACTCCTGAAAGATATGAACGAGAAGCACAGGGTGATTTAACAAAAAGTAAATATGCTAGCGTATATAAAGAATATCAAAAACGTCTGAAACAAAACAATGCTCTTGACTTTGACGATTTAATTTTCAAAACAGTAGAGTTATTCGAAAACCATCCTCATGCTCTTGAATATTATCAAAAACGATTCAAATATATTATGGTTGATGAATATCAAGATACCAATACAGTGCAATTTAAACTTATTAGTATCCTTGCTGCTAGTCGAAACGAAGACGGAGAAATTGAACATAACCTATGTGTCGTAGGTGATGATGATCAGTCCATCTACAAATTCCGTGGTGCGAATATCTACAATATCCTTAACTTTGAAAAGCAATTTTCTTCAACTAAGGTTATTAAGCTAGAACAAAATTACCGTTCTACGAGCAATATTCTTAATGCAGCAAACGAAGTAATCCATAATAATCTTGGCCGTAAGGACAAGCGTCTATGGACAGATAATGGTGAGGGTGAACCCTTATCCTTTACTCAATTCGATTCAGAATATGAAGAAGCAAATGAAATTGTTTCGGATATGTATAACCTGATATTAAATGAAGGACACGATTATAACGAATTTGCTATTCTATATCGTACCAATGCTCAATCTCGTATTTTCGAAGAAAAATTAATTCTTCGTAATATTCCTTACAAGATTGTTGGTGGTACTAACTTCTATCAAAGAAAAGAAATCAAAGATATCTTAGCATATCTTAAAACAATAGATAATGGGCTTGATGATATTGCTGTAAAACGTATCATTAATATCCCTCGTCGTGGAATTGGACTAACTACTATAGACCGTGTAACAGATTATGCAATCTGGAATGGAATGAGTTTTTATGAAGCATTAAAACATGCTGAATCTATACCAGGACTTGGACGTGGTACATCTAAGATTTCTCCATTCGTTAGTTTAATTGAAATTCTAAAGTCTAAGATGGCAAAACCTGAATACTCTCTAGAGGACTTAATTAACGAAGTATTAGAAGCTACTGGTTATCTAAGTGAACTTGAGGCAGAGGATACAGAAGAGTCACAAGCTAGAATTGAGAATATTAACGAATTAATTAATAAAGTGGTTGCTTATGAAAAAACAACTGAAGAAGAACCTACTTTAAGTGGCTTCCTCGAAGAAGTTGCCTTAGTTGCTGACATTGATAATCTAGAAGATTCCAATAATGTAGTTGTGTTAATGACACTGCACTCAGCAAAAGGTCTGGAATTCCCTTATGTATATTTGTGTGGAATGGAGGAAGGAATCTTCCCAAGCTATATGTGCATCAATTCCGATGATCCAACTGATATTGAAGAAGAGCGTCGTCTTTGTTATGTAGGTATCACACGTGCTATGAAGAGACTATATCTTAGTGCCGCTAGACAACGTATGGTTAGAGGTGAGACACAGTTCAATCGTCCTTCTCGTTTTATTGGTGAGATTCCACGTTATTTATTAAGCCAATCCTCATCATCAGGTAGTCGTTATAATGCTGGAAGCAATTCTTCACAATTTGGAGGTTCACCTGCTAAAACTCCTTATTATGGAAGTGGCTCAACTCAAAAAGGTGGAGCTTGGACTCCTCCTACTAATACAGTGTCTGATACGAATGATGTTTTTGCGAATAATCCATTTATCCAAAAAGGCTTTGGTGGTTCAAGCAAGCTTGGTGCTACTACTTTCGATAAAATCAAACCCTCCCCTGCCGTTATTGATTATGGTGTAGGTGATACCGTTAAACATATCAAGTTCGGTGTTGGTATCGTGGCTGAGATGAACAAACAAGGTGATGATTATATCGTAAGCGTTGATTTTGATACATCAGGTACTAAAAAAATGAAGGCATCGTTTGCAAAATTAATAAAATTATAGAATATGTGTTATATTCATTTCCTATGTTAAAATATTATAAATATTTTTAATGTTTTTACGATAATTTATTAAAAAATTCAATACTATAGTAAAACACAGACTTTCGTGGTATAATACTATAGATACTAACTAGTCAGACAAATTGTATGATTGGTAAGAAAAGAAAGGATGTGTACGTATGAATAACAAAATCGAAGAATTACTAAGTGCTGTAAAACTAAATGACCTTATCTCAAGGAAACAAATTGAAGAAAAGAAAAAGAATAAAGCATTATGTGTAATAGCCATTATCGCTGCTGTAGCTGCTATCGCTGCTGTCGTTTATGCTATTTACAAACGTTGTACACCTGATTATCTAGAAGACTTCGATGAGGACTTCGATGACGATTACGAAGATGACTTTGAAGATGAAACTTTTGAAGTTGATGAAGATTCTGAAGAAGCACCTGTTGTAGAGACAGAAGACTTCGAAGAAGAATTAGAAGAGAACTAATTTGTAACAGAATAGTTATAGTAATTTTATGTAGTTTTATAATAAGTATATAATAGTAAAAAGGCTGTCAGCGTATTATGACAGCCTTTTTACTATTAATTATCCCTTTTGTCACTAATCTCTCTTAAATGCCATCTTAAGCAAGATTGGAGATATAACTGTTGTAATAACTACAACAATAATAATCGGCCCAAGAATTGCAGAAGACATTAGTCCTAACGCTTGTCCTTTACTTGCGATAATTAATGCTACTTCACCTCTAGAAACCATACCTACACCAACCTGTATGGATTCTCTATTCGTATACTTACATAACTTAGCACCTAATCCACAGCCAACAATCTTAGTCAGTACCGCAATAATTGTTAATACAACGGCGAACATAACAATTCCTATGCTCATCTTCGGTAATACAATTTTCAGACCAATACTAGCAAAGAAGATTGGTGAAAGGAAGGCATAAGATACAACTTCAAAACGACTTGAGATGTATTTTGTTCGCTCTGTATTCGATATAATCAAGCCTGCTATAAACGCACCTGTGATATCGGCAACTCCAAAGAATTCTTCAGCGCAATATGCCATTAATAAGCAAAATGTAAATGCTAGAATAATAAAACGTCTCATATCTCTATGATAACGATTACATAGAAACTTCATTAACTTAAAGAATACAAATCCAGCAATTAAAGCACATACAAAGAATGCAACAATTTTAAGTAACACAACTACAATACTTACTGAAGAATCTGTAAGGCTTGTAATAATCGTAAGTGCTACAATTCCAAGAATATCATCAATAATTGCAGCTCCTAAAATTGCATTACCCGCAGGTGTACTAATCTTTTTCATTTCTTTCAAAGCTTCAACCGTAATACTTACAGATGTAGCCGTTAAGATAATACCAATAAATATATTCTGTAATAAGATGCTTGCACCTGCATCATTCGCAATAATACTATCTTTATTAAAGATGTATCCTACTGCGATACCACCTATTAACGGTACAATTACACCGAATAAAGCAATGATAAAAGAAGCCTTCCCTGTCTTCTTTAACTCCTGTAAATCAGCTTCTAAACCAGCTGAAAACATCAACACGATTACACCAATCTCTGATAACTGAACTAGAAAATCCGTCTCTTGTAGAATATTCAACACAGCAGGTCCTAGAACTATACCCGCTAATAATGCTCCTACTACTTGTGGTAACTGAAATTTCTTAGTTGCTATCCCTAGTACTTTCGTACTTATGAGAATAAGTGCAATGTCCAATAAATAACCATATGATTCCATAATATCCTCCGTATAAACTTGTATGTCCACTGTCTCCAATGTTTTTATGCCTTACCTATAGTATACCTCTACAGATAAAAAGTCCAGCTTTTTATCTTACCAAAATATAGAATCCTTTACATATCTAACGTAAATTCACAAAACAGGTAACACACTAAGTTTAAACCCTTAGTGTGTTACCTGCTTTCTATAACTATAAATATATTATTATTTTTTAACTGTTTTGTTAGAATATTCTGTAGTAACAAGGTCAGCATAAGGTACTTTACCTTCAATTACACCTGCTTCAAGGAGAATATCTTGTAACAAATCAAAACTTTCTTCCTCAAACACGGTATTGTCTTTCCAAGTCCCTTGATCATAATATCTCTTAATAATTGAAACTATTTTTTCATCTTCAGTCTCTTTAAATTGAGGTTTAATAATCTTTGCAATTTCCTCTGGTGAATGTGAATTTACATAATCAAGTCCTTTTTGAATAGCATTTGCGAATTTCTGAATAATCTCTGGATTCTTCTCGATATAGCTCTTCCTAGCTGAATATGCTGTATAAGGTACTTTTCCACTCTCTACACCGAGTGAATCTACTACATATCCTTTTCCTTCCATCTCAAGTGCTGTAGCACCCGGTTCAAATTCTACAGTATAATCACCCGTACCAGATGAGAAAGCTTCTGCTGTCAATCCAAAGTCAATATTCTGAATAATCGTTAAATCCTTCGTAGGATCAATACCATTTTTCTTCAGAATGTACTCAAAAACCATCTGAGGCATACCACCTGCACGCCCTCCGATAACCGTCTTACCAACTAAATCCGTCCATTTGAAGTTATCGTTTGCTTCTCTAGCTACTAAGAAATTACCTGCACGTTGTGTTAATTGGGCAAAATTAACGACATAATCTTCCGCACCCTCGTTATATACGTATATTGAAGATTCGGATCCCATGAAGCCAATTTCCGCTTCCCCAGATAATACTGCTGTCATCGTCTTGTCAGCGCCAAATCCCGTTACTAATTCTACATCTAATCCCTCGTCTTCAAAATAACCAAGTTCAAGTGCTACATATTGAGGTGCATAGAAGATAGAGTGAGCAACTTCGTTCAATGTTATCTTTGTAAGTTTACTGTCTTTCTTACAGCCAACCAATGAGGTCATTACCATAAGGAGTACAATTACAATTGCTGTCAGTCTCCTTTTCATTAAGAATCTCCTTGCATATTTTACATGTAATAATATATTCATGAGATATAACCTCTGTGCATGGCCAACTATAAGACTACTATATTCTTTTTCCTTACCATTCTATACAAATACACCCCTCTGCTATATGAAATGTCTCAAAATACATATTTTCTTTGGGAATCCATTCAGTGATAAATCGTTGTAATTTCTCTTCTCCATTTCTCTTTCTTATGTTATTGATTTGATCTTCGACCTTAATATCCATAAAAATCTTCAAATCATATGGGTTATTAAAATATGGATGTAGACTATACGATCCCTCCATAATATTCAACCTATGATTCTTAATGATTGTTTTCTCTTTCATCTTCCCCTCCATACAACTGTAAGGGCAATAGATTACATCATCTCCATTAAGTACGGGTCCCATAACTTCTGTTTGAAATCTTTCATAATCTACATTACCTCCGACCTGTTCAAGGCGTTCTTTTGTTCTTTGATGTCCTTGTAAAAAGAAGTCGTCTAGATGGAATAGATTGCAATCATAGATTTCTCTTAGATAATATCCTAATGTTGTCTTACCACTCGCACATTTACCATCGATTGCTATGAGTATTGTTTCTTTATCGGAATTGGCTAAGAGCTGATCGATTGCTTCCTTTACCGCAGCAAATCTCTTAACGCAGGGCTCTTTCATAATTAGTCTATGCTCTTCCATTGCTTATCCTCTCTGATCGTTGAACTGCTCGTAACTGATATACTATAAGCGGTATGAATACCAACTGAATTATAATACCTGGTATTGCATTAAAGAACGCTTGTACCATGAAAATCTTCCATGTAAATGGGTTGCCAAGTGCATTGAATAACCCAAAGGAGGTAATTCCCCATACAACTCTACCAGCAAGCATAGCAATTGTTAAAGATAGATAGATTCCCCATTTTTTATCACTTAATTTTGAGTATAATAATCCCGTAACAAGACCATATGTAGCTAACTCAACTGACATCGCTATGCCTATAGGCATCATTGGTGGCATTCCAAATAACACACTTCTAAGTAGTGGAACAATTAAACCTGCAATCAAACCATAAGGTCCCCCACATAGGAATCCACATAAGATAATCGGTATATGCATTGGTAAAAGCATATTTCCTATGCTAGGAACCTGCATGGTTATGAAAGGTAAGACAAGACCTAATGCGATAAAGAATGCAGTTAAAACCAATTTTATTGTTTTATTTTTCTGTATCATTTCAATCCTCCGTTATAATTAATACATACTTTTTACTCTTCTGTCCCATGAAAGAATTCAATAATAGAATTTGCAATTTCAGGGTGACTATTGTGTATTTGATTTAAATAGCGAAAAGCACTACCTTCGTAATTCTGTGTTTCTCCAAATAAGCCAATCTCATAACAATTTCTAATAATATTAATAACACAATTATCAAAATGATTCTCTTTACACGATTTACATTGCTTTAAAATATGAGCAATCGCCTCCTCTAAGCGTTCTGTATCGAAGACTTTAAAATCTGTAAGTGGAATGTTTTCTACTCCATTTTGCACATATGTATTTTCTTCCTTAAAACATTGTGTGATACATCTTTTAGCATATCCTATAATACAATCATCATGAGTACAAGTACCACATACTTGTTCGCTCATACAACTATTACCCAAATCCGTTAAAACTGCATCATAATTAAGTTCTGAATTTAAAATTCCCATAGCTGCCTCCATTTATCGTTTGTTCTCACTACTTCATCTTACCGTATATGAGAATTATTTCTTTAACTTCTTAATTATACTATACTAACTACCGTTTGGCAATTTTAAGCAGAGTTAGTTTGATGCACCTCCCCCAGAATATCTATTAATCATTAACTTTAGTTAAGACTTGTTGACCCCCGAATCATATGTATCAAAGTAAAAAAGTCCTCAAAGTCAGTTTAACTTAAAACTCACTTTGAGGACTTCCTGTCTTTATTTATTTGCCATATCCAGGTTGTACTTGACTATTACTTGAATTGTTTTGGCTTGAAGATTGGTTACTTGCTGCTTCACTCTTACTACCTAGTTTAACACTAAGTGTCTTTTCTTGATATTCTCCGTTTACTAATCTACTAACTACAACTTCTACTGTTTCTCCAGCTTTTCTATTGCTTAGTAATTCAGACAATTGTGACATCGTCTTAACTTCTCTATTATTAAATGATGTGATAACATCACCACTTTGAAGCCCACCTTCACTTGCAGGAGATTGCTCACTTACTTGACCAACATAAACACCAATTGGCATTCCATATCTCTCAGAGATTGTATCTGTTACATCCTGACCAGTAATACCTAAGTATGCTTGCTCTTCTTCAGGAATTTCTTCTTTACTCATTAAATCATTAATAATTGGAACTGCATAAGTGATAGGGATTGCATAGCCCATGCTTTCAACTTCTTCTGAAGCATATTTTACAGAGTTGATACCGATTACACGACCTTGTGCATCAAGTAAAGCGCCACCACTGTTACCAGGGTTGATTGCAGCATCTGTTTGTAACAATTTCATTGTATAATCTTCAGTTGCAACTTCACGATCTTTCGCACTGATATAGCCAACAGTTACAGATTGTCCATAACCAAGTGCATTACCAATGGCGATAGCCATCTCTCCAACCTTAACATTGTCAGAATCACCTAATGTAGCAACACGAATTGTATTCTTAGTATCTTCTGTTAAACTACTTAATGGTACAGAAATAACTGCAAGGTCTGCACCTGAATCAGTACCTTTTATTTCAGCAGTGGCTTTTGAATCATCACTAAAAGAAACTTCTACTGTAGTAGCCCCTGATACAACATGATTATTCGTAACAATTAAAACTTCTTTGTCATTCTGTCCGATGATAATTCCTGAACCACTTCCTGTGGCTTCTTGGTTATATACTCTACCGAACATATCTTGTTGTTGCACGGTTGATGTACTGTCGATAGATACGATAGAAGGCATTACATTCTCCACTACCTGAGATACATCTGTTGCACCGCCTGATGAAGAATCTGTTGTAACTTGCTTTACTCCTGCATCTGACGTTGTACCTGAGTCAATATTAAGATTTGTCTGGGATTCTTGAACAGTTCCATTAGTAGAAGAAAATCCTCCTTGTACTGCTTGAAAACTTAATGAAGCAATAACACCGAATGCAATTGCTGTAACCGGAACTTTCACAAACCCTGGAATTCTTCTTTTTCTCTTTGCTTCTTGTATTGTCTCTTCAACAATAGTTGAATCTATAGTTGAACCATTGTCGCTATATACATTTTGATAATTCTCCATATTTCCTTGATTGTTATTCATTTCATTATACATAATCATTATCTCCTTCCACTATACCTGTTCTATATGGCTATTAGTTTTTCAACTAATAGTTATAATTGATTTCCTTTGATGAGTATAGTTTAGCAAGAAAGTATGTTCATTTTGTGATTGCCTTTTGAAGAAATTGTGAACACATTGTGATAACATTGTGTTCAAGAACGTTGTTATTGTGAAAAAAGGCTTTGTAAAATCTATTTAAGATTTTACAAAGCCCTTTTTTGTACAGCTAGTGTACTTTTAATTACTTAGTTTTTAAAACTTTCTAATCTAGCGTCCATTGTTTTATTAAAGTTTTCAACTTTTCTTTCATATTCTGTGTTCATGAATGCTGAAGTAAGCATGAAATCTGCAGTTGCACGGTTGTTTGCAATTGGGATATCATATACTACCGCAATACGAAGAAGTGCTTTTACGTCTGGATCATGTGGTTGAGCTGCTAGTGGGTCCCAGAAGAATACCACAAAATCGATATTTCCTTCTACAATTCTTGAGCCAATCTGTTGGTCACCACCAAGTGGACCACTATTATATCCTTTAACAGGCAGATTAACTTTGTCCGCAATTAAACGCGCCGTTGTTCCTGTTCCGCATAAGATATGGTTCTCTAAAACCTCTCTATGTTGCTTAACCCAATCTACTAATTCTGCTTTCTTACTATCATGTGCAATTAATGCGATGTGTTTTTGTTTTCCAATTGTGAAATTAATAAAATCGTCTTTTATCATATATTTTCTCCTGTCTGTACTATTGTTGTTTCTGTTTTATTGCTATTTTATTTACATACTATTCTGTTTTTATGTTGCCCAACACTCGAACAGATGATGCTTCTTCTTTTATCCCGCGTAGCGCATTAATAACTCCCGCGTCACGAAGATTTCCTTCAACATCAACGAAGAATCGATACTCAAAATTCTTTCCGTTAATCGGTCTGGATTCAATCTTTACCATATTCAGATTATTAAATATAAAATGAGACAACATATTATATAGTGTACCACTCTTATGCGGTAATTCAAAGCTTATACTAACTTTGTTCGCATCCTTAAGAAAAATCTTCCGGCTTGCTATTATAATAAACCTTGTACAATTTGCATCATTAAAGTTAATAGAATCTTTCAATATTTTTAATCCGTAACACTGAGCTGCCTTTTTACTACCAATCGCTGCTTGTGTAACGTCCCCATCTTCCATAACTTTCTTAGCACTAGCCGCCGTACTTAGATATTCTTTCTTTTCAATATAATCATGCTCTTCTAAGAACTTTGCACATTGCATTAATGGTTGTGGGTGAGAATATACGGTTTTCAGATTCTCGATAGTCGCATCTTCTAAACCAAGTAATGCATTCTGAATCTTAACTACATGTTCTCCTACTATATAGTTATTATATTCTATTAATAAATCATAAATATCTGAAATTCCGCCAGTGGACGAGTTTTCAATAGGAAGTACTCCATAATCTGCTCTACCGTCTTTAACAGCTTCCATTACCTTACGGAATGTCAATTCGTTAAAGCTATCTATCTGGGTTCCAAAATAATCTTCCATACATTGTTGAGTATATGTGCCTTCTTCTCCAAAGAATACAACCTTAGTATCTACTGTAATCGGTAATTCTTCTACCGCCTCAAAAGATTTTGAAACACTCTCTGATTTCACTAACGTGTATTGTAATTTACGACTGATGGACATAATCTGTGTAAATAGCTCCTGTGCAGCATGCTTATTGAATTCATTACTTGCTAAAGATCCTAACGTTTCTAATTTCTCGTCTTCACGTTGCTTGTCATACACTTTCTTACCTACACTAATCTTATACTCCGCAACATTCTTTGCTATCTCCATACGTTCTTCTAGTAAGGAAATAATCTGCTTATCTATGCGGTCTATATCTTCTCGACTCTTCAGTAAATCTACCATTGGGACCTCCCTGTTATGCCTTATACTCTGATAATTCTTGAATCTCATAGAATTGATAGCCATTCACTAATAATCATTATATAACAGTTAATCCACTATTTGCAAGTAACGTGTCAAATTTTGCACGCAAATCTGTTTCCCTTATTTTGTTCTTCTTGATATTTCTTCTTATTAGTATAGAGTGTACTGTGTTTTTCTTCTTTTTCCTCTTTTCGTTTCTCCTCAGTAGCAGGCAATTCACTATATCTTTTACTTTTCATAGCTTTTCCAGATTCATCAGCTATCGCAGCTTGCTCCATCTGAATATCTTCTTTAGTACCTCGTACGCCTGACATATGATTCGATATTACACGTTGTACCTCTTCTTTTGTTTTACTATTTTTAATCTGTGCTTTCATCATCCTACGACTCATCTCAATTTTGATTGCTTTCATATACATCATAGGATCATGTTGACGTAAGTATTCTAATTCTGACGCCGTTAATTTCTTCCCTAATGATAATTTAGCCCGGATACTTTTTAGCCTTGCTTGAACTCGTTCAGGATCTTCTTTATTAAGAATGGACTCCAATTGATAAGAAGTTTTCTTGCTCTCATTCTGCTTCTCTAATTTCTTTTGCTGCTCTTTAAGATTATTTAATACATTCACTGTGCTACTAATAAACATACTCTCACCTATCCCTATTACAACCCATATTATTATAAGTTCCATTGAATTAATACCTTAAATTCCGTAGGTACTCTTTCACCCTTTATTCTTAATATCGGCTATAATAAGGAAAATTTTAACGCTATATGTTTTAATAAAAAATCTATCTAGTTAAGTAAAACTTATCCAGATAGATTTTTTTGTTTATTCTTTATTTAATACAGAATAGACTTCTTCATGAAAAGAAAGGGAACCAAATACTACAATTGGCGTCTCTTCGTTATATCCATTATCTTTGTCTGATTCTTCTATCGCTAACTGTAATGCCTCATTTACAGAACTAGTTGCCTTTACGTTACTGCAATAATTCATTGCACACTGGGCGAGAAAATTCGCATCTAAACCTCTTGAATTATTAGGTGTAATTGTATAGATTGACTTAGCTTTCTTCGCAGTTATTGCTAATACTTTCTCATATTCTTTGTCGGCTAGTACCCCTATTACATAGATACATTCTTTTTTAGGAAAATATAGTTCCATTGCTTCCACCAATGCAAACGCTGCATCTTCATTGTGCGCCCCATCAAGAATTATAGTAGGGTTATCATAAATCTTTTCAAAACGACCATTCCAGCTAGTTATATCAAGTCCAGCAAATATGCTTTCTTCCGTCACATTATAGCCAATTTTCTTTAACATTAAAGCGGTATTGACTGCTACAGCTGCATTCTTAACCTGCATCTTTCCTAGCAGATGAACCTTCAGATTCTTTAATACACTACAATTAATAATCACGTTCTCTTCTACCGAAAAATCAAATACCGTTTCATCAATCCTATATCTTATATTCTGCATCGCGTCAAAATCTGTAATCATTAGTTCTGCATCTTTTTCTTTACAAACAGATTCAATAACTTCCATTGCCTCTGGTTGTTGTTTATAAGATACAACCTTACAGTTATCTTTCACAATTCCTGCTTTCTCAAATGCAATTTTTGCTAAGGTATCACCTAGGAACTGCATATGATCCATGCTAATTGATGTAAGGACCGCTACCTTTGTATTTTTAATTATATTAGTAGCGTCTAATCTTCCACCCATACCAACTTCTAATACAACTAAATCACAACCTTGATCTACGAATTCGAGAAAGCCCATCGCTGTCTCAATTTCAAAAGGCGTGGGATGAGCATAGCCATCTAATGCCATCTCATCACAGACATCTGCTATACGCGTGATATGTCTTGCAACTGCTTCTTCGGATATATATGTTGTTTCTACTTGGGAAGCCTTTGTTTTATCCGTAATCTGTATTCGCTCGCAGTAACAACGAATTGTTGGTGATATATATCTACCAATTTTGTATCCAGCCACAGCCATGATATTAGCTATATATGCAGCTGTAGACCCTTTACCATTCGTGCCTGCTATATGAACAAATTGTAATTTATCTTGTGGATTGTCAAGGCGCTTTAACAGTTCTGTTATTGATTTTAAGCCAAGTACACTACCAAACTTAGCTACTTCATCCATGTATTTCATCGAATCATAAAAATTCATTTGTGCACCTCTTTCCTTAGAGAACTATATAGTGCTCTTTATTTTTCGTCACACACTTGGAAGATATAGAATTTTAGGTAGTAAGATTCATCTGCTGCCCATAAGATTGGATGATCCGGTGCTTGAGTTCTATATTCTACTTGTCGAAGACGTTTGTGCACGTTTCTAGCTGCTTGTCCTATTGTCTCTGTGAATAATTCAGGAGTCATAAAGTGAGAACAAGAACATGTTGCTAGATAACCGCCATCTTTAATTAACTTCATCGCACGAAGGTTAATTTCTCTATATCCCTTAACTGCATTCTTAACTGAATTTCTAGATTTCGTGAAGGCTGGAGGATCAAGTATCACTACATCGAATTTCTCACCCTTTTCCTCTAATTCCGGTAATAAATCAAAGACATCTGCACATAAGAACTTAACAGTATCTTGTAATCCATTAAGCTTAGCATTCTCTTCCGCTTGTTTGCAACCAAGATCAGAAGCATCAACACCTAGAACACTAGCTGCTCCAGCAATACCCGCATTCAAAGCAAATGAACCTGTATGCGTGAAACAATCTAGAACCTTTGCTCCCTTACATAATTTATGGATTGCCTTACGATTGTATTTCTGATCTAGGAAGAATCCAGTTTTTTGTCCTTCTTCAACATCAACCATGTAACGTACACCATTTTCTACGATTTCAACTTTTGTATCAAACGGTTCTCCAATAAATCCTTTGATTCTCTCCATACCCTCATTAGTACATACTTTGGCATCACTACGTTCGTATACACCACGTATTGTAATACCATCTTCCTTCATACATGCAATTAAATCTTCAACGATTTGTACCTTAAGGCGATCAATACCTAATGCTAGTGATTGCACTACTAATACATCTGAGAATTTATCAATAACGATACCTGGTAGAAAATCTGCCTCACCAAAAATAACACGACAACTACTTGTATCAACTGTTTTCTTACGATATTCCCAAGCATTCTTCACACGCATAATAATGAATGCATCATCGATTTCTTGTCCTTTCTTTCTTGAAAGTAAACGTACTGTAATCTTAGATTTTGTATTAATAAAACCTGTACCCATGAAATAATCATCGAAATCATGTACGTACACCAAATCTCCATTCTCAAAATCACCAGTGATCTTGTCGATTTCATTATCAAAAACCCACATTCCACCTGCTTTTATTGTTCTTCCTTCGCCTTTTCTTAATTTAACAATTGCTCTTTCCATCTATTCTTCTATGCAAACTATCTCTGCATAATTCCTTTCTGTAAACTCTACATGATTATATCACAATGCGTTTTGCATTACTACTTTCTTTTCTCAGACCAAACCAATTATGGATGTAATCACCTTCGCACATTAAGAATATTCCTATCTCTTCTCCTAATACTAGATACATGAAGAAAAATCTATTTACTAATTTTATTACATGTGGACTACTAGGTTGGTGTATGGAATGTTTTTGGACTGGACTTAGTTCCATTCGCTCCCGTAAGGACCCTGAACTAACATGCCACACATCCATATGGATGTTCCCAATCTATGGTGCAGCAGCATTTCTAATGCCAATTTGCAAGCTACTAAAGAATACGAACACGTTTATACGAGGAGGGATCTATACAGTCTGTATCTTCATTACTGAATTCTGTACAGGAGAATTACTTAAGAAGTACAAAGCGTGTCCTTGGGATTATAGCAAAGCAAAATTTAATTTAAAAGGTGTTATTCGATTTGACTATGCACCACTATGGTTTATTATGGGCTTATTCTTTGAGAAAATACTATTACGTAAAAAACCAATCTTATAATGTTATTACTAACAAATTGCAAAAAGAGGGAAGTAAACAGTCAATTAAAACTGTGCACTTCCCTCTTGATTGCTATAAATATTAAAAGTTAAATCCGTTATAGCCCCAATGACTAACTTCTTCGTATTTGACATAGATTTTGTCTGTATCTATTCCTGCAACTCTGTTGAATATATCACAAATTGCTGCAGTCAATTTATCATAAACATCTGATGTAGTTCTACCAAAAATCTTAACTTCTATGAAGGCGATTTTCTCGAAGGCCTCCCCTTTAAAATACAAACTGTAATTGTCTTCAAACCCAAGCATTAACCAACTTTCACTTTTTCCAGGAATTAAGGTTATAGCTTTCCCTAGTTCGGTTTTTAACTCTTCCTTTTGTGTATCTGTAAGTGCAACAGATACTTTTGAATTAATAAATGGCATAATTTATTTTTCCTTTCTATTCTATATTGTCTACCAATTGTATAATTTCTTATACGTAATACTCAATTTCCATAAGTCACGTCTCACTCTCATTCTTCCATATGTACTTTTCAAATATTCATAAAACTCCTTCTCATATGCAAGAATCATGTCCAGTTCCTCATCTGTAATTGCATAATCACCATAGCGTATCGCCATATACAAATCATTTACCTTCTTTAATGAATATGAAGCTACTTGAATACTTCGATCCATTCTAGTTGTATACACTTGTAGCGTTTCTGTGTTCGTATATGGTAATCCTATCTTTTCTAAATGATACATAATTTTGCGATAGATTACAACAACTATCGTAGCTTGTCCCAGCTATAAATTTCTGTGCTAGTAATAGCTCATCCTCGTTCGATGGATATCCTATTGACATATCATCTTTTTTGATATATATCCATATTAAAATAATCAGTAATTCTTTCAATTTTCGTTATATTGTTATAAAATAGTAACACGTAACTTATACTCAACGGGGACAAAAGTATGAAAAGAAAAAAACCACTAATTATTGCGCATAGAGGAGCCAAAAGCCTTGCAAAACATGAAAACACATTAGAGTCATTCCAGATAGCGATAGATTTAAATGTACAAATGGTAGAGTTTGATATCCGCCAAACCAAAGATAAAAAATTAATAATCTATCATAATCCAACTATTGGCTGTAGAAGGATTCGTGAACTGACTTATCGCCAATTAACTACAATTGCATCCAAGAAGGGATTAGAGATTCCACTTTTAGAGGATGTCTTAAAACTATGTCAAGGTAAGGTACATCTAGATATTGAATTCAAAGAATCTGGTTATGAAAAAGAAGTTATTGACCTAGTTACTACCTACTTTAATTATGATGAATTCATAATGATTAGTTTCTCAGATAATATAATAAAAGAGGTGAAACGCCTAGACTCAAATATACGGACAGGCTTGTTAATTGGGCTTGAGGGTGCTTCTCTTCCACAACGACTACAAGAAATATATCCGATTAGACGTTTAAAGAATACAAATGCTGATTTTGTAGTCGCTCATTATTATCTAGTAACACGTTTCTTACTCTACTTATGTAAGAAGTATCACTATGATCTCTTCGTTTGGACCGTTAATAGCGACCGAACATTCCATAGGTTAAGAAAGCAACGTGTTACTGCCATTGTAACTGATTATCCACAGAAATATACGAAAGCTAAGCTCAAAAAAAGGAATATTCAACCATCATAATCGACGATTAAACACTTCTGCTCGTGCTTTAACTATCAACCAGTTCACATTATATAAGAAATTATTGATATAGGATACCTTATCGGGGCCGTACTGCATGAAATATGCATGTTCATAAACATCGAGCACTATAAGTGGGAAACCATAAACAATCCCTCCCATATCATGCGTATCTAAACTCATATTTACAAATCTCTGTGTCTTTTGTTCAAAGGCAAGCATTGTCCAACCACGGCTTGCCTTTGCTGTAGCAATAAAATTCAACGTCCAATTTTCAAAAGTACCGAAATCTCGTTCAATTAATTTAAGAATATTATCGGGTATCTCCTGAGCTATACCACCAATATTACTGAAATACAGTTCATGAAGTATAATTGCGTTAAGTGAATAACTCTCTCCCCTCTTTAAAGAACGAAATTTACTGTATGTAGCGTTTGCTGCATCGGGTTCATCATTTCCTGCCTTAATTATTCCATCAATTTCATTATAGCTTTTAATATATCCCTCGTATAATGTATAATGCGCTTGAAATTGTGCATCATTAACCACAGTAATGTTTTCATTAAAAGAAAACTCAGCTGCTTTTAACATATTACTTTCCTTTCCTCACCTTTTATTAATTACAGGTCTGTTATTGTGATTATAGTATTCTTATTAAGATATGCATCATTAATCTGATATATATCCACTGTACAGAAGTAAGAAAAGATGATAAACTAATACCGAAGTTATATGATTAGGAGGGGGTTCTATGCTAAAAGCAGTTATATTTGATATGGATGGCGTGCTCGTTGATTCTGAACCACTCAACTTACAAGCCTTAATTAATGCACTAAAGGATTTTGGTGCAGAATTAACCTTAGATTATTGTTCTAAATTCATTGGTTTATCTGTTACAGATACTATGAGGCAAATCATAGATGACTATAAGCTTGATACTACCGTTAGTGAATTAAAACTTGCAAATAAAACTACGAAAAGGAAGATGATCAAAGAAGAAGGGTACCCACCTATTCCTTTTGTCAAAACACTTATTCAGGATCTGTATCGCAACGGTATTAAGATGGCCGTAGCCTCTTCTTCACCAGAAGCAGATATTTTACATGTTACTAAAACACTTGGTATCTATAAATATTTTGATAAGATTATAAGTGGAGATTTTGTTGAACACTCAAAACCAGATCCAGAAATATTCAATCTGGCATTGAAAGAGCTTGGAGTATCAGCATCACAAGCCATGGTAATTGAAGATTCTATGAATGGAACGATTGCTGCAGAAGGCGCTCAGATAAAAACTATTGGTTTTCTAAATCCTAATTCCGGAAATCAAGATCTAAGTCGTGCCTGTGTATTAATCGAAAGCTTTCAAGACGTTGACTATCATTTTATTGAGAGTGAATATAGACGAGCTTATGGTCTCCCAGTAGAAATCACAAAAACCAAACGCCTTGTAATTCGTGAACTTACAGTAGATGATATTAAAACTATGTATCAAATCTATCAAGATCCTAAAGTGAGAGAATTTATAGATGATATTGATGATTATCTACAGAATGAAATTGAGAAACACGAGGCATATATAAAGAATGTATACTCATTCTTTGGCTACGGTCTATGGGGCGTCTTCAAAAAAGATTCCAATGTGTTAATCGGTCGATGTGGAATCCAAAATCGTACCATTGATAATCGAATGGAAATCGAATTAGGCTATCTATTAGATGGAGACCATTGGGGTATGGGATATGCCTTAGAATGTACCAAAGCTGTTTTATCATATGCTTTTGAATATCTAGGAATCCAAAGAATAGTGGCCTCTATTGACAAGCTGAATACACGTTCTTTAAGTGTAGCGAATAAATTAGGAATGATTCAAGAAAAAGAAATAATGGACAACTGTCGTAAATGCTATCTATATGTTATCACGAAAGAAGATTATGAAAAACAGATAGAAAAAGAAGAGGCTTCTAGAAGAAAAGAGGCCGTTTATAGAGTTCTTGGTAAATATGAAGATGGAATAGATACAGCAGTTTATAGAAAACGCTATCGTTATCTTGATAACGATAAATAGGAGGTTAATAAATGGAAGAATTCTACGCAGCAATTGAAGAAAAAATAAAATCATCAGGTTATCCAAAGAAAGTAGATGGTTGTACAATCTATACAGAAATTTCAGATTTTATTGAAGATAAAGAGAATGGTTCTTATATTTATCTTTCTAAAAATCATGAAGATGACGTTTTTGAATATAGGATTGACGTTATGACAGATAATTTCAATCTTGCTACTCTCTCCATAACAAGTAATGGTCAAAGTTATTTTATTGATTTTGACGCTTAATACTAATTGTTTAAAATAAAAGGCTTATACTTTATATATAGATATTAAATATCTACATTAAAGTATAAGCTTTTTATTGTCATAGTTTATTATAATAAACTATTTCTTATTATTAGAGTTTGTTGCGTTATTGTTTGTGTCATTAGTGTTAGTATTGTTAGTGTTGTTATTTGTTTTGTTACCAGTAACATCATCAACAGCATTTTCCACACCATCAATTACATCATCAACACCATTTTCAATATCTTGACCTAATGTGTTTCCATTTGTTGTTCCATCTGTTGCTGTTCCATTGTTAGTTGTTCCATTGTTAGTTGTTCCGTTGTTTGTTGTACCGCCGTTTGTTGTTCCACCGTTTGTTGTTCCGTCATTTGTCGTTCCGTCATTTGCTACATTATCATCTCTTGTGCATGCAGTTGTTGCAAACATAGTTAAACAGAATACTGCAATTAATACGTACAATTTCTTTTTCATGGAATATTCCTCCTAGTATACTATTACTCATAATACTCTATTGATTAAAACCTTATAGAGTTATTACGTATTACGTAGTTAGTATTCCACTCTTACATCGAAATATTCATTTAAAAACTATAAACTCAAATTTCGCACTTGAGGATTTCTATGAGTAGTTAACTGCTATATTCAAAGAAAACTTCACTTACACTTAGCCTCACATCATAATTCAATTTGTGAACTCTGTCATATTTCCACGAAATCGAGTCGGTAAATTTTGTCGCTGTAATTTAGGATTTGTTCGCTCTACAATTGAGATTGATTCAACAAAAGCTTTCCATAATTGTTCTAATTCTTCCTCTTCGGTATCAATTTTTCCAAGTGCAGAAAAATCAACTGCAGATGTATCTACTTGAACCCAACCTTCACCGATTTGATGTACCACTGCTAATTGACGAACTTCATCATGAATAATCCAATTCTCAACAGGAAGACGATCAGCAAAATGTGGTGCTAGTAAAGTAATAACATTGTTCTTAGGATTTATCTTTCCATATAATACATGATTCTTTAATTCTGAAAATCTTAAAAATCCAAGATAATGATGTACTTCATTCCCAACAGCTCGGTTCATCTCAAACATAGATTGAACACTAGGATTACTGTAATTCGTTATAATTGTAGATCCATAATGTAACCCAAGTATAACAAAGCGATAGATAACATCTGCTTTCTCTTGTCTATTCGTCATAGCTGCACGACAGATGGTTTCATACGCAGAAACTGATATCTTATTCTTAATTGTTCGTGCAACCTTTTCTGATTTCTCATAATCTGTGATAACTGGAATATATTTGGAAAACAATTGATAATTCACCATTTGATCAATGATTTGGATCTGGATATTCTTATGTCCATAACCACTTTCCCAAGCATTATAGATGGCAGTAAATATCCCATCTAGACTATCTTCGCATTGAAAAATATACTGTTCCAATTTATCACCTCTTTTCTAAATAACATTCTACTATCACCCCTTGTAATCTAAAGTTAGGCTTTTATTCCCATGTTGAAATTCTTTACATCAAAGAAGGATAATTGCTGGTATGTCGTATTCTCTTCCAAGCCCAAAATTATCTTATCTTCTAATGATGTAAGTTGATTCATAATAAAATTCTCATTGAATTTCATTGAATACATGGTTTTTCCATTACAGGTAATGAAATAAATTGCTCTTTTTAATACAACGCCTATTTTCTTCAAATCAGCAAAATCTAACTTTGCATGTTTTCTAGCTTCAATAATTCGCGAGACTGACTTAACACCAATACCAGGTACACGCAACAAAGTATAATAATCAGCCTTATTAATCTCCACAGGAAATAGGTGTAGATTCCTAAGAGCCCAATCACATTTGGGATCTAATAATACATTAAAATTCGGTTGTTTCTCACTTAATAGTTCTCCAGAACTAAACCCATAATATCTCATAAGCCAATCCGCCTGATAAAGTCGATGTTCTCTAAGTAATGGTGGACCACCAGATATAGTTGGTAACATACTATCTTCATTCACTTTTATAAATGCTGAATAAAAGACACGCTTTAAATTAAAGTTTCTGTATAATGCCTCTGCAACGGAAACTAGTTCAAAATCATTCTCTGGGGTTGCGCCAATTATCATCTGCGTACTCTGCCCTGCAGGTACATAAACACGATCCCCCTTCTTCATACTAACAGCTGAAAGTCTTTTAACACGTAATGCATTCTCTTTATGAATAGAACTTATGTCATGATTAGTTAATCCCGTTGCTATCATTCCAGTTTGTTGATTACCTATTGCTATATCTTTATTAGGTAATAATACTTGTTTATCTTTAAACCCTAATTGTTGTCTATTACTATATATTCCGTTCTGAATCTGCTTCATAGGCCGTAATATATTCTTACGGTTTTTATTCGGTGCTAACATCTTAAGACCATCTGCTGTTGGTAATTCAAGATTAACACTCATACGATCAGCCAACCACCCAATTTTATCTACTAATTCAGGGTCCGCCCCTGGTATTGCTTTTACATGTATATATCCGTTAAATTGATGTATCACACGCAATTGATATAATGTCTGATATATCAAATCCATCGTGTAATTGGGATTTCTTAATATTCCTGAACTTAGAAACAATCCTTCAATATAATTTCTTCTATAAAATTCCATTGTTAATGAACAAACTTCCTCTGGTGTAAAAGAAGTCCTTCTTACATCATTAGAGGAGCGGTTAATACAGTATTTGCAATCAAAAATACATTCATTCGTAAATAGTATTTTCAACAAAGAGATACATCTACCATCTGCCGAAAACGTATGACAAATACCACTTGCCACAGAGTTCCCCATACTCTTACCATCACCTTGACGATCAACCCCGCTAGAAGTACATGCAACATCATACTTCGCCGCATCTGACAAGATCTCTAATTTCTGTTGTATGGTTAAATTGTCTTGAATGTGCATCTCTAATGCCTCCAATAAGTTAAATTAATAGAATTCAATCAAATGTTTTATCAAACATACGTTCTATTTGTTGTATTCAATCATAGCACATATGTTCGAATAATTCAAGATAAAATTATTGGCATGATAAGATAAGACATCCTTACAAAACCAAATTATTCAATTTGTAATTGAGAAGAAATGAATGAGTATGTACAGATAGTTTTTCCTCTATTTTTAATATAAAAAAGTGTCTTCAACACTTCAGCTCCCCTGCCCCTCACTCATGAGGGAATTTAGGGATTTATTTTTGT
>JAHZFJ010000026.1 GCA_019421365.1 Lachnospiraceae bacterium
CTTTTGTAAAACATCCCCTTTATAGGAATCTGCAGAGCAGTTTCCTATAAAGCAAGAAATAGCGTAGCAGTCTAAAACTGCTACGCTAAAAAGTCTAACTTATAGGGGTCACCTCATAATAAGACGTATCCTACTCATTCCTAATATACTACTTACAAATGTAAATGATAACGATTACTTCAAAACCAAAATATACCTATACAATATCCACTGTATCTCAATTGTTTAACTAAATTTGTCTATTTATGTTCTATTAAACACGACAGCATTTGTTTTATGCCATATGCACTCAATGCACACTTTCTTAATTTATATTAAAACCATTTATTCCAGATTATTAATATATACTTCTTTATTTCCCAAATTTGTATTAATATTTCTCCAATAGATTTGTTCAGCTATAACAAGTGTGCCATATTCTTCAATATTGTTAATATCTAAATCTTCATAATCAGCCCAATAATATAAATTTCGCTTTTTAATTAAGCTGGAATCATAAATTACACAATCCTTATGTTCATTTCTAGGTATCATACTAAATTTATATACTCCCTGAAACATTAATTCTATAGTCGAGAAAGTGTTATATTGTCGTTGAATACAAATATATAAATTTCGTTTAGAATTATGAGCATACATGCTTAAATCTTCATTTACATATCCACCACTTACATACCTAATTTCTTTAATACAGCTATCAGAAAAACTATTTATATCTCTCATAAAATTTGAAATATCCGATTCCGTCACAATTTTATTCCACATTTTTTTCTCCTTTCAAAATTAGTAATTTTTAGTCATTTGTAATACTCTGGACCCATTGAGAACACAGGATACTTTCCTCGTAACCAAATAATACCTCCTCAAAAAATTTTATCAATCTGCTTTCAAATATCTGTTAAAATGTCTATAATTTTAATTTATGCATTTTTCAGATTAAAAATCCTATAACTTCTTATTAATTTGGGGGGAGTTGTCTGTCCACATCAATCACTTTTGAGTTTCGCAATTTCCTAGTTAGCTATTTCCAGTTATGTATATGTGGAAATTTATGATTTCCACCATGGGAAAAATCAATATCAAATTCGACCTTACCATTTTTATCGTAGTACCTCCTCTGAATTAACTTCCCATTCTCATTATATAACTCTGTACTTGAATTAGCTTCTCCTTCTGTAGATAAGCTACCCGTTTTTCCTTTAACCTTCTTGTTGTTTTTACGTGGCTTTGGTACTTCAGATTCATCAATTACTTTTCCATTCTTATCTCTAACCTTACTATCACTCTTAGCATTTTCCTTTTTTGTTTTATTATCTATATCATTCTTCGATTTAGGTATTACATCAGCTAATTTTACACTAGGCGGTGCAATGGCTTTCCACTCAAGTTCTTTTGAAAATATCTGCTTGAATTTTTTTACTGTATAGGTAACTCCATCACATATTACTGTTTTTACATTTTTTAACAGTTCATTGGCCTTTCCTGAACTAAAAAACTCACCTGTAACTTTCATTGACACCCCTGTGTAATACAATAATATGATTACAAGCGCACCAAATCCTAGTACTACTTCTGCATAATATCCACTCGAATCTACATACTTAACTGGATTGTTCTTAACATACCCATACAAATTCAAACTAGCAGTATCGTTAGCTTCACCCCTATAACTATCCTCACTTACAAACCGACCAATCTCAGCATCATAATACCTTGCCTTCGCATAATACAGCCCAGTACTTTCCTCATACACATGTCCTGTATAAGCAAAGATATTACCGCCTGTACTTACCACTTCTGGATTAGCAATTACACCATATTCATCATACTCAATTGTAGCTTTTACCTTACCCGTCGTATCAAGGATATCCGTTACACTATTCTTTTCATCAGTTCTATAATAGCTTATATTTCCAGATGTTTCAACACTGATTACTTCATCGGAGAAGGTAAAGATGGAGGTCTTTCCACTTACGCTATCCTTTGCCATGATGATGTCATTGTAGGATGATTCCCTATCTACAACATAGGTCGTATTACTTGTTACACTACCATTCAATTCAACCTTTGCATTAACGCGGTTTCCTGCACCATCATAAGCGTACTTAGTTGTTACCGTCTCCCTAGTTCCACTTCCACTGGTATTGTCCTTATAGGTTACTACCTTAGACATCTTGTTGGTAGAATCAAATACATAGGTCTGTTTTGTATCTCCGTTTTCCTCAACTTCTGCTATATTTCCTCGTTTATCATAGTCATAGGTTGTAACCGTTGCCCCTTGTACTGTCTCTACTAACTGGTTTAAGTTATTATACGTATACTGAGTAGTTTCCTTACCGATCTCTTCTTTTATCGTTCTGTTATTAAACTCATCGAATGCATAGTTTCTTGTTCCTTTCTTGTCCACTACGCTTGTCAATTGATTTAATACATCATAGGTATAACGAGTGGTTTCCGTTGTTCCAGAAGAAACTTTCGTTTCTTTTGTACGGTTTCCATTCTTATCGTATTCGTAAGTATAGCTTTGCTTTGAAGCTCCAATGCTAGTTTCTTCTCTCTGTGTCAGCCAACCGTTCTTGTAATATGTGTAAGTAGACTCTGCACCATTTGGAAGGTTTTTGGTCTTCACTTGGTTTAATGCATCGTATGTGTAGTTAGTAACTCCGCCGTTCGTATCAGTTACCTTGGTAAGATTACCGTTATTATCATAGGTATAGCTTACACTATCGCTTGTTGGATACTTAATAGAAAACATCTCCAACCACATAATTATGGTTGGAGACAGGATTTTAAATATTAGTATATCACTCCTTTATTATCTTACGAGCTATCTCACTATTAGGTTTCTTTTTAAGAACTTCCCTTGCTATTTCCCTTGCTTGGATTTTATCTATAACTTTTTCTGGTATTTCATAAAATAATAATAGGCTTTCTTTATATTCATAATTATTAGGTTCTAAAATACAAGCTTTTAATAAGTGTTGATAAGCAAGATAATAAGCACCCGGTAAAAATGTATATACTGCTACTAATAATTCAGATGCAATATAGTCTAAATCTGCATTTTCATGTTTATGTAATAAATATAGTACAAACAAATATATACTAATTTCTTCTGTGTCAAACGCAAGCCTAGTTAATTCTTCCTCTAAATCATTATATGATATATTACTACATATTTTTTCTCCCGTTTCAAAGTCACCACTTAATATAGAGTTTTTTAAATTAATCATTGATTTATTCTCCCTATTGAATATTATCTACTTGACCCATGCATCAGATATTCTAATTATCCCATCGATTACTTTATAAGTAACTTCAACTATTTTTCCTCCTATATCCAAGACTTTTTTATTTACTGTTTTATATGGTTCTTTTTGTCCTTCCTCCACAACTTTTGAAATAACTGAAAAAATTATTGGCCAATTCTTAGGCTCTTTTGGATTCGGAACAAGTTTATTCCAATTATGTTTATCTTGTAATATGTGCTTTTTCCTATCATCTTTGATATCTCCAATTTTTATTTTTTTAGCTAAATTCAATTTTGTCTTTGTATCAGCAGAAACTTTCACCCTTTTTACAGTCGTTACTTTTGTACTCGTCACAACTCTAACCATCTTCATAAACGTAACTGCATTGTATATAATTCCAGCATATTGGATACGTGCGCCTGCATTTATAGCCTTTTGACCCGCTTTCGACTTAAGATATCCATATGTTACTGACAGCACCCCTCCAAATGCTAATAATAGCTTTATAATAGTCGCTGTCGTTATTGTTATACCTGAGTTACCACTCGGATCAGTATACTTCACTGGATTATTCTTAACATAGCCATACAAATTTAAACTAGCAGGATCGCTCGCTTCACCCCTATAACTATCCTCACTTACAAATCGACCAATCCCCGCATCATAATACCTTGCCTTCGCATAATACAGCCCCGTACTTTCCTCATATACATGTCCTGTATAAGCAAAGATATTACCGCCTGTACTTACTACTTCTGGATTGGCAATTACACCATATTCATCATACTCAATGGTCGCTTTTACCTTACCTGTCGTATCAAGAATATCCGTTACACTATGCTTTTCATCAGTTCTATAATAGCTTATATTTCCAGATGTTTCAACACTGATTACTTCATCCGAGAAGGTAAAGATAGAGGTCGTTCCACTTACGCTATCCTTTGCCATGATGATGTCATTATAAGAGGATTCTCCGTCTACCACATAGGTGGTATTGCTTTTTATACTGCCATTTAATTCAACCTTAGCATTAACACGGTTTCCTGCACCATCATAAGCGTACTTAGTTGTTACTGTCTCTCTGATTCCACTACCGCTAGTATTATCCTTATAGGTTACTACCTTAGACATCTTGTTGGTAGAATCAAATACATAAGTCTGTTTTATATCTCCGTTTTCCTCAACCTCTGCTACATTGCCCCGTTTATCATAGTCATAGGTTGTAACTGTTGCCCCTTGTACTGTCTCTACTAACTGATTCAAGTTGTTATACGTATACTTAGTAGTTTCCTTACCGATCTCTTCTTTTACCGTTCTGTTATTAAACTCATCGAATGCATAGTTTCTTGTTCCATTCTTGTCCACTACGCTTGTCAATTGGTTTAATACATCATAGGTATAACGAGTAGTTTCCGTTGTTCCAGAAGAAACTTTTGTTTCTTTCGTTCTGTTTCCATTCTTATCATATTCGTAAGTGTAACTTTGCTTTGAAGCTCCAATGCTAGTTTCTTCTCTCTGTGTCAGCCAACCGTTCTTGTTATACGTGTAAGTAGACTCTGCACCATTTGGAAGGTTCTTGGTCTTCACTTGATTTAATGTATCGTATGTGTAGTTAGTAACTCCGCCGTTCGTATCGGTTACCTTGGTAAGATTACCATTATTGTCATAAGTATAGCTTACACTATCGGCTGTTGGATACTTAATGGACTTCTTCTGACCTAACTTCGTCCAATTGTATTCAATTGTTTGGTTATTACCATCGATTACTTTGGTAACTTGTCCGTTAGCATCGTATTCGTAGGTAGTTGTACCGTTCCAATCGGTCATTGTCTTCACTTGATCGGTACTTGTGTATGTATAACTTACACTACGGTTATCACTATACGTTATCTTCTTTTCATTTCCAACCTTATCGTAAGTATACTTTGTGGTCGTTCCATCTTTCTGAGTTTCCTTTGTAAGCTTTCCTTCTGCATCGTAGATATAGGTTGTACTTTCCCCTGTAGGGTCAGTTAACTTAGTTAAGTTTCCGTTCTTATCGTACTCATAGGTAGTCATTTGATCCTTGTCAGAGCTCTTTCCTACTCGTATTTGTTTTGTAAGATTGCCAAGCTTATCATAACTGTATTTTGTTACATTACCTAAGGCATCCGTTACTTTAGTAAGATTGTCTGACTTATTGTAATCATACGTAGTCTTATTTCCTTTGGCATCTGTCTTAACAAGTACATTTCCTCTTGTATCATAGATATAGGTTGTCTTAGAACCAAGGGCATCCACTTCTTCTATCAGTTGACTTGCTTTATCATAGGTATAACTGATTACTCCACCTAGAGCATCGGTTTTCTTACTTAGATTTCCATTCTTGTCATATTCATAGGTTGTGATATTACCATTAGCATCCGTCTCTTTGGTTAATAAGCTACTGGAATTATATTTGTTCTTGCTTACCTTGCCTAGAGCATTGGTTATGCTGGTTTGATTCCCAAGGGCGTCATAGGTATAGCTTGTCTTGTAGCCTAAGGCATCTGTTTCCGATATGGTATTACCACTTGCATCATATTCATATTGGGTGGTATTTCCCTCTGCATCTTTAACCTTAGTTACTTGATTCATCTTGTCATAGGTATAAGAGGTACTGTGTCCATTGGCATCGGTTGTTTTGGTGATGTTTCCATTCTTATCATACTTCCAAGTGGTCGCATTACCCTCTGCATCGATTTCCTTTGTTCTCCTACCTTCTGCATCATATTCGTAACTAATCTTGTTGCCTTCTGCATCAGTAGTACTTTCAAGAAGCCCAACCTTGTTGTAAATATCTCTGGTTACATGTCCATTGGCGTCCGTTGTACCTATTACATTACCAAGTTTATCATACGTATACTTGGTTTCGCCGCCTTCTGCATCCGTTTCTTTTACGGTTCTTCCAAGCGCGTCATATTCATAGGTAATCGTATTCTTAGAAGCATCGGTTTGTGTAATCACACGATCTAGCTTATCGTAAGTATAGGTTGTTACATTACCAAGTTCGTCTTTTTCTTCTATGGTATTCCCGTTCTTATCATAGGTATACGTAATCTTACCATCAAGGGCATCGGTTTCACTTTCTACTCTACCGAATAAATCATAGGTATAAGTAATGATTCCTCCATCTGGTGCGGTTGCCTTTGATAGATTTCCCATCTTGTCATACTGATAGGTTTCTTTACCAGTTAGTGCATTGGTTGTCTGACTAAGATATCCTGTGGTCTTATCATATGCATACGACGTTATGCTTCCATTTTGGTCTGTTTCCGTTAAGACCTGACCATCTTTGTTATACGCTGTTTTTGTCGCATTTCCTAACGCATCCGTAATCTTTGTAACATTACCATTCAAGGAATAAGCATACTTTGTTATGCCACCATTGGCATCGGTATAGTTAGTCACTTGGTTAAGAACATCATAATCGTATGTAACAGTATCTCCGTTACCATCAGTTATGGTCTCTATATTGCCTTTGCTATCGTAGGTTCTTGTTTCTGTACTTCCATCTGCTCTTGTTTCCTTAGTAAGATATCCTTTGGAATTATAGGTATACTTGGTTATATTGTGTAAGGCATCTGTTATAGAAGTAAGGTTTCCTTTACTATCATAGTCATATGTTGTGGTATTGCCTAGGGCATCCGTTGTACTTGTAATTTGGCCTCTTTTATTATAGATATTAGTCGTGGTATTCCCCATGGCATCCACTACAGATGTGATATTTCCATTATCATCATACGTATATCCTGTAGTATTTCCTGCCTTATCCGTACTTGAACCATAAGATTCTTTGGACTCTACTGGATACTGTGTATCTTCCTCTTCATTCGGATCTGGATCAATGATTTCTGTATAGGATAATGGAATGCTACCATATGCCCAGCGATCATCGATAAAGACGGCAATCTTTTTCCACTCTTCATAGGTTTTGCCCTCTGGATTTAAGGAAAAGTCATTGGATTGTACGTATTTCGTCCAAGATGGTCTATGGATTCTTACTTGGAGTTCTAGGTACTCTCCTGGATTTATGAATATATCATCTCTCGTGAAGCCAATATCTGCAACACACTTGGTTTCCAAATTACTGTCATTCACTTCTGTGAATTCACAAGTTATATCATTTCTGCTAATAGATGTTTGAAACCTACTTCCGATTCCTGCCCAGTCAACTTCGAAGATCTGTTCTTCTGGTCCATCTGCAGTGTAATAGTAGTTCAATCTTAAGTCAGATAATTTAATTGGTTCTTCTTGTGTATTGTAGATTCTGAAATTTGGTGATATCTGATTGCTTCGACTCTCCCTGTTATTATTATACATCTCAGCACGTACAGGTGTATACGTACTGTCTGCATAATCCATATGCTCGACTTCTAGTTCTTCCTCTTCACTAGGGATTAGATCTTCTCCCCACACCTTAACTCCATCTACGAATACATCAACCTTCTTCCAGTCTACGTATTCTGTTCCTGGGTTAATGGAATGGTCATTGGTAAGATCATAATTGCCCCAATCGTCTTTTGCAAATCTGGTATGAATATCTATGGTAGAACCGATATCAATATAACTTGCCCCTTCTGTAAAGCCGATTTCTAGATATGAATCCGCTCCTTCAAAGGATTCCTCTAGCTTATTAAATGTTCCTGTTATATTATTTGTACCTGCACTTGACCAGTCGCACCAGAAGTTCTGTGCCTTATCATCATCTGCAGTGTAATAGTAACGAATGGTTACGTCACTAAGCTTTATCATGTTTTCACCCATATTAACTAATTTCATTAATGGATGAATGGTATTCGCATAGGAACCGTTGTTACCAGTATTGTACATCTTGAGTTTTAGATTATTCTTTCCTTTTGGAATAATCTCTTCTTCATCAGGACTACTGTTTCCAGAATTATTTCCTCCGTTGTTATTTCCGCCGCCAGAATTGTTGCTTCCGCCGTTATTGTTTCCTCCACCGTTATTACCACCTGATGGTCCTTCTGAGCCTTCTCCTGAGATTGAGCCTTTTCCCCATACCAATGTTCCTTGATAGAACATATCCACTTGATCAAAGTACGTTAAGTATCCGGATGTATTCTGTGAGTAGTCATCTCCTGGTTTGAATACACTCCAATCACTCTTTCCGATTCTTGTATGTATGTCGGTATAACTTCCTGGTTCCAGTTTACCAGCATCACTGGTAAATCCCACGTCCATATAGTAGTCAGCGCCTTCTACCGGTGTGTCTAACTTTACGAACTTCCCAGTTATATTCTTAGCAATTACGTTAGTGTCATGAATGGATGCGTAATCACAATAGAATTTTAATGGCATCTCTCCATCGATTGTGAAATAATATCGTAGTGTAACATCGGATAAATCAATATCTGATTGACTTGTATTAATGATATGGAACTGTGGATATAAGGTATTGTTCTCCACATCTCCTGTACCAACATTCATGTTCTTGGTTTTTAGTTCTAATATGTTGGAGATGTCGGGGTTCTCCCCTTCTTCTACAGTTTCGTCTTGTACTTCTTCTTGTTCTTCTTGCGCTTGTTGTTGCACTTCTTCTTGTACTTCTTCTCGCGCTTCTGTTGTAGTAGAAAGTGCAGTGACTTTTAATTCTGCATTCTTTGTTTCTTCTTTTTCATTTTCATTTGTTTCTTTTTGACCTGTATTGCTTGTATCTTCTGTTTTCTTAGGCGACTGAGCGGTTGCTTTTGCATCACTGTTACCTGATTCCTCACTTTCCTCTTTGTAGTAATACTTAATCGTTCCATCAGAATACTCTTCTGACTCGATCCGGTAATCCGATGTATAACGGAAAGTTATCTTATTTCCATTCGGTTCGGTACATTCGATTGTTCTTCCTTTGTCGTTATAACTATATGTATAGGTACTTCCTTGTATGGTTTTGCTTGTTACGCGATCAGATGTATCATATACAATTTCATATAATACAACTTTCTCTGCGCTAACTACTTTGTTTAATCGATTGTAAGAATCATACGAATACGTAGTTTTATTGCCTTCTGCATCGGTATAACTCGTTAGTAATCCATCCTTATAACCATATTTAATTTCACGATTCCCGCTATCCTTTACAGACTTAATAGTTCCATCTGTATTATATGTAAATGTAAAATAACCACTGATATTATCTATCTTAGATAATAACCCATCTGTATAGGTAAATGTTGTAGTATTGCCATTCAAATCTTTAATTTCTTTGATCTTACCGTTTGCAGTGAACTCATAGATGCTCGTTCCTTCTACGGTTAGAGTATAGGTTCCATCTTTATTGGTCTTTAATTCTCTAGCTAGACCCTCAGGTTTTGTATAGGTACCATCCTCATTCTTCGTATAATATTCAATATGTCCATCTTCAAATCGAATGGCTATGGTGTTGCCTAAGTCTTGTAAGAAATATGTATAGGAATTGGTCCAGTTCATCCCATTCTCATGGAAACTCTCTCCCATTGAGTTATAAGATCTAGATAATACAAGTGGTGTATAACCATCAATGGCTAAGTCCTCTTTCTCATAGAAGTTATTACCCATGGTTAAACTAACTGGATTCATGGATGCCGTTCTTTGTAACTGATCAATCATTCCAAGATGTTGATTAGTTGAAGTGTTGTTGCTGGTAATCTCTTGCTTGATGTCTTTTGATGGATTAATTATTAAGAGATTGGAACCAACTAACTCTCCACTGTTTGTATACGTTTCATAGATACCATTATCTCTACGTATTACTGAATCCTTCTTATAATCTCCATAATAAGCAGATGCCAGATATTCTAGACGATCCGTTACGCGGAAGGTATGCATAACAGCGGAGATACTGCTTTTAGTTGTTCCTGAAGAACTTTTAATGGTTGCAACTAAATCGTATAAACTGTAACTAGACATGGTGACTTCGGCGTACCATAGATTCTCCCCTACTGTTGCAGTAAGACTGTCTCCAGATTTTCCATCTTTCTTCACCGACAGATTAACACTCTTTACCCCTTGTTTACTACCGCCTTTTCCGTATACCTTGAAGACATCTCCCTGTGTATTAGGTGCTATATAGATTGCTTCATTACTATCACTCACTACACTTACACTGGTGATAGATTTATATTTGCTGTATTTGCCTACAGGTTCTACTATAATCTTATAGGTTCCACTGTTTACATAATTACCTTTGTCATCTTTACCATCCCATTGCACTTCATGGGTTACGTATCCACCTTTGTATTCCTTGTTTTTAACAAGGTTGGCAATTACTTTCTTTCCATCTTTCACGTAGATGTTGACAGATCGTTTACTTTCTAGATTAAAGGTAATCTTCGCCTTCTCTCCTGCACTTGGTACGAATACCTCTGGGTCTGCCTTAACAAATTTTGTTTGTGTCTCTGCTGCATTTGCTGTATTCGAATATATTGGTATTCCGGTTGTAACAATTGTTACACACAACAGCAAACACAATGCTCTTTTGAACATTACTTTTTTTGCTTTCAATAATTCCATGCTATTTCTCCCTTTTAATTTTTATTATCCCTAAAATATGGCACACATACCCATTATATCACTGCTGTATGTTGTCGAATGTAGTCATTTTTTACTATTTATTAACTAAAAAAGCGTTTATCCAATTGTTTTAAAAATCATAATTGAATAAACGCTTTTTATATCTAATAAAATTTTATTATCTTACTTCAATATGCACTACACTACATGCTGGAATTCGGATTTGGATTCCTGTTTCTGTAATATCCATATCAGTAAATTCTTCAACATGAACAGTCTCTGGATTTTCAAAGGTGTTCATCGCTCTCATATCATTTGTAAGAATTTCTCCCTTTAAGGAAGTAACTCTCTTATCAAGTATAGTTGTATCTATTGTATAACCTTCCTCTAATGATAAGTTAGACAATGTAATATGTACTGTTCCTTCTTCATCTATAGATACGGATTCATTGAGATTCGGAACCATATACTCTTCTTCTAAACCAATTTGTTTTGTTTCGATAAAACTATCTAGTAAAGTAGCATCTTGGTGGTATTTGTACATATCAAATACATGATAAGTAGGAGTAAGAACCATCTTCTCTCCCTCTGTTAAGATAACAGCCTGCAATACGTTAACCATCTGTGCTATATTAGCCATTCGAACACGATCGGAATGTTTATTGAAGATATTCAAGTTAATTCCAGCTACTAATGCATCTCTCATTGTGTTTTGTTGATATAAGAATCCAGGATTTGTACCAGGCTCACAAGTAAACCAAGTTCCCCACTCATCAATAATCATTGCAATATTTTTATCTGGATCGTATTTGTCCATGATTGCTCCGTGATGATTAATTAGTGTCTCCATATATAATGTCTTGTTTAATGTCTTATACCAAACCTTCTCATCAAAGTCAGTTGCACTTCCTTTGATTTCCCAGCCTTCCGGATGCGTATAATAATGAAGGGATAATCCATCCATAAATCCATGTTGGAAAGGTAGAGAATGTCTGAAGCAAGTCTTTAGTATACCTTCTGTCCATTCATAATCATCTACATTGGCACCACATGCAATCTTCTTGATTCTCTTACCTGGCTTGTAATCTCTAACATAAGTCTGATAGTTACGATACTGATCACCATAGTATTCCGGTGTCATATTACCGCCACAACCCCAACTTTCATTACCAACACCAAAGTATTCCACATCCCAGGATTCTTCGTGGCCGTTTTCTTTTCTAAGTTCAGCCATAGGTGATACACCATCAAAAGTTAGGTATTCAACCCATTCAGACATCTCCCTTACAGTACCACTACCAACATTCCCGTTGATATAAGCATCACACTCTAATTGGCGGCAGAGTTCCATGAATTCATGAGTACCAAAACTATTATCTTCTACCACACCACCCCAGTGTGTATTAATCATTCTCTTTCTGTTTTCTTTGGGGCCAATCCCATCCATCCAATGATACTCATCCGCGAAACAACCACCTGGCCATCTTAAAACAGGAATCTTAATATCCTTCAAAGCCTTAACAACATCGTTTCTCATACCATTAGTATTTGGAATCGCCGAGTCTTCCCCCACATATAATCCTTCATAGATACATCTACCTAGATGCTCCGAAAAGTGCCCATAGATATCTTTACTTATCTTACTCTTCTTTGCTGTTGTATTGATTACGTATTTTACCATAGTAAGTCGATCCTTTCTGTGCCAAATTAATGTATTGTGTCATTGTGTATAGATACGTAGCATTCTTACACTAAATTGCGTTCTGATTACTAATTTCCAAAAATCTCTGCCATCGCATCTTGATTATATTGATTTGCTTTCTTCTCTAATTCACTTGCATAGTCAGCTGCATTCTTTCCATCAATACGAACAGAATCTTCAATACCTGCATATGCTTCAGCAATGAAGTTAACGAATCCTGGGATTTGTGTATCACCAAATGGTATTACATTAATACATTTTTCGAAGAAGTCATCAAAGTATGGACCATATTTTAAGTCTGCTTCTGTTGGATTTTCTTTTGTTGCTGATGGATAATATTCTTTAATACCAGCCCATACAGTTTCATCTAATGTAATTGGAAGTGGCATAGATTGTTTGTAGATTGGAGTTCCGTCTGCTGCTGTTAATGTCTTATAGCCTTCTAATTTGTGAGTCCAACCTTCTGCTCCCCAGCCCATCCATTTTAATAATTCATATGCTTCTCTTGGATGTTCTGTTCCTGATGAGATACCACCAAAATCAAGTACACCGAATACATTCTTAGAACCAGAACCTTCTACTACTGGAGTTGTATAAGGAACGAACTCAATACCTTTTTGTTTCCATTCATCTGTATCAAATAAGTTAAGATATGTCCACCATGTATCCATTTGGAAACCAATCTTACCTGTAGAACCAGCCCAAGCTGTTCTATCTCCTGTCCATGCTTCGTTTTCATCTGTATCAAAGAATGGTGCATGATATTTGCCGTTTACAAGTTCAGCCCATTGGTTAACACCTTTTGCCCAGTTTTCCATATGGAAGGAAGTTCCGTCCCAACCAAATTCCCCAATACAGTTAGGGTCTGCTGCTACTGGATAATATGTAACAAGTGAGTGAAATTGGTTAAATCCATAGATTCCATCGCTTGGAGAAGTAACTGCTTTGATTGCATTAATCATCTCATCCCAGTTCCAATCTGTTGGAGGCATTTCCGCGTTCATCTTTTCAAATACCGCCATATCTGCATAGATCGTATCAGGAAAGAACTTCATAGGAGTTCCGTATTTTTTATCTGTTCCGTAATATCCCATCTTTGCTTCATTGATTGTAGGAAGAATATTTTGGTTTTCTGGGTCTGCTTCCCAGTACTCTGTCATATCTCCAAGTAACTGATTGGATAAAGCGAAATCACAATTACCAAGAATCATCATAGCATCTGGAGTTTCCCCGTTATTAACCATGTTAAGTAATGTATTATTATATTCTGCGTCTGCTGGATAATATTGTGTCTCAACCTTGATGTTTGGATACTTCTCCATGAATTTCTCAGCAAGATATTGAACAAGTGGTTCGTTATCAAAGTGTACATAAGTTAATGTAATATCTTCTGTTGTCATCTCTGGTAATGCACTTGCTGTAGTTGTATCTGTGGTATCCCCAGCCGATGTGTCTTCTGCTGCATCAGTAGAATCAGTATTATTTGTCGTTACTTGCGTAGCATTATTGCCCTCTTCCTTAGTTCCAGAAGATGCCGCACAACCACTAAGCATCCCAACACACATAGCTGTTGCTACAAAAAGACTTATGAATTTTTTCATTTTTCTCATACTAAAACCCTCCTTCTAATAAGTAACACCTTGTTTGAGCGAATCGCTCTATATATTAATGATTTTGATTAATTGCATTCCATACCATCCCAATACATTAAGGAATGCAATTAAATCTATTCACCAGTAATACCAGTTTTGTCTAGACTTTCAACGAATTGACGTTGAAGTACGAAGTACATAATGAGTAATGGTAATATACTTAACATCGTGCCTGCCATCTTAATGGATTCATTCAGACTGACCATACCGCTACCGGATACACTGGCCTGAGTTGTATAAGAATCCGCAAAGTTCTTCAAGGATACAACAAGTGTACTCCAATCACTCTTTGATACAGCGCCACATACATATAGTTGTGTTAGATAAGACTCATTCCAATACCAAACGATAGAGAATAAGAATACAACAAGTATGGCTGGTGCTGCAGACGGTAGTGCTATCTTAACAAATGATTTAAAATGACCTGCACCATCGATCTTTGCTGCTTCAATAAGAGCTTGTGGGACCTGTCTGAAGAAGTTATAGAAGATCAGTATGAATATCTGACTCTTAAGTCCCTGTCCAAGCGCTGCCGGTAATATGAATGCTTTTAAGGAGTTCAATATCTTCAAATCAGAATACCATACATAGTTAGGCATCATAGTAACCTGTGCTGGTAGTATGAAGGAAAATATTAATATGCCTAACATTAATTTCTTCCCTCTAAATTCATATCTAGCAAATCCATATCCTATAATAGAGCACACAACAACATTTAATATGGTTGGTATGCCTGCTATAATAACAGATTGACCGAATGTTTTTAGGAAATCCATCGACTTGGCTGCATCTATATAATTCTGCAAATATAAAGTGCTTGGTATCCAACTCACCGAAGTGTCTAACAAGTCCTCAAGGGGCATGAAACTTCTACTAATCATATAGAGCAATGGGTAAAGATAAACAAAGCCAATGCATATTAATAAACCATAGATAATTGTCATCTTTCCTAATCCTTGCTTGTCTTTAGATCCCAAGAAGAATTTCTTTACTTTATCCCGGTTAACTTGTGGTTTTCTGCATTTTATGTTCATACCTTGCCCCCTTTCTACGTACCTTGGCTAATGCCCGTTTTTGCTTCTTAACTTCTCTTTTATACGCTTTTTCTTTCTTGGCATACGCATCTTTTTTGGTAATTAGTAACACTGCTACGAACGCTACAATGGCAGTTACAATAACCGCATACATCCAAGCCATAGCTGATGCATATCCATATCCCCTACTAACGTCGAACATAGCACTCTGTATTAACACAATCAGACTATTCTGCTCATTGTTGGATAAGAAGATAACTGTATATACCGCAGTTAATAGCACCATAGGCTTTATTGTAGGAAGTGTTATCTTCCAAAACTCTTCCCAAGTTGAACTACCATCAATCTTAGCTGCCTCATATAAGGATCTATCAATCTTTTGAATTGCTGCTAAGAATAACAGTATCTGCACACCCGAGTACCACAGAATCATTATCATATTGTCGAACAGATTTGTAATTGCCTCTGCTATCATCCCGGGTAGAAATCCATCTAATACTTGGTAGATCATTACTGTATTCATAGATGGGATTGTTGCAGCCCCTTGATCTGCCAACTGGGACATTACAGGCCCACTTGCTATAATTACTGGTAGGAAAAATATTAATCGGAATACACCTTTCATACGAATCTTACTATTCAATAGTAAGGCAATAATTAATGCAAATACTACAATGACAGGAACGGCTAGTAACGTATTCAATGCATATCCTGCTAATTCTGTAGGAAAGCTAACATCCTTTTGCCAGATATCTAGATAGTTTTGCGCTCCTACAAAAGTTAATACTCTTCCCTTAGGTGTCATCTTAATCTTATAGAAGGCATACTGAAAGGATTGTGTCAATGGATATATCACAAACAGTAGCATACCGATAATCCACGGAAGCACGAATAGATATCCGACGCGCTCCTCTTTCTTCTTCAGATAACCAGGTTTTCTTTTAACTGTCTTTTTTCTACTCATTTGCTTCACCTACCCTGTAAGACATGGCGTCAACTGTAACTCCATCGATATCAACTTTATAGCTATTGTAATTTACATAGATCTTCACACCATTATCATAAGTAACCACTGCTACGTTTTTCTGTGGCTTTTCATGTTTGTCAATGCAGGCTCCTTGCACTGTTGCATTAACTTCTTTTAGCTTTGTATAATACTCAATTATCTCATTTTTGTATACACTATATTTTGCAGAATATATATTGCTAGAATTGGTGTATAGTAATTTTGATGTATCCTCATAGGTTAGATAAAAGGATGGGGAAATTCCTGTCTCTACAAGCTTAAGAAAGTATTCATTCTTATCTGCTTCAAAGTTCGTATAGTCCCCATATAGAGGCATTATGCCCTTTAATACAATGGATAAGAAAGGTACATCTTCATCTGCAAAGATATAATCAGAAGAACCAACTGGAATGTTGTACAATGCGTTAGCATATTTCCATAGGTAAGCAAATGGTTCATCTAAAATAATATTTGTACTTTCATTCATTGTTTTCAAAAGTTCATTATATACGTTAGCGGTATCCACTCTACTGTATGTACTTCCACTATAGGTATAAGAAAACAACTTATTCGTTACACCGGATAATGCTATATGATCCACACTTTTTTCGGTATAAGTCTTCAAAAGCTTCTTTATGTTCTCAGCACTCTTCTTTGGTGTAAGATACACCATCTTTTCAAATACATCCTTGTAAGTGTCTTCTTCAAAGAGACGCTTATCTATTCTCTTTACAACATTGTAGGTTGTGTTACTTGTACTTGGATTGGCACGTAAAGCATCTTGATAGAGGTAGAAATCAATTCCCATCTCTTCTGCATCTTTTAAAAGTTTGGTAAGTTTCTTAGTTCCACCTATTTTCCAATCGGCTTTATACTTAGTAATTGGTAGGGTATTAATTCCTCCCTTTTGCCAACCTTTATAGACTGCCAAGATGTCAGTTACATTCTCTTCCTGTAGATCCTTAAGTATAGTCATTACTTGCTTTGTTGTCGTCATTGGAACAGATACGTCGAAGATAAACCACTTCTTAATATCACTCCCAAGGAAATCAAGACGGACCTTGAAATCATCTTCTTGTTTAATAAGCTCTTGCTTTTCTAGTAGATAATTACGATAACTTTTGGCTAGACCTGAATAATTAGCGTCCTCATCTCTTGTGAATGCAAACCTTACTTTGATATTACTATGCGTACGATCTTCCTCTACTCTAGGCACGGAACCTCCAGATTTACTGGTTGGTTGCACATATACTTGACGTAAACGGAACTTTGAAGTAATCCAGTTATAATTGGTATACGCTCCGTTTGGATATGCCTCAATACTAGCATCGTATTCACCTTCTTCAATGATTCCTAGATATGCCATCTTAGAATCGGTATGTACCATTCCAAACACTGGGGCCATGATCATCTCTGCATCATTTACTGTTTGGAATTCACCCCAGAAGAGGGATAATACATGAGATTCATTGAATCCCACATTTTCTCCATATACTCTTTGGGAAAACCCAGAAGTATATTTCCCAGCTTTATCGTCTAGGTTGATAATGGCACCATTTCCATCAGGGATTAACATATAGCCATCTCTGTCACCTAAATGTGTATTCCCCATGAATGGATACACATATATGTTACCGATCTTATACTGATCGTTCGTCTCGGTAATGGATTCATCTGGGATTTCTACTGAAAAACCGTTATCTAATAATGCTACTTTAACCTGATAAGTAAATCCATATTTCTCATAGGAGACATCCGCTGTAAATCCATTGTCTGTTAACTGCACATCTACTTTTGCTCCATCTAGTAAACTAGCTCTTGTAAGCTGCGTAGATACATTATCAATTACTTCTAATACAATTCCCGACTGCATGAAATTCTTCCATGATGCATTACTCTTTCCATCATCTTCAGAAACTGTGGATTCCATAATCGCACCTGTTTTCTTATCCCGAACTATAATAGAAAGTGTGTACTCATACAGATATAGCTGATATTCGTCATTCTCTGCAATTAATTTGTGCTCCTTAATGGTAGCTGCCTGATCTTCAGTAATGATATACTCTTGTGCTTTAACACTTATCGAGTTGCTAAGCCCAGGAAGCAACGCTACTAATAGGAATAATGATATTGTTACAATACAGTTTCTCAATTTAATCAAGTCGATACGCCACCTCTCCAGATATTTTAGTTATAAACTCAACAACTTGTGCAAACAAGATGTATAAGATAAATACTACCAAAGCTACAATTAATACGGTAAATGCAGTAAGTAGAATACACTTAATACTTTCTTTGAAAGAATAGTTATTCATTTCCTTTAAGGTAATAAACAGTAGTATCGCAATCCATGCAAACATAAAATAATAGGTGAATTGAACAAGGAAAACCTCACTGTAAGTTACAACATTACTAATAATAATCCCAATTGGTTTAAAGAATAGGTAAGGTGTTAATGCAAATGCATATCCGCAATATAGCTGCTTGAATGTACTCTCACCATCATGAATGGTACACATCAAATAATTACAGACAATGAGCACTATAAATGCAATCAATATCTTACCGATGTCACCCACCAAATCATACTGTCCATCTCTAACGTTCTTTAGTAGAAATCCACATCCGTATTTACCTAATATACTTAATATAATTACGCCCACCAAGATGATATTGGCACTTAGATAAGAAGCCTTTCCTTCCCTTTTAACACCATAACAACCATCTATAGGGTGTTTCATATAATAGAAGGAGTACCGCAATTGGCTAATTAATGTCTTTTGCTTGAACTTTGACATCTTCTTTCGTATGGCCACTAATGCACCGATGGAGTCTTTCTTTTTCTTAAGAAATACTACTACTAGACAAATTAATACAATACTTACTATCGCTGTAATTAGATTCTCACGAATCCACTGATTTCTTATCTCCCAGAACGCATCTGAATATCCGTCCCAGTCTTTTGCTAGTCTAGCATAATGTAGAGCCTCACTATAATTTTCTTCTTGATAATACGCTCTTCCCATTGCCATATTGGCATAATCAAAGAGGCTGTTCATCTCAAGTACTTTCGTAAGAGGTTCTTTACTTTCCGTGTACCTACCTTTTCCATATAGATATAATGACTCATGAAGTAAATTCGTGAATTCTGTTGGTTTGAAGATATGTATCTGTTGTTTCTCACCATCTAATAAATAGATTCTATTATTTGGATCAATAGCAATGGCATTAACCTTACCGCATAAACCAATTCTTCCTCTACCATCATCACGTCCACCGAATACAAAAAGCATGTCACCATCGTTGCTATATTCATATACATATCCATCTTGAGAAGCTACGAATATATTATCAAAGTTTCCCGTGGTAACTGCTGCCGGTAAATCATCATAGGCATCTGGTTCAATCAGATTATTACCTGCAATATTTAACTTCTTAAGTGTGTCTATATTCTCTCCTTGGGTTACGGTATAGATTAACCCTTGGTTATCAATTGATAAATTGGTTGGTGTTGATGGAAGGTTGCTTAGCATCTTTGCCTTCTGTGCATCAGTAAAGATCATTCGTTGAAATACTTGCAATAAGGAAACCGAAGTGTAATTGGTACCAAAGTATCCAATAAAGGTTCCTCCCTCTGTTGGAGATATCTGAACGATACCATTGGTATTTCCTTCACAGATTATATACATATTGCCACTGTTGTTAACAACAATCTTCTGTGGTTTGAAGTCTACCTTATCACCATACAGAGGGTGATCTGGTTTTCCATATTCATTAATCTTGATACCCGCGCTATTGTAAACAACTACTTTCCCACCATCTTTGTCTGCAACATACAGCGTCTTATCTTCTGTTACATATATCCCCGTAGGGGCAACTAAATCTCCCTCGCCTACGGTATTTACATAATTTCCTTCTAGATCAGAAATTAGGATTCTCTTGTTTCCTGTATCAGCCACATATACATACCCATCCTCTGTTATTGCCATATCAGAAGGTGATGAGAATGAATATTCTCCTATCTTAGTAATTGATGAATCCGGGGAGTAAGCACTTTGTGTCTCTGACACATATCCATATCCATCAATGGTATAGGTTTTATATGGAGTAGATGCTTCTGATAATACAGGTGTTAGTAATGCAATTGTTGCTGTTAGTAAAACCAACGCACTTCTTAATCTTCTCTTGCTCACTTGCTTATCCCCCTCTACTTCATACCCGAATGAGCCATTGTGTTCATAATACTGTTTTGTAATATGATAAACAGTACTAAGTTTGGCACAAACATAATTAATGCCGCCGCTGCTGCAACACCTTGACCTGCAACTGTATTATTGGTTGCTGCCAATGTATTCATATAGAAGGCTAATGTCTTAACCCCTTCATTGCTAACGTATAAGTTTGAACTCTCCACGTTAACCCATACTTGTTGGAATGCAAGTATAGCAGAAGTTGCAATGGCAGGTTTAATCATTGGTAATATAATTTTAAAGTAAACTCTGAAATCACTGGCTCCATCTATGTAAGCGGCTTCAATTAGCGCATCTGGTACTTGGTCAATAAATTGTTTTACCAAGAATAAACTAACCGGCATCGCAAGAAGCGGCAGAATATGTGCAAGATAGGTATCCGTAAGTCCTAAAACATTAATTGTTAGGTATCTAGGGATCATAACTGCAACTGGTACAAACATTAAAGCCATATTGTTGATTTCTAATATTGTGTTCTTTAATTTGAATTTAAGCTTTGATAATGCAAATCCAGACGCTGTTGATAGCAATATGGACCCGATTACAACAATAATTGTTACTACAAAACTGTTGAAGACATATCTACTCATAGGAATTCCAGACATAGCTGATGCCTTAAACAACTTTGTAAAGTTATCAAGTGTTGGTCTTGTTACGAAGAACTTTGGCGGGAAAGCGAAAAGTTCATCCATTGGTTTAAATGCATGGCAGAATATGAATATAATAGGAAGAAGCATAAACAGCGCCAAAGGTAGAACTGCAAGAATTATTTTGATCTGTCCCTTTTCAAACTTCTTAGGATTAATATTACTTCCTTTATAACCAGCCATTTTGATTCCTCCTCTCTAGTCCTTTTCTTGGAATAATTTCTTGGAGATCTTAGAGAAGGTAAAAACAATTCCTAGTAAAACTACAGAAACTGCTGCTGCATACCCCATCTCATAACGGATAAATCCGTAATCTTCAATATGGTTAACCATTAACTGTGCTGCGTAATTTGGAGTAGGATTGGCACCGGACAATTGAACACCAATTGCACCATTCTGGAACGTTCCAACGATTGCCATAACTGCTCCAAATAACATCTGTGGTTTCATAGTTGGTATGGTAATATACCACATCTCTTGAAACCGGTTTTTAACACCATCTAATGCTGCTGCTTCATATAAAGACTCATCTGCATTCAAGATACCTGCTAACATTGCTAGGAAGCCTACACCCATACTACTCCATAATGCAACGATGATTACAATTGGGAGAAGATATCTAGCATCTAGGAGCCAGATTATTGGCTCATTTATAATACCAAGGCGCATCAACCAACTGTTTAGGTATCCAGTTTGATCTCCACTGAATATAATTTTCCATAATACTGTCATGGCAACACCTGATGTCATACTAGGTGAATAGAAGATCAATGCCAATATCGTTCTTGGTACCTTAGATAACTGTGATAATGCCCATGCAAGTATGAAGGATAGGATATACCCACCAGGTCCTACGATTATTGCATATAACACGGTTTTTGGTAATACATATTGCATGAAAATCTCATCTCGTGTAAGAAGGTTAACATAATTCAGGAATCCTACAAAACTAGGGAATTGAATTGTATTAAAGTTCGTAAAAGATAATGCTACTGCAATTACCATTGGAACAATAATAAATGTTGCAAATAAAACTAAATATGGAGCAAGAAAAGCATATGCCGATTTGTTAGAAGTCTCATGCTTTCCAATTTTCGTTCTCTTATGAGTCGTGCCTGCTCTCACTTTAATACCTCCCATCTTATTCGGTCTTGTTCAGGATTTCTCTAACAGTCTGGATGGTTGGGACTTTATAATTCTTAATCACTTTTCCATCCTTCATATATCCAAACTCTTCTAGTTTTCTCTCTGTCTCTCGGTCAATTCGTTTTACTGCATTATCCAGTGTAATTCTTAGATTCTTACCATCTACAACAATCGAGTTATAAGCATTACTTAATTCACGCTCTAACATATAAGTTCCAAGAATTCTTGGTGCCTCCATAATCCATTCATCCTGTTCTATAACAACTTTCTTATCTTCAGAACGTATTGCAAGGCTAGTGAATGCTTCTGTATTAGCGGTATTCCAGATATACTCATCGCCATATGTAATTTGTAATGTCTGACCAAATTCCGCTTGTACTTCTGCAGATGACCACCATTTCATGAACTCCCAGGCTTGCCCTTCTCTTTCCTCATTAGACTTAAACATTACCGTGCTTTCTGCACCGCCAGAAGAATAATGGTTTACGTTCCCATTCTCATCTTCTACACCAGGTACCAATGCAATCCCCCATGAATTTGCAATCTCAGGCGCAGCATTAATAAGTAAGTTATATACAGAATAATCAGCAATACCAATTGGTAAATCACCATTTCTAAAGTGTTGATAGAAGCTAGGAACATCCTTAGGAAGGTTATAGATTGTAAACAGTTCAGTAAGTTCGGTAAAACCTTTTACTGCCTCTTCACTATTAATGGTCGTATCCCCTGCAAATTCACTATATAGAGAAGCTCCATTTTGGAATAACAGCGGTGTCGTGCCGTGGAAGGTTTTCATTGCCACCATACCAGCTGTTGGATAATAGAAATTTAATCCCCTCATCTGTAATTCTGGCAACATATCCTTTACATCCTCCATAGTTTCAGGAACATCAAGGCCTAATTTATCAAGAACATCCTTACGATAATACATTACCCAGAAGTTTCTTGTCTCTGGTAGAGAATAGATTCCATCTCCTATGGTAGATGGTACTAATAAACCTTCTGTGTATCTGTTAGCAATTTCAGAAAAATCATCAAACTCTGCTAGATTCTTAATTGCTCCTCTTATACCAAGCTCAAAAGGAATTGCATAGTTAATACCTGTAGCGACATCTGGTGCATCCCCTGATGCATTGGCAAGTACAAGCTTGTTTTGATCTGGCATAAGGGATAAATCAACTTTAATCCCGGTTTCTTTGGTGAACTCTTCATCTATCATCTTTTGCATTATCTCAAGATATTGTCTGGAGCGATTTACCCACACTTGAAGGTGAGAATCGTCAGTGTTATCCACAGAATATGCTTGATCTGTGAACGAATTAAAAAATCGTTTCACATTCAGCTGAGCGGATTTAAAAAATCCAGTACTCTTTGGTAATTTTGCTTTTTCTTGATAGAGATAGATTCGGTCTATGTATAATTGATTTTTATTCAAGGCATCTAATAGGTTAGCTAGAAACCTTGTTACTGAACTAACACTTGTTGATAGCTCTGCTATACGATAAGGCAATTTGTCTGGCTCTTTTGCTAAACTTCTTAGTTGCGAAGATGCCACATAGATAGATGAGAATGCACCAATCTGATCAACTTCCTTGTTATAACTTTTTATACTATCTACTAGAGCTTCAAGCTCATCTGCATAATCATATAATTTCTGACCTACTCCAGGAATATAGGATTCTATATTAAGGTCTCTGTACTTATCCTTGTTGGTACCAGCTACCTTAGTAATCTCTAATGATAGGTTATTAATCTCTGACATTATTGCTTCTACCGACTCCATAACATGTCGTATTGGATCAATACTAATTGTAAAGGAAATCGTATGTACACCTTCATCTAAGTACACACTAAGATATTTTGAATCATCATCTTGTAATGTAGTTGTACGATAACTCTTTCCATAGGAAAGAGGATAATCTTTGAACTTCGTATTATTTATAATTCCATCTACCTTAACATCAACAAATACAGGAAAATCACTCTTATCACTTTGCTTATAATTAAGTGCTATATAGTAATAGCCTGCTTTCTCAACATTCTGTTCATATGTAACGGTCTGACCTGCTTCTTTAAAAGATTGGCCATCTAGTGTATTTAACTCTTTATTCTTAACATTATAAGGTGTTATATCAACGTCATACTCGCAAAGAGCTCTTATTGATGAATCATTTCTATAGGTAGGGTACTCTCCTTGAAGTGTGTATATTGCATCACCTTCTGCCTTTTCAGACTCCGTATATTCCTTGATATCTACTTGTTTATTCAGATACATATTGCCGAGTAAGACATTGCCTTCTGACATACCAATCTCTATTGTATTCTTACCAGCTTGCAATTCTATTCCTAATGGCATCGAATAACGATAGCTGGCATCCATTATGTATTTGTTATTCCATCCCATTAGTTTGTCTGGAACAGATACAACCTGGTTTCCATAACGATCATACAATTGCTCCTTGGCATTGGTCCATTGACTCTCAAATGTCAACCTTCTTGCCTCATAAAATGGATATTCACCATTTACTTTCATGGTCATCTCAATGGGTAGAATCGAATTATCATAAGACAGATAGTCAAAACTTATGTAATATATTGCTGTTTTCGCTACGTTAAATGTCAATGTTCCTGTTTGGTCAAGCTCCATCTTGATTACTGGATTTTTATACTGGTATGACGTCTCCATCTCGGTGGCATCGATTAAATTACCTGTTCCAGTCTCAAATGCTTGATTAATCGGAATCTCAATCTGCTCTCCATCATATGGATCTGCAGTGTATTCCGCGCTTACATAAGTATATTTCTCAGCTAACAGTTCACTTGTATATACATTACTCGTACTTGTCTGTGCACTCGTACTTTTTGTATCTTCTGCTTTCACTGTTAACGCAACCCCAAACACACTATTCATTAGGACAGAACCACTTAATACTATTGCAGTTAGCCTTGTAATGCTCTTGCGCATAATACCTTCCTCCGTTCCTGTAATCATTGCGAACTATTAATTTAGCATTTTCTAAATTAATTTAATTTTACCATACTATGTATAGTTTAGTCAATGCTATACTTACTTTTTTATGCATTTTAACTACTACGTTTAAGTGAAAACTAAAGTATTCATAGTAACAACGTACTATTTGGGTTCGTGATTCACTATATAATATAATAGTTTATATTATTGTAAAATATCTTAACTAGTCATTATCAGGTAGCGCATAAATACCACTTCCCAATATAGAAACACCCTTTTCTGATAATGCTGTAAATACCATCACGTTCTTTTTCCCATATTCGTCCCACTGTTTTGTTACAATGCCTTTATAAGCTTCTCCCTTAATTATAATCTCTATTTGATTATCCTTTTTTAACTCCCATGTTCCTGTCACTTGGCCAGATATTGTATTATCTGCATTAAACCAGATTTCAGTGGATTTTTTCATCATTGATGAGATATCCTGCATTTGATTAATATACTTGTATGGACCAACAACATCTTCTTGCGTATATACTCCAATACTCTCCCCCACATACCGATAAGGTGATACCACAAACCAGCCATCTTCATTCAGGTACATCTGATGTACTCTTACTTGATGACCTTCTCCCCTGTTTTCAAATCTTGTATGGAATATTAAGAAATAGCGGTCTGTCTTTTCGTCATAGATAGCCGAGTTATGCCCTGGTGACACATAACCGTTTCTTAGTTTTCCTGTTTCTCCCTCAATATAGTTAAAATGCATATTTCCTAAGATTTTTGTTCCATACTGAGCTGCTGCCGTATCATCAAAGAAAGTACCTGCAGGCCCTTTACAAAGGGTCATATCGTTTCCAGCAGTATCATAATATGGCCCATCTGGATTTTTGGAACGGCTTACACGGATATTATAACCACCTGTTGCATCTAATCCCCCATAAGAAAGAAACATGTAGTAATAATCTGTCTCTTTGCTATACATAATGTACGGTCCCTCTATTCGCAGATGATTTTCACCAAGAAGTTTTTTCCCATAACCCTTTTCTAGAGGAAATCCTGTCTCTGGATTAAGTTCTAGAATATAGATTCCTCCTGAGTAAGAACCATATACCATCCACAACCGGTTTTCTTTATCAAAGAATACACACGGATCAACTGCATTGGGATGTATTGTAGCATCATATGTATCACCATTTTCACTAGGTGTACCAGCATCCATACCAGATTTTAATATAATCCCAAGGTCTTCATAAGGCCCTTCCACTTGATCAGCAACTGCAATTCCAAGTGCTGAGATCGGCGCATCTCCTTTACATGCACAGTAATACATATAGAACCTGCCATCCGCTAACTGAATGACATCTGGTGCCCATAAGGTATCTGACTGCGCCCACGTTAATGCTTCCTCTAATTCTTCTGGTGCATCAGGTATGATTGAATTGTCTTTATTCACACCAGTAGATAACAACTCCCAATTTATTAAGTCATCTGATTTTGCTCCCGCTAGATGAGAACCGAATACATAATACGTACCATCAACTTCTATAACAGAAGGGTCATGAACACTTACATCCTGAAAGCTATAATTAACTTCTGTCTCAGCATTCAATTTATTGCTCATATATGTCTCCTCCTTATCTGTCGTTTCTATATTACTTGCAGTATTGCTTTCCTTATTGTTTTCAGTATTGCTTCCATTGGTTTCTTTTTCTTCATCTTTGCTTTGCTCAATTAGGTCGTCTTTTCCTTGTTCTGTCCCAACACTTTGTTTACAACCAGTTAACGTAACCACTAAAGACAGACATAATACTATTTTCCATACTCTATTTCTCATATCCTTCACCCTTTTGTTCCTCTATTTCGAATATAGGGAAACCAGATTCGCTCCATTTGACTTCAAGAATCATAGCATGACGATTCGGGTCACTTAACGGATCTCCCTGTATCTCTTCATATGGTCTCGCATGATAAATCATTAAGTCTTTCTGATTGTCTTCCGACTTTGTAAAACAGTTGTGCCCAGGCCCAAACACCCTCTTTTCCTCATCAGTAACAAGGACAGGATTTCTTAATTTGGTCCATGATAATGGATCTAATAAATCAGAATCTTCATCTGCATATAGCATACCTACACAATAACATGCCCCTGTTCCACTTGCTGAGAAGGTTAAGAATAGTTTCCCATCTCTTTTAAGTACTCCAGGTCCTTCATTTACCCAAAAATCAACTCTCTCCCAATCATAATCTGGAGTTGTTAATAATACTTGTACGGTACTTAGTTTTGTCCCTGATTCCATCTTAGCAATATATAGATTTGATATTTGTTTTCCTACGCTGACCTTCTCTGCCCATACGTAGTAGTATTCACCTTTGTTCTCGAATACTGTTGCATCTAATGAAAACGCTCGGAACGAATACTCATCTGCATCTGCACATTGCATTTTCCCTCTTTCAACCCAAGTATCCTTAATTGGATCTTGGCCTTCACATTCCAATACATAAGGCCTAATCTTCCAAACATCTTCCACTTCACCGGCTGCAAAGTATATGTACCACTTACCAAATATATAGTGGATTTCTGGTGCCCAAATATGTGCACTCATCTCTCCCACTTCATGCTTATTCCAAATAGTGATTTCATCAGCATCGGCTAATGAAGCAATCGTATCAGAGCGTCTTAGTATAATCCGATCATACTGAGGCACTGACCCGGTAAAATAATAATATCCGTCTGTATGCTTATATATATAAGGATCCGCTCTTTGTTCAATCAACGGTTGATTGTATTTTGTCCATATCCTCTTAGTATCCTTCTCTTTCTCCATGTGCAAGCCCTCTCTTTCTTCACATCCGCTAGTCATTATACTGTCTCTTTGGCTCAACTTGTATAAGTGACGCCTCTAATCTATTATTTATTTGTCTTTATCCTGAGTATTGATACAGAATTTGCTGGTGCCATATATTCATAATTCTTTGTTAACTTAATATTACTTGTAATTGGTATTACATTCTCTGGATTTTTAAGTGAGTTCTCTGCTTCATAATCTTCATTAGCAAGAACCTCTACCGTTGCTTCACCCGTGATATTACAGTTCTCTAATTGTATAGCAATATTGCGTTCTTTCTCCTGCACGTTAACCAACTTCACAATAATATCTCCTGATTCCTCTTCCTTACTTACAGTTTGATATATTGGAAATACTTCTGGGACTTTAATTACGTGCATTTCCTTATCATCTAGATAACAAGTAATCGTATCCTTATTCACTACCACCTTAATCTCATACCACCGATCTATCTGTATGTTAACATTTCTTATATCAGATACGGTATTTTTGGTACCTCCAAGCGCTTCCTCTACTACACTTCTTGTATTATTCCAACCACCGATATTCCAGTGATAGAAATTCTTCTGGTCTTTTACGGCAAACGGAATTAAGAATCCTTCGCTTCCAGATAGCTTCTTTGCCTTTACTGTATATGTATAATTACTAAAGCTTGTATCTCCAATATAAGAAGCACTTCCCATAATAGCATCGTTTGTTGGATAGGATTCATTGGTCTGTGCATAGACTTTATTTCCATCTTCATCATCTATTATTTCAAAGAATCCCTGACTACTTCCTTGGAAGTTTGGATCTTCTGCGGAGAAATCATTCTCATACAACACTTTGCCTGTTTCATTATCAATTACTTTCATATCATCAAACACAGCCGCTGTTTTCCAGGTTCCTACTCCAATCTTACCAGTTGCACCTTCTCCTTTTACGTCTACTAATGAACTATCTAAGAGATAATCCCCCTTATTGCTAGCGAACATCTTCTGAACATAGTAATTTACGGAACCGTATACATCGCTATTATTAAACCAAATCATATCAGGCTTCCATTGCGATGAAAGAGTATTCCCAAACAATGGTGCATACGCTGCCATCTTAACAATATCACTATTTCTCTCAAGTGCTGTCATGTATGCTGCTTCGGCTACTGCAGCTTTTAAAGAATTTGATTTGGCTGCATATTCACCTAAGAAAACCTCTGTTCCTTCTCTATCATAGCTATCATATCTGTTCGCATTCTTTAAAAACCATTCCGGTTCATTATAATAATGTTCGTCTACCAAATCAGCATATTTGATTGCGTCGTCATTATGGCTGTCTATCTCTGACCATGCATAATCGAATAAATCACCACTTGATAGCGGTCCTGAAGATGTTATCAATTTAATATCTGGATACTTTTCTCTAAATACTTCTACAAATTTCTCATATCTCTTAAAGTATTCTTCTCCCCACTGCTCATTTCCTATTCCTAAGTAATCAATCTCAAATGGTTGTGTGTGCCCCATGCTAATTCGTACACTTCCCCATTGTGTTGATTCATCTCCTCTGCAAAACTCAACCAAATCTAATGCGTCTTGTACGTAATGGTCCAGATCATTTAATGCTGCTAATGTATTCGTCTGTCCTGCTGCTCTTGCTTGACAAGACATCCCGCAGTTTACGATAGGAACTGCCTTAGCCCCCAAATCTTCGCAAAGCAAGAAGTATTCATAAAATCCAATTCCATATGACTGGTAATAAGGATACTGTTTTGTTCCAATCCACAGATTCTCATTCTGTTTCCTCTGTGCCACATCTCCAACGGTATCTTTCCAACAGTAAGCATTATCCAGTGGATTTCCTTCAACAATACAGCCCCCAGGAAAGCGGATAAAAGAGGGTTCTAAATCCTCTAATAGCTTCACCATATCTGCTCTAAGTCCGTTCTCGCGATTCTTATATGTATTTACTGGGAAAAGTGAAATCATATCCATACAAACCGTTCCTGTACTTTCAAGAACTAATGATAGACTTCCTTTTTCTACAGTCTCTTCTGCTTTAATTATAACCTCTTGCTTTAACCATGAGTCTTCTACTTCTTCTATGTACCCACTACCAATGCTTTTACCGTCATGGTCTTCTAGGCTTATCTCAATCTTCCCTTTATACGAGTCACTTTTTGCATATACGCTAAATCGATATTCCTCCCCTTTTACAAATGACATTCCTTCAAGAAACCCTTTATTACGTATTCCGCTATTCTTAGCTTCTGCTTTTAACTCCAGATAGTTTAGATTATTGTTATTCAGTCCACCTTCACTGCAGATTGTTAATTTTGCATTATTAATTGGTTCATACCCATGAAGTCTCCCTTCCTCTGCTAAAGATTCTTCGAATTCGAAGGAACGATTAATTACCTTCTCTGCATACAAACCTCCATCTGCTGCAAAATTAATATCTTCAAAAAAAAGTCCATACAAGGTCTCACTAATATCAATACCCTGTTTTTCACCATTAACCAGTAAACTATAATTATTATCTTCCATCTGCTTCTCCTCCAGTACATTTCCACGATCCTTTTTGCAACCACTCATAAATAGCATCGCTATACAACAGCAAAACATTGTTATTCTTCTTTTATAAAAATGTTTTTTCATCCTGTTCCCTCTTTCATATAGCTAAATTATTTTAGTTATATCTAAAATATAATGTATATTATATACATTCACATTCCATTTGTAAAGGTATTTTGTGTAAATCAACTATATTATTTTAGATTTTAATATATTTATATATGTTATTCTAAAGTATCCTCCTCAAATATACCTGGCTACTGTACAATACAACCGAATGCCTATCTTTCAGCCATAAGAATTTTACTATTCTGGGCACACCACTAAAAAGAGACAACTTTCAAATGAAAGTTGTCTCTAATAATATCTATATATCAAAATGTTTTATTCCTTAACACTTAGTTATTTGATCCCTTGTTAAGCCGAGATTGGACTATAATTAATCCTTACTTTAATATCCTGTGCATAGTTTCCAAACTCTTTACCAAATATCGTTAAACCGCCAACGTTTGTGGCATCATCATTTACTGAGAATTTGAATTTAATAGAACTTCTGTAATCCAGTTTGAAATCTTCTATTGTTACGTTCGATATCTGCAATCCATCAATAAAAGTCCCCTTTTTGTTAATAACCACTAACTTAAGTAAACCATATTGATTCCAATTAGGGAACCACCAGTCTGGTGTAAATATACCCTTTACTTCACCAAAATCCCCTGGGCTAGTCCATGTACCTATACAAACATCATTTAAGTAAAAACTAATATCAGAAGGCCAATCGCTATTAATTCCTGGTGCTTCTGAACTTAATTCTGCGGATAATGTGATTTGATCAATCTTTTGTGCTGCCGGTAATAAATTCGGAATCTGATACTCTACATATCCTTTTGAAAACCATATAATTTGTGCATCCACTCTATCAGAGTGAGAAAAATATCTCGGATCATCAACTTCTCCGATCAAATGCTCCCCAGTTGATATACCACATGTAGGATAGATCGAATAGTCCGCATACAAACCTACTTTAACTTCAGTATCATATATGTTTTTTGAATCAGTTTGTTCTTCAGCCATAATATCAACTAAAATCTTATCTACATTAACTCGGCAAATCTTTTGGTTTCCATGACCTGTGTATTCTGAATAAACTTGTACAATTCCACTATCTTCTAACTTTTTGACATGACTAGTTAAGGCCCCATTCGTTATATTCAAACTAGAAGCCAATTCATTCATATTCATTTCTTTGTTTTCTAAAAGTTTCTTGACTATATTAATTCGTACATCAGATCCTAACGCTTTAAAAACATTCAATCCTTCATCTAAATTCTTGATATGTAGCATATCTCTCATCCTATACTTTTTATTTTTTTAAATTACTATACATTTTTCTTAACAATAATATTATACATGATTTTAATTTATTATGCAATCATTGTATTATAGGTTTCGATTTGCTGTTCTATCCTAATATCCATTTTTTATAGTATGATCTCCCCTCATACTTTAGTTATCTACGTTTTGGAATAGTTACAATGAAGCTAGAACCTTTTGTATACTGAGATCGTACACGGATGTTTCCTGTATGTTTTAGTATTATTAACTTAGCTATGGATAATCCTAATCCATGACCACTAATCTTTCTATCTCGCACGTGGTCAGAGCGGTAGAACCTCTCAAATATATTGTCAATATCTCTTTTTGTCATACCAATCCCGGTATCCTCTACTGATATAACACAATCTCCACCTTTGTTTTCACAAGATATATAGATATAATCTCCATCACTTGAATATTTGACTGCATTATCAACGAATACTCGAATCGCTTGTTTAAGCGCTTGTTTATCTCCATAGACCATAACATCTTCTAGTGCTTTTGTTTCAACATTACGGTTAGTTGTTACCATCTTCGTTTCCTTCAACATATCTTCCACAAGTACGCGCATATTAAACATATGCTTGTCTAATTTGAGTGTCTTCTTATCATGTCTAGATAGGAATAATAATTTCTCAACCAACTCCTGCATTGCCTTAGATTCATTCTTAATTGCCTCTATGGATTCTTCTAAAACCTCTGCATCCGTTTTTCCCCATCGATCTAACATATTAACATACCCTTGAATAACGGCTATCGGTGTCCGAAGTTCGTGAGAAGCATCAGAAACAAATTGCTTTTGACTTTCATATGATAACTCAATACGATCTAACATCTGATTAATAGTTATTGCAAGGTCCTTTAATTCGTTTTTGGTTCCTGCAAGATTAATTCTTTCACTTTGCAAGTTATTAACGGTAAGCCGGTTTGCCAACCTAGACATATCTTTTATAGGTAAGAATAACTTCTCATCACCTTTTTTCCCGTATATAATTACACTTGCTGTGAATATTGCAAGAAGTAGTATGACAAAAGGCAACAAACGACTTAATAAAAGATGCTCTCCTGACAAATCAAATTGAAAATATAATGTATAATTACTTCCATCAATCTTAACACTTTTTTTGTCTTTAATAATTAGTACTTTCTGTCCCTCTATATTCCCATAGAATACTCTATCAAATAGAGTATTTCTCCTCTCGATATTATACACGGTGTCATTAAATACAACTTCTTTTGTATCATCATTTATAATTTTTAATGACATTCCTTCCGCATAATATGGATTTTTTTCTTCTAAATCAGTAATATTAATTTCTTTATTCTCTAGACTAAGGACCATTTGCTTTTCTAATCTGTTATTATCAAACGCAGCAATTCCTAGATATACTCCTATGAATAAAAAACAAAAGACTACGCTATTAATAATTAATAATCTAAGATAGTTTAATGAGATACGGAATGCGATTGAGAAGTAGAATTGGCTAAAAAACAATTCTCTTCTCTTTCGTATTGGTAGAACCGTTCGAATCAATAATTTTCTAATCCATTCAACCATCTTACTTCTCATCCTTAATTATATATCCCACACCACGAACAGTACTGATTAGATGAATTCCATATCGGTCATCTATCTTTTGACGTAGGTACCTAACATATACATCTACCACATTCGTATCTCCTAGATACTCATAATCCCATACGTTATTCAATAGCTGTTCTCTTGTCATTGCTATATTCTTATTCCTTAGTAGGTATTCTAGTAATTGAAACTCCTTCTTCGTCAATGTAATCTCTTCTTTATCATATGTAACCATATGACTAGATAGATTAACTACAAGCTTACCATACTGTAGAGTCTCTATTTTAGCTCCTACATTAGTATGTCGATTTAAAGCTACACGAATTCTTGCTAGCAATTCTTCGATAGCAAATGGTTTAGTCATGTAATCATCAGCCCCCATATCAAGACCAGCAACCTTATCAGTAACATCATCTTTTGCCGTTAACATAATAATTGGAACTTGTTTTCCTTCTTGTCTCACTCTTCTACAAACTTCTATTCCACTTAATCCAGGTAACATTATATCAAGGATTACTAAATCTATATCATCATGCATTGCTTTTTCCAATCCCTGTCTTCCATCACCTGCAATCTCAACTTCATATCCTTCGTATTTTAATTCTAATTCTACAAATCTTGCAATCTTATTCTCGTCCTCAACAATTAATATTTTCGCCAAACCAACATACCTCCTAATTAATCCATTTTGTTAATTACTTCTATTGTATCATTAATTCAATAATTTTCACATTAAAAACGAATTAAAACTGCTTTTCTAATGGTGTTTATTCATTACAAATTGAGTCCTACAACGTAATAATAATTGACTATTTTTTTAAAATAGCGTATAATTTGCTTTATCAAACGAAAGCATTAAAGCTTTAAATCGAAAAACTTATAATGCGTATGAAAGGGAAACGGAAAGTATGAAAAAAACAAAAAGAGTAATATCCACGATATGTATTCTTGCTTTGGTCGTGACGACATTTACTGGATGTGGTTCAAAAAAGGGATCTGACAAAACTTATAAGATTGGTGTTAGCCAATACTCTACCCATGACGCACTTGACGCTGCTTACGATGGTTTTATTGATGGCCTTGCTGAGGCCGGATATAAAGAAGGCGAAAACATTGAAGTTGATTTTCAAAATGCGCAAGGGGACCCTTCAAACAATAATACTATCGCTGCAAAACTGGTTAACGATAACCCAGATCTAATCCTTGCAATAGCCACACCAGCGGCTCAAGCAATTGCTAATCTAACACAGGATATCCCTATAGTTGTAACAGCAATTACTGATCCTGAAGAATCAGGCCTTGTAGAATCTAACGAAGCTCCTGGTGGAAACGTAACAGGTACCTCCGACCTAAATCCAATTAAGGAACAGATGGATCTTTTACAACAATTAGTACCAACTGCGAAAAAAGTTGCTATTCTTTATTGTTCAAGTGAAGATAATTCAAAATTCCAAGCAGAACTTGCTGCAGAAGCCGCTGCCAATATTGGTATAGAGACAGTAGAAGCAACCGTATCTAATTCAAATGATATAGAACAAGTTGTTCAATCCTTAGTAAATAAAGTAGATGCTATCTATGCACCAACAGACAACATAATTGCGTCTGCTATGCCAACGGTAGCTATGATTGCTAATGCAAACAAACTTCCTGTTATTTGTGGAGAATCAGGAATGGTGGAGAAGGGTGGACTTGCTACATACGGTCTTAATTATTACAACTTAGGCAAGCAAACCGCTGCTATGGCTATTAAGATACTTACTGGTGATGCCAAACCTGCTGATATGTCAGTAGAATATCTTGAGAATGTAGAATTAACTATTAATGAAGATGTTGCTACTGAATTGGGAATTACTATTCCTGATGATTTAAAAGCTGAGATGAATAAATAATCGTATTCTTATTACATACTGTTAAATACTAGAGTAGCCCCCCGTTTTTAATAGTCACTTTATTAAATATGGGGGATTTTCTCTTTTTCTTTCTTAGACATTAAGAAATGTTTATAAATAATATTATAGTCGAAGGTAACAAAAGATTACAGGAGGTTATTATGATAGATATTACATCAATTTTCTATGCTGTTTTAAGTGCATGTGGTCAAGGTCTTTTATGGGCAGTATTAGCACTTGGCATCTATATTACATTTAAAATTCTCGACATCGCCGATATGACTTGTGATGGAAGTTTCGCATTAGGTGGCTGTACGAGTGTTACATTAATCGTATCTGGATGGAATCCGTTCTTAAGTTTATTTATATCAGTACTAGCTGGTATGACTGCCGGTATGGTAACTGGTTTCTTACATACAAAGCTTAAGATCCCTGCAATACTAGCCGGTATCCTAAGCATGATTTCTCTCTATTCTATTAATTTACGAATATTAGGCCAGGCTAACCAAGCAGTAAATAAAAATGAAACAATCATTACTTTAATAAAAAAAATAATTCCAGATTCTATTATGAATTATTTTAAATATTCAACATTTAATTCCCTTATCGTTATTAGCGTTGGTATTATCACCGGAATTTTACTTTGTATTATATTATATTGGTTCTTCGGTACAGAGGCTGGTAGTGCCCTTCGTGCAACTGGTAATAACGCGGATATGATTCGTGCACTTGGACAGAATACGGACCGTATGAAGATACTTGGACTTGTTATTAGTAATGGTTTAATTGCCTTATCAGGCGCTTTATTAGCACAAAGCCAAGGTTATGCAGACGTTGGTATGGGACAGGGTGCTATTGTTATCGGCTTAGCTTCCATTGTAATTGGTGATGTATTCTTTGGACGTTTTACTTCTTTCAAAAGTAAACTTATATCTGTAATCGTTGGATCTGTTATCTACCGTGTAATCATTGCACTTGTACTTCAATTTGGATTAAACACTAACGACCAGAAACTATTTACCGCTATTATTGTTGCAATTGCACTTGCCGTTCCAACAATTAAGAAAACTAAATTCATACGATATATTTTCAAAATAGGTACTCGTATTTAATCCTTAGTACAGAATTACAGAATTGGAGGTAGTTATGTTATATATAGAAAATCTACACAAAACATTTAACGCAGATACCATTAATGAAAAGCAAGTATTAAAAGGTGTTAATCTGCATCTGCATCCTGGTGATTTCGTAACAATAATCGGAGGTAATGGCGCTGGTAAATCCACGTTGTTAAATATGATTGCTGGAGTTCATCCCATAGATAGCGGATCTCTCAAATTAGATGGAATAGATATTACTAGACAACCCGAACATGTTCGTGCAAAACTATTAGGCCGTGTCTTCCAAGATCCTATGAAAGGAACTGCTGCCAATATGGAGATACAAGAAAACCTAGCTCTTGCATATCGCCGCGGTAAGAAACGTGGTTTAAGATGGGGTATTAGTTCCGAGGAGAAACTTCAATATGTAGAAGCTTTAAAGACACTTGATCTGGGTCTCGAAGATCGTCTTTCTTCTAAAGTTGGACTATTGTCAGGTGGCCAACGACAAGCACTTACATTATTAATGGCAACTTTAGTAAAACCAAAACTATTATTATTAGATGAACATACCGCTGCTCTTGATCCAAAGACAGCAAAAAAAGTATTAGATTTAACTGAACATATAGTGGAAGTGAATAACTTAACTGCACTTATGGTTACCCATAACATGAAAGACGCTATTCACATTGGCAATCGTCTTATCATGATGCATGATGGTAACATTATATTTGATATAAGTGGAGAGGAGAAGAAGAACTTACATGTTTCAGACCTTCTTCAAAAATTCGAGCAAGCAAGTGGCGGTGAATTCGCAAGCGATCGTATGATGTTAACTTAATAGTTACGTTTATTATAAAGACCGTAAAAAAAACAATCCCAAGAAGTTGAATGTTTATGGCGAATATTTTGTATCCGTCATAGGCACACATCTTCTTGGGATTATTTTTACGTTTCTTTTAATTGTCTCTGCTTAAGACCTTATCTAATTTATTAATGTTATCTAATTATTAACGTTAGAATAATCTATTGGATACTTCTTCTTTGATAGCTTATTCAATACAATTATAGACACAATTAAAAGACCTAATGCTATAATGAATGGAACCACCGCACTCTCCATGATACCCATCAATAGGTATCCACATACAGAACATGCCGCTACGAGACTGGCATATACTAGTTGCGTAGATACATGATCCATATGATTACATCCTGCCCCTGTGGATGATAGAATCGTCGTATCGGAAATCGGAGATATATGATCACCATATACAGCTCCTGCTAATATAGATCCAAGTACCGGATATAATAAAACACTCGTTGTCTCTGATGAACAGATTGCTACTCCAATTGGAATTAGTAAAGCCATTGTTCCCCATGAAGTCCCTGTTGCAAATCCTAAAAATCCTGCAATTACAAATACCATAACTGGTAAGATAAAAATTGGGAAGTTAGCATCTTTAACTAGATTTCCTACATATCCTCCTGTATTTAGATACTCTGTACTGCAGATTCCGCTAATTGTCCAAGCAAGGATTAATATCATGAATGCAGGAACCATTGATTTAATTCCTTCTGAAATTCCTTCCATTAATTCACGGAAAGAAAGAATTTTACGAATTGAATATTGTATAAATGTAAGTACTAATGCGCCAAAACTACCAATTACTAAAGAAAGAGATGAATTACTTTCACCAAAAGATGCAAAGAAACTAGTTTCTCCTGTAAATCCACCACCCGTATACACCATTGCTAATACAGTAAATACCATTAAGGATAGAATCGGAATTACAAGGTCCATTACTTTCCCTTTTTTCTTGTCCACTGTATCTTCAGTAACAATAGTTTCTTTTCCGGAGAATAAATCCCCATGCTCTATGGCATTCTTTTCGCATCGGGCCATCGGACCAAAATTTACTTTTGATAAACATATAATTATAACCATAACAATTGTTAAGATTGCGTATAAATTATATGGAATAATCTTAATAAATGTTGTCATTCCATTTCCTGCACCCGCATCCTGAATATAAGTTGCTACAGAGGCTCCCCAACTTGAAATAGGAGCTATAATACATACTGGCGCTGCAGTAGCATCAATTAGATATGCAAGCTTTGCTCTACTAATTCTATGTTTATCTGTTAGCGGTTTCATAACTGTTCCTACAGTAAGACAATTAAAATAATCATCAATAAATATAAAACAGCCCAGAGCAGATGTTGCTAACGTTGCACCTCGTCTTGTTTTAATCTTAGTTGCTGCCATTTCTCCATACGCTGCTGAACCGCCTCCCATAGTCACGATAGCTACTAATGCTCCTAATAGGGATAAGAAAATTAAGATGTAGACATTCTCACCCATTTTTTCCCCCATAACTTCAAATGAAGTAACTATCATACTAATTACATTCCCATTGCTATAGATAAGTGATCCAACTAAGATTCCTGTCATTAACGACACAATAACCTCTTTGGTAATCAAAGCTAAGACAATTGCAATAAGAGGAGGGAGTATGGATAATAGTCCATAATTTGCTGCTTCTAATACTTCCATTCCTTTATTCCTTTCCATTCATATAAAATTGTGTAACTCTATATAGTTACACAATTTTATAATTCGTCCTTTTATATCCTTATATTTATAACATGAATGGAAAGCTCTAGCAACATGAATAATTTTCCAATTTCATAATTATTCTAAAATTATTTTTACAAGTTATTAAATGCTTTGTAATCTATGTCCTCTTTAACTATTATTATCTTGATTTTCTTTGCTATCCTGGTAATCTTTATTAACTTGATTGTCTTTATAATCAATATTAGCTAGAGTATCGATAATTACTTTTTTTCTCTTCTTAATGATAACAATAATAACTACAGTAATAACAGCTACCCAAAATACTATATAAGGAATATTAGAAACGAACCAAATTGAAAATTCAGTAACTCCATCCTTAATATCATAAAGTGAATCTTTGAGCCCGGCTTTCATTTTTTGCCAAGTAGATTCATTATCTACTTGTGGTGTATAGCGAATTACTTCCTCAATTGAAATAGTAACAGTACTATATTCAACAAGATTATCGTATGTTCTTAATCGTGATTCATAGGATTCTAACTCATATCTAATCTCAGTTAAGCGATTCTCAAGTAATATGATAGACTCCAAATCAACAGCTTTTTCAATTAATTCTACTAAACGCTCTTGCTCCACCTTAAGCACTTTAACATGGCTTTCCATATCAACATAATTAACTGTAATATCTTCAGCAGATATATTCTTAGATACTACATTCCCCGTCTCACTAACCTTATTAACAAAAGAATCTAACTTAGCTGCTGGTATCCTTGCGATAATATTACAATATCGATTTGTACTACTTAGTAAATCACTCATACTGATATTCTCAGCGTATCCACCAAGAGTAGTAATCTCAGATTCTATAGAATCAACAACTTTGTCAAAATTCTGCGTTTCTAAACCTATTGATACATTACGAATAATCTTACGATTTGTCTCAACACTAATCTCATCTTGCCCGTTCCCACCAGTACCTGAATCTGAAGTAGTCGTATCTGCAATTCCACTTTCTGCCTCTTTCATTTCCTCAGTAGACGTATAACCTTCCTCAATCGCCACGTCGTTCTTAGACAACTGCTCCTTATTATCTACATCCTTCTTACTACTACATGCAGTAAAGAACATGCAAACTAGTACTAGCATAATAACTACTTTAAACTTATTCTTCATAAAAATCCCTCCTGCTAACTCATACTTATATATCTATGAATTAGACGAGAGGGATTGCTAATTGGTTCCATTATTTTATGTATTTTTATAATTCTCTTATAAATTGCTTACGCCGGCTTCAACATCCTCTGCAGATATGGAGATTCCTCTATGCGGAACTGATGTGGAAAACACGATCTGTGTTTTTGTCGTACCAAACTTTTGTAAATGTCCAATGAAGGAATCAAGTTCCATTGTACTTGGGAAACATACTTTTAATAACATGGAATAGCTTCCTGTTACACAATTACATTCTATAACATTAGGACATTGCTGTACAAATGGATAAAATGTATCCTTTTTCGTTGGTGACATTTCAAGATTAATGAATGCAGTAATGTGATATCCTAATTTAATTGGATTAATACTCGCATGGTAGCCTGTTATAATATTCTCTTTTTCTAAACGTTCAATTCTTGCTGCTACTGCTGGCGATGATAAAAATACTTTTTCTGCTAATTGTTTGAGCGAGTATCTCGCATTTTCCTGAAGTAAACTAATTATTTTTTTATCAATCTTATCCATTCTGATACCTCCTATGATACGACAATTTTACGAGAATTACGTTAATTAGTTAAGTTAAACGAAAAAAAAGCATAGGTATAGCACCTATGCTTCTTTGCAATCTTTTTTTTAATCTATATTTTCTTTATTATACAATGTTAATCTAAGTTTTTCAAGCTTTTTCTTAATACCAGATTGAAAGATTTTCTAAAAAAGTTAATAGTACGTTCATAGTTCTTTCATAAATGCTACACACCTAATACACATTTGCTTGTTATTATAAATATATCAAATAAGTTAATTACCTTTTATATAGATTTTTTTTCATAACATCCCCCCTCTTAGGAGCCCCCAACGGCTCCTCCTTTTTTTGTTTAAAGAACTTTATTAATATTATATAATGAATTGAGTATAGCCCAGTTTTGAGGAAAGTACTTCATGATATTCCAATAGCTTGCACCATTGAGGCCGTATTCATTAACCAATAACAGCTTCTCATTGATACTTCTCGCATCCTCAAACCATACAACGTGCTCTATTCCATCTGCACTCATATAATTATAATAAGGTACTTTGGCCACTTCATCAAAGTATATGGTTGCACCATATTGCGCTGCCTGCTCTACAGCCTCCACATTACTTAAAGACCTAGCTCTCGAGTCACCGCTTACAAAAGGTAATGCCCAATCATATGCATAGTTTGGTATTCCTACGAAAATCATATCTGGAGCAATTTCAGTAACTGCATAATCAAGTACTTCCCTCACCTTATCAATTGGCGCAACTGCCATTGGAGGCCCATATGTATATCCCCATTCATAAGTCATTAATAAAACTTTATTAGAAGCTTCTCCAATAGCTCTATAGTCGTGTCCCTCATATAATATACCAGGTTGATCTGCTGCAATTTTAGGTGCTAGGGAAACAATAACTTCAAATCCTTCGGCATTTAATATAGTAGTTACATTTCCTATAAAGTCTACATATGCCTGTCTATCTGCAGGATAGATATATTCAAAGTCAATATTTAGACCATAGTAATGTTTTTCTCTTAAATTAATAAGTATATTTTGAATTAATCTATTTTGTGCCTCCATATCATTTAGTATTTGACTTGCTAGTACATTACTAAAACTTCCTTCGTTAGTTAGTGTTGATAATAACATTAAAGGAGCTACTCCATAATCTCTAGCAATATTAATTACGTTCTGATCGTCTATTCCAATTAATTCTCCTTCCGGTGTAAATCCATATGTAAAGATTGTAATATATGTAAGATAAGGTAAGGTTTTCTCTAATACATCTATGTCAATATACGGATATAGATATCCATTCACCTCCATGGACCCAATTTTATCTCCTTCGTATTCGATTACAACTTGTTGACCTGCATATAAATAAGGGAAATCAGCAAGTCCTGGATTATTTTGTAATAATGTAATTACGCTCACACCGTTTCTTTGAGCCACATCTAAAAGTGTATCTCCCTCTTCAACTGTATAGACCCTCTTGGGATATAGAATGACTAATGTCTGTCCAACAACTAAGTTATTGGGATCGGTTAATTCATTATCCTCAATAATACGGTTAGGCGTTGTATCATAGTCCCTCGCAATACTATAGATGGTCTCCCCCTGCTTTACTACATGTATTCCCATATGTACTCCTTCCTATAGAAGGTTCGTACTAAGTTGGCATATTTTCTATCATTCTTAGTACGATACCTTTATTTCTCGTATACATTTCTTATATACTTTTTTTAACTTGATGATTCATTTATACCCTAATATATGTCCCACTATTGCCAGCTTAGAACTTAGGGTTGTCTGCTTTTTCACTTGCAGGTAAAGTAATTCTAAAAAGTTGTCTGATAAGAATCTTAAAGTTAAATGGAATAAGAGGATACATATAGTTATAACCTGTTAAAGTCCTGTTAAATATAATTGCACATAGAGTCAATATAATACCTGCAATAAATCCCCACTGACTAAATAAAGCTGTTAATACTAATAACACAATACGCATGAATTTAAGAGCATAACCTAGTTCATAGCTAACCTGCGTATAATTAGAGATAGCAACAAACGCCATATATAGCATTACTTCTGAGTTAAACCAACCTGAACTAACTGTAAAATCACCTAATATTAAAGCAGCCACTACACTGAAAGGTGTGCTCATCATACTTGGTGTGTTAAGTGCTGCTAATTTAAGCCCATCAATAGAGAATTCTAGTATCAAAAATTGAATGATAATAGGTATATTAATTGTGTCTGTAATCTTAATAAATTCTAGCCCCTTAGGAATCCAATCAGGATGCTGCGTAAGCAATAAGAATAGAGGTGTTAATATCACTACGATTATATTAAAGATAATTCTTGTAAGCCGCAGATATGTCCCCGTGATTGGAGGAAAGTAATAATCTGCTGCCTCTTCTACAATACCAAATAATGTGGTTGGAAGTATCATTACGGCAGGAGAATTATCAATCATAATAACGATTCTTCCTTCTAATACTGAGGCAGATGCAGTATCTGGTCTCTCCGTGTAACGAAATTTAGGGAAAGGATTCAGCCAACTTCCCTTGTACATACATTCAGCTAAACTCTCTTGATTCATGGTAAGAGCATCGATTTTAATATTCTTTATCTTATCAATTACTCTGTCGAGAAGCCTCTCATCCACGCGATCTTTCATATAACAGACTACAATATCTGTATGTGAGGAACTCCCTGCTGTCATCATCTCCATAACAAGATTCGGGTTTCGTATTCTACGTCTAACAAGTGCCGTATTAAATACCAGTGTCTCTACAAATCCATCCCTAGAGCCTCTCATAACCTTATCTTTGTCAGGTTCTTCTATACCTCTTGTAGGGTATGTTCTACAGTCAATTGCCAACACCGTTTCGTAACCATCAACAAGTAAACAAGGTACACCTGATAGAATAAGTGTAATAACCGCATCCATCTTATCTTCTAAGTTAACTTCTCCGTAGGGTAATAACTTCTTTTGAAACTCTTCTGGTGTACACTCTATATCCTGTTTTTTTAGATCTGCAAAGAACTCCATTAATTTTTCTAGAATTTCATCTTTTGCAAAACCATCAATAAAGTAAAGATGACATTCTCTTTCGCCGATAGTTATCTTCCTATTAATAATATCAAAATTATTCTCAATTAATAACTCAGCATCTAAACGCCTTTTGTTAGATGCAATATTTCTACTTATTGAATTTATCATATGAACAAACATACTCCTTATGTTTTATTTATCCTATATTGTTTACCTCATCTTCCTAATTATTCATATTCTCATGATAAGTTAGCAAAAGTTAGATAAAGTACCAATTTTAACACTATTCTCAGTTTCAATAAGTAAAGGGCATAAAAAACTCCCAAAAGAAGATATAATTATTCTCTTCCTTTGAGAGTTCAAACCGTTTTTTGTTGCAGATATCAATTATCTACTCCTCGTAATCTTCAAGTACGAAGATCGAGATTATAAGTTATTCTGATCGGATAGAATTATAAAGTCCATTGGCTCTACCACCAATTCCTTAGTACCTTCTATTACTTCTCCATTTCGTAAATTGCAATAAGTACCTTCTTCTAATTGATATGTAAGTTTCTCATCTTCGCTATTATTAATGATTACAATTGATCTTTCTTGCTTAAGAACTCTTTCATATATTAAGAATTGATGTTTTGCAAGGAGGGTATTAAACTCTCCATCAACAAACTCCCTATGTTCTCTACGAATTTTTGCTAACCATTTAAAATGCTTGAATAAATTTGTGTCTTGTTCCTCTTTATTCCAAAGCATACAACGTCTACAGTCAGGATCATTGCCACCTCCTAAACCTACTTCATCTCCATAATAAATATAAGGTATTCCAAGGTATGTATATTGGAAAACTGTTGCTAATTCTAGTCTTCGCTTCTCGCCAGATGCATCTGTAATAAAGCGTGCAGTATCATGTGAATCAAGAAGATTTAACATCTGCTTATGAAGATCTTTACGAAGAGAATGCTGTCTAATTGCTAACGCATTGATGAAGTCCTCTGCTGGCATTTTACGAAGTGCAAAGAATTCTAGTACGGACTCCCTGAATGGATAATTCATAGTAGAATCTAATTCATCTCCTTTACAGAAGGAATTCCCCATATGCATAATCTCACCAATTACTATCGCATCCTGATTTACTTTCTTCACACGCTCATAAAACTTCCTAAGGAAACTATGATCGATCTCATCACACACATCCAAACGGAATCCATCTATATGAAACTCTCTTAGCCAATAGCTTGCTACATCTAAGAAATACTGTACTGTATCAGGATTACTCATATTTAGTTTTGGCATCTTCCCATATCTATCATAAAAAGTTACATAATTAAGTTCTCTTTGATTAATTGGATAAGAATCAATATAAAACCAATCCTTATACGCAGAATTTTCTCCCTTATTCATAACATCTTTGAATGCAAAGAAGTCATCTCCAGAATGGTTGAATACGCCGTCTAATACGAAACGTATGCCTCGTTTATGTGCCTCTTCTATTAATTCTCTTAACTCTTCCTTGGTACCAAATTGAGGGTCAATCTCATAATAATCTTTAGTATTATACTTATGGTTAGAGCACGATTGAAAAATGGGAGTCGTATATATAATTGTAACTCCAAGCTCTTTTAGATAATCTAACTGCTTTGTAATCCCTTTTAAATCTCCACCGAAGAAGTCATTATTCCCTACAACTCCTTCTCCCCAAGGCTTAACCCCTTCAGGGTCATTGTTGTGGTTTCCATTGTAGAAACGGTCAGGGAATATCTGATACATTACACCATCTTTAGCCCATTCTACTTGGTGATAAAAATCTCCAGGACAAAGATAAGGAAATTGGAAGGTTTGTGGGACATCTGGCTTCTCATTAAGAATACCTCTTTCGTTATAATAAAGACGGTTTCCCTCATTGTCTATTAATTTAAAGAAATACCTGAACTTCTTATCCACATTAACTAGTTCCACTTCATAATAATCAAAAATATCACAGCCTTGAATACGATTCATTTTAACTTGTTGAAAGGGTTTTTCGTATTGATGTCTATCTTTATAATAAACATATACATACTTGATATCCTGTTTTGCTGTCTGGATTTTTAGGTATAGCGTATTCTCATCAACTGCATAAGCATATGGTACATCTGGTGTATGGTATATTCCTGCTTTAATCATAATTATCCTCCTATATTTATATAATGATACAATTTAAATAACAATGTATTTAGTCGTTTTTTATGTACTACTATTTCATAATAACATATATGTAATAAATGTCAATTAATATTTTCGTATTTTTTCGTATTTCTATGAGGAATTGTTTATTTAGCCTTTATTACATGTCTATTTTTGCGGTGTTATTCCACTTACATATAGAATTATCCATTGAATACCTTACTTTTATTTACATATTGTAATTTATCATTGATTTTGCTATACTTTATCAGAAATAATATGTAATATTATAAAGAATCTTGTCTAAATGCAATTAATAATGGAGGATGAAAGAATGACCCAAGTGAAAAAACGGATTTTAGTGCTTGCAACAGGGGGAACAATTGCCTCTCAATCAAGTGAAGAAGGATTGATTCCAGCGCTAAGTATTGATAATTTATTCTCTAAAATCACTGGATTGAATGAGAATTATGACATAACAGCAAAAGATATTCTTCATCTAGATAGTTCTAATATTCAACCTGAAGAGTGGCAATTAATTGCTAATCATATATATGAATCTTGTTTTGATTATGATGGTATTGTAGTAACACATGGTACTGATACAATGGCATATACAACAAGTGTGCTTTCTTATATGCTCCAAAACATTCCGATTCCTGTAGTTGTAACGGGATCACAGCTACCGATCCTTAATCCTTTGACAGATGCAATGGATAATCTACGTTGTGCCTTTGCTATGGCTGCAACAGGAGTTCCAGGTATCTTCTTAGCATTTAACCGTAAGATTATCTTAGGATGTCGTGCTGTTAAAGTCCGTACAACTGGTTTTGATGCATTCGAAAGTGTAAATTGTAGATATGTGGCTACTATTGATTCTAACGGACTTAATATCAGTCATAAACTATTACCTAAGGTAGATGGTAAGTTCGAATTAAAGGATTCCGTTTGTTCCGACGTTTTCTTAATTAAATTAACTCCAGGTCTAAATCCTGGAATCTTTGATATGCTATTAGAGATGAACTACAAAGGTGTTGTAATAGAAGCGTTTGGTGCAGGTGGATTACACTTTATTCACCGTGACCTTATATCCAAACTAGAAAAATTAGTGGAAAACAATATCCCAGTAGTCGTATCTAGTCAATGTCTATACGAGCGTAGTGATTTATCCATCTACCAAGCTGGACAAAAGGCATTAGAAAAGGGTGTTATACAAGCCTACGATATGACAACAGAGGCTACTGTCACTAAATTAATGTGGGCCTTAGGACAAACAAAAGATTTAAATGAAATTAGAACCATCTTCTCAACAAACTTAGTCGGAGAGATTAAATTATAGATTAATATGTTTCATTTGCCGAGGCAACTAGTTTATGATATAATTAATGAAGTTTTTATTACTACGCAGTGATAAAATCAAAAAGTGTTTCGAAACTTATGAGAGTTAAACAAGTGTAAACTAAATGATCACTTGTTTAACTTCAAATAAATCCAATAGAATAAAGGAGAATAAGAAGTATGAAGAATCTTATTATACCAGATGGTTATCAACCAGCTATTGATATAAGAGAAACTGAAGTTGCTATCAAATATGTAAAAGACTTTTTTGAAAGAGAATTAGCGAAAGAATTGAAACTTACAAGAGTATCTGCTCCCCTGTTTGTAAAACCAGAAACAGGTCTTAATGATAATTTGAATGGTGTGGAACGTCCTGTAAGCTTCGGAGTTAAAGAACAAAACGACGCTAACGTAGAGATTGTACACTCATTAGCTAAATGGAAACGTCTTGCGCTACAACGTTATGGATTTTCTGTTGGAGAAGGTTTATATACAGATATGAATGCTATTCGACGTGATGAAGATACTGATAACATCCATTCTATCTTCGTTGATCAATGGGACTGGGAAAAGATTATCACTAAAGAAGACCGTACGGTTGAGACTTTACAGACTATAGTTAAGAATGTATACAACGCTTTGAAAGCTACAGAGGAATTTATCTGTAATAAATATACATATGTAAATCCAATTATGCCAGAAGAAATCTCTTTCATTACAACTCAAGAATTAGAAGATATGTATCCAGACTCTACCCCAAAAGAACGTGAATATAATATAGCTAAGTTAAAAGGTGCAGTCTTTATTATGCAAATAGGTGGTACATTGAATTCAGGAGAACGACATGATGGCCGTGCCCCTGATTATGACGATTGGTCATTAAACGGAGATATTATTCTATATTATCCTGTACTCGATATTGCGCTAGAACTTTCATCTATGGGTATTCGTGTTGATGAAGACACACTTGTTAAACAGCTTGAAATCAGTGGCTGTATGGACCGTGCTGAATTGCCATTCCAAAAAGCACTATTAAACGGTGAGTTACCATATACAGTTGGTGGTGGTATTGGCCAATCAAGAATCTGTATGTTTTTCCTTCGCAAGGCGCATATCGGTGAAGTTCAAGCTTCTATCTGGCCAGATGACATATCAGAATATGCGATTAAGAACAACATTGCTCTACTATAATAATAACCGAAATTTCTATCTCTACTTGTATTCATAATAAAAAAAGAGTCGCTGCAATATATTAAAATTGCAGCAACTCTTTTTTTTCTTAATAACTATCCTATTAGACCAAGATGTTCAACTAATATCTTAAGGCCTATTATAATTAATATCGTACCACCTAATAATTCTGCTTTCGATTTATATTTTGATCCAAACACATTACCAATTTTTACTCCAACGAATGATAATATGAATGTAGTAATACCAATTAGACAAACAGCTGGAATGATACTAACTTGTAAGAAGGCAAATGTTATACCAACTGCAAGTGCGTCAATACTTGTTGCTACAGCTAGAACACTAACATATCTAAGATTAAACTTCTTATCTTCTTTTTTCTCTTCATCTTTATCTAATGCTTCCTTAATCATATTACCACCAATAATAGCAAGTAATACGAATGCAATCCAATGATCAATAGAAGTTATATACTGTTGAAAATTCTTTCCAAGTAAATATCCTAATAAAGGCATTCCAGCCTGAAATCCTCCAAAGAAGAGTGCTAATATACCGGCACGCTTCAAGTTTAATTTCTTCATTGAAAGTCCTTCACAGATTGCTACGGCGAAAGCATCCATTGATAATCCTATTGCTAATAAAAATAATTCGAAAAAGCCCATGTTTTCGTATCCTTTCTTCTCGTTTCTAAAGTCTGCTACATAGAAAAAGACTTGTCTGCAATAAAAATATTGCAGACAAGTCTCATTATTTAAAATAAAGCCAGATGTTCTCCATCAGTATGTTGACTTTATTACACTACGTGCTAACTACTCCCTTATCTTCGTTAAATTATAGATAATAATTAATCAACTGTCAAGGTTTTATATACTTAATCTTCAATATCGGTATATATAAAGAACTAATACCCATATGGCAAATGCCATGATCCAGTTTATTTATTTAAAACCTTTTTAATTGCATTTATTGCAATCGTATTTTGCTTTTGATAGTAAGTAAGTAATTTTCCTTCATTTTCTTCTGTCTCATTAGTTTTCCCTAACATAATGAAGAATACATAATCTCCTATAGTAACAACCTTTGAAGCTTTAACCTTTGGCATATTCATTGGATACTGATGAGCATCTTCTTCTAGATACTTTTTGTATTTTGTTAAGGCTTTTTCTACCTCTGCCTTCTTACCTGCTGCCGGACGAACCGCAATAAATGTATCAACATTAAAACTTAACATTGGCACTTCTCCTATTGCAGCATCATATAGATTAGATTTTAATCCTACAACTTCTGAAAGCTCATCTTTAGATAAGGATACTTGTGGTTTATAATCGTCACCATATGCTTTCTTTACAGCGGATAAGATATTATCTAATTCACTCTTTGCTGATTTCTTCTTAACTGTTACAGTACATGTAAACTTCTTATTATCAACCTTTGCTGTAATTGTTGCTTTACCTGCTGCCACACCCTTTACTTTACCAGATGAAGAAACACTAGCAACTTTACTGTTACTTGATGACCAAGAAATCTTTTGAGTATTCCCATTTAACTTAAGAGTAAAGCTTTTACCAACTGTCACTGACTTAGTTTTAGAACTAATAGAAGCACTTTCAACTTTGACAGTACAAGTATATTTCTTTCCTGAAACAGTGGCATATACCTTTGTAGAACCTTTCTTGATTCCTTTAACATATCCTTTGTTATCAACTGTAGCAATTGATTTGTTAGCGGATTTCCAAGTAACTTTTGCACTTGTTCCTGTAACTTTTACTTGTTCTTTTGCACCTACAACTACCTTAATCGATGTCTTATTCAATGCAGTTGCTGCCTTCGCTATCTGACCTGTTGGAGCAAGTACAGATAATACCATAACTAGACATAGTACAATACTAATTCTTTTGACATTTTTCTTTGTTTTGATCATAACAATTCTCCTTCGTAATTGCAGATTTTTTCTCTGCTGTACTTAATTTGCGTGTTATAACTTTTACCTACATTCTGCAAGTATATTCTCCTACATTATTTATCGTCTATCCCCATAGAAGATTAATACCTAATTATGTATTAATTAATAATATTATACTAATATACCAAGTATAGCGTCAATATTAATAAACTACTTCGTAATATTTCCATTTTAATTATAAAACTGTGTACCTATAATTACATAAATATAATATTTGACAATATAGTTTGTACTATGATATATTAATTGTATTAATTCTAAAGGATGGTGTTGTATGTTAACGGTTTATAAAATGGAGATTACGAATTAAATAGTAATGATGAGACGATTGCAGATTCCTGCTCGTACTCTGCCCTTTTATAGAGCCACATACAATATCTTTATATATTACTTGTTAGACTAAGTAAGGTTGAGAGTGTGTTTCTTTCAATCTTTTTTTGTGTCTTTCTTTCGTATATTCTATGTACCCGTTGCATTTATCTGCAAGGTTCTTATTATACTCATCATTCGTAATCCCATATCTAACGAAGAAGTAACTATTATCTAAACTCAAACTAAATACACATAATTGTTCAGTTACTAGTTCCCTAGTTTTGAATAGTTATAATCAATTATTATATAAGAAAAGAAGGATTATGAAATGAATAATAATAAATATACAATTAATACTCTTGATTCCAACTTATTAACACTCGAATTCGATAAGATACTTTCTACCTTGACTGAATACGCTATAAGTGATTCTGCTAAAGAATTAGTATCGAATCTACGCCCTTATCTAAAAGAGGACGAAGCTCGCCGTAAGATGGAGGAAACAACTCAAGGGCGTAAACTCTTTGACTACCTTGGTAATCCTCCATTATCTACAATGCAAGGTATGAAGGATATCTTACTACTTTGTGAACAAGATGGTGTATTATTACCCGAACAACTTACTATTGTTATGCAGTTCATAACAAGTTGCAAACGACTAAAACGCTACCTGGAAAGAGGTAATGATCTACAGCTAACACTAACATCCTATTCGTATTCTATCGATACACTGGATGCCTTATATGAAGAGTTAAGTAAATCTATCTATAATAATCAAGTAGATGACAGTGCCTCCACAGACTTAAGAAATATAAGACGTAAAATTGAAAGTTCACAAACCACTATTAAGCAGAAATTAGAATCCTTACTCCGTAGCAAACGCGAGTATTTTACAGACTCTTATGTCTCCACAAGAAATGGTCATTCTGTACTTCCTGTAAAACGTGAATTTAAACACCAGGTAAGTGGTAGCGTAATTGATATGTCAGCCACAGGTTCAACTTACTTTATCGAACCCACCGTTGTATCAAAACTCCAAGAAGAAATCTCCTCTCTTCGAATCATGGAAGATAACGAAATACGCAAGATTCTATATATTCTTACGTCTTTTGTATCCGATTCAAAGGCTGCATTACGTACCAATATGGAAGTAATGGAGACTCTTGACTTTATCTTTGCAAAAGCAAAATTAAGCGCGGACTTAGACGCTCATGAAGTTACTTTAACAACTGCTCCAACCATTCATATTGAAGAAGGCAGACATCCTCTTCTAAATCAGAGCGAATGTGTTCCTCTTTCTTTTCATATGGATGAGAACGTAACGGGCATTGTCATTACCGGTCCTAATACTGGTGGTAAAACCGTAGCGCTTAAAACAGTAGGGTTACTCTCTACAATGGCCCAATGTGGTCTACACATACCTGCAAGAGCTACTAGTATAATTGCAATGCATAATATGATTTTGTGTGATATTGGCGATGGACAAAGTATTACTCAAAACCTATCCACCTTCTCCTCCCATATTACTAAAGTTATCCACATTATTAAGACGGCAACAGTGGAAAGTCTAGTATTATTAGATGAGTTAGGTTCAGGAACTGATCCCGCTGAGGGAATGGGTATCGCTATATCGATACTAGAAGAACTTCGCTCCATCCCATGTAGATTCATCGCTACTACACATTATCCAGAGGTGAAGGAATATGTAGCACAAACACAGGGATTAATCAATGCACGAATGGCTTTCGATCGTGAAAGTTTACGCCCATTATATCAACTAATTATTGGTGAAGCTGGTGAAAGTTGTGCTTTATATATCGCTAAACGACTTGGATTGCCCGACCATATGTTAGATATCGCTAAGCACTATGCTTACAAAGAATATAGCTTGGATCAGCCAAAGAAAAAACATACTAATCCTGTTTATAAAGATAAAAACTTTATTAAGGAGGTTAGTACGAATGATATTATGAAGAATGATACTTCCGTAGGTAATACTTCTAAGAATAATATGGCAAATAAGAAAAAAGCTAATAAAACTACTTTGAAAAATGACTCCCCTTCCCTAGTGAAAACAAATCTTAAGAAGACTGAGAAGACCCATCCTAAGAAATATCAGCTGGGTGATAGTGTAATAGTATATCCTCAAAAGATTCTAGGTCTTGTATATGAACCGAATCCGACTACCAAAGGAGAAATTGGAGTTCAGATTCGTGGTAAGAAACAATTAATTAACCATAAACGTATTAAATTAAAAACTTCTGCTTCCGACTTATATCCAGCAGATTATGATTTTTCAATTATCTTCGACAGCGTAGAGCTTAGAAAAACACGTTATCAAACAAATCGTGTGTACCGAGAGAATACTAGCGTTAATATTGAATAGTTATGTATACAGTTCTATCTATTAAAATACATCTAAAGCACAAATAAATAAATAAATAAATAAATATATAAATATATATATATATATATATATTAACAGCCTACATGAAATCATAATTGATTTTATGTAGGCTATTTTGATTGAATTATTAATGTGGTTCTTTTATTATTAATTGTTTTTCTATTTATCTTGTGAGACTCTCCCACTCATTGATACCGTTTGTTATTACAATAATTTCTTAAGAAGTGGCTCTAATATAACGCCTTCTCTTTGATCATACTGGTATTTTGCACTTTCTTCTATACATTCCACTACAAATGTATGAGCTCTCTTGCATGCCTGTAATATGTTATCTCCCTGTAAAAGAGATCCACAAAAAACAGCTGCAAAGATATCACCCGTTCCATGGTAAGACCTACTACACTTCTTAAAGGTTAACAAATCAATTTTATTTTCGTCCGTAATTATAATTCCTATTTCATCTTTATTCCTAATGGGGATACTCGTTACCACAGCGCCTTTAATTTTATAATTATCTAATTTCTTGTGCCACTGACGATATAAAACATCTTTATTATTATATTCTGTATCCATACTCTCTTCGAATAGTAAAGAATACTCAGTATAGTTAGGAACAATAAAATCCGCATAGGATAATAGAGTTCTCATCTGTGTAACATACTCCATTGTAAAGTTAGAGTAACATGTGCCATTATCACCGAAGATAGGATCTAATATAACTGATACCTCAGGATGTACTTCCCTATAACTAGTTAAGAATTGTTTCACTTCTTGAATTCGTTCCTTCGTACCAAGATAACCCACAAATATCATATCAAATTCAACATTTTGCTCTAGATAATGTTCAAGACATCCTGTCATATATCCATCAATTGTTTGAATATATGGTTTCCCATACCCACCTGTATGTGTAGACAATAACATTGTTGGCACCTGGCACACTTCAATTCCCATAACACTTAGAATTGGTACAATGTTTGCCATAGCCGCCTTACCGACACCACATATATCATGTATTACTGCAATTTTCTTCACTGGTTTCATATCGTATTTTAACCTCTTTTATATCATATGTAAGCTGTTTTGATAGGCTGATTAACTCCTCCCACGTAAGAAAACCAACTGCTCCACCATTATCACCTATTTTATAAGATGCAAAGGTTACCGCATACTTAAGTGCCTCAATCTCAGACATTCCTTTAATATAACAATGTAAAAAGGAACTATATAACGAATCTCCCGCACCCACCGTATTGATAACAGGTCTTGTTGTCACTGCTCCTATATGAATAAGCTTATCTTTTTCTCTACTATATAGCAAAGCGCCTTTTTTTCCTAGCCCCATAACAATTATTTTACTAGAATATCTATTTTTTAGACTAATAATAAATTTCTCTGGAGACCCCTGAATATTCTCATCACTTAAGAATAGAATATCAGCTGCTTCCATGAATTCTCTATTATACTCATCTTCAATATCACCTATCACATGTACATCAGATGCAATAATAATATTCTTTTTCTTTGCTTCTTGTATTAGTGATCTTGAAAAATTACTATTACAAGCACATAATAAGTCAGCCTGTTCTAACTCCTCTATTATATCTTCAAGCTGATAAGTATGTTCCTGTATATCCTTCAGATCACAATAGCACTGTCTCTTTCCCTTAGAATCATAGAGTATTACAGACTGCGGTGTTTTCTTTAAAACTTTCCTAATCCCTCTAGTTTCAAGCCCATATATTTTTAGTTCACGTTCAATACGCCCCCCCTCTTCATCCGCTCCTGTATATGAAAGTATGGAAACTTGATCTCCTAACTTTTGAAAGGCTCTTGCCACGTTATAGCCAACACCAGATACCTCTGTATTAACTCCATCCATTAAGAAATCAATTGGATAATATGGGATTGGAAATTCACGTACTTTAACCGTCGTCTCTACATTAATAAGCCCTGAAATTATAATTCTACTCATATTAATACCTATGCACATCATAGTCTTTGTGACATACATAATCCCCTTCTTATTATCTTTAATTAATTAATCAGCAGCATTAGATTAACGATTCTCAAGCATTGTATCAATTGTGATTGATTCGTCAAATATAAAGTTTTTCTTCTCTTTTAATCGTAACAGATAGATATCATTATGAATATGTTCTGCTATAATAGAAACCATTAAACTATTCTGTGTTACCGTACCAAGAAACTCTGGTCGATCTTTGTACGCATCAGCAATTAAAGTCACATTCATATCTGTAACAAGCATCATCCTAGTAGGATGTCCTTCAATGCACTCTCCTCTATAATGAGAATAGAATTCGATATCAAGATCACTGCAATTTAGATTTGCAAATGAAAATACTATAATACGTACACCTCGTTCATTCAATATCTTAAATTCCTTCTCAAACAAATGTAGGGAAAAATCCGTATTCATATACACTTCTTTCTCGGCTTGCAACAACAACTCTCTTGCTTTAGCTACCACATTATCAAATCCCTTAAGGTTAAAAAACTGCTCCTGCGAAGAATTCTTTGCAATATTCTTTAGTTTTAACTGTGCAACGTCTGCATCCTCAGAAAATTGACGTTTTAACTTTGGTATTAAAGTATCTGGATTCTCTGCCCTGTATACAAGTGGCTCTCCTTGCAATAACATAAGGATTCCTCTCTCATGCATACTATCTAATACGGAATATACACTTGATCTTGATATATGAATCTTCTTTGCTATTTGATATCCTGTTAGTTCTCCCCCTTCGAGTAAGGTTATATATATCTGCGCTTCTAACTTTGTAAAATGCAAGTTACATAGGTACGTTATTAACTCTTCCAAAACATCTCCTCCAAAACATAATAGTAGTACAACTTATACAACCATTATAAGGAAATTTATATATTTGTCAAATTTATTCTTTTTCAAAAAAAGAACAGGGTATGCCATTAACATACTCTGTCCTAAGGAAGCAACTTTTCAATCTCTCAACCTAATGACATTGGATTGGTTCCCTCCTAATGAAATATTACTAATCTAAAAAGGATAAAAATAGAATAAAGTAATTTGTACACTAAAAAATTACACACTTAAAGAATTAACTGTACTGTTAATATTAAAGAAAAGCATTATAAAAAAGCTAATAAGAAAATATAATAGGAAAATTAATAATAAATTAAGAGTATAATGGAATTTAGAGTTGATAGATTTGATCATTTAGCATTTGTATCAGACGTGTTGTAATTGCAGCATACAAATTACTTTATTTTCCATTATTATACAACGAATTATGACTAAAGTCTAGTATCTTTTTACTATTTATTTGTTAAATTTGAGTATATTTTATCAATTAATATAAAATATACTCAAATAATACTTTTTTCGCATACTTAATGCGTCCTTTTATCTTTAAATTATTTTTTATTTAATTATATCTACTACTTCTTTCATTACTTTAGCAATATCTTCATTAATAATTAAATTCGCTCTGCTATCTGCTGATGTGGAGCTCTTATTAATTAGAATTAGGTTCTTTCCCCTAAAGTAATCAATTAAACCTGCTGCTGGGTAAACAACAAGTGATGTCCCCCCTATGATTAACGTATCTGCTTTGCTTATAGCATGAATGGCACCAGATATAATCTGGTCATCTAATCCTTCCTCATAGAGTACCACATCAGGCTTAATTGTACCCCCGCACTTCTCACAAGCAGGGATTCCCTTATAGTTAATTATATAGTTCGCATCATAAAATGAATTACATCTTGTGCAATAATTACGGTGCACCGAACCATGAAGTTCATATACTTTTTTTGATCCAGCTGCCTGATGAAGGCCATCAATATTCTGTGTAATAACCGCCTTTAACTTTCCCATCTCTTCAAGTTTAGCAAGTGCACTATGACAACCACTCGGTGTCGCATCTAGATAAACTAGATTCTCTTTATAGAAGTCAAAAAACTCTTCTGGATATCTTATAAAAAATGTATGTGATACCGCTTGTTCTGGTGTGAAGTTACGGTTCAACTTTTTACTATAAAGCCCATTAGAGCTACGAAAATCAGGTATTCCACTAGACGTTGATACACCCGCACCACCAAAAAACACTATATTATCGCTCTCTTTAATTATCTGAGATAGACGTTCAATTTTCTCTTGCATATAATCATCTCCGATCCTTTTTTTCTATTATAACACACTCATACGCTAGCGTTTACAAAATATATTATCTAACTATTATATTTATTGTAATAGCATCGTTCTCATGTTATACTACTGGATAAACAATGGAGGAGGTTTACTATGAAAGAATGGTTTACCATAGAATCAGTAGATAATGATACCTATGTAATAAGTGAATATAACCACTGGGAAGAAACACACTGCTATCTTTTATTAGGAACTAATAAAGCTGTTTTGATTGATACAGGTTTAGGTGTTTCGAGTATTAAAGACGTTATAGATGTACTGACTGAATTACCGCTTTCCGTAATTACTACCCATGCACATTGGGATCATATTGGAGGTCACGATTTATTTGAAGACATATCCGTGCATGCATTAGAAGTAGACTGGCTATCAGGACATTTTCCTCTTCCTCTCTCAGTAGTAAAGTCAAATCTATTAAAAGATCAATGCCAATTTCCACAACACTTTAATATTGATAATTATCGAATCTATCAAGGCCAGCCAACAACTATATTAAATGATGGTAACATAATTGATCTTGGTAATAGAAAACTACAAGTAATCCATACTCCAGGTCACTCCCCTGGTCACATATGTTTATATGAAAAAGCAAAAAATATCTGTATACAGGCGATTTAATTTATTCCGGTTGTTTGGATGCTTTCTATCCAACCACAAACCCACATAATTTTATGAAATCTGTTAGTAAAGTAAAAGATCTACCACTGAAAAAGTTACTTCCAGCGCATCATTCTTTAGATATATCAACATCTTTAGTTTTAGATATTTATAATGGATTTAAAGAGATTTACGAATCAGGTAGATTGGTACAAGGAAATGGAATTTTTGAATTTCAGAATTTTAGTATTCATATATAATATCTATTATTTATTTAAAAAATATAATTAATCTACTATTAATGATAGTTTACCATTATATTACATACAAGTCTACTAATTTAATCGTAAATCAACTATACTATCAACATAACATGATTAAGATTTGAGTTTTACTTATAATCTTATCAATCTATAAAGGGGTCTTATATGTTAACAATACAACGAGCACAATTAGACGACGCAGATCAACTTACAGCTATAAAAACAGCTGCTTATAATCTGGAGATTAATACTTATCTTGGCCGAGATGGCGGCCCTCCTGGTTATAATGATGTTAATTCACAGATTTCAATTATTACAAACTGTATTGCTTACAAAATCGTACTAGATACCACAATTATAGGTGCATTCTTTTTAATACCTCTTGAGGATAGCTGTATGCGTTTTGAAGATTTTGTTATACAGCCAAGCTACCAAGGACTAGGATATGGGTATTTAACGATGCAACTATTAGAGAAAGAGTATCCAAGCATACATAAATGGCTTTTATCTACTCCTATATTCAGCCTTAGAAATCAATATTTATATAAAAAGTTTGGATATTGTGAAATTTTAAGAAACCAAGTTGAAATTGAGTACTGTAAATTAATCCAATCAAATATCTATTAATACCAGCTGTTTTTGCTTCATATCATAGTATTATACAATTCATTGTATTCTAGAATTGTTCAATTTTTTATATAATGAAATTGTTTATAGAAAAAAAGCACGTAATAATAAGTTGATAAATTCATACAACTTAATTAATACGTGCTCTAATCTTCTAATTCCAATCTAACCACTCTTTTACAACCAAAGCAATCTGCTCTGCCACTTTAAAATGTGTAATCGGTGTCGGATGACCATGTGCACCTAAACCATCTTCTTCTCTTTGTAACGGCAATGCAAGAAACTTTATCTTATTATCACCATCGGCCTGCTTACTTGAAACCATTCTTTCCTCTATTTCACATAGCTCTTGGTTCATGCTACCTAATACACATAGAATATATGAATCTTTATTTTTCGCTCTTACTTTATCGAGGAATTTTCGATACTCATTAGCAAAATACTCTTGTCTTTCTTTTATTCCTCTAGTATAGCTTGCATCATTTGTTCCTAGATATATAACCACTAAGTCAGGAACATATCTTTTATTATCCCAAACTTCGTATGTAGATTTTTGCAAAGAACGTTCCAACTCGCCATCCGTATATTGATATAAATCTGGCATTAACCATCGATCTGGAAATGGTTCATTTACAGTTACATCTACATAATTAGTTATAATACCAATACCACTCCAGCTAACTAATTGAAATTCCGCATTTAACAATTTTGCTGTCTGACATGCATAAGCGAGCATAGGATTTTCTTCTTTCGTTGTAAATAAATCCGAATTAGGTCTACCCTCTATTCCATATCCACAAGTAATGGAATCCCCTATGAATTCGATTCTTCTTGGTTTTCTCGTAGGTGATGGAAATAATTCTCCTTCAAGCGATATTGCTTTAAAACCCAATTTGCTAAATGCAGCCTCCGAATATTTCATAAGCCTAATTGAAACTTCTTGTTCCAACATAGACTCAAAAACAGTAAAAGTTTCTTGATTATTACATAATTCAATTCTTTTAGCAGGTTCCTCAATATTATTAATAAACACTGCTAACCAGGCATGATAGACATCCTCTTTCTTCTCTGTATCCTTATACAAATCTGTTACTAAGGTAACATCGAGTTTTGTACCTTTAAAACGAAATTCAATATAGGATGCAGAATGTCCTAGATATAAAGTCTGATCTTGCCAAGTATGTCTACCTACAATATTACACTGCTCTTTCTTATCTAATATATTTATCATATTTACTTTTCTACCCCGATTATTTAAATAATGTGTGCTTCATAACTATTATTATATCTTATCTCTACATATTTCTTGCTTTATCAATACACACCTTTACGGCTTCCATAACACTGCTTCGGAATCCCTCTTTTTCAAGTATACGAACGGCTTCAATTGTAGTACCACCTGGAGAGCACACCATATCCTTCAATTCTCCCGGATGCTTTCCTGTTTCAAGGATCATTTTAGCGCTACCAAGTACAGCCTGTGCTGCAAATGTATATGCCTTATTACGTGGCATTCCTGCCGCTACTGCACCATCCGCCAATGCTTCAATAAACATAAATACATAAGCTGGTGAGCTTCCACTTACACCAACTACGGCATCCATTAAATTCTCTGTAACAACCTCTACTTTACCAAAGCCAGCTAATATAGATGCTACCAATTCAACTTCTTCTTCTTTAACATTCTCGTTATAGCACAAAGCTGTAATTCCTTCACCCACTAATGCAGGTGTGTTTGGCATTGTACGAACAATCTTTAATTCACGCCCAAAGGCCGTTTTAAGCCCCTCTAAGGTTTGTCCAGGTGCTATTGTTATAATTATCTGGTTCTCTTTAATAAGGTCCTTAATTTCGTTAATTACGCTGCCATAAAACTGTGGCTTAATAGAAAGAACAATGATATCTGATTGCTCAACTACTTCCTTATTATCTGTTGTAACCTGAATACCAAGCGTATTCTTAGCAATCTCTAATGACGTCTGATTTAAATCTGAAGAAATAATATCACTGCTTTCAATTATATTATTCTTAATAATACCACCTAACATAGCATTTGCCATGTTCCCACAACCTATAAATCCTAATTTCATCTTTAATCCCATGCATATCATAAAATACTACAACACTGCCATCTATATTTAAATAAGATAGCGCATGGCTCCTTTCTAAATAATACGATCATTTAACTTATACTTACATTGTACTACATATTTTCTATACTAAACTTACATCCATCAACATGTCAATACTTTTACAATCTACTAAAATAAATTATTATTTAAGTTATAATTTTTATAACTATTTCTTAAACAAACTACTCCTCTATAAATAGCAAAAAAAGTGGAAGCGTTAATTACTCAACACTTCCACTTTTCTAATTAATCAGATTGCGGGGGCAGGATTTGAACCTACGACCTTCGGGTTATGAGCCCGACGAGCT
>JAHZFJ010000027.1 GCA_019421365.1 Lachnospiraceae bacterium
TAACAATGCGGTTCGAAGCACCATTAGTAGAAACTAGATGAATAATCTAGGATAATGTTTTTATTCTGATTAAATTTATGATGAATCTGAGTAATACTCACTAAATTCTTATAATAATTCTTACTTTTCTTAAATAGGTGAATCACGTAATTACCGCCATGACTAATAGCCATATACAATTCACCAAATGACAGGACCATATAGATTGCAAGTATCGCAGCATTTGAATTCCATTTGTCATTAGAAGCGATGATTGCCACAGATACAACACTTACAATCATTATAACGAAGCCGATTACCCCTAAAATAGTATCTCTTTTTCTATATTCTATACCTTCTCTTTGACGAGCACCTTTTAAAAGTATCCCAATACTCATCTTCTTCATCTTCACATTCGTTTCTATGAGCACAATTGCAAAGATTACGAAATACACAGCTATGGTTACTATATACGACTTCATAGATAACTGGAATTCAATATTATCAATTTCCATCATTGACAATACAACCATCTGAAACAGCCTTGATAACAATGTCCCAACTGCTACCCCGGTGACCATGGAGCCGACACCAATTAACACGTTTTCTAACAACACTAGGTTTTTAATATCCTTATCATTCATTCCAAGGCTCATATAGACACCAAATTCTTTATTGCGACCTTTAATGAATGTTCTATGAGCATAACTTATAAAGAATACTGAAAATGCTCCGATTGCCACCAAGGTAATCGGAAATACATAGCCAACCAACTCCATCTGATCTGTATCCTTTAAGTCATCATTAAAAAGCATAGTTGTATACATAAAAAACAACATTATAGTAAAGCAACTACATAGAAAGTATGAGGAATAATTCCTTATATTCTTCTTAAAGGTCTTAGCTGCTACATTCTTAAAGGTCATTATTCTCACCTCCAAGGGCAGCTTGACAATCTAGAATTCGATTAAAGAGCTCTTTTCTTGTTCCCTTGTTTGCTACTTCTAAACAAATCTTACCGTCCTTGATAAAGATTACTTTCTTGCAGAAACTAGCAGCAAATACATCGTGTGTAACCATGAGTATGGTAGTATTTTTCTCATCATTCATTTTCTTAAAACAATTCATAACCGCGTTGGCTGACTTGGAATCTAAGTTGCCCGTTGGTTCATCTGCAAACACCATTACAGGATCATTCACAAGCGAGCGACAAACTGCAGCTCTTTGTTGTTGTCCACCGGAAACCTCATATGGATATTTATCAGCGATATTATTAATTTCAAATAGCTCCATGACTTCTGCTGCCTTAGATTTCATAGTAATACTTTCTCTCTTATCAAGTACCATAGGCAATATAATGTTCTCTTTTATTGTTAAGCTATCTAACAAATTGAATTCTTGGAATACAAATCCTAAATATCGTCTCCTGAACAAGGCCATATCAAATCGATCCATCTGATCTATTCGTTTACCATCTATAATAACACTTCCTGTAGTCGGCTCAGTTATTCCACTTAATATACTAATAAGTGTTGATTTACCACTACCACTTGGCCCCATAATAGCAACGAATTCGCCTTCAGCTACATTAAAATCCACACCATTCAAAGCTTTCGTAGAATTATTACTTTTGAAATCCCCATATATCTTCGTTACTTGTTTTGCTTCTAATACACTCATCTTAACCCCCCTCTTCGTATCTCAATCGGTCATAAATATTTGCTTTAATAAGCTTATAATACGGTATTTTCACTTTATGTAACATCGATTTAACTAAAGAAAGCTTACAATATTGTAAGCTTCTCCAATCTAATCAAATACATCATTTGGATAATTCAAATACAAAACTTTTACTTTGGTTCCTTCTGAAATATTTGATTTCATACTTAATTCGCACTGTATATGTTCACTAATCTCTTTGCAAAAATACAAACCGATACCTGATGAGTTTCTGCCATTTCTTCCGTTCTGGCCTGTAAAAAATGGTTCGAATACTCTTGGTAAATCTGTCTCCTCGATTCCAATACCTTCATCTTCTACATATAAAACCGTCTTCTTCTCCGCTTTCGTCAATCGAAACGTTACGTTCTTTACAGCACCTTCTTCCGCCGAATATTTCACTGCGTTGGAGATTAATTGTTCTATCATATGACGATTTCATTTACGGTCAGAAAGAACCTTCGTACTCACATTCTCCCCACACTCATTAATCACCTTGGGAAATACATTGGAATAGATAAATAGTCTCTTGTTACTATTAATGATTTGATTAAGATCAGTCGCTAAATCAAATTCTTCTGGTGTGTAATCCTTGGCAAATTCCTGTAAACGCATTATATTCAACACCATATCCAAACTCGATAATAGCTTATCATTCTCTAATGCTATCTCTTCTATAGCCATCTTAACATCTAAGTCCCCACGATTAACTCGCTGCATAATTAGATTCTCTACCGTAACAGGTGTCTTCATACTATGAATCCACGCTGATAAAAACCTTCTTTGTTCTTCCTCATAGACATCTTTAGATTGAATGCGCTGAAGATATTCACGATGTACCTGAATAAAGGCTTGATTAATGACAATCTCATCTTCTTTGCCAAACCTTCCTACATATGCACAATTTTTCTCCATCATACTAAGGCTATGGTAAAAGTTTCTATACGATACATATCGCACACACATCCACGTTAGATAGATCGTTACGGCAATGCTATATGGATAAATTATTTCAACAGATTTTCCTGTACTTAACTGATAGAATACTGTGATAAGAATTATAGTTGCAAAATAAAAGATGCTGTCAATACGTATCCGCTTTATATACATTATAAGTATATCTTTTTCCTTTAAAATAAAACCAGTCCCCTTCCCAATGTTCATAGATGTAGTATGTTCTTCAGATATATACATAAAGATCAAATTGAAAGTATAACTACCTTAGATACTAAATACATATCCTACTCCACGTTTTGTCTTGATACAGTCCTCATAACCTAATTCAGTTAATTTTCCTCTTAAACGAGTTATATTTACCGTTAAGGTATTATCATCTACAAAATCACTCTGATCCCATAATTCTTCTAATAATCCTTCTCTTGTTAACACCTCGTTTGGCTTCATAAGGAATGCTTTCATTAACTTGAATTCATTCTTACTAAGTTCTATTACCATATCTTCCGCAGTAATCTTAAAACTTTTTTCATCTAAATAAAGCCCGCCTGATCCTAAATTGTTTTCTAAATCATTTCTCGTATCCGTGGTATCCTGTGCATAATCACCATAGCTACGACGTATCATCGCATTTACCTTTGTCATGAAGAGTTCTACAGGAAAAGGCTTTACTATGTAATCATCTGCTCCAAGTTCAATACTTAATATTTGGCTCATCTCACTATTCCTTGCTGAAGTTATTATTATTGGAACATTGCTATGCCTACGGAATATTCTACAATAATAATTCCCGTCATAATAAGGTAAGTTAATATCTAGTACAACTAAATCTGGCTTACTTTCTAGAAACTGTTCCTCAACTTTATGAAAGTCTTGCACCTCCTCAATTTGATATCCATACACAGAAAGGATCTGGCTCATCTGTTCTCGTAGCTGTCCATCGTCTTCAATTATCATGATTCTATACATAAATTACCTCACTGGCTTTATACTAATTTTAATAGTTTATTCCTCCACATTTACTTTCCCTCCGATTTGTTGGAAATATATGTTTAATTCTTTTCATTATATAAAACCAACACTTATCAGTCAACATAAACAAATGTAAAAAACAACTTTCCAGACTATTTACATTTGAAAAGTTGTTTTTTTAGATATATATTTATTTAAGGATTTTCACATAGTTAATTAGTGTTTAAAATGTCTCATTCCAGTGAATACCATTGCGATTCCGTATTCATTACATTTCTTGATAGAATCTTCATCACGGATTGATCCACCTGGTTGAATAATAGCTGTAATGCCAGCTTGGTGTGCTGCTTCAACACAGTCATCAAATGGGAAGAATGCATCTGATGCTAATACTGCACCTTTTGTTGCATTTTCATCGATTAATTCTGCAGCATGTTCAATACTTTGTTTTGTTGACCATACACGGTTAACTTGACCAGGTCCAATACCTACTGTTTGTTTATCTTTTGCTAGAGCGATACCGTTAGATTTAACAAATTTAACAACTCTCCATGCAAATCTCATGTCATCCATTTCTTTTTCAGATGGAGCACGATCTGTAACTACTTTAAGATCTTCTTCATTCATTAATTCGCTATCTATTGTTTGAACGATAAGACCACCATTAACTTTCTTAAGATCATAAGCATTCTTGTCTTGTGGTACTTCGATATCTTTAAGTTCAAGAACACGTAGGTTTTTCTTAGTTTGAAGTAATTCAAGTGCTTCTTTTTGATAACTTGGAGCTACTAATACTTCAAGGAATACTGATTTCATCTTTTCTGCAAGCTCTAACGTAACTTCGCGATTCACTGTTACGATACCACCATAGATAGAAACTTTATCTGCATCAAATGCTTTATCCCATGCAACTACGATATTATCATCGCTACCAACGCCACATGGATTACCATGTTTACAAGCTACTACTGTTGGTTCTGTGAATTCTTTTAATAACTCAAGTGCACCGTTTGTATCGTTGATGTTATTAAATGATAATTCTTTTCCATTTAATTGAACTGCATCTGCGATAGAGCCCACTTTCTTTCCGATTTCTCTATAGAAAGCAGCTTTTTGGTGAGGGTTCTCACCATATCTCATATCTTGAACTTTTTCAAATGTCATTGTTAATGTTTCTGGAAGTTCATGATCATTTCTTTCCTTCTTTAAGTAATCAGCAATCATAGTATCATAATTAGATGTATGCATGAATACCTTTTGCATTAAATAGAATTTTGTATCAAGAGAAACTTGCTTTTCTGCTTTTAATTCATTTAATACAGTTTCGTAATCTCTAGGATCTACTACTACTGCAACATCTTGATAGTTCTTAGCTGCACTACGAAGCATTGTTGGACCGCCGATATCAATGTTCTCAACTGCTTCATCTCTTGTAACTCCATCTTTTAAAATTGTTGCTTTGAATGGATATAAGTTAACAACAACCATATCGATTGTTTCTATATTTAAGTCAGAAAGTTGCTTCATATGTTCTGGTTTACTACGCATTGCTAATAATCCAGCATGTACAATTGGATGTAGCGTCTTTACTCGACCATCTAAACATTCAGGAAAGCCAGTTAATTCTGAAATTTCAATAGCAGGAATCCCTTCGCTCTTTAACTTGCTATACGTACCACCTGTTGAGATGATTTCAATACCAAGGCTTACAAGTTCCTTTGCAAATTCTATAATACCTGTTTTGTCTGATACACTAATTAATGCTCTCATGTCTCTCTCCTTATACTTTCAATATGTTCTGTTGCGTCTATAGGTTCCACATATCTTGTTTACCACGGCGTAATTCTAATGGTTTGATTTATTTGGTTTGGTTTATAGAGTGTACTAGAAAATTCACTATAATTTCCAGAGTTTCCGATAAACATCTAGGAATATGCTAATCGAACTATCTTCGGCAAATTATTCTTGAATTTCCCAATAGGTATAGAAAAACCACCTAGGTAACCAAAATAATGTGGTTGCCCAGGCGGTCGGCTAATCTATCATTAGAAATCTTAATTCTCGATTTACTTTTGATATGTTATATTATTCGTACTCCCTATGGGTGCTCCCATTTTCCGCCAGTCATACGAATCTCTACTGATACTATACTACATAAATTCTTAAACCGCAAGATTACAATTCATTAAAAATCGTTCGGTTAGATATAACTTATTCTTATTAATCATAGATTATGGATTAATTATTTACTGATTCGAGTATCAAAAGCGTCTCGTAAAACTTGCCTTCGTAAATTTGCACATATAAAACTTGACTAATGTTATGCCGAACGTAGTTTGATGAGCAACTGTATGAAGTCGTTGGTACTAGTACCACTACGAACTTCATCCAAGCGAGAGCGTGTTGCGAGCGAACTACGTTTGGTATAACATGTTCACACATAAATTTATGCAAATTGACGAGACCAAATTTAAATTGGCTTTTGACGCCCGAATCAGTTATTAATTATAATTGAGTTGGTGTCTTAACCATAACCTTCTCAGCGAATTGTTTATCATATATTTGAAATTCTTCATCTGCTATACTATGGAATACATCATCTTCATAATATCTACCCGAAATCTGCTCCAAAGCACCCTCTTTTAGTTCTAATGCCATGAATGCGTCGAAACTGCTACCATCTGACATAGTAATATCATACTCTGACGCACTTACAAATCCTAATCGATGGTAATAATCCGGATTACCACATATAAGGATTGCTACATATCCCATTTCCCTTGCTTTGTTAATGGTATGATTAATTAACATAGATCCGATTCCATCTCGTTGATATTCTGGCAATACACTGATTGGTCCAAATCCAATTATCTCATGAACTCCTGAGTGTTCATCAACAATCTTACCTTTACAATACACAATACTGCCAATAACTTTTCCTTTATATTCTGCAACATAATGTAACTCTGGTAAATACGTATCTCTACTTCTTAATTCATGTAAGATATAATGCTCATTACAACCAGGGTTGTATACATTCCAGAATGCCTCTCTAGTTAATTCTTCTGTTTGTTCATAATCTCTTTCATCTTCAAGACGTATTATAATATCATCTGGATTCTCTATCTGCTTTTTATTGCATTTGATATGATTGTTATCAAATCCAAACTGTTTTAGTAATTTAGGATCTATATCCACATTACATGAAATATTCTCATATATATGTTGGTTGAATTTAAGGATATACCATAAAAATACTTCCTCAGTTGCATGATCAGCAGTAACATGAAACTCTACAATTTCAAGAGAGTTTACTTCCTTTTCCATTGTTACTGCAATACCGCACAATTCAGGATTATACAATCCAAATATTTGTGACTTCTCTTCTGATTGCTTTAATTCCTGTCCATATTCTTTACAATAATTATTTGCCTCGGTAAATAAATGCTCTATTGAAGGCTGCCCCATTGTTTGTATTAACTTTATCTCTAACATAATATCTCTCCTTATACTTTTCCGTAAAACCTTTACTAATATAACTATGATACACATTTTTATTCTTTGCATTCACTTGCAGTTCAACGGCTTGCAATCCAGTGTCCTTTGCATAATTTTAATTTACAAAAGAGTTTTGGCGTTACCTAATTACTATATATTTACATGCCATTAAATGATATGATATACCTTATAAAATTCATTAACCCAACCATATTTCTATCTATAAGGATATTCAATTATGATCAGGAGGTATCTATGAAGTCTACTAAACGAACAAAGACTATACTTATTATTAGTTTTACTACATTCCTATCTGTAGCCTTTCTATTGACACTATATACAACTAAAACTACAGAATTATATTTTACTAATAATTTAATCCCATCTACTGTACTTAATGATAACTCAGCCACTCCCCATATGCCACAGATGATAGATAGATCAGACTCTGTGACACAGGAAGCTGATTATCTAACAGAGGACATTGAACTCTCTGATCCATTTATACATAATCCTATCGTCATCCCAGAAGTACTAGAACTTGATAAAGATAGGAATTCTTAAATACTTCTCTTCCTCGCATATATAAGATAGCATATATTAGGTAGCTTGTATCATATATTGGAGTAAATCATTATTCCAATAAGGAGAGGTATGGAATCCTTTATTATTCCTGTTCCAATTTGCAGACAAGCAACCTCGTACACTTGCGGTCCTGCTGCCTTACAATGTGTACTCGGTTATTACCTAGATGAATACCAAGAAGATTATCTTACTAAAGAGCTTCATTCTATTCCGGTATCCGGTACTGACTTTAGAGATATACTAAGACTTAGCAATTCACTAACCTATGAAGCTGAATTTCGTGAACACGTAAGCATTGAACAGCTGAAAGAATTCCTAGTTCAAGGTATCCCCGTAATTCTAATGATACAAGCTTGGGCGGACACGCTGGTCGATTATGAAAACTCCTGGGACAATGGTCATTATGTAGTCGCATGTGGTTACAATGATACTTCAATTATCTTCATGGATCCTTCCACATTAGGTTACTACACTTATATACCTATTCCCAATTTATTAAAACGTTGGCATCTAAAAGATAACTATGATTGCTACTATCAGGGCACGATTATAATAAAAAGTACCAAGACATTGAACCGGTATCAGCAAACATTATTGAAATATATCGGCTGATTAACTATTTCTTAGATTCTCATTATACTATACTCCAATTAATTTGTAACTGTTCAGTTCGCAAACCTTTATACATAAAATGAGCGTTAGGATAATAAATTCTATATCCTAACGCTCATTAACAATCTACTCTATAATGTCATAATTAGTTACTATTCTAACTAAAGTAAACCAACTTCTCCTTTGGTTCACCAGTTAATGCTACACTCTTAGCATAGAGTACTGGTCCTTCACTCTTATACTCTTTCTGATATTCTTTACCAATCTCAGCAGTAACATTAACCCACTGTTTGCTTACGAAGTTTTCAGCACCTTCATACTTGCAGATGAACCCAATGAAAGCAACATCATCTGCACAACATGTCATTGCGAATCTTCCTGGTACAAATACTCCTTTAGGGAAGCGATCCGGTTTGTATACATATCCACGGAACTTGATTGTCTTTCCGACATAATTGTCCAAGTTATCAAGAGCATCCATGTACCAAATACCAAAATCCTCATCCTCTAACGTTATAACAGGAGCATTAATATCGAAAGGTAATTCTTCTGGCTCTTCATCAATTGCTTCACCATTAAATCCCTCAAAATACACTTGTGCTCGACGATTTACAGCCTTCACATTTCTTCTACAGAAGGATTGGTTCGTCTTATCCGTACTACGATTGAAGATTACCATATCTGTCATCTTGAATTGTTCTACCATTAGAGAACGCATATTATTCATATACATCTCAAATGTTGTTGCATCTACTAACGTAATAATTTGAACAACAGTAAATGGGTTTGGAAGCACTTCATTAATCAAACGATCTACTTTCCACATGCCATTGTATTCAATCAATACACGAGCAGGGGAATAAGTCTTTTGAAGCTCTAACATTAATTCTTCTGTTAGATCCTCTTCATCCTCTATTGCAACTTTCTTTACATTTAACTGTTCTAATTCTTTATCATCATACTCCTCTTCCCCTTCTTCACAAGTAATGAGTAGAGAGAGTCCTCCATCTAGAAAATCTTTATCCTGGATTGTTTCTGAGAGAAATGTAGTTTTACCACTTTCAAGAAATCCAGAGATTACATATACTGGTATCTCAGCCATATTAATAAACTTGCTCCTTTCCAAATTCTATTTCAATTAAGCAATATGGAATAATTCTTCTATATCATCTGTCTTTAATTTTGCACCAATTACACATAATCTGCCTGTATAGTCAGCTCCTCCATGACGTACTTCAAATTCACCTGGTACTAAGTCAAAATGTAACCATGTATTGTCAGTACTTGGAACGATACCTTTAGCACGTAAAACCATACCGTAGGCATCTGATTCAGAAAGCTTTTTAAGAATTTCTTTTAATTCTGCTTCATCATATTTACGTGGTGTTTCAACACCCCAACTTGTAAATACTTCATCTGCATGATGATGATCATGGTCATGATGATGGTGATCGTGTCCACAGCACTCATGATCGTGATCTTCATGATGATGTCCGTGTCCGCAACACTCATGATCGTGATCTTCTTCATGATGATGGTGATGTTCCTCACCGTGGTGGTGTCCATGCCCGCAACACTCATGATCGTTGTCTTCTTCATGATGGTGTCCATGTCCACAACATTCATGATCGTTGTCTTCGCCATGATGATGTCCATGTCCACAACAATCGTGATCATGATCTTCTTCATGATGATGGTGATGTTCCTCACCGTGGTGGTGTCCACATGTAGGGCAAATTTCTTCACCTTCTAATAATTCTTTCGCAAGGTCAGTCTTTCTTTCCATTGCTTTTACAATTGTTTCTCCTGTGATTTCTTCCCATGGAGTAGTAATAATAGCTGCATTAGGATTATGTTCCTTCAATGCTTTCACACACGCATCAAGTTTCTTTTCTGTTGTTGCTTGTGTACGGCTAAGAATAATTGTATTAGCATTTTCTACTTGATTATTATAGAATTCACCGAAGTTTTTCATGTACATTCCACATTTATTCACATCAGCAACTGTTGTAAAGCTATTTAATATGATCGAATCATTTTGGTCTTTTACTTTTTGTACTGCATTAATTACGTCTGATAATTTTCCTACTCCTGAAGGTTCGATAATAATTCTTTCTGGAGAGTATTTTGTAATTACTTCTTGAAGGGCTGTCCCAAAATCACCTACTAAAGAACAACAGATACAACCTGAGTTCATCTCAGTAATTTCGATTCCAGCTTCTTTTAAGAAACCACCATCAATGCCGATCTCCCCAAATTCATTTTCAATTAAAACTAGCTTTTCACCTTTGAAAGCTTCTTCTATTAATTTCTTTATTAGAGTTGTTTTACCAGCTCCTAAAAATCCTGATATAATATCAATTTTAGTCATTTAACTAACCTGTCCTTTCCAAATCATGGAGACTATGTGACTAGCACTAATCTCCGGTTGAAAAATACTCATTTCTCCAACCTGACACCTTGTTACTAATTTTACTATAGCACTTCTTTTCAAATTATGCAAATCCTAACAAAGCTTGTTCATACTCCTTGACTTGTGTTTCATTAATATGATATCATCCATATTATTCTATCTAGTCAACATACAAAAGGAGCTTATATGAACATAAATAATAAAAAACATGTACCATTCAAACCAAGCAATATATTAATTGGAATCCTATTCACTTTATTCTTCATATCCATCTCGGTAATCATTATATTGAATACCAGATCATTGTACTATAATAATATTGACCGTTTTGAACTAGAGCATTATTCTGGATTAGACCGAGAAACAATTATAGAGAATTATGATGCACTTATAGACTATTGCTCTCCATTTTATCAAGGTGAATTAAAGTTTCCATCTCTCGCTTCCTCAGAAAGCGGAACAAGCCATTTTGCAGAGACCAAAGTAATCTTCGTATCGTTTTATTACATTGCTGCAATAACAGGTATTTTACTCCTATTTATTATTCTGTACAAAAAAAAGCGTCATGATACCTCTTACTTACGTACCTCTGCAATTACCATCATTGTTTTACCCTGTATTGTTGGCATTGCAACAGCCCTAAACTTCGAAAAAACATTCTTACTTTTTCATAAACTAGTGTTTCGAAATGATGATTGGCTATTCGATCCTGCAACAGATCCTATAATCAACCTTCTACCAGAGGAATTCTTTATGTACTGTGCGATTGGGATTGTCATCCTCGTTCTAGTTGGAAGTTTGATTTTATTCCTTATTGATTATTTGCTTCGTAAGAGGAAAGTAACGGTTTAGATGAGAATCTTTATCAAAAAAGTTCTTCAATTATTCACATACTATTAAGTATGTATCATAATTGAAGAACTTTTTTCATCTACTAATACGGTAATTGAATTGTAAACTTTGTACCTTGGTTTAATTTACTTTCTACTTTTATTTTTCCATTGTATCGTTCTACTATATGCTTAACAATAGATAATCCAAGTCCGGTTCCTCCCGACTTTCTTGCGCGTCCTTTATCAACTCGATAAAAACGTTCAAATATTCGATCGAGATGATCTTCTTCCATTCCGATTCCAGTATCTTCAACAATTATTAGCAATTTATTTTTCTGCTTTTCACACTTGATTGTGATTGTTCCAACCTCTGTGTATTTAACAGCATTATCAAGTAGATTTATTAACAGTTGTTTCATACGATTTGCATTAGCCGGATAATCATCTATATCAGATTTTGGCTCGTATACGAATACAACATTTTTATCAGCAATTTTAGGTTGTAATAGTTCTATTACATCGGTAATTACTGTATTCATATTACAAGGAGCTACTACCGGGTCCTCTTTTGATTCAATCTCTGATAATAATAAAATATCATTAATTAAACTTGATAGACGCTCTGTTTCAATATCAATAATATCAAGAAAACGAACTGCTACTTGTTCTTGTTTAATCGCGCCTGCTTTTAATGTATCCACAAATCCGCGAATAGATGTTAACGGTGTCTTAAGTTCATGTGTAACGTTAGATACAAAATCACGACGCATGTTCTCTAGTTTACGAATCTGTGTAATATCTTCAAGTATTAACAAGATACCTAAATTCTTGTTATTCTCTTTTAACAAAGGTGTAGCTATTACACGTACCATCTTTTCGTCTGCTAAAGCTATTGTTCCTTCACGCATAACAGTTTCCTTTGTATCACGAACTTCCGTAATTATTTGGAATAATACTGCATTACGCATGAATGTATAAAATGGTTGTCTTTCGATCTTATCTTTGTTACATTCCACCATTTGACTGAATACGTCGTTTGTGAACATAACCATATCATTATTATCAATAGCAATAACACCACTCGCCATACTCTTTAGCATGGCTTCGAATTCAATATTCCTTCTCTTAAGTGCACGAACGCTTGTATTAAGATTATCACTCATACGATTGAAAGCTTCCGCTAAACGTCCTAACTGCTGTGTATCATTCGTATAGATCTTGGTCTCATAATCACCACAAGAAATCCCTTCTGCTGCCTTAGTAATATCATCAATAGGTCTCGATAGATTCCTTGTGAATAATGCCGCCAATAATGTTGCCCCTAACATGCAGAAAATAACCGTTATCATAATAGTACTAATTAAATTTCTATTAAGCGATGTAAATTCTGATGCGGGTAAAGAAATACGTAGTACACCTTCAAAATTGCCATTAGCTATTGGCACCGCACTATATGCATATTTCTTATCCATAGTGTTGGAATAACGTACTAAGGAAACATGTTCTCCTTCAAGAGCACGCATAACTTCTTCTCTCGTCGAATGGTTTTCTAGAGGTTCTGTCGTTTCCGAATCTGCAAGGACATCACCATTCCTATCAATAATTGTTATTCGTAATCCATACTTTTGGCTATATTTATTAACAAATGATTCAAAAGTCGCATCTGTAGTCTCGGAGAATGTATCCGCCAACATCTCTGCTTGCATCAAGTGATACTCTCTTGTCTGATCGTCAAAATAACGATATCCCTTAGACCACGATGCAAACATGGATATACCTACTGCCGCAAGAATAATAATCAAATAAGAAAACATCAGTTTCTTCTGCATAATTACACCCCTTATCAGCCAAATTTGTATCCAATTCCCCTAACTGTCTTTATATAAACAGGCGCTGTATCATCTTTCTCAATCTTCTTTCGAATATTACGAACATGAACATCTACTGTTCTGGTCTCTCCAAGATAATCATATCCCCATATCTTCTCAAGTAGATTCTCTCTAGTGAATACAATTCCTTTGTTTTTTGCAAGTAGATATAATAATTCATATTCCTTTAGAGCTAAGTCTACACCCTTACCGTCAACCTCAACTGTTCTTCTAGTTTTATTAATAACTAAAGTATCGATCTTAATAATCTCTTCCTGTTCATTCGAAGCGACCGGTTGAACTCCACCACTTCTTCTCATAACAGCTTTCATTCTCGCCATTAATTCATGTACACCAAATGGTTTGGATAGGTAATCATCAGCACCAACTTCTAATCCTACAACTTTACTAATTTCATCACTCTTGGCTGTAAGCATGATAATTGGTACGTTCATATATCTCTCATTCATACGAATCCGTTTCAAGACTTCGATTCCATCAATACCTGGTAACATCCAATCAAGTAGTATTACTGCGAATTCATACGATTGATTATCTATATAGTCCATCGCTTCCTCACCAGTTTCTGCTTTCACTACCTCATATCCGGCACTTTCTAAATTGTATTGGAGTAGTTCTAATATATGTGGTTCATCATCAACTGCTAGAATTGTCTTCGTACTCATAAGTTTACTTCCTTTCTCTCACCCTACTATTGGTATAACAGATTTGTTAGAGAAATTATTAGTTCCCCTCAATCATGGTTCCAGTAATAATGTATTCAATCCATTCTGCTATATTAGTTGCGTGATCTGCCATTCTCTCTAAGTATTTAATAATCATTAGATAACTGACGCAAGCAGGAATTGCTTCTTTATTTCCTTGCATAATTTCTGTTAATTCATTACTGATACTAGCAAAGTAATTATCTACAATATCATCTTTTGCAATTACTTGATTTGCTTTCGCTCCATCAACTTCTACAAAACTATCAATCGTCTCAATCACCATGCCCTTCATAACATTAACCATTTCTTTAAGGTTCTTAGGCGCGATTACATTGTTTTGATTAGTTAACACAATGATATATTCTGATATATCTGCACAATGATCTGCTATTCTCTCTACATCTGTAACAATCTTCATAATAGAAGTTATTTTACGCAAATCTGTTGCCAACGGTTGCTGTTTTGCAATCATTGCAATACAATCTCTTTCTATTTGATGCTCCAGATCATCAATTGCATCATCGTTTTTAATAATTTCAGCAGCAAGAGTAGCATCTAGTTTTTCTAGTGCTACAATTACATCATTAATGGATTTCTCTAATAAGCTACCCATACGAATTACGTTCTGATTTAATTCACGTAATTCTTGCATAAATAAATGTCTAGTCATACCTATCTCCTTTAATCATAAAATAATTTTAAATAAAAATCAACCAAATCTACCTGTAATGTAATCTTCTGTCTTTTGCTCTTTTGGATTATTAAAGATTTGACTTGTTTCACCATATTCTACCACTTCTCCATGTAAGAAGAAAGCAGTTTTATCAGAAATTCTACTCGCTTGTTGCATGTTATGCGTAACTATGATGATTGTATACTTATCTTTTAATTCTTCTGCTAAATCTTCGATTTTAAGTGTTGAAATCGGATCAAGTGCAGATGTTGGTTCATCCATTAAGATAACTTCTGGACCTACTGCTAAGGTTCTAGCTATACAGATTCTTTGTTGTTGCCCACCAGATACTGCTTGTGCATTCTTCTTTAATTTGTCTTTAACCTCATCCCAAATTGCCGCCTGTCTAAGACTTTTCTCAACAATTTCATCTAATTGGCTTTTCTTCTTAATACCATGAATTCTAGGGCCGTAAGCGACATTGTCATAGATACTCATAGGGAATGGATTTGGTTGTTGAAATACCATACCTACTCTAGAACGTAGATTAATTACATCAATTTCTTTGTAAATATTGATCCCATCCATATGAATAGTTCCATCTATACGTACTCCTTCTACTAAATCGTTCATACGGTTGATTGTTTTAAGAAATGTTGATTTACCACAGCCAGATGGTCCAATGAATGCCGTAATCTGATTCTTCATAATATCCATATTTATCTTCTTTAAAGCTTGGAAATCACCATAGTATAAATCCAAATCACGAACTTGAAATTTCACATTGTTCTCCATTTATAAGCTCCTTTTCTATATTACGTAAAATTTTATATTCTTAGTTTTTAACAGTAAATCGTCTTGTAATCCATTTTGATAATAAATTTAACACCCAAATTAATACAATTATAACAACTGCAATCGAACAAGCTGATGCTACATCACCTTCTTCTTTTAATAATTGATATAATTTTGTAGTTAATGTTGCAGCACTAGCTGAATTACCTGTTAATGCACTTGGTATTTGTGCAATCGTACCTGCTGTCCATATTAAAGCTGCTGATTCCCCAACAATACGACCTATACTTAAGATAATTGCTACAAGTATACCTGGTAGAGCATTCGGTAATATGACTTTGAAGTTAGTCTGTAACTTGGTAGCACCTAGGCCAAGTGACGACTCTCTATATCCTTTTGGTATTGCTTTAAGTGCTTCTGACGTTGTTGAAATAAGTGTTGGTAATAATAAGATACTTAATGTAAGTGCACCTGCTAATATAGAGTACTGCATCTTTAACATCTGTACGAAAACCAACATACCAAATAAACCATATATAATAGATGGAATACCTGCTAACATCTGTATTGCAAATTGGATTACCGTTAGGATTTTACCCTTCTTCGCATATTCAGTAAGATAAAGGGCTGATAAGATACCTATTGGAGCCGCAATTGCTAATGATAATAATATGATGTAAAGAGTTGATACGACCATCGGTTTAATACCACCACCTGGCCTTGTTACTTTAAGCTTTAATGTTTCACCATTCATAGCAGCATCATTAAATTCTTTGTTTAACTCTTCTAATGAAATATCGCTGGAATTTGTAGCTACTACTTTAGTAATAACGTCGTCAACCTTAACTACATATTCAGCACCTTTAAGGTTCTTAGCTTCTTTTAAAGATGAATCTTTTTCTAATTTTGTTATTGCATAATTACCATCTTCATCTTGTTCTATATACGCACTTAACGATGCAATATAAGAATCTGAAAGATCTGTGTCCTCGGTATTCTTTAACTCTACGTTAATAAAAGTAGTTTTGTTCTGCCAATCTCTAGTTAAGAAATCAATGTTAATGCCCGGTAATCCTTTTACAAATACAAAGCCGATGATAACTACCAAAGTCATTACACTTAACGCAGACGCTAGATATAATAAAATCTTACATATTGTATCTTTAATTATTCTTGATTGATTGTTCTTTATATTCATTTTTACACCCATGCATATTGCAAGTTATCTTGTAATGCATGACTCCTTTCTCTTCAATCTTGAACTGTTTCAATTCTTTTCACCTGCTTTGCGTGTAATGCGCATTACTGTTATATTAACAAACATAATAAATACGAATAAAACAACACCTGTTGCAAAGAGCATTTCTTGGTGTCTACCAGAAGCATAGCCCATCTCCATAGATATGTTAACAGTTAATGGACGTACTTTATCCCAGATGCTCTTTGGTATACCACCAATCGCATTACCAGCGATCATCATAACCGCCATCGTTTCACCAATTGCTCTACCGATACCAAGTACTGTAGCGGATAAGATACCCGATTTTGCTGCAGGCACTACAGTAGAAAATATTGTTTGCATCTTAGACGCACCTAATCCTAGTGAAGCTTCTCTATATGAATTAGGTACAGCACGAAGTGCACTTTCTGATAAAGTAATAATAGTAGGTAAGATCATAATTGTTAAAACACAAATAACAGCTAATAATGATTGCCCCTGTGGCTGTGGTGATATCTTCTGAATAATTGGTAATATAATACCCATACCAAATGCGCCATAAATAACAGACGGAATACCCGCAAGTAATTCAATTGCAGGTTTGATAATATTCACTATGCTTTTCGGTGCTACTTCAGCAATAAATACTGCTGTTAATAATCCTATTGGTACCCCAACTAAAATCGCACCAGCTGTAGCAAATACAGATCCTGCTATCATATAGAATACACCGTATTGGTTATTCTCTGGGTCCCAATGAACACCAGTTATGAAGTCTTTAAAACTGTACGCATTTTCTCCAAAGAACGGTTTAAGTCCTTTGGAGAATACAAATGCTATGATTGCTACAACGCTGATTACGCTTATAAGGGCACATACTAAAAATAAAGTTTCAATGATTTTTTCGCGTATCTTTGTCGTCTTCATATTAATCTATCTTAATGCCTCCGTGTGCTTCTACATAAGATTGGCCATCTTCGCTAAGTGCAAATTCAACGAATGCTTGTGTCTGTGGTGTATAGTTGTTTTCATCATATACGAATAAGAAAGGTCTTGATAATGGATATGAACCAGCTTTTGCGTTTTCAGCAGTTGCTTCAACACTTTCTACTGTAAGAGCCTTAACTGTATCATCAATGAATGAGAATGATACATAACCAATTGCATTTTCATTACCAGCTACTGATGTTTGAACGTTACCGTTACCTTCAACTACCATTGCGTCTTCAGTTAAACCACCTGCATCTTCTAATTTAATTAATTCTTCAAATGCACTTCTTGTACCTGAAGCACCTTCTCTTGAAACAATTACGATAGGAGCATCATTTCCGCCAAGTTGATTCCAGTTAGTGATTTCGCCGCTATAGATTTTTGCAAGGTTTTCTACTGTAATATCTGCAACTGGGTTTGCTGGGTTTGTTATAACAGCTATTCCATCATGTGCGAAAACTACTTCTTTTAAATTATCTACTTTTTCTTCTTCTTTCACTTCTCTTGATGATGCACCAAGATCGTTGCTTCCTGCTAATGTATCTGCAATACCTGCTGAAGAACCAGTTCCCGTGTAATTAATTGTTACATCTGGGTTGATTGCTTGGAATTCATCAATCATATCGTTTAAGATTTTATCAACTGATGTTGAACCAGTAATAACAACTGTTCCACTTAAGTTAGATGAATCTGTCTCTGGTTGCTCTGCCTGATCGGCTGTATCTGTTGTTGTAGTATCAGTTGTTTCCGTTGTATTACCTTGTGTTGGTGTATTGTTCTTTTCATTGTTTTTTGAACAACCAGCGAATGATAAAGCCATTGCTCCTACCATACATAATGCTACTACTCTTCTTAATCTCATCTTTTATTATCCTCCATTTTTATAAATGTCGTTTTCTGATGTAAGGTTAACACGTAGCCCCTTTTGCTACGTAAGGTAACTCTCTGGAATACTTCTTGTATTCTCTCTTTTCTTCATTACCTCTTCCTTACAGTACTTAATTTACACCCGCAATGTTACCTTCATATTTTTCGAATGTTAAGTTTATGTAAAGTCCTCTGTTTTTTTATCACAAAACGAATATACTTACATAAAATTGGGGATACTCTTACTATTTCTTTAAAATTTATCTCTACTTTGTTTACATATGGTGCATTTCAATGTTAAAATATAACCACTAAAAATACGCCAAATAACGGAGGTGCTTTATGAAGAAACAAGACTATATTAATTGGGATGCTTATTTTATGGGGATTGCATTGTTATCTGCACAGAGAAGTAAAGATCCTGGTACTAGTGTTGGTGCTTGTATCGTTAGTCAAGATAATAAGATTCTATCTGTTGGATATAACGGAATGCCATATGGCTGCTCCGATGATGAGTATCCTTGGGAACGTGAAGGTGATCCCTTCGATACGAAATATTTCTACGTTTGCCATGCGGAACTAAACGCAATACTAAATTATACAGGGTCTGATATTAAAGGTTCTAAGGTATATGTAACACTTTTCCCATGTAATGAATGTACGAAAGCAATTATTCAAAAAGGGATCGCCGAGATTATCTACATGGATGATAAATACTCTCATACACCAGCAGTGCTTGCTTCAAAGAGAATGTTGACATCAGCAGGAGTTAAATTCACTAGATATACGCCAATCGATAAGGATATCACACTTTCTCTATAATAAGATATTAAATTATCCGATTTAACTAGATAGTTCAGTTTCCTAACTGTAACCTAAATATAAGAAGAGAGTCGTTACTTATAGTTTCATTCTATAAAAACGACTCTCTTCTTATATTTAGGTTACGCTATTATTTATCTTTTGCATTCTCTTCTATTACTTCGAACACATCATCTTTGAATTGTTCCCATTCTTCCTCATTCTCTACGAAATACTTCGGACAAATTTTCCCGGTAATATCGTAATGTCTTATAACATCATCTTTTTTAAGATTATATTCAGAACAAATCCATGCTGTAAGTTTGACCAATGTGTTATAAGTTTTTTCTGTAAATTTCCCTGTCTCATCTGGATGACATACTTCTATTGATATGGTATCTTCATTTCTTCCATTTGAGGCATACGCAACCTCATTAGGAGGAACACTCTCTATGATATTCCCTTCCAGACCTATAATGTAATTACTGCTTGTGTAGATGTATTTCCCATTACTATATGTTTTACCATCCTTAAGCCCCTCAAAATAATTTCGATTTGCTTCTGCATCCGTTCCTGGATTGGCTGTATAATGAATTACCACACCATTTACTTTCTTAAGTTCTGTCTGCGGTCTTGAATATTCATTGGGTGTAAGTAACATCTCTTCTATATTAAGACTGTCATAGAAGCCATCTATCAACTTTAGTGTTGGTTTACTTCTAGCTCCAAATAATCCTCCATGAAGAATATTCGACATTCCTCCATCTATAAGGCATACCCCCGTCACAAGTAGTAATACTAAACTACTAAATACTAATAAGCGTTTTCTCTTTTTCTTCCTTCTATATTGCGCCTTAGTTAATCTTTTCCTCATTGTAATTACTCCATCTGCCCTGCTGTACTTCTTTTCTTCTCTTTTTCATTTCTTCTCCTATTATTCCACATATTATTCTATATTTCAACCAATTAAGAAATTCTTAACTAATCTATGTATGGAATCTGATACAATAACAGGTAATTCTTCCGTATTCTACGCAAAAAAACACTATAAAACCCAGAGAATTTTATAGTGTTTCTTCTATAATAAGATCTATATTTACTTTATTGTTCTACACTGTAGTTAGGTGCTTCTTTTGTAATGTGAATGTCATGTGGATGGCTTTCTTTCAATGAAGCTGCGGAAATCTTAACGAATTTTCCTCTTTCCTTTAACTCTTCAATTGTAGGGCATCCACAGTAACCCATACCGGAACGAAGACCGCCCATAAGTTGGAATACTGTATCTTCTACAGTTCCTTTATAAGCTACACGACCTTCTACACCTTCTGGAACTAATTTCTTAGCATCTGTTTGGAAGTAACGATCTTTACTTCCGTTTTCCATAGCAGCGATTGATCCCATACCACGGTATACTTTGTATTTTCTACCTTGGAATAATTCAAATGTTCCTGGACTTTCATCACAACCTGCGAAGATACTACCCATCATACATACGTTAGCACCTGCTGCGATTGCTTTTGTCATATCCCCTGAATATTTGATACCACCATCAGCGATGATTGGTACTCCATATTCTTTTGCAACTGCATAGGAATCCATGATTGCTGAGATTTGTGGAACACCAATACCTGCAACAACACGAGTTGTACAGATAGAACCAGGTCCAATACCAACTTTAACTGCGTCTGCTCCAGCTTCAATTAATGCTCTTGTTCCTTCGCCTGTGGCTACATTACCAGCGATAACTTGTAAGTCTGGATATTTTTCTTTAACTAACTTAACTGTGTTAACTACGTTAAGTGAATGTCCATGAGCAGAATCGATAACGATTGCATCAACTTTAGCTTTCACTAAAGCATCTACACGAACTAAAATATTATTAGTAATACCTACAGCTGCTGCACATAATAATCTTCCTTGTTCATCTTTAGCTGATAATGGGTATTTAATTTGTTTTTCAATATCTTTAATAGTAATAAGACCTTTTAGATTTCCGTCTTTGTCTACGATTGGCAATTTTTCTTTTCTTGCTTTAGCAAGTATTTCTTTTGCTTCAGATAGTGTAATTCCTTCTGGTGCCGTGATTAATCCTTCAGTTGTCATACTATCTTTGATTTTCTTAGAATAGTCTGTTTCAAACTTAAGATCACGATTTGTAATAATACCTACTAGTTTCTTACCTTCTGTAATTGGAACACCAGAGATTCTGAATTTTGCCATTAAATTGTTGGCATCTTCTAATGTATGTTCTGGTGATAAATAAAATGGATCGGTAATAACGCCGTTTTCTGAACGTTTTACTTTGTCTACCTCTTCTGCTTGTGCTTCTACTGACATATTCTTGTGAATAACTCCGATGCCACCTTGTCTAGCCATAGCAATTGCCATTCTGTGTTCTGTAACTGTATCCATTCCTGCACTCATCATAGGAATGTTCAACTTAATCTTTTTTGTTAAGTTAGTAGCTAAGTCAACTTGATTTGCAATATGCTCTGAATATGCTGGTACGAGTAACACATCATCAAATGTAATTCCTTCACCGATAATTGTTCCCATTTCAAATATCCTCACTTTCTCATTATAGTTTTGAATGACATTTTTTCCATAATGTCTTTCTGTCGTAGACAGTAATTTTCACAAGTATAACTAAAAATAATAAACTTGTCAACCTATTAAGCACAAAAAAAAGATTGTTTCTCACAATCTCTTTTTGTTTTTAGTAATATTATTAACTTTTTAACCTCATTTTCTTATTTTATATAATTATTTCTTATAAACATATAAATAACTCGAAAATAGTTCTAGGTAATGAATGTTATTGAATCATTACTTTACGAGGTGCTTTGTATCTCATACATTCAAGCATCTTCTCACTTGGCTCAAACAAAATCTTATATCTTGAATCGCCTGAAATCGAATAAATCGCGTATGGTTTTGCATCTTTTTTTAACGAACTAAAGTTCTTAAGTGTATAGCTCTTGTTATTACGATAAGAATCAAGGGCATGCGAAGTTTCTGGCGCAACTATTTCCACTTGTTCCATATCAATACGTAACATCCTTTTTCTCTTTGCTTTTCCACTAATGCGATCAAAATCGATTTGTCCATCACAGTATACATATTCATATTCAACATTTAGTCTTGGGAATATGAATGAAATTGCCACGATACAAACTAATACAAATGTAAATAAAGCAATTGATACTGTAAGTGTTAAAAACATACTCGCTAATGTAAGAACAATTAATAAAAACTTAATAAGGTATGTCTTCGCAGTAGGTAGTCTTAGTACCCCTGCTTCTGCATAAGTTTCTCCCATATAAAACTTCCTCCTAATTACAATGTTGCTAACATACTATCTAACCGAAAGCAATTAAATATATTATACTAAAAAATGCACGGAAAAGAAAGTAGTATGTCATAAAATTTATATAAACTGCCAAGAATTTAATTACTTTTTATATCACAAAAAGGCAATTTCCATATAGTAATATGTATTATTGCATATTACCACTAGAAATTGCCTTCTATATCTATGATTCTATACTAGACGACTAGAATTACATCATTCCCATTCCAGCGCCTGCACCTGCTGGCATAGCTGGTTCATCTTTTTTAATTGTAGCTACTACAGATTCTGTTGTAAGTAATGTAGATGCTACACTTGTAGCGTTTTGTAATGCACTTCTTGTAACCTTAGCTGGATCAAGAATACCATTCGCTACCATATCAACATATTCTTCTTTTAATGCATCGAATCCCATTCCTGGTTCTTGTTCTCTTACTTTACTAATAACAACAGCGCCTTCTAAACCAGCGTTTGCTGAGATTGTGAATAAAGGAGCTTCAAGTGCTTTTAAGATTACATTAGCACCAGTTTTTTCATCACCTTCAAGTGTATTAACTAATTTAGCAACTTCTTTTGAAGCGTGAATATAAGAAGATCCACCACCTGCGATGATACCTTCTTCAACAGCTGCTCTTGTAGCTGCTAAAGCATCTTCCATGCGTAATTTAGCTTCTTGCATTTCAGTTTCAGTTGCAGCACCAACACGGATAACAGCTACACCACCAGCAAGTTTCGCAAGTCTTTCTTGTAATTTTTCTTTATCGAAATCTGAAGTAGTTTCTTCGATTTGAGATCTGATTTGAGCAATTCGAGAAGTAATTTCTTCTTTATCGCCTTCACCATCAACGATAATTGTATTTTCTTTTTCAACTTTAACAGATTTTGCACGGCCAAGTTGATCCATAGTTGTTTCTTTTAAATCTAATCCAAGTTCATCAGAGATTACAGTACCACCAGTTAAGATAGCGATATCTTGTAACATAGCTTTTCTTCTATCACCATAACCAGGAGCTTTAACAGCTACTACTTGGAATGTTCCTCTTAATTTATTGATAACTAATGTAGTTAAAGCTTCACCTTCAACATCTTCAGCAATGATTAAAAGTTTAGCACCTGATTGAACGATTTGTTCAAGTACTGGTAAGATTTCTTGAATATTAGAGATTTTCTTATCAGTGATTAAGATATATGGATTGTCAAGGTTTGCAACCATCTTATCCATATCAGTTGCCATGTAAGCAGATACATAACCACGGTCAAATTGCATACCTTCAACTAAATCAAGTTCAGTTTTCATTGTTTTTGATTCTTCAATAGTAATAACACCATCGTTAGAAACTTTCTCCATTGCATCTGCAACTAATTGACCAACTTCATCATCTCCTGCAGAGATTGCAGCAACTTTAGAAATTTGCTCTTTACCAGTAACATTAGAGCTCATCTTCTTAATAGCTTCTACTGCACATTCTGTTGCTTTCTTCATACCTTTTCTTAAGATGATAGGATTAGCTCCTGCTTCAAGGTTCTTCATACCTTCTGTGATCATAGCTTGTGCTAATACAGTAGCTGTAGTAGTACCATCACCTGCAACGTCATTTGTCTTAGTTGCAACTTCTTTTACTAATTGAGCACCCATATTTTCAAATGCATCTTCTAATTCAATTTCTTTTGCAATAGTAACACCATCGTTTGTGATTAATGGAGCACCGAAAGATTTATCAAGAACAACGTTTCTTCCTTTTGGTCCTAATGTTACTTTAACTGTATTTGCTAATTTATCTACACCTGCTCCAAGAGCTTTTCTTGCTTCTGCACCATATTTGATTTCTTTTGCCATAATGTATTGCCTCCTATTTGAATTATATATCGAATGAAATTACATCTATAACTACTCAGTTACGTATACGTTAATCTTCTACTATTGCAACAATATCATTTTGTTTTACAACAATGTATTCGTCTTCGCCAAGTTTAACTTCTGTTCCAGCATATTTAGAGTAGATTACTTTATCTCCTACTTTAACTTGCATAGTAACTTCTTTACCATCTACAATTCCACCAGGTCCTACCGCAATGACTTCAGCTTGCTGTGGTTTTTCTTTCGCTTGCCCAGGTAAAACAATTCCTGATTTTGTTGTTTCTTCTGCCTCTAATTGTTTTAATACAACTTTGTCTCCTAAAGGTACTAATTTCATATTAATATTCCTCCTTATTCTTGTCGTTACGGAAAGTGTATCCTTCACCCGTAGTCATTACTTATTTTTAGTTATTAGCACTCACTTTAAATGAGTGCTAAAAGATTATTTATATATTAGTAAATTTACCTTTTAAATGCAACCGAAAGTTTTTCTTAAACTTCGCTATTTTTGCTGTATAGCTTTTACTTTCTTTTGTTTGCTCTCTTTTTCTCACTTTTGCTCTCTTTTTCTGATTTCACATGATTATCTCTAGCGTAATAGAATAGATATTGTTGAGCATATCCTCCATATTCACCAAAGTGCTCCTTCGCAAACGATTGCATTTCTTCTTTCTTTACAGGCTTATCAAAATAAAGTCTTTCCATAATTCGAATCATCCATACATCAATAGGAAATGCTTCTCTTCTACCAAGCCCAAATAACAAGATACAATTGCCCACCTTTTCTCCAATACCATTTACAATCTGGATCTTTTCAAGAGCTTTCTCATAATCCATTTGAAGTAATTCATTCCCACATAATTCTTGACTAACCACTTTTCTACAGGCATCCACCAAGTATTTTGCACGAAATCCAGCCTTCATATCAAGGAAATCTTGTTCAGTCGCTTTGCTTAATGCTTCTGGGGTTGGAAAGCTGTAATATCTCTTACCATTCCACTCATCAATATATTCACCATATCTTTCTGATATACGCTCAACAATCTGCATTATATGTGGAATCTGCTTATTCTGCGAGATTATGAACGTAATAAGCATCTCAAAAAAATCTTGATTCAATATTCTAACACCAGATTTTTGCTCAATCGCTTCCCCTATCAGATTATCTCTATCATTCAACCAGTTCTTAATTGCACCATAATCACGATTCAAATCAAAATAAGGTAGCCATATGGTCTGTACCTCTTCCATAGTACTATTGTAAAAGAATAGTATGTTGTCTTTTTGTTTTATATGAAGCATACGGTTTTTGGCTATAACAATGTATTCATTATCACTAATACTTTCATATCGAAAGCATTGTCCACATTCTAGTATTTGTTTTAAATCAAAGTGTTCTATTTCTTCTATTAAGATACAAGTCTCATCTGCTTTTATTCTCATATTTATATGGCCCCTTTCGTATATGTTTAACAAATGAATCCATTATAGCATAAACACTTAGATCTATGCTATAATAGAATTACTGGCAATGCATTAGATACCCAAATCCCATACATATGATCGGAGGTAATACGATGAAAGAACAATTATATACAATACCTGTTATGGATGCCTATAGAGAAGATTGCGAATGTCCTGTTTGTTCCATGTACAATAGTTTGGAATTAAAGGCAATTGATTTCACCATGGGACCAAGCTATATGGAAGATGATATTCGTGCTGTTACAGATAAAGTAGGTTTTTGCAACACTCATATCAAACAATTATATAAGAACCAGAATAGACTTGGACTAGCTCTTATGCTTAAGACACATATGGACAAGACTATTGATGACTTAACCACGCTATCTAGTTCAGAAAAAGTATCTGCACCTTCTTTGTTCAAGAAAAAAACAGAGGCAAAAGGGGTTACCGCTTACATAGAAACTTTAAAACACTCTTGTTATGTATGTGACCGTATTGAACTGACCTATAAACGTTATCTCATAACCGTATTCTATCTATACAAAAAAGAATCCGAATTCCGCGATTTATTCCGCGCTTCCAAAGGTCTATGTACAAACCATTATGCAGACCTCTATCAAATGGCACCAGAAGAATTAAACGGCGATATGTTACAATCCTTCATCACTGACCTCAATAAATTATACCTCGAAAATATGAAGCGTGTTCGAGACGATTTATCATGGTTTATTGACAAGTTTGATTATCGTTATGTGAATGAACCTTGGAAGAACTCACAAGACGCACTTCCAAGAACCATTCAAAAAACGAATAGCTTACATGTTGAATAATTTTCCTATATAATGCTTTAAAATATACTATTTTCAAAACAAAAGACAATCTCAACTTTTAACATGCCAGCATAATCTTCTTAGTTCATATTGACATGTTAATAATTGGGATTGTCTTTTATTTAATACTTATATTAATCTCTTTTATTTATTTCTTTTATTTATCTCTTTTGTTTTGGACGATAAGCTCTTTTAAATCACGTGCTTTTGATTTAATACGTTCATTCGCATCTCTGGCAACAAGTACTTTCGAAATCCATCTTCCTGCCTCATCAAATTTGCCACAACGTCTTGCTAAGTCAGCTACTAGATATGTAACTGTATTCTCATCCATTCCACACATTGGAAACATCTCTTTAGAGAATGCTGTTGTAAATCCTTCGTAAGCATTGTAGATGAACTCATCTTCTTCTGACTTTAATTTAGCAATTTCTTGATTATAGTTTTCTGTATCTGCTGGCAATGTTTCAGCCTTACCTCTTAGTAACCAAGCAATCTTCAAGCAAGTATATGCTCTCTCACTATTCTTTGCCTTTTTAACTATTGTATTAACAAGAACTAACTTATGACGAGCAATTGCTTCGTCATAAGTATAGATTTCTCCATTGTTTTCGATACCACGGAAATTAATTGTAATTTGTTCTTTAATTAATTTGGCTTGTGGTGCAGTCATATAATTAAAGAAACGATTTAATGCACTATATCCACAACCTGGACAAACAATTGCATCATATTTTAATGAATCAACAAGCTGATATTTTGGACGTAAATCAGAATCTGCACCAAGTAATTTCACCTTACCTGTTTTGATCGATTTTGATTTGAACTCATTATCACAAACAGGACAAGTATGTGTCTTATCAAAGATAAAATCCTCTTCCGTGATTTTTGGTTTCTCTGCCTCTTTGTCTCCGTCTTTTTTATCACCGTTACCTGTATTATATACATCTAGGTCTTGTAACCCGCCTAGTCCAAAATTCTCTAATCCCGAAAATAAATTAGCCATTTTTCACCCTCCCTAAGCTGGTTTATAAGAACTTTTTAATGATACAATTCGGTTAAATACTAAATGATCTTCTTTTGAATCTTTGCAATCTACACAGAAGTAGCCTTGTCTTAAGAATTGGAAACTATCTAGTGATTTAGCCTCTTTGATTGCAGGTTCAATATAACATTCATTAAGAATTGTTAATGAATTTGGATTTAAGTTAAGTGTTCCATCTTCATTGTACACTCCTTTTTCTTCGTCTACTATATTCTCATATAGGCGAACTTCTGCCTTTACAGCAGTTGTAGCTTCAACCCAGTGAATTGTGCCTTTTACTTTTCTTCCTGTAAATCCGGTACCACTCTTAGTTTCAGGGTCATACGTACAGTGAACTTCTGTAACATTACCGTTCTCATCTGTTATATAATCCGTACAAGTTACGAAGTATGCATTCATTAAACGTACTTCATTTCCTGGGAATAATCTAAAGTATTTCTTAGGAGGTTCAATCATGAAATCATCACGATCAATATATAATTCTCTACCAAATGGTACTTTTCTAGTTCCCATCTCTGGATTTTCTTGATTAACGGCAGCATCAACATACTCAATTTCGCCTTCAGGATAATTCGTAATAACAAGCTTAATTGGATCTAGTACTGCCATCACCCTAGGTCTCTTAAGTTTAAGGTCCTCGCGAATACAGTACTCTAACATAGCATAGTCAACAGAACTGTTACTCTTTGATACACCACATAACTCCATAAACTTACGGATAGATTCTGGTGTAAAACCTCTTCTTCTTAATGCACTAATAGATACTAATCTTGGATCATCCCAACCGTCTACGATATTTTCTTCCACTAGTCTCTTAATATATCTCTTTCCAGTAATAACATTTGTAAGATACATCTTAGCAAATTCAATTTGCTTTGGTGGATTTTCATATTCTAATTCTCTTACAACCCAGTCATATAGTGGTCTATGATCTTCGAATTCTAAGGTACAGATAGAATGCGTAATTCCTTCAATAGCATCTTCAATTGGATGCGCAAAGTCATACATCGGATAGATGCACCATTTGTCACCTGTATTATGATGATTCATACGAGCCACACGATAAATAACTGGATCTCTCATATTAATGTTTGGAGATGACATATCAATCTTCGCTCGTAATACTTTCGTACCGTCTTCGAATTCACCATTCTTCATTCCTTCGAATAAAGCAAGATTTTCTTCTACGCTTCTATCGCGATATGGGCTATTTTTTCCTGGCTCCGTTAATGTACCTCTGTATTCTCTTATCTCGTCTGCTGTTAAATCACATACGAAAGCTTTTCCCTTTTTAATTAACTTAACAGCTGCTTCATACATTTGATCAAAGTAATCCGATGCAAAGAATAGACGATCTTCAAAATCTCCACCAATCCATTTTACATCTTCGATAATAGATTGAACGAATTCTGTCTTCTCTTTCGTTGGATTTGTATCATCAAAACGAAGATTGAATTTTCCATTATATTTTTTTGCTAAACCATCATTTAATAATATAGATTTTGCATGTCCGATATGAAGATAACCATTTGGTTCTGGCGGAAATCTTGTAACTACCTGTTTACAATGACCCTCTTCAATATCTTTATCAATTATCTGCTCAATGAAGTTCTTAGATATAACTTCTTTCTCTGTTGAAACATTGTCCATGATTCTATGTCTCCTCCTAAGTTACTATTGTATAATCATGTATATCGAACCATTATTGTCAAGCAGATATTCTCAATCCTTTATCCCACTTGCCGTTAGCTCTAATACTAATAAAAGCCCAAAAATATTACTGGTTTGATTTACCAGCAGTTAGAAAGTAGATTACTTTCAACTTTATCATAACACACTTACTCCATTTAGAAAAGTAGTATTAATAATATTTTCCTATATTGATACTTATATACTAGTAAAATTAAAAACATAATTCTAAGATTCTATAGAAAAAAGCTGTTACACTTTCATTGTGCAACAGCTACATATCTTACTTAAATTGATGACCACCTAATGTAAATCTTGGGTTTGATAATCTACCACTGAAATAGTAATAACCACTAAGATTTTTATTGACTGATTTTCCATTTTTAGTATATTTAATTGTTTTTGTTCCACTTAATGCAGCTTTTGCAGCCTGGATACATTGTTTCTCATTAGCGGAAGTAAACTTTCCATTATCGTATTCGTTTAATGCTTTATTCAATGAACCGTTTCTAACTGGACCAAATTGATATTTCTGATATACAACACCTTTTAGTGTGTCAGGAAATGCTTTTGATTCCATTCTATTTACTACAACTATCCCTACAGCTAATTTTCCTGCATAAGATTGATTTCCAGATTCACAATAAATAAGTGCTGATAATAATCTTAACTCAGCGCTTGAATAAGACGCAGCTTTTGTAGCCTTAGCAGTTGTTTTAACCGTTGTCTTTGTCTTAGTTGTACTGGTTTTCTTTTTAGTTGTTGTTTTCTTCTTAGTAGTTGTTTTCTTTTTAGTTTCTTTTTCAGAATCTGTTGTTTTCTTAGAATCTGTTTCTTCATTCTTACTATCTTTTGCTGTTTCATTCGTTGTATCTTGTACTACATTTGAGTTTGACTCATCGTTCTCTGTCTTAGAAGCTTCTTCTGTAATAGTAGTATCTTCTGTTATGGTAGAGTCCCCTGTAGTATTACTTTCCTCAGCTTGTGAATCTTCGTCTATAACTGATGTATCCACTACTTCTGAGTTCTGTACTAGTTCAACTGTATTCACTTCCGCTGCAAATGCGTTGATACTTACTGTACTCGCTACAAATAATGCTGTAGTCATACAAAGCAAGAATTTTTTCATCTTCATATAAAATCTCCTTTTAATAACCTTCAATCTGGTTATCTTTGGTTACATAATAACAATCGTTATATTATTATGAATTTGAAATTGTAAGTGCTTGTTCAAACACTCACTTGCAGTAGGAAAGCTATTTTACCGCTATCCACTTATTACTTACTAAGCTTCATAAAAGATTATAACAATTAAGAAACAAATCTGAAAAGCAAGTAACATTTTGTTAACAATTACTTAATAAGTATAACATAGATGATAAATAAATCAAGTATTAAACGTGGATTTTTCATCCATAATAAACTACATATATTTACAATATGCATTTTTCATAGTATTTGTTCACAAAAAATAATGCAATCGGATAAGTTATTTTCATAACTTTTGCCAATTGCATTATTTAATCAATAGAAACAATTATTTAATATTCTAAAAATGATTTGCGATAATTGTTAAGTTTTACACTTTTCACAATTCCATTTATAGCCTTTTATTTCCGGCATAACTCTATTTCACTGTATTTCTTTCAACTCCAGCCAAAAAAGCCCTCATATTCAAACATACTTCATCTACTACACGTCTTCTTGTTTCAACTGCTGCCCAAGCAATATGTGGTGTGATAATAAGTTTTGTACTATCTTGAATACGTAATAATGGATTATCTGCCGCCATTGGTTCACTGGATAATACATCAAGTGCTGCCGCAGCAATCTTATCCTGCTCTAAGGCATCTGCAAGATCTGCTTCATTAATAATAGAACCTCTTCCAAGATTCAATATTACCGCTGAATCTTTCATCTTATCAAATTCGGCTGCCCCAATTAAATCTTTAGTTTGTTCGTTAAGCGGAGCATGAATCGATACAATATCAGATTGACTTAATAGTTCATCTAATGTTACCCTCGTATATTCTTGATTATTGTTCTTACCAGAAGTTGAATAATAGATTATGTTACAACCGAATGCCCTTGCAATCTTAGCAACTCCTCTTCCTATCTCACCAAGTCCAATAATTCCCCATGTCTTACCTTTTAATTCAAAGAATCTCTTATCAAAATGGCTGAATATATCATTCTTAACATACGCTCCTGATTTAACGAAGGTATCATAATAACTTAACTTCTCATATACATAAAATAACAATGCAAAGGTATGTTGCACTACTGCATCTGTTGAATACCCTTGAACATTCATTACCGTTATTCCTCTAGAATTGGTATATTCAGTATCAATGATATTCGTACCTGTTGCTGTTACACAGATTACCTTTAAATTCTTTGCCTCGGATAAAGTGGTCGCATTCATTGGCACTTTATTCACTATAATTACTTCTGCATCTTTTACACGTTCAGGGGTTTCCTCTACTGTTGATAAACCATATACGGTTACCTCTCCGAATTCTTCAAGACATGTTAAATCAACATCATCACCTAAACAATTTGCTTCTAAACATACTATCTTCATATGCAACCTCCGCTGTCTAATATTATCACATTAATTCTATCTGTTTTCTTATTAGATTGCAAGTAAACGAGTAATACTGAATACTTATTTTGCGTAATTAGCATATTCCATAATATTTTGGTTGATTCCTTCACCAACAATCTCTAAGATTTTTTCATAACAATTATCTGTCTCACTATTCATTACTTTAACATATAGTTCTGACATGGCAATCTGTGTATAAGCGCTATTTACACCTACTTTAATCTTAACATTTAAACATTCATCTTCCACTGATATGCTAATATCATCAGAATCTTTTGTTTCTGCGCATAAACGCTCAATTACTGCATTCACATCGTGAATCATTTGAAATGAAGTCGTTGCTTTATCTATGATACCTTCGATTGATTTGTTCATCACAAATTCCTCCTATAAGCTTTTTCTACATTATACTTGGTATTTCGATTTTTTCCAATCGATTCTAGCTATTTTTACTTGAATTAGGTATAATTTCACATGCTTTTTACGTGTTTTTCTTACTTCAATGGAGATAATATATTTCATAAGCAAAGTATCTCGCTTATAAAAATTGTTCTTCATCTTAACTATCTCATGAGTTTCTACTATTATAATCATGTGTGAGATTATGCTATACGGTGTTAACTTAAGCATTCTAATTTGGATAGCGACAAGTAATCCAGGCTGATGCATACTTGATTCAATAAAACTCTATGACAAATAGTATAACCAGCACGGGAAGTGAGGTCTCATTATGTCTTATATTGCTCCGCAAGTAAAACCCAAATTTGATACACTATCGGTTGGTCTACGTAACATCATCCTAGAGAGAGATGTTCAAATAAACACGATGCATGACTTAATTCGTGTTTTAGAGGATATTGTCAAAGAAGGCGAAGAAGAAGTATAATTAAATTAATTTCCGAATAACTAAAAAGAAGGCAACTTTTCATTAGTGTAACTAGTGAAAAGTTGCTTTCTCGTTTTATACGCTTAAATTATATCTATGAGGCTTTGAAAAGCATTATAGATATTTACCTTGCCATATCCCCATGAATTATTGGGATAAGTAATACCTGCCATTTGAACAGCACCTCGAATCAATAATGCTTTTATTTCTGGAGTTCCCATATCAGGAATATTATTATGAACTATCCCCCATTCTAATAACATCGCTGCAATACCTGTAACATGAGCCGCTGCTAAACCAGTCCCTGATCCAGTAGTATATGATTTACTTAAATTAGGACCTAGTATATTCACTCCCGGTGCACAAAAGTCTGGTTTCAAATTTTTTAATCTAGCTGGCCCCCTACTAGAATTCACATAGATACTCCCACTTTGTGAGTCGTAAGCCCCTACCGTTATCAGTGTATATGCATTTCCTGGCGATTGTATAATTGTATTAGTGTTAGGTTCAAGAAATAGTGTATCATCCGGTATAAAACCTTTAGATGGTAACCACATATGAAAAGTTGAGTCTAGTGAATTTCTAGATGTTATACGAAACCTCCAGACACCAACCGAAGGTTTTTGAAACCGGAATAATATAAGTTGGTCCCCAGTCTGTGCTTCTAAATTAATATTATTAGTCCATATTGTTGTATTATCAAAAAGCAAATCCCATCGTCTCGTTTCTATTATTCTAGATGGAAGTGATGTAAAAGATTCCCCCGTTGGCGAAATAACTTCTACTGCAAGAGAACTAGGTACAGCACTCCATAATTCTAATGAGAAAGATGGCCTACTAGCGCCAACATTTAATTCTACAATAGATTCAGTGTTATTTCGTGTTATTTCACCCAAATAATGATGTCCCAGATTAAGCTCATTTCCAGCAGAAGTAATTATGGCAACTCCTGCATACTCAGAATACCCAGAAATGATATTACTCAATACTCCTCTACTATCATGGCCTCCTTGGTTTGTGCCTAAACCAAGGCATATAACTATTGGTCTTTTTAGTTTTTGTGCAGATTGTAATAAATACCTTATAGCTAATATAATATCAGTTTCTTGATAACACGACGCCTCCTCCGGTATTAAAAAAAAGTCCCTTGTAAAGGGTTTTGCTTCTTTTAATTTAACTACTAATAATTCCGAATCCGGAACTATACCAGAAAAACCATTCTCATCACTTTCTGTGCCCGTAGCTACACCTGCTAACAAAGTACCATGTCCATTAGTATCTGTAGAAGGAACAATATCAAATGGTCTATCACTCGTTAAGGCTAAGTTGATTTGATCGCGACTATATTCCGTTCCATAATAAAACTCAGATGGAAATGCATTTTCTGATTCTATTGTCTGATCCCATATAGAGATAATTCTAGTATTTCCATCTGCCTGTAAAAAGGCTGGATGCCTATAATCAATACCTGTGTCAATAAATCCAACTAAAACATTGTTGCCCCGAAGACTTAAATTGGGTATTTGTTGAACTCTGTTAATATCAGAAACTTCTAAATCTATATAAGAAGTAAGATCAAAACAAGTCGGAAATCCTCCATAGCCAAAATAATTAATGCTATCTTTGCTTAATTCATTGGCAGGAACATGTATAATGGCATATTTTTCATTTAAAATTGTTAGATCATCTTGCTCATATTCATTATATCTAGCAAATTCTATAATAACATCTGCATAGTCGTTACTCGTTATTTTATAACGTTCTCTTTCATTCATACGAATATCCCTCCGATTCTATCTAGTTATTATGATTAAATATAACTAATCATTCAATTAACTCAACAGACCTATTAGGTTTATAAATTCATTCCTTTCTCCAATAGTCTTTTTTACAAATTATGAATATTTTTTTATACTTATGACATATGTTTATGCATGCTGGTATAATTATCGATATCAAATCAAGATTAGATACATAAAAAAATATGACGAAAGAAGCAATTAATCATTCCAATAACAAACAAAAAACCCTTGTATTCACAAGGGTTTCACACTAAGCTGCCAAGCGGACTTGAACCGCCGACCTCCGCCTTACCAATTGGATTTATAGGGTTTTGTGATTGATTGTAATTAGTTGAAAGTATTGATTTTGTAAGCTTTTTCACATAGTGTTATATGGTATTATGTGATTGGTTTGACTAACATTTTGTGAGTTTGTTAGTCAAATGTTAGTCATAATCTTCATTAGAAAAGTATTTAGATTGTTTTAGTCCTTAATAGTCCCCATGTTTTATGTAGTGGTTATTGATTTTTTTAGTACCAAATTAGTACCGATATGAGTAAAGAAAAAAGACTATTATAGGTGCTTTAGTCCCCAAATAGTCCCCATAACTATTGTACTATCATTAAATCTTTTATCTTACCAAACCTATGTGATATTCTAATTAGATACACCAATTTATTTTGGTTTGTTCAATTAATATATACTTCCAATCTTCATCGAATCCCATATGCTTCAATAATGCAAAAGGATATTCAATAAATAGTTTTTCTAAATCACTTATAAATTGCTCTCTCAATTGATTGCTAGATAATAATCTATATATCGCAAAGACGAAAGAAAAAGGAGTTCCTCTTTTTATCAACTTAACCATATATAAATAATAGATATAAAGTAAAGGCTAGAACACAACAAAGTGCTCTAGCCTTTATTCATCTTTCATATAACGCATAAATTGAATCAAATAATCTCCATCTAAGTTTGTTTCATCATTATCTAATGTTCTTTTTCCAAACTGCTTAAATCCATTGTCTCCATAAAAATTTATCAGTTTTTCCTTATCCTCACACTCTAAGTATGCATATTTAAACCCTATCTCTTTACGTAAAAATCTCACTTTATTTATTGCCATTTGTAGAAGTTCTTGTCCTGATATTAGTGTATCATTACCCAAAGTAAAATTCTTTCCCAATTGCCCGATTAGTGCAGCTGGTATTATGTATAGCTTTTTATAATTATCATATGTACCATGTTGGCTTACTTTCTTTAATTCTGTTTTGCTTACAGCACCTTTTGCTATTTCAAATGTCTTTATCGAAAGTGTATAATATCCAACTAACTCTTTTTCCTCTTCTGATTGCCAGAACACTAAATGCACTCTTGCTAGATCTCTTTTAGAAAACTCAATTGCTTTAAACTTTAGAAATTCTTCTACATCTGGATTTAATGGACATGAAAAAGAAGAGAGAATATTTTTTGTTCTCTCTTCTCCAAGTTGACTTATCATATCGCATAAATTAACTTGTAAAAATTGAGACATCATACAAAAGTATCAAAAAAACTTTTGATTTCGTCTCCTTTTAAGTCTCTACATTCTCTTGTTAATTCAACATCTTTACCTTTTGTCAACTTTGAAGATTCTAAAGCTTGTGCAAATGTATGACCCAATTTTCTATCGCTAATATAAACAGTTTTTAATATACTTTTCGTAGCCATACTATCACCCTTTCTACTTTTTGTCTTATTTTAGTTATTTTAACTTTACATTTATAGAAGTATTTCTTTATTAATATATGCAATTACTTTAAAATTACTACAGTTTTCTTAGTGTGTAACTGCATTATTGCACACTTTTTCCCAATTGTCAAACGACCATTTGATAGTTTTTTTATTACGTTTTGCTTAAATTACTTAATATTGTATATTTTATTTTATTTATATCATAATAGCACTATATATGGTATATATATTCTTTTTTATAAACTAACTAATTGCCATCAAATTTTAAAAAAACTTTATGCTAACTCATCTACTTTTTACGAACGTTAGTTCTGTAAATAATAATTCCTTACTTATATAATCCATATTTCCAACCTTCCGTATTATTAATACTCTAATAGATATTTAAAAATATTCAGCATTTAATCTTAACATGTTAGATATCTACAGTCGTGAATCACGACTTTAGGTAGTTATATATTATTATCTGAACTATCATTTTGATATTCGAGGATATCAACAGTGTATTTTTCTGTTTCAGTGTTGTTTACTTTATTAATTTTCTTCTTAGGAACCGTAGTAACCTCTGCATCAATGCCAATCTGTCTTAAATAGATTTCAGCTGCTAATTTCAAATAATCCATTTTGTACCTCTATTTTCGTAGTGATAATATAATTATAACCTCTAAAGAGTTAATAATACATAAATCGATTACATAAAAAGGCACCGTATCCCTACGATGCCTTTAACACTTGCTATCAATTTCCATTATATTGTTCTGCTGTACTGGCCAAAGATTTATTAAGCTTATCCTCTAAATAAGTTACAACACCATCAAGATCCATCTTATTATTAACATTCATACCACCGACATTGATAACACTCTTAACATCTGCGGTATTAGAATATATAGCGGATAAAAAATCATTCTTTCATTAATCTAAATAACGAAAACTTTGATGCACAATTTTCTATTTACAAGTCAATGATTTATCACCTTTTCAAGTTTTTCACGAGCAATTGTTTCATTATTAGTAAGAAATAAAATGCTATAAATCAACCTAATGTTACAGCGTAAATTCTAACATGTCTTTGTTAAATATCTTAATAATTAAAGGGTTCTAACCTAATTACAAACGTTAGTAGTTGCAAACATTTACACGCATTTTAAATGTTAGTAGTTGCCAACATTTGATTTTGTAATTTTATGGTTATTTTCTGCCTGAAATGTTTGCAACTACTAACGTTTAATATCCCTTTACTTTTGACCAAATTGGTTTATATGATTACCTTTCTGCTTGTTCATTTTTTGCTGTTACCACCTTAGCGGTTTTATCCTTCTTGTCTGTTTCTTTCTGATTCTTTTTTATTGGAACAGTAGTAACCTCTGCATCAATCCCATTTTCTCTCAGGTATAATTCTGTTATAATTTTTAAATAATCCATAAAATCCACCTCTTTTTTTAGCTGTAGCACTAAGTTCAATATCGTACAATTGACCTTTCTTTCTGACATTTAGATTTCTACTACCTTTTCTTTTTTTTGATTAGTACTAGCTGCTTTAATTTTAAGCTCCAATATTACTTAATACCTATAGCATATTCCTGAGCTACTTTTTCTGTAATATCTAAAACTCATTCTGTTATTTTAAAACCATTAAGCGTACTACATGTTTTATTCTTATAATTCATATTTTAATTTCAAACCTAGCCAATCGGCTTTATGTTAAATGGATCAGTAAGATCATACCCTTCATATTTTTTCATAAAATCATCTACTGCTAATCTTCTACATTTACTATTACGCCCTATTTTTAATCTAGGAAGTAATCCTGCTCTAATATAATCATTTACAGTATTGATGTTACACTTAAGTATCTGTGATACCTCTTTGGTTGATATTAATTCATCATGCATACAATTTTCCATAGTGTTCCTACCTTCTTTACAATCTTCTAAGATAACAAGTGTACTGATAAGTACGGTTATATTATTTGTTTAGTATCAATATATCATTCTAAGAATTTTTATTATCTATAAAAAACACCTATCACTCTGATAGATGTCAATTTGGATATTGGTATACTTACTACCTAACCTTTATATTTGCTTGCCTGTTCTATAAGAAATGCTTCGAACTTATCTTTGAAGCATACCCATGGACTAGTTTTACCGACACCTTTCTTAAAAGCTGGGCTCCCCTTCATTCTACATATTTCTGTTATTTGGTTATGCGACATTGAAAATACCTCTGCTAACTCCTTGACTGTTAATGCAGGCATATGGAATCACTCCTATCGTAATATTAATCATAACTACTATTATAAACATATTAACGCAAAAAAACACCTATCATAACGATAGATGTTCTTTTCAGATATGTTCAATTGATATATTTACTACTTATCCTCTGTATTTAATTCCTTTTCCTCATTTCGTATAACTGCATTGGCTTTTTCATCTACACCACCTTTTACAGCTTCAAGACATATAGATATAACACTTGGTGGCAACCCACACCCGTTAATCAATTTGATAATATCATCTCTAAATTTTGCTGTTGCTAAATTAATTCCTAATTGCATAACCTTTCCTCCATTTCATTTACTCGTTTAATAAGTTTCTGTATCATTGATATATGAAAAGCATGTAGAGAATCATAATCAACTCTATAAGCTTTTTTACCAGTATACATACCTTCATCTAGATATGATCTTGTTTCATACTCTTTTACCAGGCCGTTAACATCAATATTGTTACTATACGCATTACTTAATACTTCTTGTGCTAATAAGCCATAATGAGTATACCCGTCGTCTAAGTCTCCCTTAAATTGATATGATTTAGGCTTTAATGATGAGTAGAAGTTATCAACATTATTTACATCTTGTACATTTCTTTTTAACCTTAAATCAGAAGAACTTTGCCTAACAAATGTGGCTTGGCAGTAGGTTACAGAAGCTGCGTTAAGAGATCCGCTCATACTAATGTTATTTGAATCAGTTGGAACTCCATAAATTTCTGTAGAATTATGACCATGCGAAGTGCTTGCGTATTGACTATGCGTATGACCATTCATACTCACTCTGGTACCGTTAATTTCAATTCTATCAGTTCCTATATATGTTGATAACAAACCCTTTTCTATGTTTATTTGACCAAATCCTATGTGCGTCTCACTATTGCTGTCAGTAACTACAAGATTGGTAGCATTAACTTGACTCGAATAAATATTACAGCCATTTAAGTTAAAACCTGTTAAAGTACCTACTTTTATTCTTTCAGCATCTATTAGCCCAGTTCTGATGCAACCACCATCAATAGTTGTAGTTCCTGCACTTAGTCCACTGAATGTTACATATCCACTAAGATTAATCTTTTCAGCCTTAATAGTAATACTCTCTGCGCTCTGATTTATAGATGATATGATACCGTTTTTCTCAACCTTTGTTGATATCTCAGCATCAGTTATTGCAAATTGTGCGCTCATATTAGCTGATAAGTTATTAACCTGTGCTGTTATTGAAGTAGCAGTCTGGCTGATCTGTGAGTTAAGTTGCTCGCTTACATTGTTTACTTCTGTAGTTATCTCTTTTGTGGTCTGTAAAATCTTACTGTTCAGCTCGTACTCTAGGTTTGTCATGTTGTTTTGACAAGGTAAAAGGCTACCATCTGGGTACCATGGTCCAGGAAGAAGTACATTGATTTGCTTATCAAACTCAGTGATCGTGCTTTCCATCTTCTCAACGTCACGGGATAATACATTTGTCTTTCCTCTTAACTGCTTAACTTCTGTATTAATTGATTTGACCTGTATTATTTCCTCATTACCTTTTGTCTCAATTGAATCTTTAATTGATTGTATACCTTTGAGGTTTCTACTAAGGATATATGAGGTTATTGCTGTACCATAAGTAACCCTATCTCCAACCTCTAAATACGGTAATCCAAGCATATCGCACGTGTAAGGTACATATGTTATGCCTAATATGTTTATTGCTGCATTATCGGCTATAGTTTGCAATGCACTAGCAGATTTACCATACACAAGGAAATTCGATTGTATCTGATAACAATTAGTACCAGTACCTACGATTGCGCCGATATCTCCGTCCTCTGATAGTATTTGCAACTTATCAATAGGCTTAGTACTGTACTTCTCATACTTAAGAGTTTTGTATGAGCCACTTGGGATTGTATCATCAACAACAGTTTTACTAAGTACTTTATGTTGAAGCTTTCCATCTCTTCCAATATGGCCAAATGCTCCGTTGATCTGTTCTAAGCTTCTTAGTACCTCTAACCCATTCAGCGTATTGCTACTAATCGTCTTTGTAACTGTCATTGCATCATTGGGTAGGTTGCTGTCCTCATATTCTACACTACAGTGTGTGCAAAGGGATTCTCGCATTGCCTTAAGGCTTGTAGGAAATGTTAGTGATTCATACCAATCAACTACATCTCTATCAAACTTACGTATGTTGTCATACGCTGTGACTTCTAAGAATCTTCTGTTATCTTGTTCTATTGCGCTATCTACTGTAAAGATCCCTAGATTAATTACTTCACCATTTACAGTTTGTGTTAGTGAAAATGTCTTGCTGTTTATATCTTCTGTTATGTCTGCAAATTTTACCTTTAAACATGCTGCTTCGCAAGAACCAAATACCAAATCTTCATTCGAGTTAAGAGATTCTTGCAAGTCAAAACTACCTGCAACTACTTTGTCGTTCTCTATAACTAATGAAGGATCCATAAAAGTAAATTTCAAGTCTTTCTGTACTGGTTCCGACCGATAAGGAAGATAATCGGTTTTAAACACAGCCTTTAATTCTGATGGTATATTAAGCATCTATTTCACCTCCCCATTTCATCAATTTTATAGCCGTTCTCTCTGTAGAACTAGTCCAAGTGTTTTTAAAGTTTCCTACGGTTCCCCTATATGCACCTTGTATCGTAAGCTCATAACGTTCCGCTAACATTCTCGTAACCCTAGGTGTTCTTAATTTTCGTAGTGCTGTACTCTCCATCTGTCTAACACGTTCCCTGCTTACACCTATTTCATTTCCAATAGTCTCACGTGTTTTATTCCCTTTATATCGATTAACAATAACTAAGTTTTCTTTATCGGTTGTGTTATCCGCTACAATGCCCCATAAAGAGATTTTTCTATCCCTATCTATAATTCTATCAACTATATCATTTTCAATCCCATTTGAGCCTATTACAGAATCAGATAGACTAATATCATCATTCTCACCTCCAATAGATTGATCCAGGCTATCCATTTTACCTACTTCATACAAAGCTTTCTTTATATATTGAATGCTCTTTACGCTCGTATCAAGTAATCGACTAGCTTCACGATCTGTTGGCTTTCTATTATATTTTTCGAAAAAGGCATTAACTACTTTACTATATTTGTTGTACAATTGCTGTGTATGAACCGATAGTCGAATTGAAGAAGCGTTATTTTCCACATACCGTTGCATCGCTTGCCTTATCCAATATGTAGCATATGTAATAAACTTAACTTCGCTATCATTCTCATAATGCTTAACCGCCTCATACAAACCCAAATATGCTTCTTGCATTAAGTCCTCTATATCAGCGCGTGAAGTATATCTCTTTGCTATCTTACAGATTATGCCCTTATTCTGTTCATAGAGCTTCCCCATGTATTCTGATGGATTCACTTCTTTATGAATTTGCTCAATTAATTCTTTATTTGTCACATGGTTCAACTCTTTCCTTATCAAAAATTATTATTATTTATCTTAATGCTACCAGACACCTTTCGAGGACAATTGAGTATTCTTAACTCACTGCCAAGTGCGAAGCAAGATAGGAGACGGTTCATCAATTTGACAAGCAAATAAAAACGCGGGTCCAAATACAACCACCTAGTTACTTCTAAATGGCTCTATCTGTTCCCGCGTCTGTTAGGACTTCCAGTATTATTACTGGGGTACTTTTTCAATATTTGCTTGTAAGATTATTATATATGTTATATAACAAATAGTCAATCTTTAATATGCTTAATATATCAGTATACATACGATTGCACCTCAGCCTTCGTCATAATTCCCTCTTCATACGTTTGTCCTGTATATTCTATTCCTCTTTCCCAATATATAATACCATGCTTTATCCAATAAATATCATACATGAAAAGAAAAATATTCGTATAATTTAGAATACTCCTTATAACTGCAGTGCTAAATGAACGATTCATCATAGTACATTGAAATCTCATGTTAAATAGTGCTTGAAGTATAGTTATTTCTTTCTCCCATGTTCTCCAATGAATTCCCTTTGGTTTATGATAAGTATAATCTAAGTAATAAAAATCAATTACGTTATATGAGAGACCATTGCAAGCTGTACGCTGTTCAAAAATCAGTTCAATATTATGCTTCTGGGTGTATTTTCTAATCACATAATCTATGTAGTCTTGTCCGCCGTCTGTTACATCTTGTATCTTTTTGTACACTCTAAATCCGAATTTCTGGAGACATGAGCGACATAACAACATATCATGAAACTCATATAAAATAGTTCGTCTTTCTTTGCATGATGGACATTGTAAGAAATACTTTGTTCCAAACCCAGTAGGTTGGGAAGCGAATTGAATACAGTATGACTTTCCACTATCAAGGGATCTAAAAGTGGCACATTCAGCACCGCTATTTATTTCCTCTTTAAATGTTCCTAAGTCTATATACTTATATTTCATTTAACACCTCCTAACGATGTATTTAAGCCATCTTTTATTATGTAAACATGCTAAATACTAAGATCAATTGTTTAATTGTTGCAACGTTACTGTTATTTATAATTCCTTTATCATTGATATTTTAGCTATTTCGAGCGTTCGCTTTTTATACATGTAACGTTCGCTTTCGTAACGCTTTATTTCACTACTATCTCTAAAAGATATGTGCATCTATTTCCACGAAATCCCACAATAACAAACCAACAAATTTCAATATTCACCTCAACATTTTCTACCCCTATGACTAGCTTTTACAAACATCAATAGTTCATTATGAGGTAATCTATATAATTAGCAATGTGTGGTTTTGTGAGGTTCTCTTTATCACTACATATACAGGATTTTTTTAGTCCATTTCCATATAATTCAATAATGGTTGCAAATGGTTGTCAGCTAACAACATTTAACCACCATAAATTCATGGGCGCTAACGAGGGACAAATGTCCGTGGTTGATCTTATGGTCACCACTATATAGGGGTTTCCTTTTTAGGGTGTCTAAAATGTCCATATACTTTTTAAGGTCTCACAAATCTCACCATGATTTTATGGTCACTACCATTTGGTTGTACTAGCTTAATAGTTTCTAATCTTTTCTTTCTCAAACTTCATTAGATCTTCTTCACGGACCTTATAGCACTTACCTATTTTCATAGCTATTAATTTTTCTTTACGTATCCACTTCCAAACAGTACCAGGTTTTACTCCATATCTCTCTGCAATTTCCTCACACGTGTAAATACATTGCCTCTGTTTGACACTCGGTATAGGATTATCTATATTTAAGTAATTAATATCTCTTAGTCTACTTAAAGTTTTAGCTATTAAGCACATTGACTTCGATATTTCATTGAGCACCATATCATCACAATGAGCACTCCGCTCTGATAACAAATTCATTTGATTTAGAAGAACTTCTTCAATGTTCATTACTTATGTTATTCTACCTTTCTCTCTACCTATCCTACATTCATAAAGATTTCTCACTTAAGAGTATTCCATGTTTTAAATAACATATAACACGGCCTAGAATTTACCTAAGCCGCATTTTTTCTTTACCTATGTTTACACACTACTTAACCTCAATGTACACCCTATGATACTTCCCTTGCTTGTCCTCTTTCTTATATCGCTTAATCTTAGGACTTAATAGCTTTATTAGTTCCTGTAACTCCTGATCATGCTCATATGATATTTTTATCTTTGCACTCATAGGTCACCTACTCTCTATTGCGCTAGCACAACTAATTACATTCTACACTCCAACCTATCACTTAACTAACTGTAGATACTTAGGTAATCTGGTCTTTTCTTCTTCTCTTGGCAGCTCCTTATTATTCAAAATATAATCCCATGCATCAACTCCACCACGATACATATTTACTAAATTCAATGCCGATACTGTTTCAACAAGAAAATTCCTTAGATCATTATTTTCATAATCCCATAATAATTCAAAGGATTTGTTTCCAATCGGATTATCCAACCCTATTTTATTGATTTCTTCCATTGTGTAGTAGTAATCCTTCATCTGATACTTGTCACCATCATATCTTTTATAAATAGGGAATACTTCAATTAGCTGTCTTGGAGTTAGCATTCCTATTGTCTGTACTATGTTATCCAAATACGCATACCGCTCCATTGGCTGCAACTTAAGCAGTATGTTTTCTTCGTCAGTACGTTTTGATGTAGCTATCATCTTAACGCTTAAAAAGATGAACTTCTGGATTTGATTAATATCTAGGCGATCCTTGGCATGTTCTTTACTAACTACCTCTATACAACGTTTCAATGCTCTTTGGTATACTTGATACTTTGATTTTAGCGGATTACTCTGAACCTGTTTTGGCTTAGCTATAAACTTTACTACACTCATGCTTGCACCTTCTTTCTTCTGGCACGTTCAGCACGTTTACCCATTATGTAACCATACATATACATATTGCGATCATGCCCACTTTTCTTTTCAATTTTCTCCAATTCTTTTATTGTATAAAACTCTGAATAATATGGTGTTACAACATTATTTTCTAATATAGTTTTTATTTTTTTAGCATCTCTTCTTGCAATTGCTTTATCTAATACTCCAATTAGTTCACTTGTTGTATGTTCTTGTACTGCATCTTCGATCTTATTTCTCGTCTCTCTATCAGCTTCAAGATACATTTCACACGTTTCTAAGATTAATTGATAATTACGATGTTCACTATTAAGCACAATTAAATCCTCGGTACTGTTATAAAAGACGTTTAATGTTTCTAATGTATCACCATCAAATTGTGCTAATATCGACATTGTTTCTCTAACTGATAAATCCTTTAATTCGCAACTTGCTATTCTTAATTCCTCATTGATCATCTTATACATAATTTATATCTCCTTATCCATCATACTATTGTTATCTGGTAGCGTGTTTACTGTGAATAGTACTCCTAGGATAAAGAATACTATTGCTGTTGTTATATCCATATAATTCCTTTCTCACATTGTAATGGGGGTCGTGAAACACGAGGTCCACTTTTGTATTTGAAGGTACTTCCATTTTGGGAACCCCTTTGCAGTGGTAAAACAACGTGTAGCACTCTTGAAATCGTCCATGTATGATGATATAATAAGGTCATACCTATACTTGACAGTTAACAGGTTACTTGCTATTACAGAGCGGCAACTCATGTAATGGCTTTTTTATTGCAATAATAAAATTCTGAAAATGCTTGATCTTCTACGATAAAACTATTGTCAAATTTAACAATAATTATATTGTCCAAGGTTTTATTATCACTGTTACCGAACTTGGTACCTAGAAGAATCTTTCTCATTGCTGCTCTACGCTCGATAACTTCGTTTTGTTTCATTCTATAACCTTGTTCAACTACTCGATGTTTCATCAATTCATCCACTTTACTCAATAAGGCTAACCCCCTTTTTATTGCTGCATATTGAAGAACTTGCCTTGATATTATAATCACCATCATCTTTGTAACTTGTATATAAGTCTTTAAACTCCCTTCTTAGGCTTGCGATGGAATTAGTAGTACATATTTCATAGAATCCTATACACTTTACTACTTTTCGTGTTATCGGGTCTAATTCTTCCATTGCTTCTTTTGCTCCCCTATTACCATACTTTCTAACGACTCTCAAGACATCTTCCCAAGCTTCGTTATATGGTTTAATCAATACCTCCGCTTCCTTGCTACACGCTTCTCTAATATCAGCTATTGTAGGTAAGTATTTGCTATTTTTTGCAAAGTTTGTTACTGCTGTTAGGCAAACACTATAATCTAAATCCCTAAGCATTTCATACCAAACACTAATAACCGTTTCATCAAATTGAGCATTACTTGCTGGATAACTTGATTTAATTACCTTTAATATAATTGCAAATTCTTGTTTATTCATTCTCTAACCAACCTTTCACCATATCATTAAAATCACCATGAGTTTGTTTTTTACCTACACCGCGAATAGAAAGCGATTTGTTTTGTTTGCTTTGTATAAGCAAAGTTTCAAACTTTTCTCTAAATTTCTTTGCACTCCTTATATTCTGTTTCCAAAACGGATTATTGATTGCAAATTCTAAGGCTTGTCCAATATCTTCTTCTGTTCTGTTATCTAATCGTTTCATTCTGTCAATGTCTAGTGCCCATTTATCCTTTTCGACTTGTGTTGCTGGTACCTTTGAATTTGGATATAATTCTAAGCAGCTATGTATTAATGTTTCTACACAAAGCATTTCAAAAGAATCAATAGTGAATTTCGGTTTCGTTGTCTTTTCCGTAGGAAATGCAACAATTTCTTTTTTATTAATTCCTTTTGTTGTTATGTTGTTTTGTTCTTGTAATGTGTTCAGTTGTAGTTCACTTGTTGTGCGGTTGTTGTTCAATTGAGTTTCATTTAGTTGTTCGATTTTTTGATACTTATCCCAGTTAACTATTGTTATTAAAGTATTTTTATTGCTAGCTTGTCGTTCAATTTGATGTTCACTTTCTAGTGATAAAAGAATCCTATGAACCTTACTTTCTGAAATACGAAATTTTTCAGAAATAACCTTTCTTCCAGTAATTAATTGACCTGGTTTTAATACTATTTTTTCACCCTTGAAAAGCTTTGCATAGTCTGCATGTGTCGCTTCAAGAAGCAAATACACCCATATTGTAAAATAATCGCTATCTTTACAAACAATTGGATTTTCCAGTATTCGTCTATGGATCTTAATCCAACCTTTATCGTCCAATCAATCACCGCCTACACTTCTACTTTTCGCAATTTCCCATACTCACAAGGTAACTCTTCTCTGTCTTCTTGCTGCTCTTTTGGAATGCTAGTACCATTAAAGTATGCAATCAGGTTATCAATATTTAAAAGTGCTTTCCGCCCTGCCATTACAACGGGTAATTCTCCCGTCTTAATCATCTTTCTAAGAAGATATTCTCCTACTACTGTATCTGGATCTTGCTCCTTAAAATATTTAGCAGTTGCTGATATTGTGCGCATACGACTTACTTCTGCCATTTTACGTCTTCCTTTCTTGTACTATTTTTTAGTTTTGTTAATTACTATGTAACTTACGATGCAATTACTAGTATTTTTTAATTGCCCCTATCTTGTCAATACATTTCTTTAGGGCTTCAATTCGTAAAAGAGGTAACTCTTATCAGATTACAGTTTCAAATGGTCGTAATAGTGTCGGTAAACAACTAATTGAAACTACTACCTTTACACCTAATCTCAATTTAACAGCTAAGCAGCAACAGAAGGCACTCGATACATTTGTATTTGAATTTGAGCAGAAAGTTAAGAACGGAAAAATATTAACTGGAGACAAGCTTACACTTAAAGAGTACTCAGAACGTTGGCTAGTAGAATATGCTAAGATCAATTTAACTCAAGTGTCATATAAGAACTATTGTGACATATTAAAGCTACGTATTTTACCTGCTTTAGGTCATATAAAGCTTTCAAGTCTTAAACCTCTACACCTGCAGAGTTACTATAACAATCTACTAGAAGACGGTGTCAGATTAGATGGGAAGCCAGGGGGATATAGTCCCGCTACTATCAAGAAGGATCATGTTGTATTAAGCAGTATGTTATCTACTGCAGTGCAATGGCAACTGATAGAATCTAATCCATGCGACCGCGTATCTCTACCCAAATCTAAAAGCACTCATGATACTATCAAATATTTTACATTCGAGCAAACACAAACCTTCTTAGACGCATTAGACATGTCTTATTCGACCGTTTATAAGGCTCACTCTAGAAAAGGTGCTATACACCAAAAATACAACGTCACAGAGTATACCGAATCAAGAACTATACCACTACAGTTTAAAGTTTTATATAATATTGCTATTTTTGGAGGACTTCGAAGAGGTGAACTTGTTGCACTAACCTGGGATGATATAGACTTTGATAATCATACGGTAAGTATTAATAAATCAAGTTCGCATATAGATAGACAGGTAATAACTAAAGAACCTAAGACAGCTAGCTCTAATCGTACAATTAAACTACCTGACTTCGTTATACAACTAATTAAAGAGTGGAAACTAGAACAGAACAAATATAGATTATCAATCGGAGATCAATGGAACGGTACCAACCATATATTTATCCAAACAGATGGTACACAGATGTACCCTTCAACTCCAACGGCTACATTTACAAAGATACTCAAACAATATAACAATACAGTTGAGGACGAAAAAGACAAACTTCCAATGATAACCTTGCATGGTTTAAGACACACATCAGCTACGCTACTAATAGCCGAGAACGTAGACGTCAAGACTGTTTCCTCACGTCTTGGACACGCCCAAACAAGTACTACCATGGATATTTACGCCCATGCATTAGAACAAATGGACGAAAAAGCAGCTAATGTATTAGAAGATGCATTCAAACGAAAAGCTTAGTATTTTATAGTTTTGTTTGCTATCTTTTTATTTTTTTTGATTTAAGTGTTAGTCAAATGTTAGTCAAATCGTTAAATTGAACTGTTTATAAAGCCATTAATCATTCCTTAGAAACAGCAAAAACCCTTGTATTCACAAGGGTTTCACACTAAGCTGCCAAGCGGACTTGAACCGCCGACCTCCGCCTTACCAAGGCGACGCTCTACCGACTGAGCCATGGCAGCAACTATATAATATTTGTTAACATTTCAAACGCTAACGAAATTATTTTAACAAATCAAGAAGACAATGTCAATAATAATTCTTATATAAAGGACTAACTTCACTATTAAACTATTAACTATTTATCCCTCTATCAAAAATAACTCATCAATATAGAAAGGGAGTCAACAATGACTCCCCTTCTATCATATTAAGCAAATTTTTCTGCTTCTTCTAGCAATGTGTTTGCTATCTCTTTATTTTTTGTAATTTCTATCGATATATCATTAACTTTCTTTACTAAATCAGATGTATTATCTGCTACGCTAGTTACACCTATTGTACTTTCTTCAATCGCTTTAGAAATTCCATGGAATGATTCAACCATACTAGCCATGGTATCATTTAACTTATTTGACTTTTGTTCGAAGTCACCCATTACTTCGTGAATATATACGGCATCTTTATCATATTGAACTCCACTAGATACATAACTATCATAATCAGGCAAAACTTTTCCATTAATATAATTCATCATATCATTAGCACACGTCATTAACTTGGTAACAGCTTCCGTTACCATTACGCTAATTTCTTGTATCTTAGTTGCTGCGTTTCTACTACTGTCTGCTAATTGTCTAATCTCTTCTGCAACGACTGCAAATCCTTTACCAGCCTCTCCAGCTCTGGCTGCTTCAATTGACGCATTTAAGGCCAACAGATTCGTCTGATTAGATATACTTAATATTTCACCAGTTAATTCATTGATATTCTCAACCTTTTTACCGTTCTCTATTGCAATTTGCAAATCTGTACCAATGGTTGATACAATTTCACTAGTGGATACTTTATTTCCCTCAGCAACTTCTTTCATATTATACGCACGTTTTTTCATTTCCTCAACATAGCCCATAACTGATTTGGTTTGATCTGCCATATCTGATATATTCTCATCTACTGAAACTGTATTCTCAATTACGGTTGTAATTGTAGAGGACACCTCTTCCATACTAGCTGCTAATTCTTGCATAGAAGCGGATATATCGTTGGTATTTGCATTAGCATCTCCAATATTCGCTGCAACATTATCTACACTGCTATTTAGTCGTATGGAATTATTTTTTACTTCTTCCATGATATTATCTAGTCTTTCCATGAATGTATTGATACCATTCACTAGCTCGCCAACCTCATCTTTTTTCTCAACTGGTATCCTAGCTTTCAGATTTGCCTGGTTGTTATCCATATTTTTTAGAATTTCATTTAATTTTTTAGAAGCTCTTTTCGTAGGTGATATAACACTCCATGAAATTAATAATACAACTATAATCGATATGATAATCATAGTAGTAATCCCAATACGATTAGCAGACATTGCTTCATCATATGTATCTTGTATTTGACCAATTGCATCAGCACTTAGTCCATATTCAACAAAAGCCTGTTCTGCATCCGCATGCATATCATGAATGTACCCTAAATTAGTGACTGACGCCCAGATGCTAAATGCCGTCAATGCAATCATCGAAATTAAAATTTTAAAACGAATTCCCTTTTTCATTGTTTTTCCTCCTTTATTTGTATCTCTTATTAAATTCCACCTCACATGATTAGGAACATAACAATTCAACAACATTTCTTGCATATTCTTTTATCTCTTCTTCTGTTACACTATTTTTTTTATAGCAGATAGCTAGATTCAATTGTTCGTTAAAGGTTGCTACCCCAACAGTAAAGTCATAAGTGGTAGTGGGATTTGCAAAAAACACATAATCCTTAATAAAATATTCTCCCATCTCAGGGTTCATTTCAATAACTCCTAAATTAGACAAATCAAATCCTTGTTCTCTATTCTCAAAGCCCAGAAGTCTTATAACATCCATAAGAACTTCTCCCTGAAAAGTACCGTTTGCAGCCTGTGCTAATGAATCGAAGATACTTCCATCCATATGACAAAATAACTGAAGAATAGCAAAGGTTTTTGAAGGTTGATTCAATTCTTCCTTCAATAACTTATGTATACATTCTACATTACTCCAAAAGGTATCCTCTTCATTATATTTTAACTTCGGTGAAACTGCCGAAGAATAATTTGCAATGCAGCGATTCGTACTAAAATTCAACTTATCACGTAGATTCACTGCAACCGTTGCCTTTTGCTCTTCTTTATTAAGTTTATATAAAACGGCTGTAAAAGCGGTTACAAGCGCAGAATTAACGGTAACTCCATGTTCTTTACATCGATTAATTAGTAACGGGAACTTTTCCTTATCAATTGCTTCTACTGACAATCCTAATCCATGGACTTCATGATGATCTGTAAATAATTTCAAGTATTCTTCCCTTGTATATTGACGTCGCATAGAAGACCACCGCTTATTAACAGCATGTATTTCTTCAACAAATTCACTTGGCGGCTCACTCTCTTTTGGTAGATCACTTATCTCACGAATAAATCTTGTTTCTTGAACAGGTAGATTTTGTGTTCCATTACAATATACTTCTAATAAATCATGCATCAGATACTGATAAGACTTTCCATCTCCAAGCAGATGATGCCCAAGAATTACAATATCAAAATCTTCTTTACCATGTATTATTAAGAAACGTAAAGATGGCTCTTTATCAAACTCCAGTGGAATAAACTCTTCCTCTCTTGTTATACTCAACCAACCGTCTTGACTCTTTTTCTCAAAGTACTTTACTTTTACTTTGCTATCTTCCTTCTTAACAAAATAAACTTTTCCTTCTTCCCCTTCTTCCAATACATAAGTGATAATTGGATGAACTCTCTCCATCTCCCTTATTGCATCTTCGATTCGGTTACGATTGTATTCTCCAATAACAGTAACTTTCGTTACAAGATACATGGATGGATTCTGATAGAAGTTACGCTCAATTAGCATTTCATATTTATGTCTCAAAATGTTCCTCCCTGTCCGCTAGTAGTCTCAATCTTTCAGTAGCATAAATTGTCATTTTTAGTCATATAACCTTTTTACTATAACATTAAACTCAAAATAATTCAATTAATTATTTTGAGTTTAATGTATTTTTAACACTATAGGTTATAATTAATTACTTTTATCAGAAAACTATATAAGTACATTATATTTTTTTAGCAATTAACACTCTTTTTCTGATTGCCATTTCTTTTTTTACAAAAGAAAAAACTTTGCATCTCATTGGGAACTTTCTTATAAAATCCCCTAATTGAGTTGCAAAGTCTTTGCCTTATACTTATTCCATTTCCTATCAACTTCTACAGCATTACATAACTGTACGGGGGATTTTAGTCTTAATTCATTCTCTGTCTTACTATTTCATACGAAAGAATACCCATAGCTACCGACGCATTAAGAGAATCAATGTTTCCTAACATAGGAATCTTAGCTATGAAATCACACTTTTCTTTTACCAATCTTCCAACGCCTTCTCCTTCGCTACCGATAACAAGACCGATTGGTCCTTTTAGATCTAACTTGTACATAACTTCGCCGTCCATGTCTGCACAGGCGAACCATAAGCCTTCTTTCTTTAGATCCTCAATTGTTGCTACAAGGTTTGTTACTTTCGCTACTGGTGTATAATTAATAGCACCCGCAGAAACTTTTGCTACAGTTGCAGTAAGTCCAACTGCCCTTCTCTTAGGGATAATGATACCATGAGCGCCTGCTTGGTTAGCTGTACGAATCATTGCTCCAAGGTTATGAGGATCTTCGATGTTATCTAATATAATGATAAATGGTGGTTCCCCTTTGTCTCTAGCTACTTGTAAGATATCTTCAACGGTTGCGTAATCATATGCAGCTGTATAAGCAATAACCCCTTGGTGCTTTCCTGTTTCAGATAACTGATCCAAACGTTCTTTCTTAACGAAATTGATGATTGTATCACCTTTTTTCGCTTCTCTTAGAATGGATTTAACTGGGCCGTCTTGGCAACCATCTAAGATAAATAAACGATCTACTGTCTTACCTGCTCGAAATGCTTCTAATACTGGGTTTCTACCTTCTATTGTTAATTCTTCGTATCTCATAAAACTCCTATCTGCCCTTGGCACCTATGCACTGAATCCCTCTAGTATATATTCTATGAACATGGATTCATTTGCAATAAATATTACAATTTCTTTACTTCGCCTCTTCCATCTGAGAAAGGCCTAATTTCATTAATTCTATAATTCGCGGCATCTGATCTGTTAGATATAGATATCCTACCAACGCTTCAATACCAGTGGCCATACGATAATCCGTAATTGATGCATTCTTTGCTGAAGTGAAAGATTTTGCATTACGGCCTCTCTTATAATAGCTCATCTCTTGTTCTGTAAGCTCGTCCTTAATGGCATGGAACATAGTCACTTGGGCAGAGGCCTTCACAAGAGAACTTGCCCTCTTATGAAGTTTCTGCACTGGTGCGTTCCCCTTCTCAACTAGCAAGGTACGTATAATAACATCATATATAGAATCACCTATATATGCAAGCGTTAATGGTGAATACGTCTTAATATCTACATCCTCTAATTGAAACGCACTTCTTAGATACTTCGCAAAGGATATCTCAGCCATAATAGGTTCACTCATTGGATTTAAACTCTCTTCCATCTTACCCCTTCTCTCGTATCTTCAAGTATAATACCTTTTTCTAATAGTAAGTCACGAATCTCATCCGCTTTCGAGAAATCACGATTCTTTCTTGCATCTTGTCTATCTTGAATTAAGCTTTCGATCTCTTCGTCTAACAATTCTTCCTTCATGTCTACATCAACGCCCAATACATTCACTAATCTTACAATGTAGTTTTTAGTTTCGTCAAGTAGTCGTTTTGCAGATTCTGCCGATAAGTTCGTATTCGCAGCTTTTACCATCTCAAAAATAGCAGCAATTGCATCCGCTGTATTGAAATCATCATCCATGGCTGCCTCAAATTTATCTTTTAAAGCAATAATCGAATTAAGGAATGTCTTTTCTTCCTCTGTCAATTCTCTCTCTGTAGCATTTTCAGATAAATGTGTTAAATTACTAACCGCATTCTTAATTCTCTCTAATGCATTCTTTGCAGATTCCATCAATTCTCTACTGAAGTTAATTGGACTTCTATAGTGAACATTAAGCATGAAGAAACGGAGAACTTCATATGGATATTCTGCACCAACTTCTCTTACTGTAAAGAAGTTACCTTCTGACTTAGACATCTTCTTGTTATCAATATTTAAGAAACCATTGTGTAACCAATATTTAGTAAAATTCTTACCATTAGCAGCTTCACTTTGTGCAATTTCATTCTCATGGTGAGGGAAGATTAGATCTTCTCCACCTGCATGGATATCAATTTGGTCTCCTAGATATTTCTTACTCATTACAGAACATTCAATATGCCAACCTGGTCTACCTTGGCTCCATGGTGATTCCCAATATGGTTCTCCTTCTTTCTTTGGTTTCCATAATACGAAATCCATTGGATCTTCTTTTTCATCACTAACAACGATTCTTGCACCTGCTTCCAAATCATCAATGTTCTTCTTCGATAATCTACCATACCCCTCGAAGCTTCTTGTTCTGAAATACACGGTTCCATTCTTCTCGTAAGCATACCCCTTCTCAATTAATGTCTGGATCATCTCAATCATTCCAGGGATTTCTTCCGTTGCTAATGGATGCGTTGTAGCTGGCATAACATTAAGGTTTTTCATATCTTCCTTAACAGCATCAATATATCTCTTAGTAATCTCTGTTGTAGGAACACCTTCCTCAACTGCTTTCTTAATAATCTTATCATCTACGTCAGTAAAGTTTGATACATAATTTACGTCATATCCTTTATATTCAAAGTAACGTCTTACAGTATCAAACATAATCATAGGTCTTGCATTCCCAATATGAATATAGTTATAAACAGTTGGACCGCAGACATACATACGTACCTTTCCTTCTTCTATCGGTTTGAACTCTTCTTTTTTCTTCGTTAATGTATTATATAACTTCATCTAATCACCTTTCCTTTCCTACTATAATATATTTAGACATGTGTGAAATTCTTTTTAGTCCTAAAACATACCAATGTAGTTGCTGTAAACAGCCTTAGACACAAGTATGCTTTAGGTTTGAAGAAGTGTTTTACAATTGTTTGTATAACAATTTGAATGTTTTGTAAAGTACTTATTTGGTTTTGTTAATTAACTCTGCAACTTGATTCTTAAGGGTATTTAATTCTTGGCGTAATGCTTTGTTTTCAGCTTCTAGTTTCGATAAATCATTCAATACAGGGTCTGGCAAATGTACCTGGTCAAGATCTTCGCAAGGTATTCTCATGTTATCTCGTTTTACAACTCTTCCCGGAACACCAACTACAGTAGAATTTGGTGGCACTTCTGATAAAACTACACTACCTGCACCAATCTTCGAATTCGCACCAACCGTAAAAGATCCTAGAACTTTGGCACCGGCACTAATCATACAATTATCACCGATGGTAGGATGTCTTTTACCTGTTTCTTTACCAGTACCGCCAAGCGTAACACCTTGATACAAGGTTACATTATCACCAACAATGGCCGTTTCCCCTATTATAACACCATTACCGTGATCAATAAATAACCCTTTTCCTATTGTTGCCCCCGGATGGATTTCAATACCTGTTTTACGAACAGTTCTTTGAGAATACCATCTCGCTAAGAAATAATGTTTCTTAAGATATAACTTATGAGCAATGCGGTATCTCATGACTGCTTTAAAACTTGGATATAAGAATACTTCCATAGGAGTTTTAATCGCTGGGTCACGTTCTTTAATTAACTGTATTTCATCCTTCACAAATTTAATAAATCCCATTCAAAACCACTTTCCTTCCCTTAAACTATTGTGGGATAATAGAGCAAAAAAACGCCTCTAACATGCTTTCACATATTAGAGGCGATTTACTCGCGGTTCCACTCTATATTCATTAATAAACTGATTCCTTCAATAAAACAGTTCTCAATTAATATCTTATTGTCATATAACGGCTGCTACCGGACTTAGCTAAGATATTCCCTCACCAAATCAGCTCCCAGATGCACTTCACAGACTTAATTATAATAATTAAGTAGAACCCCTATACTCCAATAAGGAATGCTTACAGCCGGTGACATTCCATCTCTGATATCTTTGTATCTGCTACTTTTCTGTTCTTCGCTTTTACTATATATTTAATTTCAATGTCTTTTGTAATTAATATACGTTCACTTACACAAGGATAGAACAATATTAATTGTCTTGCTTTATTCTATTCATTATTTCGAGATTTGTCAACAGAATAATTCAAGTTCTTACCTTTAAGATTTCTTACTACATCCGCTGCAGCCAGTACAACCGCTGCAACCTCCTGTTGGTTGAAATGTTTCCATAATATGATCATATGCATAATTACTTACACTCGTAAGCATACATATTGCTTGCGAAGAGATTCCTTTACCATCACCAGTAAATCCAAGCCCCTCTTCTGTTGTAGCTTTTACATTCACTTGGTTCACTTCTATTTGTAAAGTCTTAGCTATATTCTCACGCATCTGCTCAATATAAGGAGCCATCTTTGGCTTTTGAGCTATAATAGTAGCATCAATATTCTCTATCACATAAAGTTCATTATCTAATAACTTCTTAACCTCAGCTAATAATGCAAGACTTGATGCCCCCTTAAACCGGTCATCTGTATCTGGAAAATGTTTTCCTATATCACCAAGTGCTGCTGCACCAAGTAACGCATCCATAATTGCATGGAGCAATACATCTGCATCAGAATGTCCTAAAAGCCCCTTCTCATAAGGAACCTTCACTCCGCCTATTATTAAATCTCGATCTTCCACTAATTTGTGGACATCATATCCCATACCTACACGCATCTCAAATCCTCCTTTTCTAAATCAACAGTAACGTCGATCTCTAATAAATATACGTTAATCACAGCTACGTATTAAATAGCTGATACCTTCTAGTTCATTACTAAAACTTCACACTTGAAGTTTCCTTGGAGTAGTTAACACCCCTTATACGCCCTATTCGGGCTACTTTCTCATGTTTTACAGGTCATAAAGTTATGTTTTCATGCAAGCATGTACACATGACCTTTTGATCCTAGTATCATAATATAATTATATAACAAAAACGTCAAGTAATAGTATGCTTATTACTTGACGTCTTAATACAATTTTATAATAGCGGAGAACGGATTTGAACCGCCGACACTGCGGGTATGAACCGCATGCTCTA